>NZ_CP089466.1:2023053-2697405 GCF_021233415.1 Halobacterium litoreum | reverse complement strand
TTCCGGAACATACCAGGATCGGGACGCGAGAAAGCCAGCTTCTGCTCAGGGTGGTCAGTCGAGGGGTTTCTGAACGGTAAGCATCGACCGTCCGCCGCGGGTTTCCCACTCTTCGAGGGGGTCGTACCCGATTGATTTCCAGAACTCAACAGCCGGGGCTGACGCAACGACATCGGCGATCATTCGATCCTGTGATTGTCGGCGGGCAAAGGCCTCCGCACATTCGCAGAGTAGTCGCCCGAGCCCTTCATCGCGGTTATCTGGTGAAACGGCTACGAGGCGGATTTGCGCCTCGCCGGGGTCGAGGACGCGTGATTGGCACCACACCATGAGAGCCCCGATGATCTCGCCGTCATCGTTGTCTACGTAGAGGAGTTGTCGGTCTTCGCGCTCGAATGCTCGGTCAAGTGTGTCTCGGTAGGTGAACCAGTGAAGGTCGGTTTTGATTTCGGTTGAATTGAAGAACGCATTGATGCGTTCGACGTCGTCGGGTGACGTAGCGCTGGAGACCTTCATCAGCTTCACCTTCTTACCCCTGCTCATGCTTCACCGCCACCGTGCTTACTCTGCCGTGGCCGCATCTTCACCATCTCCACAGTCTCTTCGTCGTCGTCTACATAGACGACCTCCCCGACGTTGTCGATCTGCCGGACGTAGGTTTTCAGATCACTCCCCATGTAGTCCTGACTGAGCTTGTCAAGGGACTGGATGTCCTCTTTGGTCGTGATTTTGTGGCAGAGAATGATGTCGCATTGCGACAGCACATCGCTATCGATTGCTGACGGTTGCTGGGTTGCGACAACGATGGATAGGCCGGGCTGTCGCCCTTCTTTCACCCACCGAATAATGGTGTCCTTAGCAAGTGACGACGACCCGCTTGGCACGAAGTTGTGGGCTTCATCAATGAACAACCACACCTTGGGGATCTCCACCGAAAGCCCCATCTCCTCACGGCGGCGGGCCTCCTGACGCTGCCGGAAGAGCTCTTTCCCCAGGACTTCAACGACCAGGTTTCGAAGCCCGTACTGCCCGGGATCGATGACGCTCATGTCCAGGACGTTTATTCTGTTCTCATCGAAGGTCCGCCAGAGATCCTGGTATTGGTCGGCGAAAATGCCCCAGTCTTTCGCCATCTCTAGCCGGTTCAGGAGGGCTTCCTTGGTTCGGTCGGAGGACCCGCCGTCACGCTCTACCTTCTGGATGATGTCGTCCAAGTAGAATTCCGACTCCTCTTCGTTGAGCTCTCGAACGGACCGGTACAGAGCGATGCCCATCGGCTTGTTGATGTTCAGGTCGAAGAGGTCACACCAGCCGTCTGGGGTCATGTCCGAGGGGTTCAGCAGAAGCGGGTTCACGTCGATGCCGCGCCCCTCAAGCTCCCGGAGGACTTCATCACCGAATCGCTCGCCGGGATTCCCCGGGACGAGTAGATTCACAGGGAAGCCCTCTTCGGACATTCCCCAGTCCCAGAGGAGGTCGCGTTGACGGTCGTTTTCCTCGGCCATCGTCCAATAAATCCCCATCGGGTCGATGACGAGCGGAACGATGTCGTCGGTTTCCGTGTGAATCTCTTCCACGATGCTTCCCATCGTGTAGCTCTTGCCCGTCCCGCGTTTGCCACACGCGAGGATGGAGCGGGCTGATGATGCGTCAATGTACGTGTCGCCGTGCTCGTCGAGGTTTTCGCCGATGAACAAGTTCATGCTGAATCACCGTCGTTGGAGTTGCTGCTGAGTTCTACGAGCGGGACGACGGATTCATAGTACGAGAACCCGCCGTGAACGCCCCACTCAGTGTGTTTCAGATCCCGGGCGAGATATGGGTATGCCAGCCCGGAGACGATCTCACCGTCGGAGGTGTACGTCATACTGTGCGGGACTTTTTCGCGGCCCTGTACGTACCGTGGTTGGTGTTTGTAGTCGTCCAGAATCACCTCCGGGCTATCCGGAAGCTGGGTACGCCAGAGAATGCCGTGGTCTGACGTTGCGAAAATCCGGTAGCTCTCTGCCTGTTTGGAGAGTTCCGCTTCGAGGTCGCGGACATCTTCGATGATGTTCTCAACGACCGCGTCATGGTCTGGCTCTTCTTTCTTGTTGTGCGAGTCCTGGTCCAACCCCATTCGTGTGATCTGGACGTATGTCCGGTTCGTGAACGGGGCGGCATCTGAGAGAGTCTCCACCGCGTCGGAGAAATCCCGGATGCGGTACACGTCGTTCCCCATCGCAGCATGGAGGTCCGTCGAGAGGTCCTCCTGTCCTCGGTCCCAATACGTGAAACCGAATTTGTTGGTGAAGTTCTTCTCGTGGAGTAACTCGCTGTACAGCGAGACGTTGTCGTCCCCGTAAATAATCCGCTTGAAGCCGGGTTCGGTGGTCGTCATTCCGTCAACGACCACGGGTTGGGCAGGGAGTTGCGTCGTGCGGAGTGACTCGTAGGAAAGGCCGTCAACGATGAGCAGCACGACGATGGTTTCTCCAGTCACGCTGTGAACGATGTGGTTTTTGAGACTGGATTGTTTCAGCAGCTCCCGCCGTAGCCGGTCGTGGTGTTCTCGATTGCTCCAGTCCACGACCTCGTTCAGTCGGGGCGTGACCGGCTCCTCGTCACAGCTCAGGTGCGTGTAGTCCGGATGATGGTCATCCGCACTAATGACCACATCTCGGTCGAATCGGTAATCTGGATTGTAAAGGTCGTAGTGGAAGTTGTCGAGTGACGTGTAGACGGCGAGGTCATCGAGGTAGAAACTCGCCAGTCTTGGGAGTGGGCAAACGACGGGGGTGGCTTGTGCCTGTTCAGCGATCTCCGTGAACGTTGGCATGGTTATCGCCCCCGTCTGCGGGAGATCTCAATGTCGATCTGGTTGTGCTTGAACAGCTGGTTCATCCGGGTGAGGAGGTCGTCCGGCGAGAGATTTTCGCCATCGTCGTGGTACTCCATGAGCAGTTCCTTGAAGTCCACCTGACGGTGGTCATTGATTCGCTCAAGCAACTCTTGGACGGCCTCATCGTCGGGCTCCGTTTCACGGCGGAACTCGCCGGACTGCTCCCGGAGTTCCTCCGCGCTGTCCAACACTGTACGCCCCTTGCTTTCCAGCTCGGAGCAGAGTTCGTTCCCCTCCTGAATGTCTGTGAAGGTGAACCGGGAGAGTGCAGATTTCAAGTTAGAAACTTTGGCTTCCGCCTGTTCGATCCGTTCGCCGACCTCGTCGGGGTCAGCCTCGACTCCGGCGTCTACACCGACGATGCGCGCGTACTCGATCTCTTGGAACGCCTTCGTCAGCTGTTCCTCAGCCTTCTCGATCACTTGGGTCCTGTATTCCTCCTCGAAGTCATCGACTAACCCTCGGCGTGCCTCATCAGGGTTCTCAATGAACGGATACTGAGCCCGACGGAGCCCTCGGGAGGAACCGCCAGTGGCCTCACTGAGCACGCTCTTCAGAATTTCCAGTTTCTTCTGGAACACCTCGCGGCGGTTTTCACGCCGGGCTTCGTAGGATTCCTCGATGCGGTTGAGTTGTTCTTCGAATCCTTCGCGGTTCTGGAGAGCGGCTTCCCAATCGTCTGTGAAGTGCTCGGACACCTGTCCGATGAAATCCTCGATATCTTCCGCTTCGTCCACCTCCTCTTCGAACGTCCGAGCGTAGTCCATGATCTTCCGCCGGACGTTCGCTACCTGGTCGGCGAATATTTCCCAGCGTTCCACGGCGTCTGCGAGATCCTCAAGACTCTCTCCGTCATCGCTCTCGGAGACTTCGCCCCGGATCTCGTCAAGTTCATCGCGTGCCTCTCTCGCCTTCTGGTGGAGCGTTTCCGTGTTCTCTATAGTCGGTTCGTCGTGTTGGGCGACAGCAGCTTCCAAGTCATCGCTCACTTCCCCGATTCGCTGTTTGACATCCTGATACTCTGCCCGCAGTTCTCGGCGAGCGTCGTCCAGCACCCCGACGAACTCCACGCTGCCTTCGATTGGGTCGTCGAGGTGGTCAGGGTTGATTCGACGACGTTCCCGGTTGGCCTCCTTCTTGACGTCCTTGCATTCGGAGAGATACCGCTGGTGCAGGGATTGGACCTGCTGGTCGAGGCGATCTCGGACGTGTCGAGCCGTCACCTGGAGGGACTCCAGCGTCTCCCCGTCATCAGGGTGAGCATCCTCCAGGTCTTCCTCAATTGAGTCTAACTCAGCCGTAACTCCGTCTGGAATGAATTCAGCATCAAGAGACGTGATTGCATCGTGGAGGTTCTGGCACTCCGTTACCGTTTCCTCGACGTCCTCGATGCTGACATCGGTTTCGAGGAGCGCAAGCGTTTCTCCGGAGTCCACCTCTTCGACGAGACCCCGGTGCTGGAGGAAGGTGAGGATGACGTCAACCTCTTCCTCACGGTATCCGTGCTCCACCGCAATCTCATCGACCGTGGATTGTGGGATTTGCTCGTCTTCGCTATGTTCTAAGCGACTGATGATCTCCTCTTCGAGGGGGTGGAGCTCCGCGGAGACGACGAAGCCGTCCTTTTCGTTATTTTTGACAGTGAGGATGTCGCTGTAGTGCTGACTGATCCGGCCGTCGAAGGGAGAAGTGTTCTTCAGGCCGAATAGCGATGCAACATCTGATTTCGTCCCTTCGATGGGGTTTGAACCGCGGCGCTTTGACGTGGTTTCGAGGGCGTCAAGGAAGTCCACGTACTCATCCATCATCTTCTCGTACTGCGTGCTGGTGATGATGGTGTGGTACTCGGGGTAGACTTCCTGCATCGCCTCAGTGAACACCCCCTCAACTGCTCGCTTTCCCGCTCGACTGAGTTTGACGGGTGCGTTGTCGATGAGTTCCTCGCCGAACAGGGACTTCAGCGCGACGTTGAGGAGTTTATCCCGGAAGTGTTCGACGCGGTTCTCCTCCTGGGCGTCCATCTCCGTGTCATCCTGCTCTAGATACGCAACGAGCGCGAGCATCAGGAACGGAGTGACTGCATTCGGGTCCATCGCGTCCCGAAGGAAATCGAGATTCTCAGGAAGCGAGTCGAACGTCTGCCGGCCGTTGACGACGAACGTGTATTCACGCTCGGATTCGCGCTCGATGCGGGGCGTGACCGGGTTTTCCTCGCTCTCCCACCCTAAGATGAAGTTGAACGCGATGTCGGGTGTACCGTACCCGGCCCCGAGGTCATCGTGACTCCCGATCTCGTCGTCGTGATCAGGGTCGGTGACTGTGATGCTGGCAGTCCGCTTCGGGTACCGCGTGTTGAACGTTCCTTGGAGGTCGCTGCGCTTGTACAGCGTCGGCTCGTAGTTATTCAGGCCGTCTCCGACGCCCCACCCCCGGAGCTTCCCACGGATGGGTTCGAATATCTCACCGCAGACGAGGTCGTTGGCGAACGCCTCCATCGCATAGGCGGCGTTGACGTGCTCTGTGTCGTACTGTCGCCAGAAATCACGGATGAGCTGCTGAACGATGTCATCCGGGCCTTCAGTAGCCGTGACATCAATCAGTGTGTAGCCTTCTGCGACGACCTTGATGACCTCTCCGTGCAGGGCCTTCGAGAGCTCTTCTTTCGCCTCCCCAAGGTTCCACGACTCAACGACCTCGTCCGGGATGCCTTCTTCCGGGAAAACGGCACAGATGCGGATGAACTGTGATTTCTTCTCGGAGTCAACGCTGGAGTGATCGAGGGCGTCCTGGATGGCCGACTGAATCTTCGTTGACGACCCCTGGTAGCGGACTTCACCTTCGTAGAATGCGTCGGCCAGGTCAAGGACCGTGAAGCACTCTCCGGCGGTCTGGTACTGCTTGATTGCGATGCGGAAAATGTCAATGACCGTCCGAGGACCGTTGCTGAGGTCTTCACGAGAGCAAATCTCGCCAATCGCCTTCAATGCGGATTGACTGATGACATCGTGTTGCCGATCCTCGAAGCTGTATCCCTGTGCGTACCGGTTCCAGAGTTCGGCAGGGAAGTCCTGCCCGTAGACGTTCTGGAGGTTGAGCGTCAGGTTATCGCGTTCTAACCGGTTCAGCACGTCACCCGCGTGCGCATCGAGAGTGCTCTTCGTCTGCTCCGGCATCGAGATGAACAGCCCGAACTCGTCCTGCACCTTCGCCCCGGACTGCAGTCCGAACACGAGGTTCCGGAATCTAGATTCGGCGTCCTGGCGATTATCCGCGCTCTTGAAGTACTGCTGGAACTCGTCGCCGAGGATGAGTAGACCGTCGAAGTCCGCCTTCAGGGCGAGTTCAGTGCACTCGCTGAAGAAGTCGATGAGGGTGTCGGCCTGGATACTGAGGTCCAGGTCGTTGGTACGCTCCATCTCACGGAACATCTCCACGAGCTGGTCCTTGTCCTGAAACTGGTGGTCGTCCTTCTTCTCTTCGGCGTACGCCTCCAGCTCTTGGTTGATGTATCGGTCCTTGATTTCCTCTAGCTCATCGACGTACCCGGGGGCTTTGTTGTTCAGCTCGTACCGCATCCACCCGTGGGTCGCGCGCATAATGGCGGTGAACGACGTGAGGGTGAACGGGGGCACAGCGATGACGTCGTTGTCCGTGATCTCCTTCCAAATGCTGACTGACGTACTGGTCTTCCCGTACCCGAACGGCCCGTACAAGTAGCCTTTCGTCGGTTTCTCGCTTTCCACGAGCGATTCATAGACCTCGTCTTCGAACCCGTCGGTGTCCCCGAGTGAGATGTGGGTGTCCGCGAATCGCTCGTATTCGGCTTCGACTGTTTGTGGTTCCTCTGCGACTTCGTTTGCGCTGAACGTTGAGATGATTCCCTCGCTCTTCCGAACGAGGTCAAACACCTCGCCAACGCTGTCAGTGAGTTGTTTTCCGCTCATTGGTTTACATAGTGGGTGCGTGTTCGACGGACAGTCCGAGTGCTTCCCAGTTGGCTCGGACAGTCTGGTAGTGGTCCTCTCCAGGGGCCAGTTCGACTCTCGGAAAAACCTCTTCTGCCGGCCTGTGCGTCACGTAGACGATGGTCGCAAGGCCGTTGATGCTGGCATGGTTCCGGAGATTCCGTGTCGCCATCCGGTCTGCCTCCCCGTGGTCGTAGATGACCACTGGTTCATCAGCTGACTCCGGCATCTGCGGATGGTACTCCCAGTCCTCCGCTTCCCGGAGCGCCCAGCACAGGAACGTTTTCCCGGCTTCTTCCGGACCGTACAGGTTTATGAACCGGGCATCGTCGTCCCGATGCTTCCGAATCTGGTCCATCGCCTCCTGCTGGGCAGCAGAGAGCCGTTCGACAGACGCAGCGTCTTTGAGGGCGTTCATCCGCTGGAGGAGTAGGGCATTAGGCGAGGTCATCAATGGTCACCGGCTCTGATAACCGAACGTGCATCGTGTAGTCCGCCTTGAGGCTCAGGCGACTGTCCATTTTCACAGCCTGTTCAACAACATCTGAGAGAACGTCTTCCTGCACCAAACACAGCGTCTGTAGAGCCTCGGCAGGAACACCACTCAGACTCATCAACCCACCATACTCCCGTGACCCGGCGAAGTCAGTCCGGTACAGGAGATCAATCGCCGCCAGAACCAGCTCTGACGGCACGAACTCACGCAGCTCGAACCGCCCCTCTTGGAGAACCGGCGGGTCCAACTCGTCGATGAACCGCCGATAGTTGTTGATGCTCTTCGTGCTGAGTGTACCGTGATCATCGAACCCCGGCGCAGTTTCGGTCTCCGCCGACTGCAGCACGGCCTCGACGACTTCCTGTTTGGCATCGTTGAAATCGACTGGAGCCCGTTTACAGTACTCTCGCGTAATCTGGTAGTACGACCACGAGATGAACCGCTCCGGGCTTGGGTTCCGATGATAGGCGGACGCGTACACGAAATGCAGCAGGTCGTAGAACCGCTGTTCGTTATGAATGAGGACATCCACAAGATCGCGGCCGAAGTCGGTGAGTTCCTGCCGGTCTTCCTCGTGCACGAGTCCAAGCCGGGCCAGCGTGGTTGTCATGTCCTTGGTGTTGATGAGCTGGCCCGGCTTGCTGGGGTGGCTCAGCCCAAATTCGTGGTAGGCATCGCTCATCGCGTCCTCAACGGAGGTGTAATCACGTCGATCGATGAGGTCGAGGTAGTGCTTGATAGCTTCTGGTCGGCCTGCACTCCCGACGATGTGGAGCTTGTTGCTCATGTTGAGATCGGCCCCCGGACAGGACGGGTTTTTTGGACATCTTCCAGCCGTTTCCGGTACCGCGAGTTGGGGTCCATCGCGCCGATGATCTCTTCCGTGGTCATCTCCGTCATCTGATTCGTCATCTCGTGGATGACGATCAGATTATGAATGACGCGGTCCCAGCGGTTGTTCCGGAGGTTTCTGATGTTCTCACAGAACGGGCACTTGTGGCCGGTTTCCGCTCGAAGATGGGGGAGCTCGCTCGCTGTGAGGACGTTCCCGCTGCGGTTCTTCCGGTGGGAGGCGTTGAACCGGCTTTTGAACGGGAAGAACACGTTCCCGTAGCCGCTGGACCGCATCCAGCTCGTCGTGTCGAAGGAATCGACGCCGGCTTCATGTAAGAGTGGGAGGCTGGTTGGACCGCCGACACCGAAGGCGTGAACCGAGAGGCCTTCTTCGTGTGCGCGGTCAACGACTGTCGAGAGGTTATGGAAGGCTTCGGTGGTGAGCATATTGACGCCGTTGCTCACACCACCGGTTCCAAAGCTCCCGAACCCGACGTGCTGGAGTCCATCGAGTTGGCTGTACTTGTTGAGGCATCGGTAGAGTTGGTCTGTCGTATGTCCTTGGACGACAGCGACCGCTCGTGATTGCCGGTCTTCAGAAAGCCGGCGGAAGCACATCTCGGTCGCGCTCAGTGTCTCGTCCACCTTCCGATCGACAACGTTTGGAGGGTCGTCCGTGAGCGGGACGTTATCGGGGAGGACGTAGCGATGCCCCCAGTTGTTCTCTCCATAGAAGTCAATCAGGTACGAGTACAGGTCGTCGAATTCCTTGTTTCCGACTTGCACCTCGTACCCGCCGGAGTCGAACATCACGTTGAGGTCGAATCGTTTCGTGAGCGCCTCGATTTCCCCGTGGGTTTCTGGCCCCTGTGAGATGGGGGTGAACATGACGTTTTGCAGCGGTTCCAATGACCCATAACCGTCCTGCAGTCGGGCGAACGTCTTCCGCATCGAGCTGGGGGAGACGCTCATGGCTGCGTAGAACGAGAGACTCATTGTTCAGATTGGATTCGAGTCAGGTCCTCCGTTCGCGTTGACTGGCTTTCGGGGATTTCGGCTTCGTCTAGCTCCCCGTATTCGACTGTGACGTCGGTGGTGATCCCGCCACGTGTGTTGAATTTCCCGGTGATTCGCATCCACCTAGGCGAGCAGGCATCGACCAGGTCGTCGAGGATGCGATTGGTTGCGGGCTCGTGGTAGATCTCCACGTCGCGGTAGGAGGTTAAGTACAGTTTCAGCGCCTTCAGCTCGACAATGTACTCGTCCGGGACGTATTCGATGACGAACGTGGCGAAGTCCGGCTGGGATGGTTTCTCCGGACAGAGACAAGTGAATTCTGGCGCGACCAGCTCTAATTTTGTATGCCGATTCGGGTACTCATTCTCGATAACCTCCAAGCGTTCCGGTGCTGGCTCGCCCATGTTACACATCTTTAAGAGTTGCAGCGAGTCTCATGTGGGAGAGCAATTCGTACAAGGAGTGGGGTGCAAACGTCAGTCGGCTATACTTCATGATACTTTTCCATTTTGACCAACCTGTTATAAATTCTGCCCTAGTAAATGAATCTTCAATCAGGTATTACTTCTGTGCTCTATAGATAATATCCTGACCTATGGAACTGATGGCGAACAGAACAGATCTCGAAGGAGCGCCCACATTGTACACGAAGAGCGCCACCACAACATAGCGCATACTCGGCGGTACTATTCTCAGTGTTCGCACGTAGGGCGGCTTACGGTGGGGGTTCGTGCTGAAATAGTAGCTACCAGACCCCACCAAGATTAATTTCGGTGCCTTCTGGTGAGAAACTGGTTTGTAGCTGAGAGCGTTCCGAATCTCTAGTTCCCACCGACCCCCAGTTTTTATATCGTGGAATAGAGTTTATCGTCGGTTTGGGGCCGGGATGCGGCGCACACAGAGTTCCGGCTGCAGGAGGCGTGCCGGTGTTGAAATCGGTGTGTTCGGCGAACTCGGGAGAGGCGCGCGCTGCCAGCGGCGCGCCGAAGTGACGGGCGCGAAGCGAGACCGCCAAACGGGCGGGCGTGTACACGACGAGAGATGTCGGAGTTGCTGAACCGGAGCGCGGTTTAGCAAACGGGCGACGACACAGGAGAGGGTGGGCGCGCCGACGAAGGTCCGACGGCGGGAATCGCAGTGTTTGGGGCCGGTGCGGCAGCCAGCACACCGAGAGCCGGTGGCCGGAGCTCGCGTGCGCGAGGGAGCACGACGAGCCACGCAGACTCGAGGCGACAGCCACAGCGAGCCCCGCTTCGCAGCAGCACGGTGCGGACAGAGGATATATCGCGAGAGTCGGGCGTGTCGCCGACACCACCATCTATAAATCACATAGTGCGATATAGAATTGTGGTGTGGGCCGTGGTACGTTCACCGGTGCGTCTCCTCGAGCAGTCCGACTGAGCGCGACCGACGGGCACTTGTCTCGCGACGACGAATCGCCGGCAATGAGCGAGTTGACGCCCGAGGAGTTCGAGGAACAGAAGTACGTCGACCACTTCCCGAAACTCCAGACCGCGTACAAGCGCGCGTTCAACGAGATGAACGAGACGTACGACTCGGATCTGGTCCACGGCATCGACCAGACGATTCTCGCGGAGGCCGAACCCCACTACGAGGGCGACGGCGAGTTCTCCGTCGACGTGCCCGACGACCCCCTCGCCCAACTGGAGGGTGTGATGGCGACCGACGAGAAGGCCGAACGCGTCCTCGATATCTACCTCGACGAACTGAACACCCAACTCCAGAAGATGTTCGGCGTCGGCGACGCCGCCAGCGCAGACGACGAAAAGGCCTAAGCACCGCCAGCGCCAACTCCGCCCCATGAGCGCAGAGAGCCAAGACGGGGACGACCTGGAGGAGCGCGTCAACAACTTCCTCCGCCGGAACTTCCCGCAGATTCAGATGCACGGCGGCACCGCGGCCATCCAGAACATCGACCGCGAGGAGGGCGTCGTCGACCTCCAGCTCGGCGGCGCGTGCTCGGGGTGTGGTATCTCCCCGATGACGATTCAAGCCATCAAGTCCCGGATGACCAAGGAAATCCCCGAAATCGACACCGTCCACGCCGACACCGGCATGGGCGGCGGCGACACCGGCGGCATGAGCCCGTCGTTCCCCGGCGAGGAAGACGGCGAAGAACCCGAGGACGACGAAGGCCCACAGGCGCCGTTCTAGTCCGTTTCTATCGGTCAGTTCTCCCCAGTTCGTCGCGTCGTCAGTCCTCAGTCCAGTAGTAAATCGCCTCTTTCTCGACGCCGCAACTCGGACACTCGTCGGGGAACGACTCCTGGAGGTCGCCGAGCTCCCCGCACTCCGAGCACCGCCACATCAGTTCGGCCTCGCCGAACTCGTGGCCGGCGCGCTCGTGTTCGATGGAGAGCGCGTCCACGCCGTCCCGCGTGGTGACGAAGACGCCGTCCTCGTCGAACCCGCGGACGGTGCCGATTTCGTCGCCGTTCTCCGTGTACACTGTCGCGCCCAGTCCGACGGTCGGTGAGTCGTCGCTCATAGTTCCGGGTTCGACGCGAGAAGTCATAAAAGCAATCGCCGATACCGGGCCGCGTTCCCGCAGGCAGCCCGCTACCGAGTGGCCGCATCAGTCACGTTGACGTTTCTGGCCGGTCCCGTGTCCGGTCGGGAAACTCCGAAATGGAGAGGTCGACGCGGCGGAGGAGTTGGGCGTTGACGGCGACGATGACCGTACTCAGCGACATCAAGAGTGCGCCCACCGCGGGAGACAGCAGAATCCCGAGCGGAGCGAGAACGCCCGCAGCGAGCGGGATGGCGAAGACGTTGTATCCGGCGGCCCAGACGATGTTCTCCTGCATCTTCCGGTAACTGGCCTCGCTGAGTTTCACGAGGCGAACGACGTCCATCGGGTTGTTCTTCACGAGGATGACGTCAGCCGACTGGACGGCGACGTCGGTGCCACTCCCGATGGCGATGCCGACGTCGGCCCGCGTCAGCGCCGGCGCGTCGTTCACGCCGTCGCCGACCATTCCCACGAGCTTACCTCGGTCCTGGAGTTCCCGGACTTTCTCGTCTTTGTTCTCGGGGAGGACCTCCGCGAACACCGTGTCGATGCCCAGTTCGTCAGCGACGGCGTCGGCGACGTCCTGCGAGTCGCCGGTCAGCATCGCCACCTCGATGCCCAAGTCGTGGAGGGCGTCGACGACGCGGTAACTCTCCTCGCGAATCACGTCGGCCATCGCGAAGGCGGCGACCAGCTCGCCCCCGCGGCTCGCGGCTTCGCCGCTCGCTTCGTCCGAGGACTCGCTTCGCTCGCCCCCGCGAACGAGGTACACCACGGTCTGGGCGTTCTGTCCGGCCTCGTCGGCGAACCGCCGGAGGTGGGGTGGAATCTCGCTATCGAGTTGGGTCAGTAGGTTCGGCCCGCCGACGTACACCTCGCTGTCGCCGTCGGCCGAGTCCGACGAGCCTCCGGGGAAGCCGGAGACGTCGACGGTCGCGCGTACGCCGCGACCCTTGATTGCCTCGAAGCCGGTCGCGTCGGGAACGCTGAGGTCTCGCTCGGCGGCTGCTTCGCGGATGGCCCGTGCAATCATGTGTTCGGAGTCGCCCTCGACGGCGGCCGCCAGTCGGAGTGCGTCGTCCTCGTCGACGCCGTCGACGGTCGCCACCCCGACGACGCCGTGCTCGCCCTCGGTGAGCGTCCCGGTCTTGTCGAAGACGATGGCGTCCAGATTCCGCGCCTCCTCCATCGCGATTCGGTCGCGAACGAGCATCCCGTTGCGAGCGGCGAGTGACGTGTTGATTGCGACGACGAGCGGGATGGCGAGGCCGAGCGCGTGCGGGCAGGCGATGACGAGCACCGTGACGGCGCGCTCGATGATCGTCGCGTTGAACGAGACCGCGGCGGTCCAGGCGACCGCGGTCACGGCCGCGGCCCCGACAGCGACGTAGAACAGCCAGCCGGCCGCCCGGTCGGCCAGCACTTGCGTCTCGGATTTGCTCTGCTGGGCTTCCTCGACGAGTCGCATGATGCCCGCGAGCGTCGTCTCCTCGCCCGTCGCACCGACGCGCACGCGGAGGCTGCCGTCGCCGTTGACGGTGCCGCCGATGACCTCGTCGCCCGGTTCCTTCGAGACGGGTTTCGACTCGCCCGTAATCATCGATTCCTCGACGTCCGAGTCGCCCTCTTCGACGACGCCGTCGGCGGGGACGCTCGCGCCCGGTCGCACGAGCACGAGGTCGCCCTCGGAGAGTTCACTGACGGGGACCTCCTCGGTGTCACCGTCGTCGGTGATTCGCTCCGCGGTGTCCGGCATCAGTTTCGCCAGTTCGTCCACCGCGCTCGAGGCTCGGCGGACCGACCGCATCTCGATCCAGTGGCCGAGCAACATGATGTCGATGAGCGTCACGAGTTCCCAGAAGAACGCCGACTGGGCGGGGAAGACGACGGTCGCCAGACTGTAGACGAACGCGACGGAGATGGCCATCGAGATGAGCGTCATCATCCCCGGCGAGCGGTCCCGGACTTCGGGGCCGGCCATCCGGAGGAACGGAACCCCACCGTAGGCGAAGACGACGACCGCGAAGACGGGATTGACCCACTCGCTGCCGGGGAACGCCGGGACGGAGAAGCCGAGCCACTCCTGGAGCGTCGGGCTGTAGAGCAGGACCGGCAGCGAGAGGAGCGTCGAGACGAAGAAGCGACGTCGGAACATCTGCTCGTGGCCCTCGTGCATGCCGCCGTGCCCCTCGTGGCCGTCGTGCTCCTCGCGCATTCCACCGTGCCCCTCGTGCTGGCTGTGTGTGCCGTGCTCGGCGGGAGCGGCGCCGTCGCGAGGTGAATCCTCGGTGTCGTCGTTCGGGGCGTGGTCGTCCATTGTCGAGTCAATCGTTCGCAATGTGCTTCAACGTGGGTGGCGACCCAGTGGTCACGCTCGGAGAGCGAGGAGTCAGTGGTCGCGGCCGCCCGTTCTGGGAGAATCCGACACCGATTCGGAGCGCGTCGAGGACACCCTCGGTCATCGTCCGCGTCACCTGCCGGAGAGCCACTTAGAATACCGGCGTTTTGTATAGGTTCTGCTGTGGGTTCTAAACTTAGAGAGGGAAAATGACGCTGTATTAGAAGGCACAACCGCATTGAACTGCGGGCGCGTAGGTGACAGTAGGTGCGGACCCACGGAGGAAACATACATGCCTCAAAACACCAACGACAGCCGACTGGTCACGATTCTCCTCATCGTCATCGGTGCGTTCGTCGTCTTCCCGATGCTCTTCATGGGCTTCGGGACGATGGGGGCCGGGCCGATGATGGGCGGTGCGTGGGGCGGTGGAATGTGGGGTGACGGAACGATGTCGGGCTGGGCGTTCGTCGTCGCAGCCGTCATGCAACTCCTGTTCCTGGCCGTCCTCGTCGGCGGCGGTTACCTCGTGTACAGGGCAGTCACGGACAGCGAGCGTGATTCGGACCGGGCACTCGAGGAACTCCGACTCGCCTACGCTCGCGGGGAGTTGACCGACGACGAATACGAACAGCGGCGCGAGGCGCTGGAACGAGACACCGAATCGCGGTGACGGGACTCCGAGCGACGGACTAGACGACCCGACACGACCGGGCGAATCCCCGGTACTCAGGAGAATCGTCCTCGCCGGGCGGCAATCACATGAAGTCCGCGATGCCGGACTGCTTGTTCTTGTCGTTCTCGAAGATGGACTCCAGTTTCCGGTCGAGGAGTTCGAGGCGCTGTTTCGTGTACTCCCGGCAGTCGTAGTCCTCGGCCACCTGAATCGCGGTGTCCATGTACTTGTTCACGGAGCCCTCGTGGACCGTGAGGTTCACCCTGCCCCCGCACTCCCGGCAGTCCCCGGTCAGGGGCATCCGGCGGTACTTCTCCCCGCAGTCGAGACACCGCGTCTCCTGTCGGCTGAACGCCCGGAGGTTCCCGATGAGGTCCGGGAGGAAGTGGAACTCGATGACGCGCTCTGCGACGTCGGTCTCGTCCACGGACCGGAGCTTCCGCGAGAGTTCCAGTTGCGCGTCCATCTTGTCCATCATCGACCCGAGCGTCTTGTACGCGGAGAGCGCGGGGCCGAGGTGGATGTCCGTCGTGTCGTGGGTGTGCCCGAATCCGGTGTACTCCTCGTCGGTGCCGAGCGTCTCCTCCGCGATGGTCACGAGGTCGTCGACCTCGCCGGGGTCGGCCATCTCGCGACTCGCCTCGTAGAACTCCTTGGGGTACTCCCGGTCGATGTCCACGTTGTGCGCCTCGTCGTCGATTTCGCTCGGGTCGATGCGCGAGGACATGACGAGGGGCGCGTCCATCTGCCCGCCCCGTTTGTCCGGCAAGAACGACTTCGAGAAGTTCAGCAGGCCGTCCATCAGGAGCATCACGCAGTCCTCGTCACCGTCGCAATTCCGGCGTTTCGCGGCGTGGAAGTACGGATGCGCGTAGCCGACCGCGGCCGACGTGAAGCCGATGATTCTGCCGACGACCGCGGCGGAGGTGTGGGGCGCCATCCCGAAGACGAGTTCGCCGACGAGGTCGTCGCGCTCGTCGAGTTCGTAGAACGAATCGAGGCCGTAGTACTCCGTGAGGAGGTCGTCGACGAAGTCCGCGGTCTGGAGCATGTGTTCGGCTGCGCCGTCCGAGAGCACGACGTCCTGCACGCGGAGTTCGACGAGTTGGTCGTCGTGTTCGAGGGGGTCGCCGTGGATGTCCTCGTCGTACCCGAGGTCGCGGAAGTGGTCGACGGTGACGTCGAGTTCGCGCGGGCGGACAGCGGTGACCGGGAGGTCGGTCATGTCGTACCGGACGGTGCCGTCTTTGAACGCGGTGACGTCGTGTTTCGCGCGGAGGACGCCCTTCTCCATCGGTTCGGGGACTTTCTCCGAGGACATCAATCCCTGTACGCCTTTGAGCACGTCGAAGGCGTTCTCGCGCTCGCCGACGGACTGGAGCGCGCTCCGGTACTCGTCTTGGACGTCGACGGTCTGGGTCTCGACGTTGTCGAGTTCGCGCTCGCAGCGCGGGCACTCGACGCGCCCGGACTCGTCGGGTTCGGCGGTGATGCCGCAGTCGGGACACTCGTAGTGGGGGTCGGTCCAGGTGTCGCAGTCGGGGCAGGTCGCCTCGTAGGTGTGCTCGTCGCAGTCCGGGCAGACGCGTTCGCCGAGTCGCACGTCGATTTCGCCGGGCGTGTCCGCCATGTCGGGCGCGTACCGCGCGGCGTCGCCCACGTCGCGTTGGGCCCCGCCGGCCTCGCCGATGGGGAACAGCGTGTGGACCGCCGGCGAGAGGTCGCGGGACTCGGATTTCTCCGGGCGCCCCATTCGGTTCCCGATTCGCGTGGGGGCACGCTCCTGGACGTCGAAGGGTGCGACTTCCTCGACGGCGCGCATCGCGTTCGGCCAGTCGCGGGCGTCCGCCGAGAGGCTGTCCCACTCCTTCGCCAGGTCCTCGGCCTCGCGGAGCGATGCTCCGCTCGGCGATTCCGAGGCGCTCCGCGCCTCGCCGACCCCGAGCGAGCGCGCGAGCGGCACCCAGTCGGGCACGTAGAGCGCGTCCTCGCGCTGGCGGTGCTCGACGAGCAGGGCCTCCAGCGTCGCCCGGACCTCGTCGTCGGGCGCGAGCGCGAGGTCGCCGTCCTCGCGTTCGGCGTCGACGACTGCGTCCGCGAGCGCGACGAACTGCTCGACTGTCACGTCGTGCCAGAGGTACGTGTACGCGGGGTGGAGCGGGGCGTCGTACTCGGTCGCCCACTCGATTGCCTGGTCGGCGTCCGGGTCGTCGAGGTCGGCGAACGGCGAGTCCCGGAGCGCCTGCACGTCCGCGCCGGCGTCCGCGAAGTCCTGCACCCACCACTCCGGCGAGTAGGAGGCGGGCGCGAGTTCGTGGTTGTTCTCCACGAACTCGCCGTAGTTCACGAGGTACTCGCCGACGTCGAGAATCTCCACGACGCCGTTCCGGACTTCGAGGGCGTCCTCCGGGCTTTCGATGTGGCGCACGTCCCCGTTCGCGAGTTTCACGGTCGGCCCCTCGATGGAGTCGACGGGCACGACGCCCGCCGCCTTCCCCGGGCGCTCGGTCTTGATTTGGGTGCCCGTCGCGAGGAAGTCGTCCAGCAGGTGCATCGTCGCCGGGTGGACGCCCGCCGTCGCGAACCCGTGGTTTCGGGCGCGCCCGTACCGCAGGCGGAAGCCGCCCTCCTTCGACGGGTGGCCGAAGACGGGGCGGCCCGCGATGAGGTCCTGGAGGAACTTGTACGACGGGTCGACGCGGGGCGGCCCGTCGGGCTCGTCGCCGGCGTCCTCGGCGTCACCGTCGTCGCTCGCGGCGTCGCTCTCGCCGTCCTCGCCGTCGGCCTCGTCGTCGCCGGCGTCTTCGCCGATGGTGCCGTCGATGAGGTCCTGGAGCCACGGCCACTCGACCTCGTCGAGGTTCCGGGTGTAGCGCTGAATCTTCGGCGCCTTCAGCGCGATGCCCTCCGCGAGCACGAGACACATCCCGCCGCGGGGCGAGTTCGTGTCGATGCGTTCGAGGTCGCGGAAGCCGTCGACCTCCTCGTTGCCCGTCGCCTCGCCGTCCAGCATTACGGGACAGTTCTCGGTGATGAACTTCGTCTCCTTGTCCTTCGGCGAGTACTGGAGGCCGGTCTCGGAGTCGTAGAGGGCCACCTCCTCGGCGTAGCGCTCTATCTCGTCGTCTCGCGGCTTGAACTCGTCTATGTCGAGGAGGCTGCGCGCGTAGTCCGCGACGAGCACGGAGAGCGCCTGCGCCGTCCCGCCGGCGGACCGAATCGGGCCGGCGTAGTAGACGGCGACGTACTCGGTGCCGTCGTCGTTGGCGTTCACCTCGACGCGGTCGATGCCCTCGATGGGCGCCGCGACCACGCCCTCCGTGAGCAGGGCGACGGCGGTCCGGACCGCGCCCTCGACCTTGCCGGCGTCCGTCTCGTAGTCGCCGACGGTGCCCTCCACGAAGTCCTCGACGAGTTCGAGGGCCGCCTCCTCGCGGCTCATCTCACCTTCGAGGTCGCGGACGCGCTCGGCGACGCCGTCGATGCCGAGGATGTTCTCGACGCGGTCGGCCATGTCCTTCGCGACCGGAATCTCGACCTCTGGCTTCGGGTCGTCGCCGCGGCGCTTCGCGCGCTCGGCGACGTCGAACGCGTCGTCGAGGTCGGACTCCAGTGACTCGAAGTACGCTTCGTCTTCCGGGCGCATCAGAGCCAGAGGTCGAGGTCGGTGGCGTCGTCGTGGGCGCGCTCCAGGTCGGTGTCCAGTTCTCGGACGTACAGTTCGCCCGCGAACACCGTCGCGCGGTCGAGGTGGCCGGCGAGCGCCTGCCCGGACCGACGGGATAGTGTTACGTGCGTGTGCGCGAACGGCTCGCCGTCGAGTAGTGAAATATTACCGACACAACTGGCGACCTCTAAGGGCTCGTCGAACTGCGCGCTCTTGTACTCGAAGTCGTCCTGGTCGTAGTACCAGAGCTCCGCGTCCTGTACGGCCCCCATACCGACGAACCACGCGGCGGTAATGTCGTCCTCCTCGGCGAGCGACTCGAGTTCCTCGCGCCAGTCGGCGCCGTGGTCGAGTCGCACGACGTACTCGCGGCCGCCGGAGACTTCACGGACGTTCATGAGAGCGTCATCGACGCGCGCGAGGAAAAGTCCTGCCGTCTCAGCGCCACGCCGAAAGCGGCGTCGCCGCGTCCGCGGTCATGGATACCCAGGCCTCGTCCTGGGAGATGTCCGCGATGACGAGTCGGGACTCGCGGCCTTCCTCGTCCAGCGAGGCCATCACGTCGGTCCCGTGTGCGTCAGACGTCGGCTGAGCGGCGTCAGTCGTCATGACATGTGATACAACGTCTCACCCGGTACTTAAGACCGTCGGATTGACAGAATAGTTTGCCGTGTGTTAACACATAGTAGCCGTCGGTTGATTGTACACGGTAGCGAGTGGAGAAATTTAGGGCGTGGAGACCCCCAGAAGCGGTAAGTTTATCACTATAGATTAGTAACCCGTGGGTGGATGACAGATACTGACAACCTCTCCCGGCGTCGGTTCCTTCAGGGAACTGGTGCCGCTGCGACCGCAGCCGCCCTGGCCGGCTGTACCGGTGGCGGCGGGGACGACGACGAAGAAACGACGACCTCGCCCACCGACGACGGTGGCGACAACGGTGGCGACAACGAGGACTCCGAGACGACGGAGGAGATGGAGTACGACCCGAGCAAGACGCTCCGCTCCCTCAACGTCGGTACGATGGACACCCTCGACCCGATCAAGGCGACCGACACCACGTCGGGCGCGAACATCCAGAACATCTTCGACGCGCTGACCAACTATCCGCACGGTCAGACGAACGTCGAGATGCTCCTCGCGGAGTCCCTCGAGACGGCCAACGACGGCGCCACGCTGACGTTCACGCTCAAGCAGGGCGCGACGTACAACAACGGCGACGAGGTCACCGCACAGGACTTCGTCTACTCCTTCGAGCGCCTCGCGGCGTCCGACAACTCGCGGCGCTCCACGTTCATCCTCGACACGCTCGGTGTCAAACACGAGACCGAGACGACGACGGTGGACGGCGAAGAGCAGGAAGTGTACAAGCCCGGCACCATCGCGGTCACCGCCGAGGACGACTACACGCTCACGCTCGAGCTCGAGCAGCCGTTCTACGCGGCGACCAGCATGCTCGCGTACACGTCCTTCTCCGCGGTTCCGGAAGGACTTGTCGGCGACATCGAGGGCTACGAGGGCCAGATGAGCCACCAGGAGTTCGCGACGAAGAACCCGGTCGGCGCAGGCCCGTACACGCTCGAATCCTGGGAGCAGGCGTCCGAAGTTCAGCTCTCCGCCCGTGACGACTACCACGGCGAGACGCCGATGAACGCCGGCATCCACAAGGCGGTGTACACCGAGTCGAACGCGCGATACACGTACGCGACGGTCAACGTCAACGCCGACTCGCCGTACATCCCGTCCGCGCAGTACAAGCCGGACCTCCGCGAATTCGAAGGGACCGACGACCGTGGCCGCCGCTACGGTACCTACGGCCCGATGGACGAGAACGGTCTGACCGCGGACTACTACGAGGTCGCGACGCCGTCGACCTACTACCTCGCGTTCAACTCCGAAGTCGTTCCGAAGCCGGTCCGTCAGGCTGTGGCGTACGTCTACAGCCAGAAGACGTTCGTCGAGCAAATCTTCCCGCGTCCCGCGAAGCCGGCGTACCACTTCACGCCGCCGGGACTGTTCCCGGGCGGCCCGAGCAACTACGAGGAGCAGGCCCAGGACTACAAGTACGGCTACGAGCAGCGTGGCCAGGTCGCCAAGGCCAAGGAAGTCATGGAAGCGGCGGGCTACGGTCCCGACAACCAGTTCTCCATGTCCTTCACGATGCCGTCCAGCTCGGCGTCCTCGTGGGGTAGCGACCTGTACACGCTCCTCCGTGACCAGCTCACGCAGGCGCACATCAAGCTCGAGCTGAACAGCGCCGACTGGAACACGTTCCTCAACAGCGCCCGCAACGGCAACGTCGAGATGTACTATCTCGGCTGGCTCGCCGACTACCCGGGCCTGGACAACTTCCTCAACCTCGCGTACCCGCCGGCGACCGACACGTCCGGTCAGGCCATCGGGTACATCAACTGGAGCTCCGAGACCGGTGACGCCGCAGAGCAGGCTATCGACGGCTGGGAGATGATCCAGAACAACTACGGTACCGGGCAGGCCGAAGCCCGTGGCGAAGGTGGCATGATGATGGAGAACGCCATCGAGGAAGACGCCGTGTACATCCCGATGATTCACGGCATCACGCAGGGCTACAGTTACCCGTGGCTCGAATCCCCGCGCTCGGGTGCCATGGGCGGCTCTCGCGGCAAAGAAATCTGGGCGAAGATCGGCGACCGCGGCGAGTTCGAATAGTCGGCTCGCTTCCCGAACCGCCGTCCTGCATTTTTCGAACGCAAGCGTAGTCGCATTTCAGTACGGAGAGCCCTCCGAAACGCAAGACCTAAACCCGAATAATAAACAGAGAAGAATGCAAACGAGTCACACAACTCGAGGCATGCACCAATGAGCCGGTGGACCTATTTCGCGAAACGACTAGTACTGTCGATCCCAGTGATACTGTTCGGCACGTCACTGACGTTCTTCATCATCTACGCCGGGCCCATCGACCCAGCGTACGCTATCCTGGGACAACAAGCGACCGGCGAACGAATCGACGCACTGCACCGCCGGCTGGGCATGAATCAGCCGCTGTGGGCGCAGTACTTCGACTTCATCACGGACATGTTCATGTTCGAACTCGGGCAGTCGTGGGTCATCCGCCCCGACGTCGCCGCCAACGACGTCATCATGTCCTACGCGCCCCGCACCATCCTGATGGGCGCGCTCGCCGTCATCCTCCCGCTGTTCGTCGGGATTCCGCTCGGGTTCTACGCCGGCCTGAACCCGAACACGTTCGGCGACTACCTGGCCTCGTTCAGCGGTATCGTCTGGCGCGCGATGCCGAACTTCTGGCTCGCGGTGATTCTGCTGATGATCCTCTCGCAGTCCGAGGAGTTCCTCTTCGGGTTCAACTGGGAGGAGTTCCTGGTGTCGACGAAAGTCGCCGGGACACCGGACATGAGCAACCTCATGGAACCGATGGGGTTCATCAAAGCCGCGAAAGTGGTGTTGCCCGGCGCGCTCGTCCTCGGCTCCGCCTCGATGGGTAACGAGATGCGTATCGGTCGCACCGCGTTCCTCGAAGCGAAGAACTCGAACTACGTCGAGATGGCGCGCGCGAAGGGCCTTCCGGGCCGCACCATCGTCTGGAAGCACATCTTCCGGAACGCCCTCATCCCGCTGATTCCCGTCATCACCGCGGAAGCCGCGGTGCTGGTCGGCGGGTCCGTGCTCGTCGAGAGCGTCTTCGGTATCAACGGCATCGGGTGGCTGTTCTTCAACGCCATGATGCGCGGCGACCTGCCGCTCGCCGGTGCGCTGATGTACCTGTTCATCCTCCTGATCGTGGGTCTGAACATCCTCCAAGACTTCCTGTACACGGTCGTCGACCCGCGTGTCGGGTTCGAGGGTAACTGACAATGTCGATTGAAGAAAACAAGAGCAACAGTCTCGTACAGCGCGTGAGAGAGAATCCCGCGCCGGCGGCACGATGGGGGGTCGTCATGGCAGTCCTCATCGCCGCCGAGTTCGGCGCCCTCTGGGGCGGCATCATGGCCGTTCCGTGGGACGTGCCCGTGAACTTCGTCGCGGACGCACTCCCCGCAGCCATCGGCGGCGTCATCACCGGTGTCGCGTCCGTGTTCGCGAACGTCGGCGACGCACTCGCGAACCTGCCGACGCTCCTGAGCCGGGACCTCATCCCGAACCAGGGGTACAAGGTGCCCGGACAGGGCTGGCAGGGGACCTTCCTCGGTCTCGAACCGGCGTACGCGTGGCTCATCCGCGTCGCAGTCATCTACGTGTACGCGTTCGTCACGCTCTACTGGGCGTGGCGCGGCTACCTCGTCTTCCGGCGTCACTACCGGTACGCGGACTGGACGCCGGCCGACGACATGATCGACCGATTCCGCAGCCACAACTGGGGTCGGTTCGGGCTGGTGCTCGTCATGGTGTTCGTCGTGATGGCGCTGTTCGCGCCCACCATCGGTCCGACGACGAAGTCCCAGAACATGATGCAGCCGTACGACGAGACCTCCACCATCCAGTACTACGACGCGCAGTCCGGTGAGGTCTTGACGACGACCGCCGGGAACGCGAACCTGTTCTCGGCGTCGCAAGGTGACCGACAGAACTTCGGCCTGTGGACCTACGACGACTTCGGGAGATTCCACCCGTTCGGGACACTGACGTCCGGAAAAGACCTGTTCACGTTCATGGCGTTCGGGGCGCGCATCTCGATGTTCATCGGGATATTCGCGTCCGCACTCGCGGGCGGCATCGCGTTGTCGCTCGCGCTCATCACGGCGTACTACGCGGGTCTGACCGACCTCGCGGCGGTGCTGGCGAGTGACGCGTTCTCCGCGATGCCGCGCCTGCTCATCCTCATCATGCTGGTGGCGGTGTTGCAGGACCACTGGATATCCCAGATTTACAGCGGCGCCTTCCTCCTCGCGTTACTGTTCGGCATATGGGGGTGGATGGGGCTGTGGCGCGCGGTTCGCGGGCCCTCGTTCCAAATCGTCGAGAACGAGTGGGTCACCGCGGCGAAGGGCTTCGGCGAACGCCCGTGGCGCATCGTGAGTAAACACGTCGCGCCGTACGTCATCGGCTACCTGCTCATCTACCTCTCGATGTCGCTGGGCGGGTACATCATCGGCGCGGCGGGCCTGTCCTACCTCGGACTGGGCGTGACCGCGCCGACGCCGGAACTCGGCCGCGCCATCTCGCGTGGCCAGAAGTTCGTCATCACGCGGTCGTGGCACATCTCGGTGATGCCGGGAATCTTCATCACCCTCCTCGTGCTCGGCTTCAACGCGCTCGGTGACGGCGTCCGCGACGCCATCGACCCGAAGAGTGGTGGCGACGACGCGGCTGGTGAGGCCGCGGCCACAGGGGGTGGTGGGTGATGAGTCAGTCAGACTTCGCCACCGACCAGCGCTCCGGACAGGAGCCGCTCCTGCAGGTCGAGGACCTCCAGACGGCGTTCTTCACCGACAAGGAGACGATTCGCGCCGTCGACGGCGTCGACCTCGAAATCGGCCGCGGGGAGTCCGTCGGCATCGTCGGCGAGTCCGGGTCCGGGAAGTCCGTGACGGCGCGGTCCATCATGGGCCTCATCGAGTCGCCCGGCCGCGTGGTCGGCGGCTCCATCCAGTACAAGGGCCAGGAACTCGTCGGCAACTCCGAGAAGGAGTGGCGACAGATTCGCGGCGGCGAAATCGCGATGGTGTTCCAGGACCCGCTTTCCTCCCTGAACCCGGTCTACACGGTCGGGAACCAGATCAAGGAGTCGCTGCGACTCCACCAGGGGATGCGGGGCCGTGAGGCCACGGAGAAGGCCATCGAACTGCTGGAGGACGTCGGGATTCCGGACGCGCCGCGGCGCGTGGACGAGTACCCCCACCAGTTCTCCGGCGGGATGCGACAGCGCGCCGTCATCGCGGTGGCGCTGGCGTGTGACCCCGACCTGCTCATCTGCGACGAGCCGACGACGGCCCTCGACGTGACGATTCAGGCCCAGATTCTCGAGTTGCTCGAGAACCTCAAGGAGGAACGCGACCTCGGCATCATGTTCATCACGCACGACATGGGCGTCATCGCCGAGGTGACCGACCGCGTGAACGTGATGTACGCGGGCGAGATGGTCGAGTCCGCGCCCGTCGAGGAGCTGTTCGACAACCCGAAACACCCCTACACGCAGGGGCTGTTGGAGAGCATTCCGAGTCGGAACGAGCGCGGCGACAGCCTGACGACCATCGAGGGCGAGGTGCCGACGCCGAACGAGCCGGCGACGTACTGCCGGTTCGCGCCGCGGTGTCCGAAGGCGTTCGACGACTGCGAGCAAGTCCACCCGGTACAGGTGGAAGTCGACGAGGGCGTCGACGACCACACGGCGGCGTGCCTGCTGTACCCGGATGACGTCACGCAGAACGAGGCCGTCGAGTTGCATCGGTCGCGTGCAGACAAGACTGAGACGGAGGTGACGGAATGACGACGCTCTACCAGGAGGAACAAAGCGAGTCGGTTAGCGCGCAGACCGGGGAGACGCTCGTCGAAGTCGACGACCTGAAGACCTACTACGGGTCCGAGGGCGGCCTGTTGGGCGGGAAGCCCGTGAAGGCCGTCGACGGCGTGAACTTCGACGTGCATCGCGGCGAGACGCTCGGTCTCGTCGGCGAGTCCGGCTGTGGGAAGTCGACGCTCGGCCGGACCCTGATGCAGTTGGAGAACGCGACCGCGGGCGAGGTCCGGTACGACGGGACGGACATCACGACGCTCTCCGGGAGCGACCTCAAGCAGTGGCGACAGAACGTCCAGATGGTGTTCCAGGACCCGGACTCCAGTCTCAACGGCCGGATGACGGTCGGGGAGATCATCATGGAGCCGCTGAACGTCCACAACTGGAAGACGCCACAGGAGCGCCGACAGCGCGTCCGCGAACTGCTGGACACCGTCGGGCTGAGCGAGGAGCACTACTACCGGTACCCGTTCCAGTTCTCCGGCGGGCAGAAACAGCGCGTCGGCATCGCTCGCGCGCTGGCGCTGGAGCCGGACTTCATCGTGCTCGACGAGCCGGTGAGCGCCCTCGACGTCTCCGTGCAGGCGAAGGTGTTGAACCTGCTCGACGACCTGCAAGAGGAATTCGGGCTGACGTACCTGCTCATCGCACACGACCTCAGCGTCGTCGAACACATCTGTGACCGGGTCGCCGTGATGTACCTCGGGAACATCATGGAGATCGGACCGGTGGACGACATCTTCGACGACCCGGCGAACCCGTACACGCAGTCGCTGCTGTCCGCGATTCCCGAACCCGACCCGAACGCGGAGAAGAATCGGATGACGCTGCGCGGGACGCCGCCGAGTCCGCGGGACCCGCCGACGGGCTGTGTGTTCAGTACGCGGTGTCCGTCGAAGATTCGCCCCGAGCAGTACCGGGACATCGACGACGACGTCTGGGAGGGCATCGAGATCTTCCGGGAGGTGCTCCGGGAGCGCGGCGACGTGACGAAGTCCGTCCGCGAGCGCGTCCGCGACCTGCTCGGGATGGAGACGCGGGGCATGGACGTCGAGGAGGTCATCGACGACGCGTTCGGCGAACTGGACGTGCCAAGCGACGTCCAACAGCACGTCGACGAGGCCGTCGAGCACGTGGAACGCGACGACCTCCAGTCGGCACAGGAGACGCTCCGCGATGAGTTCGGGAGCGTCTGTGAGAGCGAGGAACCGGAGACGCTCCCCGTCGGGGACACCGGGCGGACGAGTCGGTGTCACCGCCACCGAGAGGAGTACGAGAGTTCCCAGGCGTACCTCACGGACCACTTCCAGTAGTCGATGTCGACGCCCTCCAATCCGGGCTCCGGCCCGGGCACGTCCGGCGTGACGGACGCGCCGACAGACCGCCTCGGCCAGGTCCTCGACACCGTGACGTACGTGCTCGCGGCGACGGGCCTGTTCGTGACGGTGTCCGCAGTCGCGACGCTCGCCGTCGGCGGGCGTGTCGCGCCGGGCGTGAAGTACGGGTTGTTCGTGTTCGGATGGCTCGGCCTGGGCGCGGCGACGGTGTTGTTGTTGCCCGACCGGCCGTGGCGCGACGGCGACGAGGGGTTCTCGGTGTTCGGCGAGTTCGCTGAGGACAGCCAGTCGGCGTTCCAGCGGTTCGTACAGCGCCTGCCGCCGGCGCGGTTCCGGCCAGTGGAGCCCGACGACCGGTTCGCCACCGGCGTGCGGATGTTGCTCGCGGCGTTGACGATGCTGGGGACGTCGCTGGTGATGGAGCAAGTGTTCGGTATCGGCCCCTGACGCCCGCGTCGTCGGGCGTCGCGTTCGGTTTCGGCACGGAAGGTTCTTGAGTGCGAGACGATAACGCGGCGACATGGTAGATTCCCCCACGACCGAGCAGGACGAGGTGCCGGAGGAAGACGAGACGTTCCAGGAGCACCACCAGCGCGTCGAGCAGATGTCCGCGAACGCGGGACAGTTGAAGGACGCGTGGTCGAACACTCTGGAGGACATGCACGCGCTCGCCGACGAGCGACGCGAGGAGGGGTACGAGGTGACCGAAATCGCGTCCGTGGACGCCGGCCCCATCGGTCGGGACACGAACGACCCGGACGGCGAGTACGGGATGGAGTTCGTCGTCGCGGACGACGACGGGAGCGAGTTCGCCGCTGCGTTCGAGGCGGGCGACTACCCCGAGTACGACGTGTACCGCGCCGAGGTGCAGTCTGACGCGTTCATCGTGGAGGAACTGCGCGACCCGGACGCCGAGCGAGTCATCCTGCTGGCGGGCGGCTACCACTTGAAGGACATCGCGATGTGTGCGTTCGCGGCCCGCGAGGAGGGGGAGATGTTCACGTTCGTCCGGACGATGGACGGGACGCGACTCGGCGCGTTCCGCCACGACGGCTACGAGAAGTTCTTCCCGCGCGCCGACGAGCTGCCGGAGGACCCGGCGGAACTGGAGTTCTTCTGAGTCGGCGTGTGGACGCGTAACGCGGTGTCGTAGCCTACAAATGCGTGGGGAGAGTACGACGCCCACATGAACGTCGCTGACGCGATGACGCCCCGCGAGGACGTAGTGACGGTCGAGTTGCCGGGGACGCGGGACGACATTCTGGAGTACATTCAGGAACGGGCGTTCTCGTCTGTGCCCGTCGTGAAGCCGTCCGAGGACGGCGAGCGGTACCGCGGACTCATCTCTCGGGACGACCTCATCGAGCGCCCGGAGGAAGACCAGTTGGCGATGCTGATGCGGGACGCGCCGACGACGACGAGCGACGCGACCATTCCGGAGGTGGCGTCGTTGATGTTGTCGACGGGAGCGCGCCGCGTGCCGGTCGTCGCGGACGGGCGACTGGAGGGCATCGTGACGGTGACAGACGTGGTGCGGGCCATCGCGGACGGCGAGGAGGACGGCGACACGGAAGTCGGCGGGCTGGCTCGCCGCGACGTGAACACGACGTACGTGGAGACGCCGCTGCCGGTCGCGGAGCGCGAAATCTCGTACGCGCGAGTGCCCTACAGCGTCGTGCTCGGCGAGGACGCGGAGATGGCGGGCGTGCTCACCGAGGTCGACATCATCGAGGTGGCTCGCGTCGTCGAAGGCGAGGACAACACGGGCGACTCGATGGCGGCCGACGACGACGACTGGAAGTGGGAGTCGATTCAGGCGACCGGGAGCCGCTACCTGCCGACGCGGAACGTGGAGATTCCGGCGGAGCCGGTCCGCGAGTTCATGACCGCGGACGTGGTGACGGTGACGAAGCGCCGGACCGCCCGCGAGGTCGCACAGATGATGTTGACCAACGACATCGAGCAGGTGCCGCTGGTGTCCGGCGACGAGCTCGTCGGCATCGTGCGGGACGTGGACTTGCTGGCGGGGCTGACCGATGAGTGACCTGAGCGAACTCGCGCGACGCCGCGGGTTCTTCTTCCAGGCCAACGAGGCCTACGGCGGCGTCTCCGGGTTCTACACGTACGGCCCGGAGGGCGCGGCGCTGAAGCGGAACGTCGAGGAGTCGTGGCGCGACCGCTTTGTCACCCGCGAGGGGAACATGGAGATAGACTCGCCGACGGTGACGCCGGAGCCGGTGTTCCTCGCCTCGGGCCACCTCGACGGCTTCGACGACATGCTCGTGGAGTGCGCGGAGTGCGGCGAGAGCCACCGCGCGGACCACGTCGTGGAGGACAACACGGACATCGAGGACGCCGAGACGTACCCGACCGAGAAGGTCGAGGACATCATCGCGGAGCACGACCTCGTCTGTCCGTCGTGTGGCGCGCCCCTCGCCGGGCAGCCGGTCGAGGAGTTCAATCTGATGTTCGAGACGAGCATCGGCCCGGGGTCGGGTCAGCCGGGCTACCTGCGCCCGGAGACGGCACAGGGGATGTTCACGGAGTTCCCGCGCCTGAAAGAGTACGCGCGCAACCAACTGCCGTTCGGCGTCGCCCAAATCGGCGCGGGCTACCGGAACGAGATCAGCCCGCGGAACGCGCTGCTGCGCGCCCGGGAGTTCACGATGGCGGAACTGGAGTACTTCGTGGACCCCGAGGGCGACGGCCCCGACCTGGACCGCGTGGCCGACGTGGAGTTGCCGCTGTACGACGCCGACGCCCAGCAGAGCGAGGGCGAGGAGTACGTCCACCTGACGCCACAGGAGGCACTCGACGAGGGCCTCGTGGGCGGCGAGTGGGTGGCGTACTTCCTCGCGCGGTCGAAGGCGTGGTTCGAGCGCGTGGGCGTCGACATGGAGCGGTTCCGGTTCCGCCAGCACCTCCCCGGTGAACTCGCGCACTACGCGGCGGACTGCTGGGACGCCGAGGCAGAAGTCGACGGCGACTGGGTCGAACTGGAGGGGGTCGCGTCCCGTACCGACTACGACCTCTCGAAGCACGCCGACCACGCCGACGACAACTTCACCGTCTTCAAGCAGTACGACGAGCCGAAGACCGTCGAGCGCGCGACGGTCGACCCGGACATGGCGTACCTCGGGCCGGAGTTCGGCGGCGACGCGGCGGCCGTGGCGGACGCGCTCGAAGCGCTCGCGGAGCGCGACCGCGCGGCGTTCGACGGCGACGAGGTGACCGTCGAAGTGGACGGCGAGGCGTACGCCGTCCCGACGGAGAAAACCGGCTTCTCGGTCGAGGAGGTCACGGAGTCGGGCCGCCACATCGTTCCCCACGTCGTCGAACCGGCGTTCGGCGTCGGGCGCGCCGTCTACACCGTCCTCGCGCACAGTTACGAGGCCGACGAAGTGGACGGCGAGGAACGGGACGTGCTCCGTCTGCCGGCCGAAGTCGCGCCGACGACCGTCGGCGTGTTCCCGCTGATGGACAAAGACGACATGGGCGACACGGCCCGCGACCTCGCGGCCGACCTCCGCGAGGCGGGGCTGTCGGTGACCTACGACGACTCCGGGAACATCGGCCGCCGGTACCGCCGGCAGGACGAGGTCGGGACGCCGTACTGCGTGACCGTCGACTACGACACGCTGGAGGACGGCACGGTCACCCTGCGGGACCGCGACACGACCGAGCAGACCCGAGTGGCGGCCGACGACCTCACGGAACTGCTGCCGGCGCTCCGGGACGGCGAGACGACGTTCGCCGACCTGTGAGCGAACTCGGCCGCCGACTGGTACACGCGAGCGGGGCCGTCGTCCCCGCGGCGTACCTCGCCAGCGTGGTCCAGTGGGCGGTCGTGCAGTGGCTCCTCGTGGTCGGGTCGGTAATCGCACTCGTTCTCGAAGCGCTCCGACTGTCGGGGCGCGTGAACTGGCGCATCTTCGACGCGCTCACTCGCGACTACGAGCAGGACAACCCCGCGGGGTACGCACTCTACGTGCTCTCCTCGACGGCGACGGCGTGGCTGTTCGCCCCCGCAATCGCGGTGCCGGCGCTGTTGATGTTGATGCTCGCGGACCCCGCGAGCGGGCTGCTCTCCCGCGGCGAACTCGGCGTGAAACGCGGCTGGGTGCTGTTGGCGACGTTCGGCATCTGTCTGGGCATCGCCAGCCTGCTCGACGTGCCGTTCGCGGCGGCCGTCGCGGGCGCGCTCGCGGCGACGCTCGCAGACGGCGCGACGCCCGTGGTCCGCGGCTACGTCATCGACGACAACGCGAGCATCCCGCTCGGCGCGGCGGCCGCAATGTGGCTCGCGCAGGCGATATAGCCCGGGATTTTGTCGAACAGTCACGCACACACGACAGCCGATGGCTTCGCACGATTCGACGACCGATTGCATCCTGCTACTCGACGACCAGTAGGGTGGGGCTCGGGAAGGGGCGTGGCTCTGGGCGACGGCAGCCGACGTAAGCCGCGAGGCGGTTACGCCGCCTCGGCCCGTGCGAACGGCGCTTCGCGCCGTGAGCAGACACCGCAGGAAGCGAAGCGACCGAGGCGCGCAGCGAGGCTCCCGAGCCCAGAGCCGCGGGGCTTCCCAGCAGTGGGCGAAAGCGCAAGCGTCAGAGCCAGAGTCACTCCACTTTCACCCCGGTACGCGAAGCCTTAACCGCGAGAGCGACCAACCACACTGCGAATGTCGGAGTCCGCGCACGTCGACCACTCGATGCTGGAGTCGGGCGTCATCGAGGCCCGCCAGTACCAACTCCAACTCGCGGCGGCGGCGCGCCGCGACCACACGCTCGTCTGCCTGCCGACCGGGCTGGGGAAGACGACGGTGAGCCTGCTGGTGACGGCGTACCGGCTGGACGACGACGCGGGCGGGACGTCGCTGATGCTCGCGCCGACGAAGCCGCTGGTCGAGCAGCACGCGGCGTTCTACCGGGAGGCGTTGGCGGTGCCGGACGACGAGGTGGTGGTGTTCACGGGGGAGACGCGGCCCGACGACCGGGCGGAGATGTGGTCGAGCGCGCGCGTCGTCGTCGCGACGCCCCAGGTCGTGGAAAACGACCTCGTGGGCGGGCGAATCGACCTGCGGGACGTCGTTCACTGCACGTTCGACGAGTGCCACCGCGCGACCGGCGACTACGCGTACACGTACATCGCGGAGCGCTACCACGCGGACGCGGCGGACCCGCTGGTGACGGGGATGTCGGCGTCGCCGGGCGGCAACGAGGAGGACATCCGCACGGTCTGCGAGAACCTCGGCGTGGCGAACGTGGAGGTGATGACCGAGGACGACGCGGACGTCGGCGAGCACACGTACGACACGGACGTGCAGTGGGAGCGCATCCAACTGCCCGACGACGTCCTGGAGATTCGGGACGCCGTCAACGAGGTCATCGAGGACCGACTGGAGAAACTCCGCGACCTGGGGGTGACGCGGGCGTCGAGCCCGGACATCTCCCAGAAGGACTTGAACAGGATTCGCGCCGAACTCCAGCAACTCATCGACAACGACCAGAGCGAGGGGTACGAGGGAATGAGCGTCCACGCGGAGGTGATGAAACTGAAGCGCGCCGTCGAACTGGTCGAGACCCAGAGCGTGGAGTCGGTCCGGCGGTACTTCGAGCGCCAGCGCAACGCCGCCCGGTCGTCGGGCGCGTCGAAGGCGAGCCAACGCCTCGTCTCCGAGCCGAAAGTCAAGGAGGCGATGCGAATCGCAGACGACTTCGACGGACTCCACCCGAAGTTCCGGAAGGCCCGGATGTTGCTCGCGGAGACGCTGGGCATCGAGGGCGGCGACCGCGTCATCGTGTTCACGGAGTCCCGCGACACCGCGGAGGCCCTGACCGACTTCCTCGGCGACCACTTCGATACGCGGCGGTTCGTCGGGCAGGGCGACGCCGACGGCAGCGAGGGGATGACCCAAAAGGAGCAACGCGAGACCTTAGACGAGTTCCGCGACGGCGAGTTCGAGGTGCTCGTCTCAACCTCTGTCGCGGAGGAGGGACTGGACGTGCCGGAGGTCGACCTCGTGCTCTTCTTCGAACCGGTGCCGACGGCGATTCGGTCGGTCCAACGGAAGGGGCGAACCGGACGACAGACCGAGGGTCGCGTGGTCGTGTTGATGGCCGAAGACACACGCGACGAGGCGTACTTCTGGATTTCGCGCCGGCGCGAGCAGGAGATGGAGGAGGAACTGCGGTCGCTGAAGGGCGTCGCCGAGGAACTGGAGAGTGACTTGCACGGCGACCAGCAGGCACTCGACGACTACGACGACGAGAGCGCGGACAGTGAAAGCGCGGGCGACGACGGCGCGGATGCGGACGTCGGTGGCGACGAGGAGGCGACTGCCGACGCCGAGGACGACGAGAGCGACGAGCAGGCCGGGCTGACGGACTTCGACGCACCGGACCCCGAGGACGTCGACGGGAGCGAGGACGACGAGGGCGTAGCGGCGCGCGCCGGAGGCGACGACGAGGTGGAGGTGGTGGTCGACCAGCGCGAACTCGACTCGAACATCGCCCGCGACCTCTCGAAGCGCGAGGACGTCGAGACGCGCTTGGAGACGCTGGCCGTCGGCGACTACGTGCTCTCGGACCGCGTCGCCGTCGAGCGGAAGTCCCACGCCGACTTCATGGACACCCTGCTGGGCGGCGACCGCTCCATCTTCGAGCAGGCCAAGGACCTGACGCGACACTACACGCGCCCCGTCCTGCTGTTGGAGGGTGACGGGGACCTGTACGCGGAGCGCAACGTCCACCCGAACGCGATTCGCGCGACACTCGCGAGCCTCGCCGTGGACTGGGGCGTGAGCGTCGTCCACACGAGAGACGAGGACGACACTGCGGAGATGATTCGGACAATCGCGGAGCGCGAGCAGACCGAGAACGACCGCGAAGTGGACGCGCACGGCGAGAAGGCGGCGAAGACGCTCGGCGAGCAACAGGAGTACGTCGTCTCCTCGATTGCAGACATCGGCCCCGTGACTGCCCAATCGCTGCTCGGCGAGTTCGGCAGCGTGGAGGCCGTGATGACCGCGAGCGTCGAGGACCTACAGGACGCCTCGGGGGTCGGCGAGGTCACCGCCGAGCGCGTGCGCGAAGTCGTCGGGACGGACTACCGGCCGGAGTAGCGCGCTCGCGGAACGTCGCGGCGAACTCACGGAATCACGGTCACCGGCACTTTCTCGGCGTGCAGGACGGTTTCGGCGGCGCTCCCGAGGATGGCGCGCTCGATGGTGCCGGCGCCGTGGTGGCCCATCACGACGTGGTCGTAGCCGCGTTCGTCGACGAGCGAGAGGATGTCGTCGCCGACGCGGTCGCCGGGTCGGAACTCGAAGTCGGCGTCGGTGGTGACTTCGGGTTCGGCGTCGACGCCCTGCGCGTCGAGGAGCGTCCGGGCGCGGTCGCGGACGGCGTCGGTGGCGTCGGTCTCGGATTCCGCGAAGTGGACGACGTGGAGGTCGGCGTCGTACCGGGGCGCCATGTCGGCGGCGAAGTCGAGCGCGCGGAAACTGCAGTCCGAGCCGTCGACGGGAACGAGGATGTCCATACAGAGAGGTGTATGGCTCCCGGGATAACCGTTTTCGCCGACCGTCGGCTACCGGAGCGCGGCGAGCGCTTCGGCGGCTTCGCGGGCGGCTTCGAGGTACTCGCGGGCGGTCCGCGGGTCGTCGGCGCTCGCGGCGCGGCGTGCGAGCGCGGCGATACTCGATTCGAGCGCGTCGGCGGCTTCGCTCGACGGCGTGCCGCCCGACGCGGACCGGGCGGGCGACTGGGGAGCGCGCTGGTCCCGCGACTGGTCGTCGGTCCGTGCCGAGGGCGCTGGCTGGCTTCGCTGGGCGTCGGCTGGCTGTTGGCGGGTGTCGGCGGGCGGCTGCTCGGCGGCGGCCTGCTGGTCTGGCGCGTCGGCCCGCTGGCCGCCAGCCTGTGCCTGCTCGGTTCGGGATTGCTGTGCCTGGGCTCGCTCGGCCTGCGCCCGCTGTTCCTGCTCGGCCTGCGTTCGCTGCTCCTGTTCGGCCTGCGCTTGCTGGGCTTCGTGCTGGCAGGTCGGGCAGAACGACTGGCCGTCGTACCGGAAGATGGGGGAGCCACAGCGGTCGCAGTGGTCGTTGGTCATCGTCGCGCCCTGCAGGAGGAGTTCGCTCATGCGGGCGGTGGTCTCGCGGTCTTCCTGTTCGTTCTCGTACTTCTCGCGGAGTTCCTCGCGGACGGCCTCCTCGTCGAAGCCGTCGTCCGTGTCGCTCATGGGGGAGTGGAGGGCCGGGAGCGTCGAAAAGCCTGTGGGCGGAACGTCGTCGTTCGTCGAATCGGCGTTCGGCGGCTGTCGGCCCCGAGAGTGGGCGCGTTCGGGGCCGGGAGTGCGGGTATCGAAGCGCTTAACGGCCTCCCCGGAGGTGGTTTACGTGATATGACGAAAGTCAGCATCGTGGGGGCAGCCGGCACGGTCGGCGCCGCCGCAGGCTACAACCTCGCGCTCCGCGACGTGGCCGACGAACTCGTGTTCGTGGACATCCCGGACAAGGAAGACGAGACCATCGGGCAGGCCGCGGACGCGAACCACGGCGTCGCCTACGACTCGAACACCGAGGTCTACCAGGGCGGCTACGAGGACACCGCGGGCTCCGACGTGGTCGTCATCACGGCGGGCATCCCGCGCCAGCCCGGGCAGACCCGCATCGACCTCGCGGGCGACAACGCGCCCATCATGGAGGACATCGGCTCCTCCATCGCGGAGCACAACGACGACTTCGTCACCGTCACCACGTCGAACCCCGTCGACCTCCTGAACCGCCACCTCTACGAGACGGGCGACCGCGACCGCCACAAGGTCGTCGGCTTCGGCGGCCGCCTCGACTCCGCGCGCTTCCGGTACGTCCTGAGCGAGCGCTTCGACGCGCCCGTGCAGAACGTCGAGGCGACCATCCTCGGCGAGCACGGCGACGCGCAGGTGCCCGTGTTCTCGAAGGTGCGCGTGAACGGCGCGGACCCCGAGTTCAGCGACTCCGAGCAGGCCGAGATTCTCTCGGACCTCCAGGAGTCCGCGATGAACGTCATCGAGCGCAAGGGCGCGACCCAGTGGGGCCCGGCGACCGGCGTCGCTCACATGGTCGAGGCCATCCTCCGGGACACCGGCGAAGTCCTCCCCGGCAGCCTCGTGCTCGACGGCGAGTACGGGCTCGACGACGTGGGCCTCGGCGTCCCCGTGAAACTCGGCTCGAACGGCGTCGAGGAGGTCGTGGAGTGGGACCTCACGGAGTACGAGCGCGACCAGCTCGGCGAGGCCGCCGAGAAACTCTCCGAGCAGTACGACAAAATCTCGTAACGACGCCGCGTCGCTTCTCTGTTCTTTCGAGTGCGCTCAGCGCCGCCGTCGCGCAGTCAGGACGGCGCGACTTCGCGCTGGACGTCCTCGGTGCCGTCTTCGTGTTCCGTCTCGACGTCGGCGGTGTCCCAGACGGGGACTTCCTCCCACGGGTGGCACATGCTACCACACAGTACAGGGCGTCGAGTGAAAAGTGTTTGGCCGAGCGCGCGCCTCGGCGTCGCTCGCTCCCGCTCAGACGATTTGCTCGCCGTCGTCGTCGTAGACGGCGATGGCGTCGACGGGACACGAGCGCGCCGCGAACTTCGCGTCCAGTTCGGCGTCCTCGGGAATCTCCCGGGCGAACACGTCCTCTTCGACTTCCTCGCCCTCGACTAGAATCGCCTTCCCGGCGTCGGCGTCCTGCTCGAAGCCGTCGCCCCACTCCGCGACGCACTGGAACATCCCGATGCAGGTGTCGCGGTCGAACTCGATTCGCATGGTCGCTTCTGGACGCCCCGCGGGTAAATCGTTGCCGGGCGAGCGCGGGCCGGCGGGGTGAGTCGGGTTCTGACCGGGTGGGCGCGTAAGCACTTTGAGGGAGGACGCCAACGGTCCGGCGATGGAACTGGAGGCGATTCCGGGCGTCGGCGCGAAGACCGCGGACGCGCTGCGGTCGCTGGACGACCCGGAGGCGGCCCTAGAGCGCGGGGACGTGGCGGCGGTCGCCGGCGCGCCCGGCGTCAGCGAGGGGCGGGCGGCGCGCATCGTGCGGAACGCGATTCGCGCGCGCCACGACGACCCCGGCGGCTTCCTCGCGACCGACCGGGCGCGGGAGGTGTACGACCGCGTGCTCGCGCTGTTACAGGAGCGCGCCGTCACGGACTACGCGAGCCAGCGCCTGCGGACGTTCTACCCGAGCGCGACCGACTCCCGGATTCGGGAGGCCAACGAGTTCGCGGAGCGCGCGATGGCCCGCGACCCCGACCCCGCGGTGTTGGACGCGCTGGTGGGCGTCGAACCGCTGTCCCGGCCGGACGGGCTGGCGGTCCGGGACCGGTGTCTCGCGACGACCGACGCCGAACGGTACAGCGCGGCCCGGGAGACGTTCCCCGAACTCTCCGTCGAAGTCGTGGAGGACGCCCGCGGGCTGGCGGACCTCGCGCGGGGCTACTCGACGGTCGTCGCGCTCGACGAGGCGTTCGTCGGCGTGGAGGTGGACGGCGACGTACGCGTCGAACCCGACGCCCTCGACCGCCCCGAGGAGGTCGTGCCCGAGCGCGTGCTGTCCTTCTTCGCGACGAACCGCGACCGCATCCGGGCGGCCATCGAGGTCCACCAGACGGCGGGTCTGGACGCTGGCGTGGACCTCGACGAACTGGACGCCGCGCTCGCGCAACTCGAATCGGACGGGAGCGTGGCGGGCGACGACGAACTCGACCGCCTCTCGGTGGCCGTCGACGACCTCGACGCCGCCGTCTCGACCGCGGAGTCGGTCGCCAACGACCGCCTCCGGGAGGCGATTCAGGAGCAGGACGTGACCATCGAGGGCGCCGACCTGCTGAGCCTCGTGGAGCGCGGCGCTGGCGTCGACAGCCTGCTCTCCCGCGAACTCGCCGACGAGTACGCGGAGGCGGTGGCGGCGGCCCGCGACCACCTCGTGGACGCGCTCGACCTGAAATCGGGGGAGGCGGAGGTCGCCAAGCGCGCGTTCGGCGACGAACCGACGTTCCCCGTGGAACACGACGCGGAGGCGGTGTCGCGACTGCGCGAGGACCTGACGGCGGCCCGCGACCGGCGCGCCGCCGAGCGGAAACGCGACCTCGCGTCGACGCTCGCGGACCTCCGGGAGCCGACCCGGGACCTCGTGAACGACGCCCTCGACCTCGACGTGGAGTTGGCTATCGCGCGGTTCGCGAACGACTTCGACTGCGTGCTCGCGGAGCGGGGCGGCCGCGGCTTCGACATCGACGCGGGGCGCTCGCCGCTGCTCGACGTGGCGTTCGCGGACGTCGACCCCGTGGACTACGGCGTGGACGGCGTGGCGCTGCTCTCGGGCGTGAACTCCGGCGGGAAGACGAGCACGCTGGACCTCGTGGCCGTCGTCGTCGTGCTCGCGCACATGGGCCTCCCGGTGCCCGCCGAGTCCGCGCGCGTCCCCGAGGTGGAGGAACTCCACTACTACGCGAAGTCACAGGGGACGCTGGACGCCGGCGCGTTCGAGGCGACGCTCCGGGACTTCGCGGGACTGACCGAGGGCGCGGCGCGCAAACTCGTGCTCGTGGACGAACTCGAATCCATCACGGAGCCGGGGGCGTCCGCGAAAATCGTCGCTGGCATCCTCGAAGAACTCCACGAGGCGGGCGCGTCGGGCGTGTTCGTCTCCCACCTCGCGGGCGAGATTCGGGACCAGTGCGGGTTCGGCGTGACCGTCGACGGCATCAAGGCCCTCGGCCTGGAGGACGGCGAACTGGTCGTCGAGCGCTCCCCCGTCAAGGACCACCTCGCGCGCTCCACGCCGGAACTCATCGTGGAGAAACTGGCAGACGGCGCCGCGGCGGACGGCGGTGACGGTGACGACGGCGGCCGCGGGGGAGCCGAAGCGTCGAAGGCGGGGTTCTACGGGCGGCTCCTAGAGAAGTTCTAGTCGCCGGGCCGGGGGAGCGCGGTGTAACTGCGCTTGACGATGCTGAACGGGTCGTAACTGGACTGGTGGCAGGGACAGTAGACGCCGTTCTCGGCGTCGAACTTGACGCCCTGCGGGGACTTGAACTTCGGCGTACAGCAGTAGTGCGTACACTTGTTCAGAACCGCCATGAACCCCTCGGCGGTGCTCTCGGCGAGCCAGTCGGCGGCCTCGCCGTCGCCGTTGGCGGCCGCCTCGATGCGCGTCGAGCGGATGATTTGGACGGGAATCGTGGTGTCGACGTTCTGGGAGCGCCACGTCGTGAACGCGCCCTTCCCGAGTCCGTCCTTCCCGACGCCGTTCGTCCACGTCTCGTAGTCCGCGAAGTCCTCGACGTTGACGCGGCCGTCGGATGGCTGCCAGTCGTAGGCGCGCCCACCGCCGGCGTACCGGAAGTAGTTGTCGCCGTCGTAGTCGGGTTGGAGGCCGGCGACGCCCTGAATCCCGCAGTACTGGAACCACCGCGGCGAGTAGTCGACGCCGGCTATCTCCTCGGCGTTCGCGATTCGCTTCGTCCCGCCGTCCTTCGCTTCGACCTCCTCGAAGCCGGTCCACTTCCCCTTCAGGTAGCCGTCGTCGTCGAGCTCGACGGGAATCTGGGGCATCGCGCGGGGCGCGGGGCCGTCGGTGTTCTCGATGCCGTAGTAGGTGACGGCGCCACCGCCGACGCCGGTCGAGGAGACGAGGGAGTTCACCGCGGCGGTGCCGGCGGTACCGACGCCGGCGAGGCCGGCGGACCCGACGACGCCTTTCACGAACCGGCGCCGCCCGGAGTCGGGATACTTCTCGGAGGGCATAGTCGTCGGTTCAGAACGAACGCCCAAAAGCGTTGAATTCGGCGTCCTAAACAGTTCTCGCGCCGCGATACCCAGTTCGTGAGAATCGTCGAAACCCCCACACTACTGATGGGTGAACCGACCCGACATGGTCTCCGAGACGGTCCACGCGTTCGTCGCGCGCTCGGACGTGCGGCGGGCGGTCCTCCACGCGGTCGCGGACGGCGGCGCCACCACCGACGACTTGCTCGCCGCCGTCGACGGCAGTCGCTCGGCGGTGTACAAGGCCATCGACGCGCTGGACGACGCCGGCCTCGTGGTCCGGGGCGACGACTGCGTCGCGACGACCGGGAGAGGCGACGTGCTCGCCGGCTGTCTCGCCGACCGGGCGCGCGTCGGCCGCCTGCTAGACGGCACCGGCTACTGGGAGGAACACGACGCGAGCGTGGTGCCGACGCGGTTCCGCCGCCGCCTCCCGGCGCTCGCGGACGCCGAGGTCGTGGCGAGTCCGGACACGTACCCGACGCGGGCGCGAGAGCGCTTCCGGTCGCTCGTGTCGGCGTCCGACCGCGTGGACGCGTTCGTCGCGGTGCGGGACCCCGGCCTCGCGGACGCGCTCGCGGACTGCGGCGGCGACGCGGGCGCTCGCGTGCTCGTGGACGGCGCGCTCTCGGAGGCGGGTGACGCGCTCCGCGAGGCGGACGACGCGGCGGTGCGGGCGGCCGACGTGCCCTGCGGGCTCTGTGTCACGGACGACGCCGTCCTCGTGCAGTTGCCGCGCCTCGACGGGTCGTTCGACGACCGGTCGTTCCTGCTGGCGCGCGGCGACCCGGCGCTCGCGTGGGGCCGAGACTTCTTCGCGGCCCGGTGGGCGAACGCGGCCACCGAACCGCGCGCCGGAAACGCGTGATTCGGCGGTAGCGGCGCTTTCAGCCGCCTTCGCGGCGAGTGTGGCGAAGCATTAAGTATCTCCCCGAGCGTGGTGAAAGTGATGGAAGACGACCCCGAGGAGGGGATGCTGGGCTGGGACGAGACCGTGTTCCGGGATGAACACGCGCTCGAAATCGACTACGTCCCCGAGGTGTTCCGCCACCGGGAGTCCCAACTCCAGACCCTCCAGTACGCGCTCCGACCGGCCGTCAGGGGGTCGCGGCCGCTGAACGTGATGGTGCGCGGGCCGCCCGGCACCGGGAAGACGACCGCCGTCCAGAAACTGTTCGGGGAACTCGGCGGCCAGCCCGGCGTGCGGACGGTGCGCGTGAACTGCCAGGTGGACTCGACGCGGTACGCCGTCTTCTCTCGCGTCTTCGAGGAGATTTTCGAGTACGAGCCGCCCTCGTCGGGCATCTCGTTCAAGAAGCTGTTCGGGCAGGTCGCCGAGCGCATCGCCGAGGACGACGAGGTGCTCGTGGTCGCCTTAGACGACGTGAACTACCTGTTCTACGAGGGGGAGGCAAGCGACACCCTGTACTCGCTGTTGCGCGCCCACGAGACCCATCCGGGCGCGAAGGTCGGCGTCATCGTCGTCTCGTCGGACCTCGACTTGGACGTCATCGAGGACCTCGACGGGCGCGTGCAGTCGGTGTTCCGCCCCGAGGAGGCGTACTTCCCGGCGTACGACCGCGCCGAGATTACGGACATCCTCCGGGACCGCATCGAGGTGGGGTTCCGGGAGGGCGCGGTGCCGACGACGGTACTGGACAAGGTGAGCGAACTCACCGACCAGGCGGGGGACCTGCGCGTCGGCATCGACGTGATGCGGCGCGCCGGCCTGCACGCCGAGTCCCGCGCGAACAAGACCGTCGAGCCGGCGGACGTGGACGCCGTGTACGAGGACGCCAAGCACGTCGCGCTCTCCCGGAACCTGCGCGCGCTGTCGGACGTCGAGCGCGCGCTCGTGGAGACGGTCGCGGACTGCGACGGCGAGCAGGCCGGGGACGTCTACGAGACGTTCCACGACCGCACCGACCTCGGCTACACGCGGTACACGGAGATCGTGAACAAACTCGACAAACTCGGCCTCATCGAGGCGGAGTACGAGCAGTTGGAGGGACGCGGCCGGTCGCGGACGCTCCGACTCACGCACGACCCGGAGACCGTGAAAGAGCAACTCTGAGTCGCGAGCAAGCCGGTTTCGGCGAACCGACCAGCGGCGCCGCCGTCGCCGGACTCGATTACGGGTCGCTCGCCGGGACGTGCGAGCAGTCGGCGCCGCCGTGGTAGTGACAGGTGCCGCCGGCGGCCCGGACGCGGTTCGCGAGGACGGAGAGAAAGCGGGCGGTTCGGAGCGGGCCGGCGCGTTCGGCGAGTCGGTCGAGGCCGTCCACGCAGACCGCGGGCGCGGCGCCGTCGGGGAGCGACGCGAGGAACTCCTCGGCGGCGAGCGCGACGGCCACGGGTTCGCGGAGGTCGGAGACGACGCGCACGCAGTCGGGATGGGGGTAGGTCGCGACGAACGCGGGGTTGGGGGCGGCGTGCCCGCGGTCGGCGAGCCACTCGCGGGGCGTCGCGTCGAGGGCGACGACGAGCGCGTGGTCGCCGTGCGCGAGCAGGTCCGTGCAGGCTGCGCGCGCGTCGTCGACGACCGGCACGGCGTCGTCGGCGGCGGTGTCGCGGCTCCGGGACTGGGACGCGCGCGTCATCGCTCCGTCAGACGACAGACGGAGGCTTAGTTAATCGCCGGATAAACGACTTCAGCCGGTGGTTTTCGGTGTCGCGTGGTGGGCGTCGCGCCGGCGTGGGGAGGTGGCTTTTTGCGGGGCGGCCTCCCACCGTCGTGCATGAAGAACACGGGCGGCACGGACGAGGCGAAGCGGCGAGCGGGCGAGGCCGCCGCCGCGGAAGTCGAGGACGGGGCGGTGGTCGGTCTCGGCACCGGGAGCACGGCGGCGCACGCGATTCGCGCGCTCGGGGAGCGCGACGCCGAAATCGAGGGCGTCGCCACGTCGTTCCAGTCCCGCCAGTTGGCCATCGAGGCGGGAATCCCGCTCACGTCGCTGGAGGAGGCGAGCGTGGACGTGGCGATAGACGGCGCCGACCAGGTCGCGGACGGCGACCTCGTGAAGGGCGGCGGCGCGGCCCACGCCCGCGAGAAGTACGTGGACGCGAGCGCCGACCGCTTCCTCGTGGTGGCGGACCCGTCGAAGGAGGTCGACGCGCTGGACTACCCGGTACCCGTCGAGGTGCTGCCGGACGCCCACCCGGTGGTCGCGGAGCGCGTCCGCGACCTCGGCGGCGACCCGGAACTGCGCGCGGCCGAGCGCAAGGACGGCCCGGTCGTCACGGACAACGGGAATCTGGTGGTGGACTGCGCGTTCGGCGAAATCGAAGCCCCCCGGGCGTTGGCGGCGTCGCTGTCGGAGATTCCGGGCGTCGTGGAACACGGCCTGTTCGTCGGGCTGGCCGACGCGGTCTACGTCGGCACCGACGACGGCGTGCGGGTCACGGAACCGTAGATACGCGTCGCTGGTCGGCGTCGCGTCGCGAAAAATATCGAAGGAGGTCTACCGAATTACAGGTCGCGCGGCTGGACGGTCTTGCGACCGTTCGCCTCGGCGCGCGCGGCGGCGTCCTCGAGGAGTTCCGAGACTTCCTCGTCGAGTGCCTCGTAGAAGTCGGAGGCAACGTTCTTGTCGTCGAGTTCTTCCTTCACAGCGGCCTTGACGATGAGGTCTGCCATACGAACGGCTTTTTTCCTGCCCTCCTTATAAGGCTTCCCATAATCGGGCGCTTCACGGGGGCGCTGGGCCGTGTTCACACCGTGTACGCGTCGAAACAACCCGCGCGTCGGCGCACCGGGCGGCGACGTGACGGACGAACTGAGATTCGGGCTGGGGGAAATTATGTTCGAATTTGGGAAAACTCCTTTATTGGCGTGCGGAGTATTCTCACGCTGCCGGCGGCCCCGTCGGCACCAAACCCATGCCCCGCTGTACCCACTGCGACGGCCACGTCTCCGACGACTTCGTCCGCGTGTTCGCGGACGAGGACGGACAGGTGCGAGCCTGCCCGAACTGCTCGGCGAACGTCGGCATCGCGGAAGTATCCCGCAACCGCGGGCGCAAAGCCTGACCGAAACACAGGTACGTCCCCCGTGGTTCGTTCTCGGCGTGCACTACGTGTACGTCGTCGAGTGTAGTGACGGCACCTACTACACCGGCTACACGACCGACGTACAGCGGCGCGTCGCGGAACACGACGCCGGTGACGGCGCGAAGTACACGCGCGGCCGCACGCCGGTCGAACTCCGGTACACCGAGTCCTTCGAGTCGAAGTCCGCGGCGATGAGCAGAGAGTACGAGATAAAACAGCTGTCGCGCTCGGAGAAGGCCGAGTTGTTCTAGTCGTCGGCGCACGCCGTCGACGTGGGTTCGCGGGCGGCGAGTCGCATCCGGGCGGCGTCGACCACGTCCTCGGCGACGCCGTCGATGCGGTCGGCGATGTCGTCGTCGGTGAGCGAGCCGTCGGCCCGGAACTTCGAGGAGGTGTTCCGAACCCCGACCTGCGCGGGGACGACGTGGGCGTGGACGCCCCGCATCGTCACCCGGAGGTGGTCGAGCGTGGACGCGATGGTGCCGCCGCCCGCGACGACGAGCAGGCCGACGGCGGTGTCCTCGTACTCGTCGAACCCGCAGTAGTCGTGGAAGTTCCGGAACGTCGAGGAGTAACTGCCGTGGTAGACGGGCGACCCGATTATCACGCCGTCGGCGGCGCGCACGCGTTCGAGGAGCGCGGCGGCCTCGCCCGACTCTTCGGTGCTGCGGTCGGGGTGGTAGAGGGGCAAGTCCACGTCACCGAGGTCCACGAGGTCGGTGTCGGCGCCCGCGTCCGCGGCGGCGGCGAGCGCGCGTTCGATGCCTTGGAGGGTGTGACTGCCGTCGCGCCGACTACCGGCGACGCCGACGACGAGCGGAGTGTCGGTCATTACTACCGGTTCCGGGCTCGCGGTTTAAACGGTCGCCGGTCCGCGAAGCGCGTTCCGACGGTTCGTTCCAGTAAGCTCGCTGAGTAGTCCGGGGGACCGCAGGGATTTTCACCCGAGGCGGCGACCCCTCAACCATGGACGCCATCTCCTTCGGCACGGACGGCTGGCGCGCCACGCTCGACGTGTTCACGAGCGAGCGCGTTCGCGTGGTCGCGCAGGCCACCGCCGACTACCTCGACAGCGAGGGTCACGGCGGCGAGACGGTCGCCGTCGGGTACGACGCGCGCGAGACCTCGCGCGGGTTCGCGGACGACGTGGCCGACGTGCTCGCGACCAACGGGTTCGACGTGGTGCTCCCGGAACGGGACTGCCCGACACCCGTAATCTCGCACGCCGTCGCGGAGCGCGATTTCGCGGGCGCGCTGGTCATCACGGCATCCCACAATCCGCCGGAGTACAACGGCGTGAAGTTCCTGCCCGAGGACGGCGCGCCGGCGCTCCCCGAGGTCACGGAGGCCATCGAGGCGAACCTCCGCGAACCCGAGGAGGGCGAGCAGACCGGCGAGATTCGCGAGGAAGACCTCGTGGCCGACCACGCCGACCACTGCCGGAGCCTCGTGGACGCCGACCTGGAGGGGCTCACCGTCGTCTACGACGCGATGCACGGGAGCGGGCGCGGCGTCACCGACGCGCTCCTCGAAGCGGCGGGCGCGGACGTGATTCGCCTGCGCTGCGAGCGCGACCCCGAGTTCGGCGGCACCTCCCCGGAACCCGACGAGGCGAACCTGCAGGGCCTCGCGATGGCCGTGAACGAACACGACGCCGACCTCGGCGTCGCCAACGACGGGGACGCCGACCGGGTCGCCGCCGTCACGCCCGACCGCGGCGTCCTCGACGGGAACCGCTTCTACGCGCTCGCCTACGACTACCTGCTCGAAGGCGACTCGGGGCCGGCGGTGCGCACCGTCTCCACCACCTTCCTCGTGGACAGACTCGCGGACGCCCACGGCTGCGAGGTCGTGGAGACGCCGGTCGGCTTCAAGTGGGTCGCCGAGGCGATGGGCGAACACGACGCGCTGTTCGGCGGCGAGGAGTCCGGCGGCTACACGATGCGCGGACACGTCCGCCAGAAGGACGGCGTGCTGATGGCGCTGCTCGCGTCGGCCGCCGCCAGCGAGCGCGGCGTCGACGACCGGCTCGACGCCATCGCCGCCGAGCACGGCGAAATCCACCAGGACAAGGTGAGCGTCGACTGCCCGGACGACCGGAAAGCGGGCGTGCTCGCCGACCTCGAAGCCGAACTCCCCGACACCGTCGCGGGCGTCGACGTGGCCGAGGTCAACGACACGGACGGCTTCAAGATTCTCTTGGAGGACGGCACGTGGCTCCTCGTCCGGCCGTCGGGCACCGAGCCGAAGATGCGCGTCTACGCCGAGGCCGACAGCCCCGAGCGCGTCCGGAATCTGCTCGACGCGGGCCGCGGCCTCGTCGAACCGCTAGTGTAGGACGCCGCGATAGCGGTCGCCGCGGCGCTCGCAGTCGAAGCCCAGTTTCTCGTAGAACGGCTTGACCGGCGGGTCGAAATCGGCCGTGAGCGGCGTCCACCGGTCGGCCGCCGCCGCGACGAGGCGGGAGCCGATTCCCCGCCCGCGGCGCCGTCGGCGCACCGCGATTGCTTCGACGTGCGCGCCCTCTTCCCGCGGCATCGCGACGAGCGCGCCGACGATGCGGTTGTCGTCGTCGGCCACGAGGACGGTGCCGGCGTCGATTCGGTCCTCGACGACCGACGCCGAGATTTCGAGCATCGCGCCGTCGAGCACCCGCATCGCGCCGAGGTGGTCTCGGGCCGACGCCCGCCGAATCTCGCTACCCGCCACGGATGAGTCTGAGTACGCGGACGTGCTCTGCGTCCACCGGTTGGTCCTCCGGGACGGGCGTCCCGTCGACCATCACCGACACCTCGTGGGGGCTGAGGTCGACCTTCGCGAGGAGGTCGGCGTACGTCTCGTCGTCCACGTCGAACTCGTGGGTGTCCTCGCCGACCACCTCGACGGTCACGCGCATACCGGGCGTAGCCGGCGCGCCGACTTCAGCGGTGCGGTCAGGCGCGGTGCGGTCACGCGACCGAGGGGTCCATCTCCTCCTCCTCGTCGCCGCCCCGCCGGCGCTTCGTCCACGCGTAGAAGGAGAGCGCGACGGCGCCGAGGCCGAGCAGGAGGACGGCGAGGTCGACGAACCCGCCGAGAATCGGGATGCGACCGAGGAGTTCGACGCCGAGCACGCCGACGACCAGCGCCGCCCACTTGTTCTCGTAGTCGGCGAGCGAGAGCCCCCACGCGCCGAGCGCGTACGCCCCCCAGACGAACGCCGCAATGAGGACGAACACGTAGACGAACAGCCACAGCAGGCCGAGGGGAATGCCGACGATGGAGAGGAACAACACCACCGCGAGCAGGGGCGCGAGCAGGAACGCGAGCAGCCCCCACCCGGCGGTGCGGAGCGGGCGGTTCGCGGCGCCGTCGGCGGCGGTGCGGGAGACACCGGGGAACGCGACGAGGAGGATGGCGCCGAACGCGAGCGTCAACAGCAGCGTGTAGACGGCGAACAGCCAGCCCGCGATTTGCGGGAGCAGGGGGAAGACGTCGAGGCCGAGGCTGTCGTCTTGCACGAGTTCGCCGCCGACGGTCGCGCCGTCGGCCCGCGTCAGGTCGCCGTCGTACCGGAAGTCGCCGCCCACGCTGGCGTTCTCGCCGAGCGAGATGCTCCCGGCGCCGACGCGCACGGTGCCGTCGACGCGCCCGTCGAGGACGAACGAACCCGCGCCGGTCTCCACGTCGCCGGTGACGACGCCCGTGTCGGTGATGTCGACGCTCCCCGCGGCGGCCTGCACGTTCCCGTCGACGGTGCCGGCGACGCGAATCGACCCGGCGGCGCCGGTGAGGTCGCCCTCCACGGTGCCGGTGTCGTCGACGACGACGGTGCCGGCGAACGCCTCGACGCCGCCTTCGACGGTGCCGCGCACGACGACGGTGCCGCCGGTCGCCTGCAGGCCGCCCGTGACGGTCTCGCCCTCTTCGACAACGATGGTGCCGCCCGCGCGCTCGTCGGCCGCCGCGACGCCCACGAGAGCGGGGACGGCGAGCAACACGACGGCGGCGAGCGCGAGCGCTCGAACGCGTGACGTGGTCATACGCGTACTGTCGGCGTCATTCTCCATAAACATATCTGCGAACTGAACAGTGTGTGGCGTGCTGTGCAAGCACTCGGCTGATACGTGGCCGGTAGGTAGCGGGGCCGACGCGAGCGCGACTGCCGTACCTCGCACCGCTTAAGTCCGGGTGGCCCGTGGCTACCGGTATGACAGACGCCGCCGGCGGACGGCAGGAAATCTGGGTCGAGAAGTACCGGCCGGAGCGCTTGGAGGACGTCGTCGGCCACCCCGACATCACGGAACGCCTGCAGAGTTACGTCGACCGCGACGACCTCCCGCACCTCCTGTTCGCGGGGCCCGCCGGCACCGGGAAGACGGCCTCGTCCGTCTCTATCGCGAAAGAAATCTACGGCGACGACTGGCAGGAGAACTTCCTCGAACTGAACGCCAGCGACGAGCGCGGCATCGACGTGGTCCGGGACCGCATCAAGGACTTCGCGCGGGCCTCCTTCGGCGGGTACGACTACCGCGTCATCTTCCTCGACGAGGCCGACGCCCTCACGGACGACGCGCAGTCCGCGCTCCGCCGGACGATGGAGCAGTTCTCGAACAACACCCGCTTCATCCTCTCGTGTAACTACTCCTCGAAGATCATCGACCCGATTCAGTCGCGGTGTGCGGTGTTCCGGTTCGCGCAAATCGGCGACGACGCGGTCGCCGCCCACCTCCGGCACATCGCCGCGCAGGAGGACCTGGAGTACACGGAGGACGGCATCGACGCGCTCGTGTACGCCGCGGACGGCGACATGCGCCGCGCCATCAACGCCCTGCAGGCGGCCTCGGCGACCGGCGAAGCCGTCGACGAGGAGACCGTCTACGCCATCACCGCGACGGCGCGCCCGGAGGAAATCGAGGAGATGGTGACCGAGGCGCTGTCGGGTGATTTCACCGCGGCGCGCTCGACGCTCGACGACCTGCTGACGAACCGAGGGCTGGCGGGCGGCGACATCATCGACCAGATTCACCGGTCGGTGTGGAACTTCGACGTGGAGGAGGCCGCCGCCGTTCGCCTGCTCGACCGCCTCGGCGAGGCCGACTACCGCATCGCCGAGGGCGCCAACGAGCGCGTCCAGTTGGAGGCGCTGCTGGCCTCGGTCGCGCTGAACGCCGAGGAGTGACCGCGAGAGCGAGAACGCGAAGCACCGCCGACCGGTAACAGCACCTTCTTCCGCGCGCGGACGAACGCTCGCGCATGGCAGACCTCACCGACTTCCAGACGGACGCCATCGAGATGATCGGCGCGGACGCGGAGTCGCCGACGGCGGTCATACAGATGGGCGACGAGGGCGGCGCGAACATGCTGCTCAACGACGGCGAGTTCGCCACGCGGGGGCCGAACCCGCAGTTCGACCTGCTCGCGGCGTACGTGCTCCACCTCGCGAACGAGAACGACCGCTCCGTCGGCGAGGTGTTCGAGGCCGTCGACGAGCGCCTCGAACTCTGGAGCGAGGAGGGCGGCATCAGCGTCGGCCACGAGGAGCGCTAGTTCAGCGTCCAGAACGCGTAATTGAGGTACGCGGCGAAGGACACCCACGCGAGGTACGGGACGAGCAGGTAGCCCGCGACTCCGCGGACGCGGTAGAACGCCGCGAGCGTCGCGGCGATGAGCGCGAGGAGCGCGGCGATGACGGCGAGGCCGCCCTCGATGTTCTCGCCGCCGAAGAAGACGAGCGTCCAACTGACGTTGAGGACGTACTGCGCGAGGAACAGCCCGAACGCGACGGCGCGCTTCCGGCCCGTGCCGTCCCGCAGGACGAGGTAGGCGGCGACGCCGAGGAGCGTGAACAACAGCGTCCACACCGGCCCGAACACCCAGTTCGGGGGCGCGAGCGCCGGCCGGGCGAGCGATTCGTACCACGTGCCGGCGCCGGTGGCGGTGACGAGCGCGGGCGCCGCGCCGACGGCGTTACAGACGACGACGGCGAGCGCGATTCCGGGGAGGTCGTCCCGTGTCAGGTCCATGTCGGGACGACGCGCGCCAGCCCTATGAAGGTCAGTCGCGGAGCGCCTCGGGCGGGCCGCCGGGCAGGTCGCCGCGGCCGTGGGACGCGACGAAATCGGGGTTCGGGCCGGTCGGCACGATGCGCTTGGGGTTGAGGTGGCCGTGGCTCCGGTAGTAGTGGTTCTTCACGTGGTCCATGTGGCAGGTCGCGGCGACCTCAGGGAGCTGGTAGAGTTCTCGGAGATACGGCCAGAGGTTGTCGTAGTCCGCGACGTGGCGGCGGTTGCACTTGAAGTGCGTGTGGTACACCTCGTCGAAGCGGTAGAGCGTGGTGAACATCGCGACGTCCGCGAGCGTGAGGCGGTCACCGGCGAGGTAGCGCTGGTCGGCGAGCACGTCGTCGTAGTGCGAGAGCGCCTCGAAGACGTCGTTGACGGCGTTGTCGTAGGCGCGCTGGGAGTCGGCGAAGCCGGCGCGGTAGACGCCGTTGTTGATGGGGTCGTAGATGTCCTCGATTAGGCGGTCGACTTCGTCGCGGTAGCCCTCGGGGTAGAGGTCGACGTCGCGGGCGGCGAACTCGTCGAAGGCGCCGTCGAGCATCCGCATTATCTCCTCGCTCTCGTTGTTCACGATGGTCTCCTCCTCGGTGTCGAAGAGGACGGGGACGGTGACGCGCCCGGAGTAGTCGGGGTCGGCCTCGGCGTACACCTCGCGGAGGTACTCCGAGCCGTAGAGGTGGTCCGGGGTCGAGCCCGGCACGTCCGGGTCGAACTCCCAGCCCTGGTCGTAGCGCACGGGGTCGACGACGCTCACCGAAATCGCGTCCTCCAGCCCCTTCAGCGCGCGAACGAGCAGGGTGCGGTGGGCCCACGGGCAGGCGTAGGAGACGTAGAGGTGGTAGCGCCCGGACTCGGCGGGGTAGTCCTCGCCCACCCAGTCTCGGAAGGAGGTCTCCTCGCGCTCGAACTCGCCGTTGTCGTCGTGTTCGAGCATCTCCTCGTCGGTGTGCCACTCGCCGTCGAGCATCCGTCCCATGGGCGACACGAACGCGTTCGCGGGTTTAGGCGGTGGGGGAAGCGGCCCGACTCGCCCCCAGTCAGACGTAGGCTCGCACGTAGTTGTCGTACTCGACGCCGGTCTGTTCCTTGATGCAGATGCCGGCGTACAACACGTCCTCGACGACGACGGGTGCGCCGTAGGAGCCGTGGTAGACGTCGACCGGGATGTCGAACGTCACGGAGCCGTCGGCGACGTCGAGCGCGAACAGCGGTTCGCCGCCGACGTAGAGCGTGTCGCCGGCGACGGTCATGCCGGACATCTGCGTGCGGTCGCTGGCGGCGCGCCACAGTTCCTCGCCGCCCGCGCCGTACGCGACGATGTCGCCGGCGGTGAGCGCGAACAGCCGGCCGTCGGCGTACGTCGGGCGGCTGTAGATTCGGTTCGTGGCGTCGACCGTCCAGTCGGTGTCGCCGTCGGGGGTGAGCGCGTGAATCGTGCCGTCGCGCGCCGCGACGAACACGCGGTCGTCGGCGACGACGGGCGCGACGTACAGCGGGGCGGTGGTCGACACCGACCAGTCCACGTCGCCGGACTCGGGGTCGAGCGCGTACAGCGCGCCGGTCTTCGAGCCGTCGTTCGCGAGGTGCGTCGCGGGAACGTAGACGGTGCCGTCGGCGACCGCGGGCGTGCCCGTAATCGTGCTCCGAGGGGTGTCGGGCACGTCGAACCGCCAGCCCTCGCTCCCGTCGGCGCGGTCCAGCGCGCGCACGAACCCCGACCCGCCGGCCTTCGCGGCGACGTAGAGGCGGTCGCCGTCGGGCGCCACCGTCGACGTGGCGGGGAGTTTCGTCTCCCAGCGCACGCCGCCGTCGGCGGGGTTCAGCGCGCGCACGTAGCCGGGGGCGCCGTTGTTCACGCCGCCGGCGTCCTTCGCGACCGTGTAGAGGGTGTCGTCGCGGTACGTCGGCGCGAAGTGGTGGGCCATCGCGTCGAGGTCGGTGCGCCACGCGCGCTCGCCGGTGGCGGCGTCGAACGCCCACATGAACTGGTCGCTCCCGACGAAGACGCGGCCGTCGGCGACCGCGGGTTCGCGGAGCGTGTAGATGCCCTCGACCGACGAACTCCACACCTGCGAGGGGTCGTCGCCGACGCCGGACGCGTCGGGGTTGAAGCCGCTGTGGCCGGTGTCGTAGCCGTACGTCGTCCACGCGCCGTCGCCGGACAGCGATATTTCGGGGGCGTCGGAGCCGGCGGCTGTCTGCGTGGTCGTCGTCGCGTCGGGGTCGTCTGCCGGCGCGGTGCAGCCCGCGGCGGCGGTGGCGGCGGCACCACCGAGCGAGGCGAGGAGGGCGCGACGGGAGAGCCGTCGAGTCATCGTGACGTGGTTACGAGTGACACGGCGTAAGGCTGTCGCTCAATCGCACCGAGCGACGCCGCGGTCAGCAACGCGTACGCATCCGACGATTTCGCGGCGGAAAATCGGGCTGGCTGGCGGTTCTGGCACTCGCTAGTCCCGGAACTGTTTTACTCGTTCGTCGGCCACCTACACCCAATGAGCGACCTCGAATCGGAGTACCGCCTCGATTACTTCGAGGAGGAAGGATTCGAGCGCCGGGAGTGCACCGAGTGCGGTGCGCACTTCTGGACGCGCGACCCCGACCGCGAGACCTGCGGCGAACCGCCCTGCGAGGACTACCAGTTCATCGACGACCCCGGCTTCGGCGAGGAATACAGCCTCACGGAGATGCGCGAGGAGATGCTCTCGTACTTCGAGACCGAGGGCCACGAGCGCATCGACCCGTACCCGGTCGCCGCGAACCGGTGGCGCGACGACGTGCTCCTGACGCAGGCGTCGATTTACGACTTCCAGCCCCACGTCACGAGCGGCGAGTCGCCGCCGCCCGCGAACCCCCTCGTCGTGAGCCAGCCCTGCATCCGGATGCAGGACATCGACAACGTCGGGAAGACGGGCCGGCACACGATGGCCTTCGAGATGCTCGGCCACCACGCGTTCAACGCCGACGACGGCACCGACTACGCCTACGAGGGCGAAGTCTACTGGAAGGACCAGACGGTCGAATACTGCGAGGGGCTCCTGGAGTCCGTCGGCGTGCCGCTGGACGAAGTGACGTTCATCGAGGACCCGTGGGTCGGCGGCGGGAACGCCGGCCCCGCCTTCGAGGTCATCTACAAGGGCCTCGAACTGGCGACGCTCGTCTTCATGAGCCTCGAACTGGACCCCGACGGCGAGTACGAGATGAAAGACGGGAACACGTACTCGCGGATGGACCGCCGGGTCGTCGACACCGGCTACGGCGTGGAGCGCTGGACGTGGATGAGCCAGGGCACCGCGACCGTCTACGAGGCCATCTACCCCGAGACCATCGACTTCCTCAAGGAGCGCGCGGGCATCGAGCACACCGACGAAGAGCAGCAACTCGTCCACCGCGCGGCGAAACTCTCTGGCAACCTCGACATCGACGAGGTCGAGGACGTGCAGGCGGCCCGCGACAACATCGCGGACAAACTCGACGTCGACACCGACTACCTCTCGGAGTTGGTCGAACCTCTCGAGGACATCTACGCCATCGCGGACCACAGCCGCGTCCTCGCGTACATGTTCGGGGACGGCATCGTGCCGTCGAACGTCGGCACGGGCTACCTCGCGCGGATGGTCCTGCGGCGCACCAAGCGCCTCGTGGACAGCGTCGGCGCGGACGTGCCGATGGACGAACTCGTGGACATGCAGGCCGAGCGCCTCGGCTACACGAACCGCGACACCATCCGGAGCATCGTCAGAAGCGAGGTCGAGAAGTACGCCGAGACCCTCGACCGCGGCGGCCGGAAGGTCGAACAGCTCGCCGAGGAGTACGCCGAGCGCGGCGAACCCATCCCGACCGAGGAACTCATCGAGTTGTACGACTCCCACGGCATCCAGCCGGACATGGTCGCGGACATCGCGAGCGAGGTGGGCGCCGAGGTGGACGCCCCCGACGACTTCTACTCGCTGGTCGCCGACCGTCACGACGAGGCGGGCGGCGCGGCGGGCGGCGAGGAGGCCGACGAGCGCCTCGCGGACCTCCCGGAGACGGAGGCGCTGTACTACGACGACGCCTACCGCTCCGAGTTCGAGGCCGTCGTGCTCGACGTGTTCGAGCGCGAGGAGGGCGACGACACCGTCTACGACGTGGTGCTCGACCAGACGATGTTCTACCCCGAGGGCGGCGGCCAGCCCGCCGACCACGGCACGCTCTCGACCGACGACCACGCCGTCGACGTGTTCGACGTGCAGGAACGCGACGGCGTCGTCCTCCACCGGACCGACGAGAACCCCGGGAAAGGCGAGTTCGTGCGCGGCCAAATCGACGTGGAGCGCCGCCGCCGCCTGATGGCCCACCACACCGCGACGCACGTAGTCGTCCACGCCGCCCGCGAAGTGCTCGGCGAGCACGTGCGGCAGGCGGGCGCCCAGAAGGGCACCGACTCCTCGCGCATCGACATCGCGCACTTCGAGCGCCTCGACCGGGAGACGGTCAAGGAAATCGAGCGCGTCGCCAACGACATCGTCACGGAGAACACGTCGGTCCAGCGCGAGTGGCCCCACCGCCACGAGGCCGAGGAGAAGTACGGCTTCGACCTCTACCAGGGCGGGATTCCGACGGGCGAGAACATCCGCCTCGTCCACGTCGCGGAGGACGTGCAGGCCTGCGGCGGGACGCACGTCGACCGCACCGGCGAAATCGGGACCATCAAGATTCTGAACGCCGAGCGCGTGCAGGACGGCGTCGAGCGCCTGACGTTCGCCGCGGGCGCGGCCGCCATCGAGCACGTCCAAGAGACGGAAGACGACCTGCTCGCGGCCGCCGACACGTTCGACGTGGCGCCCGACGAGGTGCCGGAGACGGCCGAGCGCTTCTTCACCGAGTGGAAGGAACGCGGCAAGCAGATAGAGGACTTGAAAGAGCAACTCGCGGAGGCCCGGGCGTCGGGCGGCGGCGCCGGCGAGGAGGTCGAGGTCGCCGGCACGACGGCCGTGATTCAGCGCGTCGACGGCGACATGGAGGAACTCCGCGCGACGGCGAACGCGCTCGTAGAGAGCGGCAAAATCGCGGTCGTTGGCTCCGGCGCGGACGGCGCGCAGTTCGTCGTCGCGGTGCCCGACGGCGTGCCCGTGAACGCGGGCGAGGTCGTCGGCGAACTCGCGGGGCGGGTCGGCGGCGGCGGCGGCGGTCCCGCGGACTTCGCGCAGGGCGGCGGCCCGGACGCCGAGCAGTTAGACGACGCACTCGACGACGCGCCCGAGATTCTGCAGACCGTCGCGAGCGCCTGACTACGGCGTCCTCGCGGCGCGAACCCGGACCGTTCCCGTATCCACGACGTTCTCGCTGGCGTCCACCGCGAGCAGCGAACTCTCTTTCCCGACCGGCAGGAACACAGAGACGCCGGTCTGTCCGGGACGCACGTCGCGAGTGCCGGTGACGCTCCCGGCGGTGGCGACCACGATTTCGCGGACTCTGCGGTCGGTCGCCGCGTCGGGCGCGAGCGAGACGGTGGCGGCGACGCGGTTCGCGCCCCACGACACCGACTGGTCGCGGCCGACGCCCGTGAAGACGACGCCGGAGAGGTCGGCGTCGACGCGGAGTCGGGTGGCGACACAGCCGGCGCTGGCGAGCGCGGGCGCGGCGGCGAGCGCGGCGAGGAAGCGACGGCGCGAGTGTACCATGCGTCGAGTGACGGACGCGCGCCCCAAGCCGTCGTTTACCAGAAAGCGACGGGGTGGCCGTCAGTAGTCGGCGTCGCCGACGGCGTCGAGGCCGAGGACGCGCTCGGCGGCGGCGGCGACCTCGGCGGCGTGCTCGTCGGGCGCGTAGACGCCGAAACGCCACTGCACGCGCTGGGACTCCTGCATCCCCTGCACGAGCGGGCTCTGTTCGTCGAGGCGGCGGACGGCCCCGTCACCGGACTGCGTCCGGCCGTTCGAGGCGCTTCGCGACTCGGTGTTGACGGCGACGCGCACCGATGACTCCGGCATCGACGGACTGCCGGGGTTGTCGACGACGACTTCGCGCTCGGGGACGCCAGCGGTGTCGGCGATATCGCGCTCGAACTCGCGGACGGCCTCGTAGTCGGCGGCGACCACGTCGTCGGGGACGGCGCCGCGTTCCACCCAGACGGCGCGCTTGAACAGGTCGCGGTCGCGGACGCGGCGCGCGGTGTCGGCCGTGGCCTCCTCGTCGCGGAGCGCGCCGAGCAGTTCGGCGTCGGTCATCCGCGCGAACGTCTCCGGGGCGAGGTCAGTGGTGTCGAGCAGGCGCGCGCCGGCGCGGTCGAGCATCGTGCCGGCGATGCGGGAGACGTGGTGGCGGTAGACGGTGGCGTTCATGAGCGCGCGCCCGACGAGCACGCTCTCGGCGGTGGCGACGTTCCCCTCTGCGAGCACGAGTTCGCCGTCGCGGAACGTGAGCGCGCGCAGCAGGCGGCCGTGGTCGATGGTGCCGTAGGGAACGCCGGTGTGGTGGGCGTCCCGCACCAGGTAGTCCATCCGGTCGACGTCCAGTTCGCCCGCCACCAGTTGGCCGAGGCGGCCCTCGCCGGAGACGACGGCGGCGACCCGGTGGGGGTCGAGGCCGTGGTCGCGGAGCACGTCCCCGACCGGGCCGCCGGCGAGCAGGTCCTCGACCTCGTCGTGGTGGCGACCGAGGCGGCGCTGGATGATGCCCTCGGTCTGGTGGCCGTACGGGCCGTGACCGACGTCGTGGAGGAGCGCGGCGGCGCGGACGGTGTCGGCGCGCGCGCCGGAGACGTCGAGGTGGTCGAGCGCGCGGTCGGCGAGGTGGTAGACGCCCAGGGAGTGCTCGAAGCGCGTGTGGTTGGCCGACGGGTAGACGAGCCGAACCGTGCTGAGTTGCTTGATGTGGCGGAGTCGCTGGACGGCGGGCGTGTCCAGCAGGGCTTCGGCCACGCCCTCGACCTCGATGTAGTCGTGGACGCTGTCCTTGATGGCGCGCATTCACTCGCAGGTGGCGGGCGCGCGCCAAAGGTGGTTCGACCGAGCGCGGCGCCGCCGGGAGCAGTCCGGTGGACACCGGCCGGCGGACGACGGCCATCTATCGGAGTCGTCACGAAACCTACTTAGTCGAGAGCGCGCTACGTGTGACCACACCACGGTTCCGCGGGGAATCACGGTGCAGAGGCACCACCGAATCGATGACCGAAGACACCAGCGAACGAGCGACGGAGCGAATCGGCCCGTCGAGAGCGAGCGAACGAACGCAGTACTCGTGGACCGACGCCGAGACGCCGAGCATCGGCGTCGTCGAGGCCGTGGCCGCGGCGACCGACAGCGACGTCACGGACCTCCCGCAGCTCGCGGACACCCTCGACCCGGACGCGCTGAACGACGTCCTCGCCGACGCCGGTAGCGACGTCCACATCTCCTTCGAGTACGCGAACGCTCACGTCGCCGTGAGCAGCGCCGGCACCGTCACCGTCGGTGTCGAGTGACCGGCGTCCGCGACGCCGACAGCACTGGCCGGCGGCGAAACGACCTTCCGCCAGCGGCCGCTACTGAGACGCGATGAGTCGCCCACGCGTCGCGTTGCTAAACGCCGCCCACGAACCCGCGGACACCGCGCGGAACTTCCGCCGCGAACTGGACGCCGACCTCGTGGAGTTCCACGCCGAGCGCGGCGAACTCCCCGAGAACGTCGAGTTCGACGGCGTCGTCGTCACTGGGTCTCGGTCGTCGGTGTACTGGGACGACGACTGGATTCCGCGCCTCGTGGAGTACGTCGCCGACGCCCACGACGCGGGCGTCCCCGTGCTCGGCGTCTGTTTCGGCCACCAGGTGCTCGCGGAGGCGCTCGGCGGCACCGTCGAGGACATGGGCGAGTACGAAATCGGCTACCGGGAGGTCGAGCGCACACGCGACGACCCCCTCTTCGAGGACGTGCCCGAGTCGATGACGGTGTTCACGACGCACTCGGACGCCGTGACGAGGCTGCCGCCGGGCGCCGAACTGCTCGCGGAGAACGACTACGGCGTCCACGCGTTTCGGGCCGACCACTCCGTCGGCGTCCAGTTCCACCCCGAGTACGACAACGAGACCGCCGAGGAACTCACGCGGAACAAGGAGTTGAGCGACGAGCGCGAGGCCGACGTGCTCGCGGGCATCACGCCCGAGAACTACGCCGCGGCCTGCGAGGCCAAGCGCCTCTTCGAGAACTTCACCGCCGGCCTCGCGGAAGCGCGGGCGGCCGACTAGTCGGATTTCCGGCGTGTGCGGCACAGACTAGCAGGCTTTTTCACCGCCGCCCCCCGACTACTGTGCATGCTCGACTACGTGGGACTGGAGGCAGACCTGTCCTCGGAGGAGCGGCTCATCCGCGACACCGCCCGTGAGTTCGTCGACGAGAACGTCCGCCCGGACATCGGCGACCACTACGTGGACGGGACGTTCCCGACCGAACTCATCCCCGAGATGGGGGAACTCGGCTTCTACGCGCCGAACCTCGACGGCTACGGCCTGCCGAACGTCGGCGAGAAGGCCTACGGCCTGCTGATGCAGGAACTGGAGGCCTGCGACTCGGGGCTGCGCTCGATGGCGAGCGTGCAGGGCGCGCTCGTGATGTACCCGATTCACGCGTTCGGGAGTGAGGACCAGAAGGAGCGCTGGCTCCCGGACCTCGGCGCCGGCGAAGCCGTCGGCTGCTTCGGGCTGACCGAACCCGAACACGGCTCGAACCCCTCCGGGATGGAGACGAAGGCGGAGGCGGACGGCGACGAGTACGTCCTGAACGGCTCGAAGACGTGGATTACGAACTCCCCAATCGCCGACGTGGCGGTGGTGTGGGCCCGCGACCACAGCGAGGCCGACAACCCCGTCCGTGGCTTCCTCGTGGAGACCGAGCGCGACGGCGTGACGACGAACAAGATAGACGAGAAACTCAGCCTGCGCGCCTCCATTACGGGCGAAATCGGCCTCCAGAACGTCCGCGTCCCGCAGGAGAACCGCCTCCCCGGCGTCTCCGGGATGAAGGGGCCGCTGTCCTGCCTGACGCAGGCCCGCTACGGCATCGCGTGGGGCGCCGTCGGCGCGGCCCGCGACTGCTTCGAGACGGCCCGCGACTACGCCACCGACCGCGAGCAGTTCGACCAGCCCATCGGCGGCTTCCAGATGCAACAGGACAAGCTCGCGGAGATGGCGACCCAGATTACGACGAGCCAGCTGCTCGCCCACCGGCTCGCCGACCTGAAGGAGCGCGGCGACCTGCGCCCCCAGCACGTCTCGATGGCGAAGCGAAACAACGTCCGGATGGCCCGCGACCAAGCCCGCGTCGCCCGCGAGATGCTCGGCGGCAACGGCATCACCACGGACTACCCGCCGATGCGCCACATGGCGAACATGGAGACGGTGTACACCTACGAGGGCACCCACGACATCCACACGCTGATTCTCGGCGAGGACCTCACGGGCATCGCCGCGTACCAGTAGCCGTTTCACCCCCGACAAGACACTTATCCGACCCGCGAAAATCGTCGGTAATGGCTTCCCGTAGACGCTTCCTCCGAGCCGGCGGTGTGGCGCTCGCCGCCGCAATCGCGGGCTGTTCCGGCGGCGGCGAAGGCCCCGAGACGGTCGAGACGAGCACCGACGAACCGACGACGGACGAGACGACAAGCACGCGACCCACGAGACGGCTCGACGCGACGCCAGTGGACGGCGCTGACGTGCCGGACGGCGCGACGGTCGCCGTCGCCGAGCCGGACCTCCACCAGTTGGTCGCGGACGCCGCGAGCGCCGAGGGGCGCGCCGACCTCGCGCGCACCGGCGACGGTCCGGGGTCGGACGCAACGCTCGCGCTCGGAACGTTCGATTACGTCCGATTCCGGGGCGAGACGTACGACCCGAGCACGTCGTTCGCGGGGTTCGCACAGGAAGCGGGCTACCAGTACGACCTCGTGGAAGCGAACGAGAGCGAAGTCGAGGGCGAACCGCTCCGGTACGCCGACCTGACGGAGAGCGAACGCGACATCGCGGACGCGATGCTGAACGACTCGTACTCGGTGGGCCACCACGAGGAGAAGCCGGCCGCCGCCGAGACGTTCGAGCCACAGGACCACCTCCGGGTGGAGAACGCGACCTACCGGGTTCGCGTGACGGTCGGCGACCACGCCGCCCACCACATGCTCACGCTCGACGCCGTGAGCGTCGGCGAAGGTGCGCGCGTCGTCACCGTCCTCGACCGCGCCCCCGAGTCCGAGTGGACAGACGAACTCCGCGCTGCCGTGGAGACGGGTAACACCGGCCTCGACGGCGTCGAAGACGCCGACGCGCTCGCGGACTACCTCGACGGCGCCGACTACGTCGTCACCGCGACCGGCGTCGCCGAAATGCAGGTCGTGCGCGTCGTCGAGTAGACGCGACCCGAACAGTTTTGTCCGGGCGCCGACTCGGGTAGCGTGTCTTCTCCCGGCCGTAGCGGCGGCGCCGTGCCGCTCGCGGCCGGTCGTCGCACGTGACGCGGCGAACTCATGCAATCGACACGAGACGCACTCGCGGCCGACTTCGAGGCGTACCGAATCGAGCGACGGCTACACGACGTGCCGCCCCACGAGGTCCACGAGGTGACCGTCGACGGCAACCGAGCGGTCTGCAAGCGCGACACCGGACCGACCGGGCACGCGGGCGTCGAGGGGCGCGCGACGGCGTTCGTCGGCGAGCACACCGACGTCCCCGTTCCCGACGTGCTGGCGGTCGGCACCGGACACTACGTCGCGGCGTGGCATCCGGACGCGCCCAGTCCGGACGGCGAGCACGACGCGGACGAAGCGTGGTCGCGGGCGGCGGGCCGAGGACTCGCGACGCTCCACGCGCAGACCGCACCGCACCTCGACGGCTACGGCGAATTCGGGATGGCAGGCGACGACCTCGCGCTCCCCGAGGCGGATATCTGGCGGGACGCCGCGCTCGCGGTGGTTCAGGCGCGACGGGACGTACTCGCCGAGCACGGGCACGCGGACGTGGCCGACGCGGTTCTCGACTTCCTGCGCGAGCACCCCGGCGCGTTCGCCGGGGCCGGCGACTCCGCGCTCTGTCACGGCTGGTGGACGCCCGCCCACGTCGCGGTCTGCGACGGCGAAGTGGCCTGCGTCGTGGACTTCGAGCACGCGCTCGCGGCGCCCGGCGAGTGGGACTACTGGCGGACAGTGCTCCCGGCGTTCGACGGCGGCGACGCGCAGGCCGCGTTCCGCGCCGGCTACGAGTCGGTACGCTCGCTCCCCGACGGCTTCGCGGCGCGGCGACCGCTGTACGTCGCGTTAATCGGGACGTACTACGTCGAGTCGCTGTACGTGCAGGACCAGCACGGCCCGGAGGCGACGGCGGCGCGCGCCGACTTCCTCCGGGAGTCCGTGTTCGACGCGCTCGACGCGCTCGCTTAATTTCTCGCGGGCGGGTCGTCGCGCGCTATTTTCCCGAGCAAGACGCGACGGTCGGCGCCCGCGCGGTACAGTTTCTCGCGGAGCCACGCGTACCCCGGGACGGCTCGGAGAATCGAGAAGGCGGGCCCGAGCGCGGGGAAGTCGTGGACGAGCGTGCGCTCGACGGCCTCGCCACACGAGTAGACGGCGTCGTCGGTGAGGAGGTGGGCGCAGTTCTCGTAGTCGTCGGGGAGGCGCGCGAGTTGGTCCGGCGTGAGGTCGGTGAAGCCCACCGTCTCCACGTCGCCGTGGCGCGCCGCGAAGTTCGCACACCACGTGCAGAAGCCGCAGTCGTCGTCGAACACGAGGCGGGGCGGATGGGTCATTACTCGAAGCGTCCCGTGACCGCGCCACACTCCTCGCAGACGGCGCGAATCTCGGAGCGGTCGTCCGCGAGTTCGAGCGCGTGCAGCGTCTCCTCGCCGCAGTCCTCGCACGCCCGGAGTATCTCGGTGTCCCCGGACTCCTGTGGCGCGCCGATTGCGAGCGCTCGCACGCGTTCCTCGCCGCGGTTCACGCCGCGCTGGAACTCGCCCGGTCCGAAGCGCACGAGTTCGCCCGCGCTGACTTCGACGTCCTCGTCGAGCGTGCGGAACGTCACGGTGCCGTCGAGCACGTAGAATATCTCCTCCTGTTTCTCGTGGGCGTGGAAGCCGTACGCGAAACTGTCGCCCGGCGCGAGCTCGTAGAAGTTCAACGCGGCGTCGGCGGCGCCCAGCGCGTCCGTCAGGGGGAGGCTCCGGTCCGCCGGCCCCATCCGGGAGTCGAGGTCGTCGAGGCGTACCTTTCGCATACCAGAGGGAAGCGTCGGCGCGCGCATAAGCCTGCGGGATGGCTATGGAACAGTGGTGTCGTGGAGTCTGCGCTTCGGAGATTTAGCGTGTCCTACGCCTCGAAAGCCCCGGCGCGCTGAACTCGGGGGCACCGGAAGACTCGCTTCGTTCGTCTTTCGAGGTCACGCTCGGTCCCCTCGCGTGATTCTCGCTGTGCGCGCTCTCGGTGGTCGCGTGCTTGCGTCGTCCGCCGTCGCTCAGCGCGCCGCCCCTTTCGGATTCCCTCCGTTACCAGCTGACCAGCCAGCAGATTCCGGCCACCTGACGAGCCGGTGGCGGGCGGACTGAAAGGGGCGACCGTGTCCGGGAAGCACGCCGCTGCAAGCACTGGAGTGAGCGAAGCGAGCGAAGGGCGCAGCGAGGTGCGCGAGCGGACACGGTCGGGGCTTTCGAGGCGTCGTGGAATCCAGTAGCAGGACAGTACCACGGAACAGACCAAAACCACGTACCCGAACACGTCTCCCAGAGGATTCATACCGCCAGCCGGCGGAGGTTCGGTATGGCAATCGACCCGCAGTTCACGGAGAATCGCGAGCAGGTGGACTCGCACAAGGGCCACGACGTGTGGGGGCCGGTGGAGGAGCCCGAGAAACTGGGGATTCACGGCACCCACGTCGCCGTCGACTTCGACATCTGCATCGCCGACGGCGCCTGCGTCGAGGACTGTCCCGTCGACGTCTTCGAGTGGGTGGACACCCCCGACCACCCCGAATCCGAACTCAAAGCCGACCCGGCCAACGAGAGTCAGTGTATCGACTGCATGCTCTGTGTGGACGTCTGTCCCGTCGACGCAATCGACGTGGACGCGGGCCGGACGTAGAAGGAGAGGGCGTTACGACCGCTCGATTTCGAGCTGCTCCCGGAGTCGCTGGAGGGTCTCGCTGTCGGAGAGTTCGTCGAGTTGGTCCTGGAAGTGGTCCTCGCAGACGCCGACCTTGATGCCGCCTTTCTCGACGGTGAGGTCCGCACTCCGGTCGCAGTAGTGACACTGCATGCACGGGGTTTGGGGCCGAGGCCACCTGAACCTCACGGCAGGGGCACTACAGGTGCATGCGGACGGTCTCGTAGGCGACGCGGGAGAGGCCGGCCTTCCCGAGGGTGCGCTCGTGGGCGTCGCTCCCGCCGGTGGCGAGCAGGTCGAACTCGTCGATGGCGGCGTCCACGAGCACGTCGCCGTCCTCGGCGGGGTCGTCGCCGACGGGTCGGTCGTAGGGGTAGTGGCGTTCGACGGCGTCGAGGTCGCGACAGAGGCCGAGGGCGGTCTGCGGGTCGTCGTAGCGCAGCGGGTGGGCGAGGCCGACGAGACCGCAGGCCTCCGAGAGCAGTTCGACGCCCGTCTCGAAGTCGGGGACGTCGCGCGCGACGAAACACGGGCCGTCGTCGGCGATGAGGTCGTCGAAGACGGCGCCGAGTTCGTCGTAGTCGGTTTCGGGGTGGTCGACGACGGCGCGCGCGATGTGCGGGCGACCCAGTCCCTCGCGGGATTCGAGGCCGAGGTCGACGCCGAGGGTTGTTTCGACGTTCTCGATGATTCGGGCGCCGCGGGTGCGGCGGTCGCGCTGGATGCGGTCGGTCTCGGCGACGAGCGCGTCGGTGCGCCGGGCGCCGTAGCCGAGGAGGTCGACGCGCTGGTCGCCGGCCTCGACGCGGAGTTCGATGCCGTGGACGACGTCGACGCCGCCGCGTTCGGTGACGGGCGCGTCGAGGTCGGGGTGGAGGCGGTCGTGGTCGGTGATGGCGACCGCCGAGACGCCGGCGTCGCGGGCGGCGGCGGGCACCTCGTCGAGCGCGAGGGTGCCGTCGGAGTTGTCGGTGTGGACGTGGAGGTCCGCGTAGACCATACGGGACGGCGGGCGCGCCGCCACCTAAGCGGCGCGGTCCGAGAAAAATAAGGGCCCTATTACTATCATGATTGTTGATGCAGAAACCTCTTGTATGGGCTCCACATCCCAACGAACGATGACCCTCAGAGAGACCGCAGACGTCCTGACGGCCCAAGATTACCCGCTGACCGCGGCAGAACTGGCGTCCGCCTGCGGCGACCACGAACTCGACGAGGCGGACGGCGGCGAGACGCTGCGTGCGGTCATCGCGCGCACCGGCGAGGACCGCTTCGAGACGGCGACCGAGGCGACGTTCGCGGTGTACGGTGCGGTGGGCGAGAGCGCCGTCGGTCGCGTCGGGTACAGCGACCGCGACCCGACGCCGATGGGCGTCGACGGCCCCGAACCGGTTTCGTTCTGAGTCCAACCCGCGTGAACATCCGTTACATTCATACTTACCAACCGCAAACGTGCTTGTTGTTGCCATGTCAATGGGTGCCTATGACGAGGACGAGCACGAGCGCCGCGAGGCGAAGAACAACGGCGTCGAAGTGAGCGACGACGACACTCGTACGACCTACGAGGGCTCCGTCGAGTTCGACTCCGGCGACTCCGCAGAGGACCTCATCGACCAGTTCCAGCAGATCAAGAACTAGTCGGCCTGTTCTAGCGCGTACAGCGACGCGGTCGCCACAACCGCCACCGCCACCACGTGTCCCGCCACCGCGACGACCAGCGGCGGGTGGTCCCAGACGAACGGCACCAGGACGGACTGTAGGAGCCCGAAGCCGAGCGTCCGCCGGTCGACGGCAGCGAGGCGCGCGCGGGCGTCGGCGTCGAGGTCCTGCGTGACGGAGCGCCAGAGCGCCACGACCGCCGCCCACCACCCCGTCCCGATGCGGTAGCAGACGTCCCACAGCACGAGCAGGCCGAGCGCCGCCGGGAGGACGGGCGGACGCTCCCCGAGCAGGGAAGCGAACAGCGTCGCGCCGTCCCGCGGGTCCCAGACGAACAGGTACGTGAGCAGGGCGACGTACGCGACGACGCCGAGCACCACCTCGATGCTCGAGGAGAACAGCAGGCGGCGGTAGCGCTCGGGGACGCCGGGCGCGCGCGCTCGGTTCCCGATGTCGAGCATGAACGCGCTCCCCGCGGCCGCGACGAGCACCGCCGCCGTCCCCGGCAGGACGGCTCCCGGCAGGTCGTAGGCGAACGCGAGCGCGAGCACGCCCACCTCGAAGATGGCGAACTGGATGACGACGGCGTGCCGGTCAGCGATGTCGATGCCGGGAATCGCGCCGACGATGCTCTCGTACACCCACGTCTCGCCGTACACCGTCGTCGGCGTCGGCGCGCCCGACTGGCCGGCGTCCTGGTCGCGTTCGGCCTCACGCATCGACATCCGCCTCGTCGACAGCGCTCTGGTCGGCGCCGTCGTACTCCGCGAGTGCCGTCCGCGCGGCGTCGTCGAACGGCGTCAGGTCGACGTCGACGGCCTCGGTGATGCTGTCGTCGGTGACGACGACCGGATTCTTCAGCCCGTGAATCAGGGGGTGGGCGACGCTCCGGGGCACGTTCGTGACGAGGTCGACCCAGTACGTCGAGAGCTTCGGTGACAGCACGGGCACCGGGAGGATGTAGAGGCGCTTGCCCGCGATGGCGGCGGTGCGTTCGAGCATCTGCTGGTAGGACAGGACTTCCGGGCCGCCGATTTCGTACGTCTCGCCCGCCGTCTCGGGGGCGTCGAGGACGCCGACGAGGTACGCGACCACGTCTCTGACGGCGATTGGCTGGCAGGGCGTGCGCACCCACTTCGGCGTCACCATCACGGGCAGACGGTTCACGAGTTGGAACACCAACTCGAAACTCGCGCTCCCGGCGCCGACGATGACCGCCGCGCGCAGCGACGTCAGTTCGAAGTCGGCGTCCGCGAGGATGGCTTCGACCTCGCGGCGCGAGCGCAGGTGCGGGGAGAGTTCGGCGCGCTCTTCCCCGAGACCGCCGAGGTAGACGACGCGCTCGACGCCCGCGGCGTCCGCGGCGTCCACGAAGTTCCGTGCCGCCCGGCGGTCGCGCTCCGCGAAGTCGCCGCCCGTCCCCATCGAGTGGACGAGATAGTAGGCGGCGTCGACGCCGTCGAAGTCGCCGTCGAGCGAGTCCGGGTCGAGCAGGTCGCCCTCGACGACCTCGACGCCCTCGGGCGGGTCGTACCTCGCGGGGTCGCGAACGAGCGCTCGCACGTCGTGGCCGGCCGCGACGAGTTCGGGGACCAGTCGACTGCCGACGAAGCCGGTGGCGCCCGTGACGAGTACGCGCATACCGTCACATCGGGCGGGTGACGCTTAATTATCGAGGGCGTCCCATCCCGGCGTTTCGGGTGCGCCGCGAGCGTCCTCGACAACCTCGCCGAGACCGGGGTCGGGTTCGTCGCGGTCGGCGCGGCGAGCCCACTCCCGGACCGCCTCGCCGACCCACGATTCGGCGTCGCGCGCGGTCTCGAACGCGTTCCGTCGGCGCTCCGGTTCGACGGCGGTGGTGCCGGGCGCGCTCGCGGCGGCGACGGCGACGAAGTGCGCGCGGTCTCGGTCGGTGAGGTCGCCCGCCGCGAGCCGGTCGAGGACGCCGTCAGGGAGGCCGCCGGGGTCGGGGTACGCGAACACCTTCTCGCCGACCGCCTGCGGCCCGAACAGCAGACTCGACAGGTCTTCCGGGGGTTCGTCGTCGAGCAGGCGCTCGCCGCCGACGCGCGCCTCCACGCGCTCGCACTCCGTCGCCACGCCGAGCGCGAGGTTGTGGCCGGGGTACTCCGCGCACTCCTCGGGGTAGACGTTCGAGTCATGAATCCGACACTTCAGGGTCTCGGGGTCGAGGAACGCACAGGACGGGAGCCAGTGCGGGTCGGCGCCGAACGGCGCGACGGGCTTCGGTGGCTTCCGCAGACCGACGAAGAACGCGGGCTTCCCCTCGATTGCGGCGACCTCGCGGCCCTGCACGTCGACGCTCGGGCCCTCGCGAGCCGTCCAGAGCCGCGGCGTCATCGCGTCCCCGAGCCCCGCGTCAAGGAACGCTCGCACGTCTTCGCGGGTCAGCGGCACGAGGTTGTACGCGTCGTCTAACGGCTCCTGCGGGCCGCGGCGCTCGTGGTTGGCGCGCTCGGGTACGTCGGCGAGCGCGCGCCAGTCCACACAACAGCCAGCGCAGTTCTCGCAGTCCACCTCCATGTACAGGTGTTAGTGAAACTAGGTGTTGTGCGTGGTGTCGGTTTGTGTGGTCGCTGGTGGCTGGAAACGTGTGGGGAGGAACGTGAGATGCTGTCGTTCGGTACTCTGTCGACGAGTCCGTCGAAATCCCGGCGACCCCTTGAATTCCCGGCCTGCTACCGGCTGACCAGCCGGCCGATATCGAGCCTGTCGAGCACCCGGTATCGGGCGGACTGAAAGGGGCGGCGTGCTCGTGAGTCGAGGCGACGCAAGCACCACAGCGACCGGCGGGAGCGAGGAGCGTGGTTCGAGAGAGCAAAGCTCTCTCGTCATCACGAAAGGCGCTACGCGCCTTTCGAACGACAGCGAGCCGCAGGCCACGAGCACGCCGGGGCTTTCGAGGAGAAATCCACAGCGGAGCGCCCACGTGGAGTGACCACGACGTGGGAGCGAAAAGCGACTCACTTGACTAGAGGCCAAACGGTTTGCGGACAGAACGCAAACGAGAGCCATGGCCGAGCACTGCGATGCGTGCGGGGAGGAGGTGCGTCTCGCCGGCGGCATCGCGAACATCTGGACGACCGAGCAGACGCGGACGGGCGGGATGACCCTCGAGTTCGAGGACGGCACAGAGCACTTCCTCTGTTTCGACTGCATCGAGGCGTTGCCGGACGAGCCGAGCGAGAGCGACGTCGAGGGCTTGAAGGGATGAGATTATCCGGGCGGCGCGCCTGCGTCCGACAGTGAAACCCGGTCGCATCGTCGCCGAGTTCCCCGCGCCCGAGTTCCGGGGCGCCCAGGAGCAGGCGCTGGCGGACATCCGGGACGCCTTCGAGTCGGGGAACGACGTGGTATTGGTGCGCGCGCCGACGGGGAGCGGGAAGAGCCTGCTGGCGCGCGCCATCATGGGCTGTGCTCGCGAGGTCGAGGACGCCGACCCGACCGACGCGACGGGCGCGTACTACACGACGCCGCAGGTCAGCCAACTCGACGACGTGGCCGAGGATGACCTACTGGAGGACCTGAAACTGATTCGCGGGAAGTCGAACTACACGTGTATTCTGCCCGGCGAGGAGGACACGCCGGTCGACCGCGCGCCCTGCGCTCGGGAACGTGGCTACGACTGCGCGGTGAAACACCGGTGTCCGTACTTCTCCGACCGCGCCATCGCGTCCTCGCGGTCGAACGCGGCGATGACGCTCGCGTACTTCATGCGGACCGCCGGGAGCGAGGTGTTCCGCCGACGCGACGTGTGTGTCGTGGACGAAGCCCACGGCCTCGCGGAGTGGGCGGAGATGTACGCGACAATCGACCTGAACAGCCGGACGGTACCGGTGTGGGAAGATGTGCGCGTGCCCGACCTCGACGGGAACGTGGACAAGGCGGTGGACTTCGCGGAACACCTTTCGCGGGTCTGCGAGGCGGCGAAAGACGAACTCGTCGGGCAGGACGAACTCACCGCCGAGGAAGCGGGGCGCCGGGACCGCCTGCAGGAGTTGCTCTCCGAACTCGATTGGTTCGTGGAGGACTACCGAGACCCCGAGTCGGGGACGACGTGGGTCGTCGACGCCGACGACCGGTCGGTCACCATCAAGCCGATGGACCCGGAGCGCTACCTCCAGCACACGGTCTGGGAGCGCGCGAACAAACACGCCCTGCTCTCGGCGACGATTCTGAACAAGGACGCGTTCTGCCGGAGCGTCGGCCTCGACCCGGCGAACGTCGCGCTCGTCGACGTGGAACACACGTTTCCGGTAAAGAACCGCCCGCTGTACGACGTGACGCAGGGGAAGATGACCTACGAGCACCGCGACCAGACGCTCCCGAAGGTGGCCGAGACGGTGGTGCGCGTGATGGCGAACCACCCCGACGAGAAGGGCATCGTCCACGCCCACTCCTACGACATCGCGGAGAAACTGGCGGGGAGACTTGAGGAGTTCGGGGTCGGCGACCGCGTGCGAACCCACGACTCGGACACGCGCGACGCGGAACTCGAACGCTGGAAGGCGAGCGACGACCCGGAGGCGTTCGTCGCCGTGAAGATGGAGGAAGCGCTCGACCTGAAGTACGATTTGGGGCGCTGGCAGGTGCTCTGCAAGGCGCCGTTCCTGAACACGAACGACTCGCGGGTGGCGGCGCGGCTCGCCGACGGCCAGTGGGCGTGGTACTACCGCACCGCGCTCAGGACCGTGATTCAGGCCTGCGGGCGCGTCGTCCGCGCGCCCGACGACCGGGGCGCGACGTACGTCGCCGACTCCAGCATTCTCGACTTGTTCGAGCGCGCCCGCACCGATATGCCCCCGTGGTTCCGCGACCAGGTCGACCGGATGAGCGTCCCGGACCTGCCCGACGTGGACGCGTCGGCGGCGCTCGGCGAGACGACGACGAGCGTCGACCAAGTGGAGCGCACCCGGCAGACGGAGCGCGCGCCGTCCTCGGGGGCGGGCGCGAGCACGGACGACGGCGGCGCGAGCGACGGGAGTGACGAGGAGACGACGGACTCGCGCGTCTCGGGGCCGATGGCCGACGTCTGGAACACCGAGTAGGTTAGAACGAGAGCGCGTAGACGACCGACGACCCGAACATCAGCAGCGTGAGGACGACGGCGAGAATCTGTTTTCGGTCCATGCCGCGAGCGTGGGGCCGCGGGCCAAAAGGCGTACTGGTCAGTCCACGCGAGCGTGGGGCCGCGGGCCAAAAGGCGTACTGGTCAGTCCACGCGCGCGTCGAGGACGACGTGCGCGACGCCCTCGCTGTGGGACTTCACGCGGCGCTTCGCCTCGATTTCGACCGCGCGGCCGGCGGCCGCACAGCCCTCGCGGAGTCGGGAGACGGGGCGCTCCCAGAGTTCGGGTTCGGGGACGGCGGCGTGGACGTGGAGCGTGCCGCCCGAGACGACGGCGTCGAGCGCGGCGGCGAGGTAGCCGGGGTCGTCGCCGTCGTGGACGGGGCCGCCGCCGAGCGCGTCGTAGTACCCCATCACGACCCGGTCGGCCTCGGCGTCGACCTCGCGGCAGTCGCCGAGCACGCAGTCGAGGCTCCCGGCCACGTCGTTGAGTTGGGCGTTCTGCGCGAGGTACCGGAACGAGTCGGGGTTCTTCTCGACGGCGGTGACGCTGGCGCCGGCGCGCGCCATCGGGACGGCGAAGTAGCCGATGCCCGCGAACATGTCCAGCACGCGCTCGCCGTCGCCCGCTACGTCGCCCATCCGGGCGCGCTCGGCCTGATTTCCGGGCGCGAACATCACGCGGTCGAGGTCCATCGCGTACCGCGTGCCGTGTTCGGTGTGAATCGTCTCCGTGTCGCCGGCGCCCGCCACGACGGAGACGTTCGGCTGGCGGTGTTCGCCCTCGACGCCGCCGCGGTCCAACACGGTGTCGGCCTCCCGGTGGAGTTCGAGGAGGGCTTCACCGACCTCACCCTTCCGGGGGCAGTCGTCGAAGGACGCGAGGACGACGGTGCCGAGGACGGCCCACGACGACGGCGCGCGCTCGATTTCGTCGTCAGCCCATCCGCGGGACCGGAGGCGGGCGTTCAAGTCGGGCGACCGCAGGTCGGGGTCGCGCTGCTCGACGACACGCTCGTGGGCGGTGTGGGTCGGCTCGTCGGTCACGGGGAGTTCGACGCGGTCGGCGTCGCGCTCGCGGACCTGCCGGTCGTCGTCGTAGACGCCCTCGCGTTCCAGCGCCTCGATTCGGGCCTCCGCGTCGGCCTTCGCCACGACGACCGCGAGGTCACGCATCGGGCAGGACGTGCAAGCCAGCGCGGGACTTCAGCGCCGGGACGGTCGCCGCGTCCGGGTCCACGTAGTCGGGACGGGGCACCGTCTCGGACTCGTAGGTCTCCGGGTCGAGAATCTGGATGGAGTTCTCGTCCTCGACGGTGACGACGGTCGCCTCGCTGGCGTCCTCGACGGTGCCGAGCTTTCGGGCGTCCGGGCTGTCGCCGTCCTCGTAACTCGCCTCGTAGGGCTCGCCGGTCGTCACGCGCACGCCCTTGAGGTTGCCGTGGACCGAGCGCACCAACACCGGGCCGCCGTCGTCGTCCGCGATGTCCACCACGTCACCCTGCTGGAACTCGGGGAAGCGAACGGCGTACGTCACGCGGTACACTTCGTTGCCGTCCTCGTCTTCGGTGACGAGCGTCTCGTGGTCCTCGAAGCCGCCGCCGAACTCCTCGACGAGTTTGCGCGCGAGTTTCAGCCCGATTTTGTTCGTGGAGAGTTTGATGTCGATACCCGACTCGGCGTCCGAAATCTCCGTGACGAACGCGTTCCGGTCGCCGGTCGCCTCCATGTCCGCGACGATTTCGTGGGCGAGTTCGGTGGCTCGCTCCGTCTCCTCGCTGGTCGGGTCGCGGTCGTTCGCGCGCACTTGCACCACCGAGGCGTAGGAGTCCCCGGCGATGCGGCCACACCGCTTGCAGGTCTGTCTGCTCACCTTCACCGGGACGGTCACCTCCTCGGTCTGGACGGTGTCCCGGACGACGCCCGTGAACAGGCAGTGCATCCGAATCGTGTTCTGGTCTACTTGCTCGGGGCGGACCTCCCAGTCCACGTCCTCGGCCTCCACGTGGACGCCGAGGGCTTCGCTCGTCTCCTCGACGGCGACGTCCGTGTAGTCGCGGGCGTCCACGTCCACCCAGCGGTTCCCGCGGTGGACCGCGCCACAGCGCGCACACACCATCACTTCGATGCGGTCGGGCGCGTCCACGAGGTCGAAATCCGAGAAGTAGCAGGCGTCACACAGCGACTGCTCGCGGCGCGTGGCGCCCTCGCCTTCGTCCTCGACGGGGTCGCCACAGCGCGGGCAAAACGACGTGCCTGCGTCGGTCATGGCGCGGCGTAGGTCGCGGAGGCGGTTAAGCGCCGCGTCGTGGCCCGCGGCCGTCGCCCGACCCAGCAGTTCCACTTTCAGTCCGGTGTATACGAGGCTTTATGAGGTGGTGGGGACAAGCCAGGTGTACATGCCCGAAGCAGACCTCGAGGAACTCCCCGGCGTCGGACCGGCGACCGCGGAGAAACTGCGAGAAAACGGATTCGAATCCTTCCAGAGCATCGCCGTCGCGTCCGCCGGCGAGCTCTCGAACACCGCCGACATCGGCGACAGCACCGCCGCAGACGTCATTCAGGGGGCGCGCGAGGCCGCCGACGTCGGCGGCTTCGAGACCGGGAGCACGGTACTGGAGCGCCGCCAGCAGATCGGGAAGCTCACGTGGAACGTCCCGGAAATCGACGAGATGCTCGGCGGCGGCGTCGAGACCCAGTCCATCACCGAGGTGTACGGCGAGTTCGGCGCCGGCAAGTCCCAGGTCACCCACCAGCTCTCGGTGAACGTCCAACTCCCACAGGAGGTCGGTGGCCTCCACGGGCGCTGTATCTTCGTCGACTCCGAGGACACGTTCCGCCCGGAGCGCATCGACGACATGGTGCGCGGCCTCACCGACGAGAAACTCGAAGCGGCGATGGAGGACCGCGACATCGAGGGGAGCCCCGACGACGAGGAGGCGATGGACGAACTCGTCCAGGACTTCCTCGACAAGATTCACGTCGCGAAGGGGTTCAACTCCAACCACCAGATGCTCCTCGCGGAGAAGGCACAGGAAATCGCCGGCGAGTACGAGGACGACGACTACCCCGTGCGCCTGCTCTGCGTGGACTCGCTGACCGCGCACTTCCGCGCGGAGTACGTCGGCCGCGGCGAACTCGCCGACCGCCAGCAGAAACTCAACAAACACCTCCACGACCTCGACAAGGTCGGGAACCTCTACAACGCCGCCGTCGTCGTCACCAATCAGGTGCAGTCGAACCCCGACTCGTTCTTCGGCGACCCCACCAAGCCCATCGGCGGGAACATCCTCGGCCACAAGTCCACGTTCCGGATGTACCTCCGGAAGTCCAAGAACGACAAGCGCATCGTGAAACTCGTGGACGCGCCGAACCTCGCGGACGGCGAAGCCGTCATGCGCGTGCAGGACGGCGGCCTCAAGCCCGAATAGGGGTTCGACCCGAGGACGTCAGTTCGAGGGCGGCGGCATCTCCGGCGGATACACCTCGATGACCGGCGTGTCGCCGTCCAACTTCGTGAACAGTTTCGACTGCGGGTCGCGGAGAATCACGGTGTCGTTCTCCCAGTTCTCGCCGTCGCTGTCGCCGACCGAGACCTGGTAGACTCCGGTCTCCGGCAGTTCGGCGAGTTCGAACGGCCCGGTGCCGTTCCGGTGGACGTCCTCCGAGTAGACGGTCTCGCCGTCGTGGGTCACGACGACCTGTGCTTCGATGGGGAGGTCGATGTTCTTCTGGAAGTACAGCGGTTCCTCCATCTCCTGTCGCGGCAACGCGAAGGACTTCACCTCGATGGCGAGGTAGGAGACGTCGATTACCGTCTCGTTCCCGAGCGAACCGTTCAGTTCGACCTGCTCGCTCATGTTCCCGCCGCCCGCCGCCGGAATCGTCGTGTTCACCGTCATCGTGTACGGCCCCGCCTCCTCGACCGAGGAGAGGTTCACGTACGTCCCGTCGCCGTCGCCGGACACCGAGCGTTCGAGGAGTCGCTCGCCGTCCTTCTCGACGGTGACCGTGGCCTCGTAGGCGTTCCCGCCGGTGTCGGAGACGAACGTGAAGCCGTGGTAGTCGGGGGCTTCCGGGTCGGCGTCGCCGCCGCCGCCACCGCTGGGGAGCGCCGAACACCCGGCGAACAGTACCATCGCTGCGAGTGCAACTGCGAGCAGCCGTTTGGAGGGCATCGCCCTCACGAACAGCACGAACTGATAAAAATCTAGGGCGGAATCGGGCGCGAGTCCGCCACGCGACGGCTACGCGTCGTCTTCGGTGGTCGTCTGGTCGACGTCCTTCTCGCCCTCGTAGATTTCCGCGCCGTCCTGGACGACCTTCTCGGCGAGCACCGCGCACTTGATGCGCATCGGCGTCACCTCGACGCCGAGCATGTCGAGGACGTCCTCGCGGTCGAGTTCCGCGACCTCGTCGAGTGTCATCCCCGGCAGTTTCTCCGAGAGCATGCTCGCGGACGCCTGACTGATGGCACACCCCTCGCCGCGGAACGCGACGCGCTCGACGGTCTCGCCGTCCTCTTCGAGTTCCACGTCGAACTCCAGTTCGTCCCCGCAGGACGGATTGAACCCCTCGTGGCTGAACGTCGGGTCCGACAGCTCGCCGTGATTCCGGGGGTTGCGGTAGTGGTCCAGAATCTGCTGTCGGTACATGTCCGAGCCCATGCTCATGTTGCCTGCTGGTACGGTAGAACGCCCTAAAAGCGTTCCGCGCGGCTACGCGTTCAGTTGAAGATGTCGCGGGCGGCGTCGACGGCCTCGACGAGCGCGTCGACCTCCTCGCGGGTGTTGTAGAGGTAGAACGACGCGCGGGCGGACGCCGGCACGCCGAGCACGTCGTGAAGCGGCTGGGTGCAGTGGTCGCCGGCGCGGATGGCGACGCCGTGGTCGTTCAGAATCGAAGAGAGGTCGTGGGCGTGGACGCCGTCCACGTTGAACGCGACGACGGCGCCGCGGTCGTCGCCCGGCGGCCCGTAGATGTCCACGTCGTCGTACTCCGTGAGGCGGTCGTAGGCGTACTCCGTGATGGCCTCCTCGTGGGCTTGGACGTTCTCCATCCCGATGTCGTCGAGGTAGTCGACGGCCTCGGCGAGCGCGACGCCCTGCTCGATGACGGGGGTGCCGGCCTCGAACTTCCACGGCAGGTCGTTCCACGTCGACTCCTCGAACGTGACCTTCTTGATCATCATCCCGCCGTAGAGGTACGGTTCCATCTCCTCCAGCAGGTGGCGTTTGCCGTAGAGACAGCCGATGCCCGTCGGCCCGAGCATCTTGTGCCCGGAGAACGCGAGGAAGTCGGCGTCGATTTCCTTCACGTCCACCGGTCGGGTCGGGACGGACTGGGCGCCGTCCACGAAGAACAGCGAGTCGTGGTCGTGGGCGATGTCCGCGAGTTCGGAGACGGGGTTGACGGTGCCGAGCGTGTTCGAGACGTGGACGGCGTTCACCATCTCGGTGTCGTCCGTAATCATCTCCTCGGCGGCGTCCATGTCGAGGTAGCCGTCGTCCGTGACGGGGATGTACTTCACCTCGGCGCCCGTCTTCTTCGCGACCTGCTGCCACGTCACGAGGCTCGCGTGGTGTTCCATCTGGGTCAGGACGACCTCGTCGCCCGGCCCGAGTTCGTTCAGTCCCCACGCGAACGCGACGAGGTTCTCGGCCTCGGTGGTGTTCTTCGTGAACACCATCTCCTCGCGGCCGTCCGCGCCCACGAACTCCGCGACGCGGTCGTGGGCGTCCTCGTACGCGACGGAGGCCTCCTGACTGAGTTCGTGGATGCCGCGGTGGACGTTCGCGTTGTACCGGCGGTAGTAGTCCGCGATGGCGTCGACCACCGGCTCCGGCGTCTGCGAGGTGCCGGCGTTGTCGAGGTAGACGAGTTGGCGCCCGTCCGCGACCTCGCGTTCGAGGATGGGGAAGTCCTCCCGGATGCGCTCGACGTCGAGCGGGTCCTGTTCGGTTTGTTCCATTGTCGAGAAGTAGGGAACCGGGACACTACTGTTCTTCGGTGCGGCTAGAACTGCCGGCCGTACGGGAAAGCGGCGAGAACGGCTACAGCCGCATGAACTGCGCGTGGACGGTGCCGTCCAAATCGAGGACGTTTGCCTCCTCGACGAACCCCTCCTCGATGGCGATGCCGACCGCGTCGTCGCCGACGATGTTCGCGACGTTCGCGCGAGCGAGCGCCGCCCGGACGGCGTCGGCGTCGGCCTCGTCGCCGCCGTAGAACTCCTCGTTGACGGTGAACTCCACCTCGCCGTTCTCGAAGGTCTCCCCGAGCACGTCCGGGTCGCAGGCCGTCACGAGGACGCCGCGTTCGGTCTCTCGCTCCGTGAGTATCATCTATCGACGAGTTCCTGCTCCTTGCGCTCGCGAATCTCCTCGGCCTGCTCGGCGACCTCGGCGGCCTCCTCCTCGCGGTCGAGGGCTTCGAGCGCGCGGGACTTCTCCTCGTACACGTCGGCCTGCTGGAAGCCCAGCCGAATCGCGTTGTCCAGCGCGTCGAGGGCCTGCTCGTGGCGGTCGCGCTCGTTCTCGATGAACCCGAGGTTGTACCACGCCTGCGGCAGGCGGTCGTTCGCCCGGACCGCCTTCTCCGCGTGGTAGAACGCCTCCTCGTCCTCCTCGAACTCCCAGAGCGCGTACGCGAGGTTCGTGTGCGCCTCGGCCTCGAAGTCGCCGTCCTCGGCGACGAACAACGCCTCGCGGTGCGCGCCGACGGCCTCGTCCCACTCCTCCATCTGGCCGTGCGCGATGCCCTTGTTCACCCACGCCTCCTGTTCGAGGTCTTCGTCGTCGGTGAAGCGAGCGGCGCGCTCGAAGGCGTCGGCGGCCTGCTCGTGGCGGTTGATGCCGAGGTAACTCAGCCCCACGTCGACGAGTTCGTCGGCGTCCACCTCGTCGTCGTTGATGGCGCGCTGGTCGAGGTTGTCGGTGACGACGCGGCTGTCCACCGGGTCGACTTGGTCCGGGTCGACTTCGAGTTCCGGCGGGTCGAGGTCGAACCCCTCGTAGGGGTCGTCGAACCCCTGCCCCTCGGAGAACTCGTGGTCGAGGTCTTCGACGTCGAGGTCCTCCACGTCGGGGCTCTCGCTGTCGGATTCCTCGCGGTCAGTCATATGGACCCGGCTAAGTGAGGCGCGGAGTTAAGGCCTCCGCACGCAGAACGCCCGGTATGCGGCTGTTCGTCAGCGTCGACCTGCCCGACGCCCTCGCCGACGCGGTGGCCGACGTACAGGAGGAGTTCCGTGACGCCTCGGGGTTGAACTTCGTGGACCCGGCGCAGGCCCACGTCACGCTGAAGTTCCTCGGCGAGGTGGACGAGTCCCGACTGGACGAACTCGGGGACGCACTCGAAGAAGCGGTCGCGGACGCCGACGTGGCGCCGTTCGACGCGACGTTCGAGGGGCTGGGCGTGTTCCCGAGTCTGGACTACATCTCGGTCGTCTGGCTCGGCGTCGGCGACGGGAGCGAGGAACTGACGCAACTCCACGAGGCGGTCGAAGAGACGTTCGTCGCGCGCGGCTTCGACCCCGAAGACCACGATTTCACGCCCCACGTCACGCTCGCGCGGATGGAACACGCCGGCGGCAAGGAGCGCGTGCAGGAACTCGTCCGGGAGCGCCACCCCGAGGTCGGGACGGCGCGCGTCGAGGAAGTCAGGCTCACCGAGAGCACGCTCACGCACGACGGCCCCGAGTACGAGACAGTCCGCGCAGTCAGGCTCTGAGCCGGCCCGAGAAGAACAACGTTTTAACGACGGCGGGGGTAGAGGCGCACACTATGGGTAAGAAATCGAAGGCGCAGAAGAAGCGGCTCGCGAAGCTCGAGCGGCAGAACAGCCGCGTGCCCTCGTGGGTCATGATGAAGACGAACCGCGACGTCCAGCGAAACCCGAAGCGCCGCAACTGGCGGCGTAACGACACCGACGAATAATGAGCGCCAACGACTTCGAGGAGCGCATCGTCACCGTGCCGCTCCGCGACGTGACGAAGGTACCGAACCACGAGCGCGCCGGCAAGGCGATGTCCATCATCCGCGAGCACCTCGCGAAGCACTTCGCGGTCGAGGAGGACGAGGTCCGCCTGGACCCGTCCATCAACGACAACGTGTGGAGCGAAGGTCAGAAGAACCCGCCGCGGAAGGTCCGCGTCCACGCCGCGCGCTTCGTCGAGGACGGCGAGACGGTCGTCGAAGCCGAGTACGAAGAGTAAAAGTTTGCTCCGCGCAGCGTTCCACGGCTCCCCGTACGTCGGCGTGTTCGCCCGCGCCACGAACGACTGCGTCGTCGTCCGTCCCGACTTGGACGACGACCTCACCAGCGACGTGGCCGACGAACTCGGCGTGCCCGCCGTGCAGACGACCGTCGGCGGCTCGGCGACCGTCGGGTCGCTCGTCGCCGGGAACTCGAACGGCTTGCTCGTCTCCGGGCGCGTCCGCGAGCGCGAACGCGACCGCATCGAGGAGGCCGTCGACGTGTCGGTCGGCGAACTGCCGGGGCGCGTGAACGCCGCGGGGAACGTCGTCGTCGCGAACGACAACGGCGCGTACGTCCACTCCGAGCTCTCCCGGGAGGCAGTGCAGGCCGTCGAGGACGCTCTCGACGTGCCCGCCACTCGCGGTCGGCTGGCCGGCGTCGACACCGTCGGCGCGGCCGCCGTCGCGAACAACTCGGGCGTGCTCTGCCACCCGAAGTCGAGCGACGACGAACTCGACGCCATCGAGGACGCCCTCGAGGTGTACGCCGACATCGGCACCGTGAACTACGGCGGCGCGCTGGTCGGCTCGGGCCTCGTCGCGAACGACGACGGCTACGTCGTCGGCGAGGACACGACCGGGCCCGAGTTGGGTCGCATCGACGACGCGCTCGGCTACATCGACTGAACCGGCGGGCGTTTTTCTCCGCCGCGCCGAACGACTAAACGAGCGTTTCGGCGCTTCTACCCTCAATTCTACGCTTCTCGCCGCGAGTTCCCGAGTAGGAAGATACTTCCCGCTCGCACCCGGATTCGTTGGTATGAGTCTTGGAGGCGGCGGTCAACAGCAGCTGCAGCAGTTGTCCCAGGAAATTCAGGCGCTCGAAGAGGAGAAAGAGGAACTCGAAGCCGACGTCGAGGACCTCCAGGAGGAGAAGGCCGAAATCGAGGAGGCGAAGGAAGCCCTCGACGTGCTGGAGACGGGTTCGACCGTGCAGGTCCCCCTCGGCGGCGACGCGTACGTCCGCGCCGAAGTCGAAGACATCGACGAGGTCGTCGTCAGCCTCGGCGGCGGCTACGCCGCCGAGCAGTCCAGCGACGACGCGGTCGACGTGCTCGACGAGAAGAAGGAAGCCGTCGACGAGCGCATCAGCGAGGTCCGCTCGGAGATTTCGGACGTCGAGGAGGAGCAGTCCAGCCTCGAGCAGCAGGCCCAGCAGGCCCAACAGCAGATGATGCAACAGCAGATGCAGGCCCAGCAGCAGGGCGAGCAGGAAGACGAGTAGGGCGATGTTCGACGGGCTGAAGGACAAACTCTCGAACTTCCGAGAGGACGCCGAGGAGGTCGCCGAGGAGAACGCCGAGGAACTCGACGAGGCGGAACTCGACGAGCCCGAGAGCGACGCCGACGTCGAAGCCGAGGCCGTCGGCGACGCCTCGGAGCCGGACGCCGACGCTGCCGACGAGTCGGCGCCCGAGGACGGCGAAGAGGAGGAGTCCTCGGATTCGTCCGGCGGCTTCGTGAGTCGCGCGTCCTCGCTGGCTCGCGGCCGCGTGGTCATCGACGAGGAGGACCTCGAGGAGCCGCTGCGCGAACTGGAGTTCGCGTTGCTGGAGAGCGACGTGGAGATGAGCGTCGCCGAGGAGATTCTCGACCAGATTCGCGAGGACCTCGTCGGCGAGGAGCGGAAGTTCACCGAGAGCACGGGCGCGCTCGTAGAGGACGCGCTCCGGGACGCCCTGCTGTCGGTCATCGACGTCGGCCAGTTCGACTTCCTCGAGACCATCGAGGCGGCCGAGAAGCCCGTCACCGTGATTTTCACGGGCGTGAACGGCGTCGGGAAGACGACCTCGATTGCGAAGGTCGCGAAGTACCTCGAGGACCGCGGCTACTCGACGGTGCTGGCGAACGGCGACACGTACCGCGCCGGCGCGAACGAGCAGATTCAGGAGCACGCCGACAACCTCGGCCTGAAGCTCATCCGCCACGAGCAGGGAGGCGACCCGACCGCGGTCGTCTACGACGCCGTGGAGTACGCCGAGGCACACGACGTAGACGTGGTGCTCGGCGACACCGCCGGGCGCCTGCACACGTCCAGTGACCTGATGAGCCAACTGGAGAAACTCGACCGGGTCGTGGACCCCGACCTCACCATCTTCGTGGACGAGGCGGTGGCGGGCCAGGACGCGGTGAACCGCGCCCGCGAGTTCGACGACGCGGCGGCCATCGACGGCGCCATCCTGACGATGGCGGACGCCGACAGTCAGGGCGGCGCGGCCATCTCCGTGGCTCACGTCACGGGGAAGCCGATTCTGTTCCTCGGCACCGGACAGGGGTACGACGACCTCCAGAAGTTCGACCCCGAGGCGCTCGTCGAGGACCTGCTCGGCGACGACGACTGATTCTATCGGGGCGCGTCCGACTCGGTCGGTTCGGCGGCGACCAACACGAGGTCGCGCCGCGAGCCGTTTCGGTCGTAGGCGCGCACGGCGTCCGATTCCCACGGCGGCACGGCGACGAGCAGTGTCGCGTGCAGGTCGTCCGTGACCGAGACGTCGGGGTTGCCGTCCGGGTGAGAGACGAACCGCCCGGCGGTCTGTCCGGTGGGAGCAGCGAGGTCCACGCCGAAGACGCTGGTGAGCGCGTCGCCGGCGTCGGGGAAGTAGAACTCCGAGAGCACCGGCGTCTCCGGGTCGAGACCCGTGAGGTCGCCGTCGGTCGGCCGGAGGTCGCCGGCCGGGGCGGCGGCGAGACGGACCGACACGGCGTCCGGGTCGTCGTCGGCGGCGAGTTCGCAGAGCACGTCGACGAGCGCTCGCGTGGCGTAGACGGGCGTCACGCCGGCAGGTAGGACCGCGAGCCGGTTGAACGTACCGGCGCGCTGACCGGTGTTCGGGCGCGCTCGTCCCGGGCTTCCGGCGGGAGTATATGGAAAAAGGCTCTTACGGACCGGTCGCCTACTGGCGAGCAACAATGGTACTCGACGACCTCGGGAGTTCCCTGCGGGGGACGCTGGACAAACTCCGCGGGAAGTCCCGCATCTCCGAGGAGGACGTCGACGAGGTCGTCAAGGAGATTCAACGCTCCTTGCTGCAGGCCGACGTCGACGTCAGTCTCGTGATGGACCTCTCGGACTCCATCAAGGAGCGCGCGCTCGAAGAGGAGCCGCCGGGCGGCACGTCCGCCCGCGACCACGTGCTCCGCATCGTCTACGAGGAGCTCGTGGACCTCGTGGGGGACTCCACTTCGATTCCGCTGGAGAACCAGACCATCCTGCTGGCGGGCCTGCAGGGGTCGGGGAAGACGACGACGGCGGCGAAGATGGCGTGGTGGTTCTCGAAGAAGGGACTCCGTCCGGCGGTCATCCAGACGGACACGTTCCGGCCGGGCGCCTACGACCAGGCCAAGCAGATGACCGAGCGCGCCGAGGTGGAGTTCTACGGCGACCCCGACGAGGACGACCCCGTGAAAATCGCGCGGGACGGCCTCGAAGCCACCGAGGACGCCGACGTCCACATCGTGGACACGGCGGGCCGCCACGCGCTCGAGGACGACCTCATCGCGGAAATCGAGGAGATAGAGCGCGCGGTGAACCCCGACCGTCGCCTGCTCGTGTTGGACGCGGCCATCGGGCAGGGCGCGAAAGACCAGGCCCAGCAGTTCGACGAGTCCATCGGCATCGACGGCGTCGCCATCACGAAACTCGACGGGACGGCGAAGGGCGGCGGGGCGCTGACGGCCGTCAACGAGACGGGTTCGACCATCGCGTTCCTCGGGACCGGGGAGACGGTCCAGGACATCGAGCGCTTCGAGCCCGACTCGTTCATCTCGCGGCTGCTCGGGATGGGGGACCTCAAGCAGCTCACCGAGCGCGTGGAGCGCGCGATGGAGGAGACCCAGGCCGACGACGAGGACTGGGACCCCGAGGACATGATGAAGGGGGAGTTCACGCTCCACGACATGCAAAAGCAGATGAAGGCGATGGACAACATGGGTCCCCTCGACCAGGTGATGGACATGATTCCGGGGATGGGCGGCGGTCTCATGGACGAACTCCCGGACGACGCGATGGACGTGACGAAAGATCGGATGCGGAACTTCGAGGTCATCATGGACTCGATGACCGAAGAAGAGATGGCGAACCCGCGCTCCATCGGCGCGTCGCAGGTGCGGCGCATCGCGAAGGGGTCGGGGCAGAGCGAGGACACCATCCGGGAACTGCTCGACCAGCACAAGATGATGGCCCAGACGATGAAGCAGTTCCAGGGGATGGGCGACGGCGACATGCAGCGCATGATGAAGAAGATGCAACAGCAGGGCGGTGGCGGCGGCGGTGGCGGTTTCGGCGGCATGTTCTGACCAGTAGGGTTTTCACGCCGGTCCCGAAACGTCGTGTGGATGCGTACCACGGGTGGGACCGGGCGCAGTCGTCGCGCCGAGGGCGTCGTACGGCGGGTCGAGCGAGTGCGAGCGCGTGAGACGCCGGACGGCGTCCGCGTCGACGGCACGCACGCGCTCCTGTTGGTCGTCGAACTCGACGGCGGCGAGGCGGTCCGCGTCTTCGAGTCGTGGCCGAGCGCCGGGCACTCGTCGAGTCGCGTCGCGCGCCTGCTCGCGGCGGTCGGTCACGGCGCCGGCGACCCGGGCGCGCTGTCCGGCGAGCGCGTCGTGGTCGTGCGCGAGGACGACGACTACCGGGTCGCGGTGGACGCCACGCGCGAAACCAGGGCGTCGGCGGCGCCGGCCAGCGAGGACGCGCACTCGCTCGCCGAAGTCGTCGTCGGCGCCGGCGCCGTCGCCGGCGTCCTCGCCGTGCTCGCAGTCGGTGCGGGCTACACGAATCCCGGCCTCGCACTCGGCGCCCTCGCAGCGGTGGTCCTCCCGGTCTCGTTGGGCTACGACGCGTGGCGCACGCACGACGTCGAGTGGTCGCCGCGCCCGCTCCCGTGGGCCGTCGGCGGCGCCGTCCCCGTCCTCAACGTCGCGGTGGCGCTCGCGTACCTCGTGCAGAAAGCCGTCGTCGTGACCGACCCGGAGGACCCGGCGAGCGTGTGGCGGGACGTGCTCGTCGGCGTCGTGGCGGCGTTCGCCGCCGGCCTCGCGCTCGCCGCCGTCGAACCGGCGTTCCCGGTCTCGCTCGCGGTGTTCGTCCACGCGTGGGTGTTCGCCCCGGTCGCGGTGTTCCTCGACGCGCGGACCGAACGCCACGGCGACCGGCGGCCGCGGTGGCCCGCGTGGGTGGCCGGAGCGGTGGTCGTCGGCGGCGCCGGCGCGCTCGTCTACCTGATGCGGACGGAGTGACGGCGACGGACCGCCGGCGGGTTTTTTCAGCGCGCGGCGCGTCGCGTCGGCCATGAGCGTGCGCGCGGTCGCGGCTGAAGCCTACCGGGAGGCCGCCCCGGCGTTGGCCGCGAGCGTCGTCGGCGGCCTGTTCGCGGGCGCGGTGCTCGGCGGGATGCGCGCGCAACTCCGCGCGGTCGAAGGTTTGCTCGTCCTCGTGCCGGCGCTGTTGGCGACGCGTGGGAACGTCTACGGCGCGTTCGGCGCGCGCCTCGCCACGGGGCTACACCAGGGCGTCGTGGAACCGCGGGTAGCGGTGGGCGACGAGCGCCTGCGCGCGGCGGTCGCGGCGGCGATGGCCAACGGCCTGCTCGCGAGCGTGTTCGCGGCGCTCGTCGCGTTCGCGGTGCTCACCGGCCTCGGGCGACCAGTCGCGGGCGTCACGACGCTCGTCGGCGTCGCGTTCGTCGCCGGTCTGCTGTCGGGCCTCGCGCTCACCGTCGCCGTCGTCGTGGTGGTGTTCGCGGGGTTCCGGCGCGGCCACAACCCGGACACGCTCGTCGGGCCGCTCGTCACGACGACCGGGGACGTGTTCGGCCTCGCCTTCCTCGTGCTCGCGGTCCGCGTCGTCGTGGGGGGTGTGTGAGTGCGCCGGGAGTGGTCCGTCGCCGCCATCACGCGCGCGACGCTCCCCGTCTTGCTCGCGCTCACCGTCGTGGAAGTCGGGAGCGGGCTCGTCCTCGGTTCGTTCGAGGCGACGCTGCTGCGGTACCCCTCGCTTTTGGTGCTGGTGCCCGTCACCATCGGTACCGCCGGGAACCTCGGGAGCGTGCTTGCGTCCCGTCTGTCGACGGCGTTCCACCTCGGGACGCTCGCGTTCGACCCGCGCGACGACGACCTCGTGGGGAACGCCGTCGCGACGCTCGCGCTCGCCGTCACGCTGTTCCCGGTCGTCGGCGCCGGCGCGTGGGCGCTCGCCGCGCTCACGCAGGGCGCCGACCTCGCCGTCGGAACGGTCGTCCTGGTCGCGACGGTGTCTGGCGCGACGCTCGCCGTGCTCGCCGTGCTCGTCACGCTCGCCGCGACGTACGCCGCCTACCGGTTCGAGCTCGACCCGGACGACGTGGTGATTCCGGTCGTCACGAACGCCTGCGACGTGCTCGGCGTACTCGTCTTGTTCGGCGCCGTCGAACTGCTCGTGTGACCGAACGGCGGGGTCGGCGGGACGCGAACCGACACCAGTAATTCCGGCGAGCGCCAACCGCCGGTGTGCAACTCGCGGCGCTCCTCGCGGACGTGCTCCCCCGGGTCGCGGTCGTCTCGGTCGCCATCGCGGTCGGCCTGACGCTCGCGAACCTCGCCGTCGCGTTCGGCGCGGTTCGGTACGTCGCCGGCCTCGCACGCCCCCTCACCGGCCCCGCGAACCTCCCGGACGAGGTCGGTACCGCCATCCTCGCGACGACCGCGTCGCCGACGGCGGGTTACGGGATGCTCAAGGAGTACCGGGACGCCGGCGTGCTCGACGACCGCGCCACCCTGATTGCGGTGACGGTCAACACCTTCTTCGGGTTCGTCCAGCACATCTTCACGTTCTACGCGCCCGTCCTCATCCCGATTCTCGGTCTCCGAGTCGGCCTCATGTACGTCGGCGCGCGCGCCGCGGTCAGCCTCGGCATCACGCTCGCCGGCATCCTCGCCGGCGCGCTCTTGCTCTCCGAGGCGAACGTCTCGCCCGCCACCGACGCCGACGTGGACCTCCCCGGCGGCGACGACGAGACGCGTCGCGAAGCAGTCGCCGGTGCGCTCTCGAAGACCGCCGGGAAACTGAAGACGCTCGTGCCGCGCCTCGCCGTCGTCTACGCCGCTGTCGTCTACCTCACGGAGTCCTACGACGTGACCGCGCTGACCGCCGCGGCGCGCCCCGTCACCGACCTCGTCGGCCTCCCGCCCGCGAGCGTCCCCGCCGTCGCGACGTTCGCCGTCGACACGACGACGGGAGCCATCTTCATCGCGCCGCAGGTGCCGGGCGCGTTCACACCCAGAGAAGCAGTCGCGACGATGCTCGTCGGCGGCATCGTCTCCTTCGCGGTGTCGACGTTCAAGCGCTCGATTCCCTTCCAGTACGGCATCTGGGGGGCGCGCTTCGGGTCGAAAGTCATCGCCGTCAACGTCGCCGCGAAGGTCGTCTTCATCGCCGCCGCGATAGTTGTCCTGCTGGTCTGACTACGCGCCGTCGAGGGGTTCGCCGTCCTCCGTCTCGGGCGCGAGGTAGGCGATGAACGACTCCACGTCGGGCTCGCGGACGGTCACGTCGACGTGGATGTCGCCGAGTTCGTCCGGGTCGCCCACCGCGAAGTTCACCTTCCCGTTGAACGCCGCCTGCTTCTTCAGGTCGAAACTGAAGCCGTCGGGGTCGCGGTTCTCCGTGAACTGCTTGCGCGCCGTGTCGAGGATGCGCTGCTCGAACAACTGCTCGCGGAACGTCTCGACGGCGTGGGCCTCCGCGACGACGCGGTCGCCCTCGGTCGCCACGTCCGCACCGGGGAACAGGCCGTGGATGGCGTCGACGACGCGGTCGGTGACTTCGGTCGGCTGAATCGGGGCGGAAACGCGCACGTCCACGCTGTAGACGACCTCAGTCATCGTCGCCCTCCAGAATCGCCTCGAATTTGTCGTGGAACTCCGCGAGCGTGCCCGTGTTCTCGACGCGCACGTCGGCCTCGGCGATGGCGTCCTCCATCCCGAAGCCCTTCTCGCGTTCCTCGCGCTCGGCGAGGCTCTCGCCGTCGCTGTCGCCGGGGCGCCCCCGGCCCTCGATGCGCTCCTCGCGCAGGTCGTAGGGCGCGAACACGTGGACGAGCGTGAAGTCCTCGCCGAACGCCTCGCGGAACTGCTCGACTTCCACGTCCGACCGGATGCCGTCCACGAGCACCACGTCGCTGTCTTCGAGGTACTCCTCCAGAATCGGGAGCGAGCGCTCGGCGATGGCGCCGGGGCCGTTCTCCTCCCGGAGCGCTTGCGCGATGCGGCCGTGGTGCTGTGCGGGGTCCAGCCCCCGGTCGCGGCACTCCTGTCGAATCACGTCGCCCATGATGAGCACGGGCACGCCCATCCCCTCGGCGACGACGGCAGCCTCGCTCTTGCCGCTGCCCGGCATCCCCACGGTACCGATGACTCTCATTACTCGATTGGAGACGACGCCGCTACCTTTGTGCTTCGGTCTGGATACCCGTCGGTTTTTACCGACGCCGAATGTACTCGTGAGCGAGGGCACGTAGCTCAGTTCGGACAGAGCGTCTGGCTTCTAACCAGACGGCCGGGGGTTCGAATCCCCTCGTGCCCGTATTCTGTCGCGAGCGAACGCGAGCGACGAATTCGGTGAGGGGTTTCGAACCCGGAGAGTCGCAGCGTCCGAGCGCAGCGAGGACGACCGTCTCTCCTCGGTTCGAATTCCGGCGCGGCACCGCCGCGCCGGCGTCCCGCTCGCGCTGCTCGCGGGACTCCCCTCGTGCCCGTGTTCTGTCGCGAGCGAACGCGAGCGACGAATCCGGTTGGAGGGTACTGTAGAAGGGGATGGGACGGGGTAGCGGCGCTACGAGCGAGTAGTCGGCGACTGCGCGGGCGTTGCGAGCGCGTCGGCTCGGACGGCTACATCAACTGCTTGACTTCCTCGAAGTCGGTGCGGCAGAAGGGGCAGCGGTAACTCGTCTCGAAGCCGGTGGTCTGGGCGACGGTCCGCGTCTCCAGTTCGTGCATTGCGATGCCACGACCACAGTCCGGGCAGTCGAGCTTGGGCACGTGTCAGGCGTACACACGCCACTGACTTAAAACACCGGATGGTAAATGGTAGCATATCAGGGCGGGAGACCGGCGCTACCGTCCGGTAGCGGCGCGCGTGCGATTTCTGCCCCACTTTGGTCGTACTAAACGTCTTGTGGCCAGTCGTGGGACGCGAGAAACGCGACGTACAGGCGAAATACACAGGAATCTGAACCGCCGGTGAGACTCCGGGGACGTACCACCTACCGCAAAAATCTACGCCGGGAACGCGACGCGTTCCCGTGCTCTCACTCGCGCCGCTCGTGAGAACGCTAAAAAGACGGCGCTCGCGGCTCCCTTCGGTCACCGCTCGACATTTCGTGGCCTCCCGTCGGTCGGCCACGCGCTCCCCGGTCGCGTCCCCGAAACGCCTCACTAGTTCGGCGTCTCGCTACCCTTCGAATCCGTCCTCGAATTTGAACGTCCCATTGCGCTGCACGATTTCCCCGTCGACCTCGATGTAGGAGTCCTCGCTCATGTCGACGATCATGTCGACGTGCTTCGCGGAGTCGTTCTGTTCGACGCCCTCGCCGACCGTCGCGGGGTACGCGCGGCCGAGCGCCATGTGGACGGTGTCGCCCATCTTCTCGTCGAACAGCATGTTGTACGTGAACCGGTCGATGTCCCGGTTCATCCCGATGCCGAGTTCGCCGAGGCGGTTCGACCCCTCGTCGGTGGTGAGGATGCCCTCGAGGACGTCCTCGTTCTGGGTGGCGGAGAAGTCCACGACCTCGCCGCCCTCGAATTTCAGCCACGCGCCCTGCACCTCGCGGGCGTTGTGGTAGACTGGCTTGTCGAAGAGCACTTCGCCCTCCACGGAGTCCGGAACGGGCGCGGTGAACACCTCGCCCGCGGGGAGGTTGTTCGTCCCCCAGTCGTTCAGCGTCACCATGTCCTTCACGCTCATCGTCACGTCCGTCGTGTCACCGGAGACGATGTGAACCTCGTCGGCGCCGTCCATGATTTCCACCATCTGCTCTTGGTGCTCGCGGACGGCGTCCCAGTCCTTGTTCACGGCGTCGTAGACGAAGTCCTCGTAGGCCTCCGTGGACATCCCGGCGAGTTGGGCGTCGGCGGGCGCGGGGTACTGTGTGAGACACCACTTCGTGGAGAGGCGGGCGTTCAGCACGTCGCGGTACGCGCGGTCGTACGCCGACCCCTTCTCGGGGCTGACGTCACTCTGCTCGGTGACGTTCTCGTGGGGGCGCGCGACGACCGCGGCGTCGGCGTGCTCGAACAGTTTTAGGGCGTGTTCCGGTTCGGAGAGGTCGTCCTCGTCGACCGCGCGGAGGTACGCGCGGGTCGCGCGGTCCGTGCCGATGCCGCGGTCGCCGCGCGCGACCATCATCGGGTTCGCGCCGACCTCGCCGATCTGCTCGTAGAGGGCGACGGCGAGGTCTTCGGCGACGGGCGGCATGCTCACGACGACGTCGTCGTCGGGCTGCAAGTCGATGGCTTGGTGGACGATGATTTCGGCGTGCCTCCGAATCCGGGAGTCCATGCGCTACACTCTCCGAAACTGGCCCAAGGGTCTTTCGAAACGATACAGTTTCCCGACAGGGTGCCGGGACGCACTAACTTTTGTCCCTCGGGCACGCACCCAGAGCCGTGATAGACCTCCGGAGCGACACGGTCACGACACCGAGCGACGAGATGCGGGCGGCCGCGGCGGACGCCGACGTGGGCGACGACGTGTACGGCGAGGACCCGACAGTCAACGACCTCGAAGCGCGGGCGGCCGAAGCGGTCGGGATGGAGGCGGCGCTGTACGTCCCGACGGGGACGATGGGCAACCAAATCGCGGCGCGCGTCCACACCGAGCGCGGACAGGAGGCGCTCGTGGAGCGCGAGAGCCACGTCTACAAGTGGGAACTCGGCGGGTTCGCCCAGCACGCCGAACTACAGGTCCGCACGTTCGACGGCGGCGAGAACGGCTGTCCGACCCCCGAACAGGTGCGCGAGGGGTACGTCGAGGAGGACCTCCACCGGCCCGGCACCGGCTTGCTCTGCCTCGAGAACACGCACAACGCGAAGGGCGGAGCCGCCGCGCCGGCCGGCGAACTCGCGGCGGCCGCGGACGCCGCCCACGACCTCGGGCTACCCGTTCACGTCGACGGCGCGCGCGTGTTCAACGCCGCGACGGCGCTCGGCGTCGACGCCAGCGACCTGCTCGCGCCCGCGGACTCCGTGATGTTCTGCCTCTCGAAGGGGCTGGGCGCGCCCGTCGGGTCGATGCTGGCGGGGAGCGAGGAGTTCGTGGAGCGCGCGACCCGCGTCCGGAAACTGCTGGGCGGCGGAATGCGGCAGGCCGGGATAATCGCCGCGCCGGGCATCGTGGGCTTGGAGAACCGCGAGCGGCTCGCCAACGACCACGAGAACGCGACGCGACTCGCGAGCGAACTCGACGAAATCGAGGGGCTGTCCGTCCCGGAGCCGGACTCGAACATCGTGCTCGTGGACACGACCGAGGCTGGCGTGACGGCCGCCGAGTTCCTCGACGACTGCGAGGACGAGGGCGTCCTCGGCTCGGAGTTCGGCGACTACACGGTGCGGTTCTGCACGCACCTCGACGTGGACGCGGGCGACGTGAACGAGGCCGTCGCGGCGGTCGAGCGCGTCGTCTAGCGCTTCCCCTCGTCCATGCCCTCCCGGAACCCGGTGAGCGTGCGCCGGATGAACAGGAACATGAAGAACACGAACAGGAGGACTGCGCCTGCGAGGATGTAGAACGTGGGTCCGAACTCCACCATACGTGGTGGTGCCGGTCGGAGGCAATAGTGGTTTCGGCGGGGTGCGGAGAGGAGGCGACGGTATTCGGGCGCGATATTACGACAAAATTCATTGTAGTTTGGCTCAAACAGGGGGGCATGTCCGGCCTGCTGCCCTCCAAGTCGGAGCCGACCGCCAGCGAGGGAGACCCTCGCGTGGTGGGCGTCGACTCCGACGACGCGGACCGCCTGCTGTCGGCGCTGTCTTCGGGCACCGCCCGGAGTCTCTACGCCGCCCTCCACGACCGCCCCGCGACGCCGTCGGAACTCGCAGACGACGTGGACACGTCGCTCCAGAACGCCCAGTACCACCTCGACAACCTCCGAGAGGCCGAACTCATCGAGGAGTGTGACACGAAGTACTCCGCGAAGGGGCGCGAGATGAGCGTGTACGCGCCCTGTGACGCGCCCGTGGTGTTGTTCGCGGGCAGCGAGGAGGAGGGCGAGGACGTCCAGACGGCGCTCACGAGCCTGCTCGGCGGCGTCGGCTTGCTCGGTCTCGCGAGTCTGGTCGTCCAGCGCGTCGTCGGGAGCGGGCTGTCGGCGCCCGGCCCGAGTCCGGGGAGTGCGACCGAGACCAGCGGTGAGGTGTCCGGGCTGGTGGCACAGAGCGGCGACCAGGCCCAGACCGTCGCGGACGCCGGGAGTTCCGGCGCGGCCGCGCTCCCCGTGGGCGCGACGTTCTTCCTCGGAGGGCTGTTGGTGCTGTCGCTCGTCGCCGCCGCGTGGTTCGTGCGTGGCTAAAACGGTTTTTTGAGTGTACGTCGCCTACTTGACACCCTACTCCGTAGGGTGTGGTACAGGCCGACGTGGCCTGCGCCCTCGCTGGCGCTATCGGCCCTCCACACGGAACTCACGCAGTACGCCCCCGTCGCGGGTTCTGACCTCGCCGCGCACGCCGCCGTCCATGGGATACAGTTCGGCGTGCGCCACCGGGTTGCCGCGCGGGTCGGCGTGACTCCCCGGATTCAACAGCACCGCGTCGGCCGTCTCCGCGACGGTCGGCGCGTGCGTGTGTCCGGAGACGACGAGGTCGGCGTCTCGTTCTCGCCCGAACAGCGACAGCCCCATTTCGCCGCCCTGCTGGCGGTGCGTGAGCGCGACGGTGACGCCCTCGACGTCGAACGTGCGCGCCGTCGGGAGGCGGTCGCAGACTGCGGGCGAGTCGGCGTTCCCGTGGACCGCGAACAGGGTGTCGGCGGCGTCGTGGAACGCGTCGAGGGCGGTCTCGCTGGTGAAGTCGCCGGCGTGGACGACGAGGTCGGCGGATTCGACGGCGTCGCGGGCGCGTCCCGCGAGTTCGTGGCCCGAGTCGCTGTGGGTGTCCGAGAGGACGGCAATCATGACCTTGGGTAGACGTTGGCGCGTGGTGACTGTTACGCGACGGACGCGCAGGAACGCCTTTGTGTGGCGGGGGAGAACCGCGTTCAATGGCTGGTAGCAAGACGGTCGTGCTCGCGGCCCTGTTCGCGAACGGGGCCATCGCGGTGCTGAAGTTCCTCGGCTTTCTCGTGACCGGGAGTCCGGCGATGCTCTCGGAGACGTACCACTCGGTCTCGGACACCGGGAACCAGGTGTTCCTGCTCGTCGGCCTGCGGTACGGCGAGCGCGACCCGACGCGCTCGCACCCGTTCGGGTACGGGAAGGCGCAGTTCTTCTACTCGTTTCTCGTGAGCGTAATGTTGTTCGGCATCGCGGGCTGGGAGTCCGCGAAACACGGGTACAGCGCGCTCACCCACCACGAGGCGGCGCTCTCTCAGCAGGCGTCCCTGCTGGGGTATCAGTTCCCGGGCGTGTGGGTGAACTACGTCGTGCTCGTGGGCGCCATCGGGTTCGAGAGTTACGCGTTCGCGAAGGCGTGGAAGGAGACGAAACGCCAGATGGAGCGCCACGGCTGGGAGTCGCTGCGGGAGATGTTCCGGCGGACGAGCGACACGACGACGCTCACCGCGCTCACGGAGGACACCGTCGCCCTGCTCGGGTTGGTGACGGCGCTGACCGGCATCCTGCTCACCCAACTCACCCACAATCCGATGTACGACGCGGCGTCGGCGCTGCTCATCGGGGTGTTGTTGATGGGCTTCGCGGTGGCGCTGGCGTGGGAGAACAAGCGGCTGTTGCTCGGCGAGAGCCTGCCGAAGGTCGACGAGGACGAACTCCGCGAGGTGGTGCGGACGTTCGAGGGCGTGGAGTCGATAGCGGACTTCCGGACCGTCTACTTCGGGCCGAACGAGGTGGTTGTGACGGCTGACGTGGCGTTCGCGGACCGGTTCGACACGGACGCGATGGACGACCGCATCACGGCACTGGAGGACGCGCTCCGCGAGGCGAACCCCGCCGTGTCGAAGGTGTACGTGGAACCCGAGACCGAGGCCTGACCCCGCCGCGGCGTGGTCGTTTCGCGAACGTTGTTTTCCGATTCCGTAACCGAATTTCTATTTGGCAAAAATCTTTAAGTGGCGGGCGGTCGAATAGGTGACTGTCATGAGCACCCAGAAAGAAGTACGCGCGCACGCCGGTGACGTCGAGGGCTCCGAAGCGCTCCGGATGGACGCGGAGAAGGCCGAGCAGGTCGTCGACGCGCTGAACGCCGACCTCGCGGACACGTACGTCCTCTACCACCAGTTGAAGAAACACCACTGGAACGTCGAGGGGGCGGAGTTCCGCGACCTCCACCTGTTCCTCGGCGACGCCGCCGAGAACGCCGAGGCGTTCGCGGACGAACTCGCGGAGCGCGTGCAGGCGCTGGGCGGCGTACCCCACGCGAGCGGCGCGACCCTCGAAGCCGAGTCCTCGCTGGAGCCCGAGGACGAGGACGTCTACGACATCCGGACGTCCCTGGAGAACGACCTCGCGATGTACGGGGACGTCATCGAGAGCCTGCGCGAGCACGTCGACCTCGCGTCGAACCTCGGCGACCACGCGACCGCCGAGATGCTGCGCGAGAACCTCGTCGAGGTCGAGGACGACGCCCACCACGTCGAGCACTACCTCGAGGACGACACGCTGGTCGTCGGCGAGTAGACCGCGAAGACAGATACTGATTTTTCGGTCGGCGCGCTGTGCGTCGTTCCTATCGTTCGACGTCGACGGTGTAGTCGGTGGAGAGCCAGCCGTCGGGGTTGTCGGCTTCGGTGAAGACGGTGCGGTCCGGCGACGAGCGGAACGCCGAGACCGTCTCGCCGTCGTCGTCCTGCGAGAGTGCCATCAGCAGAGAGTACCGGGCCGCAGCCGAATATACGTTTTGGTCGGCCTAAACCTCGGTTCGGCGAGAAGACGGGCTGACGTTTATACGGCGTGGCGACCAACGACCCGCCATCGTGGCCGCGAGCGACTCACCCGACTACCTGCAGTTCTTCCCGAAGCCCTCGCCGTACGACAACCAGCGGGCGGCGATGGACGAGATACGGGACGCCCTCGACACCGGCCGGGACGTGCTGTTCGAGGGCGCCTGCGGGACGGGGAAGACGCTCGCGGCGCTCGCGCCGGCGCTCTCGCACGCCCGCGAGGAGAACAAGACGGTCGTCATCACGACGAACGTCCACCAGCAGATGCGCCAGTTCGTCCGCGAGGCCCGTGAGATTCACGACGCCGAACCCATCCGCGCGGTCGTGTTCAAGGGGAAGGGGTCGATGTGTCACATCGACGTGAACTACGAGGAGTGCCAGGTGCTCCGGGACAACACCCACGAACTCGTGGACGCCGAGCGCGACAAGCGCCAACTGGAGGAGCGCCAGGAGGCCCTCTTAGACGAGGCCCAGGACGGCGACGAGGCGGCGGCGGAAGCCCGACAGTCCGTGATGGAGGAACTCGAAGCCGTCGAGGACGACCTCGAAGACCTCCAGGAGGGGAACGTCTGCGAGCGCTACTACGAGAACCTCGTCGGCGACAACGACGACTTCTACCAGTGGCTGTACGACGGCGTGCGCACCCCCGAGGACATCTACGAGTACGCCGAGCAGCAGGGCCTCTGCGGGTACGAACTCCTGAAGGACGGCATCGAGGGCGTCGACCTCGCGGTGTGTAACTACCACCACCTGCTCGACCCCGGCATCCGCGCGCAGTTCTTCCGCTGGCTGGGTCGGGACCCGGAGGACGTGGTGGTCGTCTTCGACGAGGCGCACAACGTCGAGGACGCGGCCCGCGACCACGCCGCGGAGAAACTGACGGAGAACAGCCTCGACAGCGCGCTCGCGGAACTCGACGAAGTCGAGGACGACCGGGGAGAGGCCGCCGAGCGCGTGGTGTCGGCGTTCCGGGACGCGCTCGTGGAGACCTACGAGGACTCCTTCGGCCCGGGCGGAAAGGGGCCGTCGCGCGCGAAGTCCGAGGTCGGCGAGAACTGGGAGGACGTGCCCGTCGCGAACGACGACCGGCGCGACGACCTGACGCTGGCCTTCCTCCAGTCGTACACCGGGCCCGGCATCAAGGAGGACGTGACCGACGCGCTCGGCCTCGGCGAGTACTTAGACGAGGAGTACGAGGAGGCCTACCGGAACGGGGAGACGACGACGCGCCGGGACTGCCACGTCCTCCGGGTCGCGGAGTTCGTGGAGGCGTACATCGAGCGCGGAAACGACCTCGGCCAGTACCCGACGGCGGCGGTCCGCCGGAACGAGCAGACCGACGAGGTGTACGGGCGCGCCGAACTCTACACCTGCATCCCCCGCGAGGTGACGACGGACCTCTTCGACGCCGTCCACGCCTCCGTCCTGATGTCGGCGACCCTCCGCCCGTTCGACGTGGTGAGCGACGTGCTCGGCCTCGACGACCCGGTGACGATGGCGTACGGCCTGCAGTTCCCCGAGGACCGCCGCCGGACGTTCGCGGTGGACACCGAACCCCTGTTCTCCTCGAACCGCGAGGACCCCTCGGTCCAAGACGAGGTCGCGGGCGCGCTCCGCGACGCGGTGCGGTTCACGCCCGGGAACTGCCTCTTCTTCTTCCCGAGTTACGCCGAGGCCGAGCGCTACCACGACCTCCTCGCGGACGCCGACACCACCCGCTACCTCGACCAGCCCGGCGTCGCCGCCGAGGACTTGCGACAGGAGTTCGTCGCCGACCGCAACGGCGCGCTGTTCACGTCGCTGTGGGGTACGCTCGCCGAGGGCGTGAGCTTCGACGGGGACGACGCCCGCACCGTCGCCGTCGTCGGCGTCCCCTACCCACACCTCGACGCGCGCGCCGAAGCCGTCCAGGACGCCTACACCCGCACGTTCGACGGCCGCGACGACAGACACCACGAGGAGGACGCCGGCTGGCGGTACGCCGTGGAGATTCCCACCGTCCGCAAGACCCGGCAGGCGATGGGGCGCGTGATTCGGTCGCCCGAGGACTTCGGCGTCCGGATGCTCGTCGACCGCCGGTACACGAAAGAGAGCCGGACGGCGATGCGCAAGTACAGCGTCAACCCCACGTTCCCCCCGGAAGACCGGCAGGAACTCGTGGACATCGACCCCGAGAAACTGCGGTTCTCGATGCTGAACTTCTACGGCGACCTGGACGCCTACGACGGCGACCCGCCTAGTCCCTGAGCCAATTTCAACAGCCGGCAGTTCGGCCAGTGCCGCCGACGTGTCCTCGAAAGCCCCGGAGCGGTCGATACGCCGGGGCTCGCTGCGCGCGCTCCCGCCGGTCGCGTGCTTGCTTCGCCCGGGCGCAGTCGACCGCTCCGCCCCTTTCAGTCCCACCTAACACCAGTTGGTCGGTAGGCGTGTTTCCAGCGGGCGCGTCATCCGGTACCGGGCGGGACTGAAAGGGGCGAGATTGTGGACGAAGGCGCGCGACGAAAGCACTGGAACGAGCGAAGCGAGTGAAGCGCGCAGCGAGCGCACCGAGTCCACAATCTCGGGGCTTTCGAGGAGGTAGCGTTCACGGTAGCAACGCCAATTTTCAAACAGTACGAGAACTCACGCCGGCAACGAGATAGAGTCCACGCGTTCGCCGTAGGTGGCGTCGTAGAGGTGGAGTTCGTCGATAGTCCACGTGACCGGGCCGACTTGGCGGCCGTCGATGTTGTCGACGGCGCGCCGGCCCTGGAAGCCGTCGGCGTCGCGGGCGAGCGTGACGTGGGGGTCGTAGTCGTCGCCGCCCTCCATCACGGGCACCGGGTCGAAGACCGAGCAGAGGCGCGCGTGGAGGTCGTGGATGCCGGGGCTCTCGACGGCGAGGTAGACGACGGGGCTGGAGCCGTTCGGGGGGTTCTGGAAGGTGTCCACCTCCGAGACGCGGGCTTCGACGGCGGGCGCGCCGGCGAGCGCGTCCTTGGCGGTCTGCCACGCCGTCCGGAGTTCCTTCCGGTCGTCGGCGGGCACGCGCTTGACGAGGAGCGTCTGCTCGTGGCGTTCGCGCACGCGGTCGAAGCCGGTGAGCGCGGGCCGGAGGTCGGCGGCGACGTCCTTGACCGACGCCGGCACCGGCGCGTTCACGCTGTACACGCCCGTCTGTCCGGGACGGAGCGTGAAAGCGCTGGCGTTTAGATTTCGTCGAGCAGCCAGAGCACGATGAGCGCGAGCACCGCGAGCCCGACGATTGGCCGGGCGAGTCCGAGGACGGCCGCCAGGGATTCGATGAGCGCGCCGATGACTTCGAGCGCGAGCCACACGACCACGAGTACGAGGATTATCTTGAGCAGGCTGTCCGTGTCGATGTCGCCCCGTGATGTCGGCATAGACGGGCGTACAGACACGACGCTGAAGAGCGTTCGGGCCGTTCTCATTCGCTCGCTGACGAGAAGGGTGTGTGACTGTGTAGCGAGCAACGCTTATGATGGCGGAGGTAGTTTCGTCGGGTACGATGACGCCGCCGACTCACTCCGCGGGTTCGACGTCCCGGAGCCCGGCGGCTACGCCGCCCGCGGCCTCCCGCGGGTCGGGCACACGGCTCGCGGCTACGCCGCTCGTTCGTTCCGCGGCCTCCCGCGGGTCGGCCGCGCGTTCCTCCTCGTCGCGACGACCGGGGTCCGCTTAGACCCCACTACTACCTACTCTTTGGTCCCGGTCGGCCGCACCGCGTTTCGAACGTCGCGACAACACACACAACACATGACAGGAGGAACCGTCGCGCTCGCCTTCTCGGGCGGGCTCGACACGACAGTCTGCGTACCGCTGCTGAAAGAGGAGTACGGCTACGACGACGTCATCGGCGTCACCGTCGACGTCGGCCAGCCGGACTCGGAGTTCGCCGAGGCCCACGAGACGGCCGACGCGCTCGGCGTCGAACACTACGTGGTCGACGCGAAGGCCGAGTTCGCCGAAGCCTGCTTCGGCGCCGTGAAGGCCAACGCCACCTATCAGGGCTACCCGCTGGGCACCGCGCTCGCGCGCCCGGTCATCGCCGAGGCGATTCTCGGCGTGGCCGAGGAGCAGGGCTGTACGGCGCTCGCTCACGGCTGCACGGGGAAGGGCAACGACCAACTGCGCTTCGAGGCGGTGTGGCGCGCCAGCGACATGGACGTCTGCGCGCCCGTCCGCGAACTCGGCCTGACCCGCGAGTGGGAGATCGACTACGCCGCCGAGAAGGGCCTGCCAGTCGAGGCGGGCAACGACGGCGAGTGGAGCATCGACACGAACCTCTGGAGTCGCTCCGTCGAGGGCGGCGACCTCGAAGACCCGGGCTACGTGCCGCCGGAGGACATCTACGACTGGACCGACGCCCCGACCGGTGAGACCGAGACGGTCGACATCGAGTTCGAGGCGGGCGTCCCCGTCGCCGTCGACGGGAACGAGATGGAGCCGGTCCACTTAATCGAGTACCTGAACGACCTCGCCGGCGGCTACGGCGTGGGTCGCACCGACCTGATGGAAGACCGCATGCTCGGCCTGAAGGTGCGCGAGAACTACGAGCACCCGGCGGCCACCACGCTGCTCGCCGCCCACGAGGCCCTCGAAGGCCTCGTGCTGACCAAAGACGAGCGCGACTTCAAACAGCAGGTCGACCAGCAGTGGGCCCAGAAGGCCTACGAGGGGCTCGCCGACCACCCGCTCGTGAGCGCGCTCGACGCGTTCGTGGACGAGACCCAACAGCAGGTCACGGGCACCGTGACCGTGAAATTCGAGGGCGGGCAGGCGCGCCCGGTCGCTCGCGAGAGCGAGCACGCCGTCTACTCGGCTGACGCCGCCTCGTTCGACACGGAGACGGTCAACGGCATCGAGCAAGAGGACGCGACGGGCGTGGCGAAGTACCACGGCTTCCAGTCGCGCCTCGCGAACGCGAGCAAGCCCGAACTGACGACGGACGGCGGGGACACGGGGAGCGAGGAATGAGCGGAGAGGACGACGGCACGGTGGTGCGCCGCGACCGCTTCAGCGGCGGCCCCGCGCGGTCGTTCCTCTCCTCGATGGACGCGGACGTTCGCATCTTCGACGCCGACCTCGCGGTCGACCGCGCGCACGTCGTGATGCTCGCCGAACAGGGCATCGTGACCGACGCGGAAGCGAGCGAGATTCTCGGCGCGCTGGACGACGTGGAGGCCGCGGGCTTCGAGGCGCTGCCCGACGGCGAGGACGTCCACGAGGCAATCGAGTCCGCGGTCGTCTCCCGTATCGGGCGCGTCGGCGGGAAGATGCACACGGCGCGCTCGCGCAACGACGAGGTGGCGACCTGCATCCGCCACCGCCTCCGCGAGGACCTGTTGGGCGCGCTCGACGCCGTGCTCGCGCTCCGCGGCGCGCTCGCGGACGTGGCCGACGCGGAGACGGAGACCGTGATGCCCGGCTTCACGCACCTGCAGCCCGCGCAGCCGACGACCGTCGCGCACTGGGCGCTCTCCTACGAGGGGACGCTCGCGCGCGACACCACTCGCCTGCTGGCGGCGTTCGACCACGCGAACGAGTCGCCGCTGGGCGCGGCGGCGTTCGCGGGCACCACCTTCGACGTGGACCGCGAGCGCACCGCCGAGTTGCTCGGGTTCGACGGCGTGGTGACGAACGCGACAGACGCGGCGGCGGGCCGCGACTTCCTGCTTGAGGCGGTGGCGGCGCTGGCCTCAGTCGCGGTGACGTGTTCGGGGCTCGCCGAGGACGTCGTGTTCTTCGCGAACCGCGGGTTCGTCGACGTCGACGACGACTACGCGTCGACGTCCTCGATTATGCCCCAGAAGAAGAACCCCGACTCGATGGAGTTGGTGCGCGGGACGGCGGGCGACGCCGTCGGCGCGTACCAGGGGCTCGCGACGACGCTGAAGGGCCTGCCGCGCGCGTACAACCGCGACCTCCAGCGCGCGACCACCCACGCGTGGCGCGCCGCCGACTGCGTGACCGAGGCGACCGAGGTGGCCGCTGGCGCGGTGGCGACCGCCGACTGGCCCGCCGACGACCTCGAAGCCGCGGCGACCGAGGGGTTCTCGACCGCGACCGGCGTCGCGGACGCGCTCGCTGCGGCGGGGCTGCCGTTCCGCGAGGCGCACGAAATCGTCGCGCTCGCCGCCGAACGCGGCGCGGACCTCGACGCGGTGGACGCGGCCGCCCGCGAGGTGACCGGCGAGTCGCTATCCGACCTCGCCGACCCCGAGGTCGTCGCGGCGGCGCTCGACCCCGTGGAGAGCGTGGCGTCCCGCGATTCGACCGGTGGCCCCGCGCCTGCGGCAGTGCGCGACGCGCTCGGGGACGTGGTCGAGGGCGTCGCCGAGGACGAGGCCGCCGTGGCCGCGCGCCGCGAGGCGCTGACCGACGCGGCGGCCGCACTGGACGCGGAGGTGGCCGCCTATGTCTGAACTGATTGGAGCGCCGACCGTCGCGGCCGTCGACAGCACCGCGGCCGCGCCGCGACCGCGACGACCGCCCCGTTTGGGGCAAATAGACAACTCTCTGACTTCGGTATCGGTTTCGCTTTGTTCGCCCTTTTCGGCGCTCTCGCGCCAGTAGCGTGCCGTACAGTTTGTTTAATTTGTTTGACAGGTTCGATTACCTTAAGTAGTATGCCGGTGTAGGCAGGAGTGTAATGAGCACGTGTACCGAGTGCGGGGCCGACGTGGCCGTGCACGACGACGCCGAAGCGGGCGAGATACTGGACTGTGGCACCTGTGGCACCGAGCTGGAAGTCGTCGACACCGCTCCCCCGACCCTCGAGCGAGCGCCGGACCTCGCCGAGGACTGGGGGGAGTGAGTTGCACGTCGGCATCCTCTACTCCCGCATCCGTCGGGACGAGAAACTCCTCCTGACGGAACTCCGGGAGCGCGGCCACGACGTGACGAAGATAGACGTGCGCGAGCACGGCTTCGCGCTCGACGGCACCGACGCCCCCCTCGCGGACTGCGATATCGTCGTCGACCGGTGTCTCGCCACCAGTCGCTCGACGTACCTCACGCGGTTCTGTGAGTCCTACGGCGTCCCCGTCGTGAACAGCGCCGAGACGGCGTCGGTCTGCGCGGACAAGGCCGAGACGAGTCTCGCGCTCGCGGATGCGGGCGTGCCGACGCCCGATACCACCGTCGCGTTTACCACGGAGAGCGCGCTCGACGCCATCGAACAGTACGGCTACCCCTGCGTGCTGAAGCCCGTCGTCGGGTCGTGGGGGCGCCTGATGGCGAAAATCGAGTCCCGCAGCGCCGCCGAGGCCATCCTCGAACACAAGGACACGCTCGGGCACTACGAGCACAGCGTGTTCTACGTCCAGGAGTACGTGGAGAAGCCGGGCCGCGACGTGCGCGTGCTCGCCGCCGACGGCGAGCCCATCGCGGCGATGACGCGCTCGGGCGACCACTGGCTCACGAACGCCGCGAAGGGCTCCGAGACGGCCGACTTCGAGGTCGACGACGAACTCGCGGCCCTCGTCGCGAAGGCGAGCGACGCGGTGGGCGGCGGTTTGCTCGGGGTCGACGCAATGGAAACGGAATCGGGCGACTACACGATTCACGAGGTGAACCACACGGTGGAGTTCAAGGCGCTGAACGACGCGACCGGCGTGGACGTGCCCGCCGCCGTCGTGGACTGGCTGGAGACGAAAGCCGCTCAGACCGTGGAGGTTACCGCGTGATGGCAGTGACCGGAGACGCGACAGACGAGGAGAGCGCGACGACGACGGCGAGCGTCGTCGGCGCGAGCGGGTTCGCGGGCGGCGAACTCCTGCGCCTGCTCGCCGGCCACCCCGAATTCGCGGTGGCGCAGGCGACCAGCCGCGAGTACGCGAACAAGACCGTCGGCAGCGTCCACCCGAACCTCCGCGGCCTCGACCTGCGGTTCTCGGAGCCGTCGGACCTCGACTCCGTGGACGTGCTGTTCGCGGCGGCGCCCCACGGCGTCGCGATGGAGCACGTCGACGCGTGGCGGGACGCCGCCGGCACCGTCGTCGACCTGAGCGCGGACTTCCGCCTCGAAACGGAGGCGCAGTACGACGACTGGTACGACGGCCACAGCGCGCCCGAACACCTCGAAGACGCGGTGTACGCGCTCCCCGAGATTTCCCGCGACGACCTACCGGGCGCGGACCTCATCGCGGGCGGCGGCTGTAACGCCACTGCGACGATTCTGGGGCTGCTCCCGCTGGCCGAGGCCGGCCTATTGGAGGGCGCACACGTCGTCGTGGACGTGAAAGTCGGCTCCTCGGAGGGCGGCGCCGGCGGCGGCGCGGCGTCCTCGCACGCCGAGCGCTCGGGCGTCGTGCGCCCGTACGCGCCGACCGGCCACCGCCACGAGGCCGAAATCGAGCAGGAACTCGGGCTCTCCGTGTCGTTCACGGCGCACGCCGTGGACATGGTGCGGGGCGCGAGCGCGACCTGTCACGTGTTCCCCGACGGACCGGTCTCGAAGACCGACCTCTGGGGCACCTACCGCGAGACGTACGGCGACGAGCCGTTCGTGGAGACGGTGGCGGGCGGGAGCGGCGTCTACCGCTACCCCGAACCGAAGGCCGTCGCCGGCACCAACAAGGCCGAGGTTGGCTTCGAGGTGGACCCCGAGAACGGCCGCGTCGTGACGTTCTCGGCCATCGACAACGTCGTGAAGGGGTCTGCCGGGCAGGCCGTCCACGCGGCGAACGTCGCGCTCGGCTTCGCGGAGACGGCGGGACTCGAACAGTACGGGATGCACCCGGTGGGGAGTCCATGACTGGGGGGTGGCTCGCGTGACGGTAGTCGTCAAAATCGGCGGCGCGCGCGCCGTCGACCCGGCGGGTGCCGTGACCGACGTTGCGCACCTGACGGTGAACGACGAGGACGTGGTCGTGGTCCACGGCGGGTCGACCGCGGTGGACGACGCGCTCGACGACTACGGGAAGGAGCCCGAATACGTCGAGTCGCCGTCCGGGATGACCGGGCGGTTCACCGACGCGGAGACGATGGGCGTGTTCACGATGGCGATGGGGAAGGTGAACACCGACCTCGTCGCGGCGTTCGAGAACGCGGGCGTGCCCGCCGTCGGCCTGAACGGCGTGGACGGCAGTCTGCTCTCGGGGCCGCGGAAGTCCGCCGTAAAGGTCGTCGAGGACGGGAAGAAGAAGATTCGCCGCGGCGACCACTCGGGGAAGATTACGGACGTGAACACCGACCTCCTGTGCGCCCAACTGGACGCGGGCTACGTGCCCGTGGTGTCGGTGCCGATGCTCGCGGACGACGGCACCGCGGTGAACGCCGACGCGGACCGCGCGGCGGCCGCCGTCGCTGGCGCGCTGGACGCCACGCTCGTCGTGTTGACGGACGTGGCGGGCGTCTACGAGGACCCCGACGACGAGGGGTCGCTCATCGAGGCGGTGCGCACGCCCGGCGAACTCGCGGCCGCGGAGGACGCCGCGGAGGGGTTCATGTCGAAGAAGGTACTCGCCGCGACGGAGGCCCTGGAAAGCGGCGCCGAGGAGGTCGTCGTGTCGGACGCGAACGCCCGCGACCCCGTGGTGCGGGCGCTCTCCGGCGCGGGGACGCATTTCGACCCGGAGGCAGTATGAGCGGATTCGTCTTCGGGGAGAAACCCATCGGCATCGAGTCCGGCGAGGGCGTCCACCTGTACGGCGAGGACGGCACCGAGTACCTCGACTTCGGCGCGTCCTACGCGTGTGCGCCGGTCGGCCACTGCCACCCCGACGTGGTGAGTGCCGTCGAGGAGCAGGCGAGCGACCTGTTGTTCGTGCAGGGGTCGTACCCGACCGAGACGCGCGCGGCGCTGTACGACCGCCTCGCGGGGCTCGCGCCCGGCGACTGCTCGAACGTCTGGCTCTGTAATTCGGGGACGGAGGCCAACGAGGCGGCGCTGAAGTTCGCGCGCCACGCCACCGGCCGCGAGAAGGTGGTGGCGGCCAAGCGCGCGTTCCACGGGCGCACGCTCGGCGCGCTCGCGGCGACGTGGAAGCCGAAATACCGCGAGGGCTTCGCGGTGCCCGAGAACGTCGAGTTCGTGGACTACGGCGACAGCGAGGCGCTCGCCGAGGCCGTAGACGAGGAGACAGCCGCCGTCCTGCTCGAACCCGTGCAGGGCGAGGGCGGCGTGAACCCCGCGCCCGAGGGGTACCTCGCGGCGGCCCGCGAGGCCTGCGACGACGCGGGCGCGGCGCTCGTGTTCGACGAGATTCAGACCGGCCTCGGGCGCACCGGGAGCCTGTGGGCGTGCGAGAACGCGGGCGTCGAACCCGACGTCCTGACGGTCGCGAAGGGGCTGGCGTCCGGCCTCCCGATTGGCGCGACGCTGTGCGCCGGCTGGATTGCCGAGGACGCAGGCAACCACGGGTCGACGTTCTCCGGCGGCCCCGTCCCCTGCGCCGCGGCGCTCGCCACCCTCGACGTCATCGAGGACGAGGGGCTGGCGGGCCACGCGAGCGAGGTGGGCGCGCACTTCCAGTCCGAGCTCGCCGACCTCCCGGTTCGGGACGTGCGCGGCGAGGGTCTGCTAGTCGGTGTCGAGGTGAAACGGGGGGCGAACCGCGCGCTCCCGAGTCTCGCGATGGAACACGGGATTCTCGCGCTCCCGGCCGGTCGGACGGTAGTGCGCTTCCTCCCGCCGCTGACGGTGTCTGAGGGAGACGTCGAGACGGTGGCGTCGGCGCTGGAGGCGGTGCTGTGACGCCCCGCGACCTCCTCGTTGACCTCGTCTCGACCCCCTCTGTTTCGGGTGCGGAAGCCGACGCCGCAACGGTCCTCGTGGACTACTTCGAGCGCGAGGGCCGCGACGCGTGGACCGACGAAGTCGGGAACGTCCGCGCGCCCGGCGACGACTCGGTGCTGCTCACGAGCCACGTCGACACCGTTCCGGGCGACATCGAGGTTCGCGAAGAAGACGGCAAACTGTGGGGGCGCGGGAGCGTGGACGCGACCGGCCCGCTGGCGGCGATGGCGGCCGCGAGCGTCGAGACGGGCGCGTCGTTCGCGGGCGTCGTCGAGGAGGAGACCACGTCGGCGGGCGCGCGCCACCTCGTGGAGCACCGGGCGGAACCGGACGCAGTCGTGAACGGCGAACCCTCGGGCTGGGACGCCATCGCGGTGGGCTACCGGGGGCTGGCGCGCGCGACCTACGAGGTTTCGACCGCGAGCGCGCACACGTCGCGTCCGGAACCCAACGCCGTCCAGCGCGCGACGGCGTGGACGGAGCGCGTGCAGGCCGCCTTCGGTTCCGGAGAGTCGGTGTTCGAGTCGGTGACGGTCAAGCCCGTCTCGTTCGACGGCGGCCTCGCCGACGACGGCACCGCGTTCGAGGCGACGGTAGACGTGGAGTTCCGCCTGCCGCCCGACACGACCGCCAGCGACGTGCGGGCGACGGTCGCGGACTGCACCGAGGCCGGCGACGTGACGTGGACGGAAGCGATGCCGGCGCTCGCGGCGGACGCGCGCACCCCGGTCGCGGGCGCGCTCCGGGCGGGCGTCCGCGACGCGGGCGGCGACCCGACGCACGTCCGCAAGACCGGGACCTGCGACGCGAACCTCTACGCCGCTGCGTGGGACTGCCCCGTCGCGACGTACGGCCCCGGCGACTCGGCGCTCGACCACGCGCCCGACGAACGCATCGACCTCGCCGCGTTCGACCGCGGCGTCGAGGTACTCACGACGGCGGCTCAGCAACTATGCACTTCCTGACGATAGACGACCTGACACCCGAGGAACTGGCGAGCGTGCTCGACGACGCGGCCGCGCTGAAACAGGCGCAGGCCGACGGCATCCCCCACACCGCGCTCGCCGGCCGAACGCTCGCGATGCTGTTCGAGAAGCCGTCGACGCGCACTCGGGTGAGTTTCGAGGTGGGAATGACCCAACTCGGCGGGCACGCCGTCTTCCTCGGCAAGGACGACATCCAGTTGGGCCGGGGCGAACCGGTCGCGGACACGGCCTGCGCGCTCGGCCTGTACGCGGACGCGGTGATGGCGCGCGTCGGGAGCCACGACGACCTGGAGACGCTGGCGGCGAACGCCGGCGTCCCGGTGGTGAACGGCCTCTCGGACGCCGCGCACCCGGCCCAGACGCTCGCCGACCTGCTGACGCTCCGCGAGGTCGTCGGCGACTCGGGGACGGTGGCGTGGATCGGCGACGCGAACAACGTCGGCGCGTCGTTCCTCGTCGGCGCGGCGATGGCGGGCTACGACGTGCAGGCCGCCACGCCCGCCGAGTACGGCTTCGCAGCGGAGACGGTCGAGCGCGCCAGCGAGTACGGGAGCGTCGACGTCGGCCACGACCCGGAGGCGGCGACGGCGGGCGCGGACGCCGTCTACACGGACGTCTGGGTGAGCATGGGCGACGAGGCCGAACGCGAGAAGCGCCTCTCGGCCTTCGAGGGGTTCCGGGTGGACGACGCGCTCCTCGGCGACGCGGCGTTCATGCACTGTCTGCCCGCCCACCGCGGCGAGGAGGTCACGGCGGGCGTCATCGACGGCCCGAACTCGGTGGTGTGGCGGCAGGCCGAGAACCGCCTGCACGCCCAGAAGGCGGTGCTGGTCGAGTTGGTGGACTAGAACGGGAGGACTAAGTCGGCGTTCGTTCGGCGTTCAGACATGAGCAATCGGTTCCTCGTGATGGGCGACAACCACGGCGACGGCGAGTCCCTCCAGCGCGTCCTCGACGACATCGACGGCGAGTCCTTCGACTACGTCGTGCACGTCGGCGACTTCACGCGAGCGATGCGCCACGACGCCGAACTCGGTGTCGAACAACTCCGGGAGACCGAACACCACCTGTGCGAGTTCGACGAGCGCGCCGACCACGGCCTGCTGTGGGTGTGGGGCAACCAGGACCTGTTCGGCGACATCGACTACGACATCGACGCCGGCACCGAGATTCCGAGCGACGGCGCCGTGACGGTCGGCGGCCAGCGGTTCACGAACGACCCCGAGCGCGTCGATTCCGACACGATTCTCGTCACGCACATGGAGACGTGGCGGCTCGTCGACCACTTCGACGGGAACGCGCACTTCTGTGGAAACACCCACTTCGGCCGGCGGAAGGACCGACGGCTGAACGCCGCGTTCCTGCAGGCCACGAACCCGGAGACGGGCGAACAGCGCTACGGCGGCTACTTCGTCGTCGAGATGGGCGACGACACCTTCGACGTGGAACTCCGGCCAATCGGCGACCTCGAACGCCGCGAGTGCGCGCGCCACCGCGAGCGCGGCGTCCAGTTCCTGCCCTCGGACTGGGACTGCATGTACGCGTGGGAGGACCGCGTGCTCCTCCGCGAGATGGCGGCGTCTGCGTTCTACGGCGTCACGCGCGACGCGGACCGCGAACACGCGACCGCCGACGAACTCGTCGAGCACGCCGTCGGCCTCTGGGACGACTCGCCCGAGGGACTCCGCGAGGAGTTCGCCGACTACCTCGGCGAACTCGGCGACGACCGGTACGCGCCGCTGGCCGAACGCGAGGACGGGCGTATCGAGGTGGCCGAGCACAGTTACGCGTACTGACGGACCGGCAAAACCCGCGCCACCCGGCCCGTATTTGTGTGTCCGTCACCGAGTCGTTCGCATGACCGACCTCTCGCTCGGCGGCAGCGCGCCCGCCGAAGCCGACGACGGCGCGTGGCTGGCGTGCGTCGAGTGTGGCGCGACGCTCGCGCCGTTCGACGGCGTTGTGTACCGGTGTCCGGACTGCGACGGCCTGCTGGAGGCGCGGTACGCCGACTACCCGACGTTCGACGACTTCTCGGGCGAGGGCGTCTGGCGGTACGCCGAATCGCTGCCCTTCGAGTCCGGGGTGTCGATTCAGGAGGGGAACACGCCGCTGTACGAGGCGCCGAAAATCGAGGCCGAGGCGGGCGTCGCCGACCTGCGCGTGAAACACGAGGGGATGAACCCGACGGGGAGTTTCAAGGACCGCGGGATGACCGTCGGCGTGCGCGTCGCGGACGAACTCGGCGTCGGGCGCCTCGCGTGCGCGTCGACGGGGAACACGTCGGCGGCGCTGGCGGCGTACGGCGCGCGCGCCGACACGCCCGTCCTCGTGTTGCTGCCGGCGGGGAAGGTGGCCGCCGGGAAGGTCGCGCAGGCGGCGCTGCACGGCGCGCGCATCTGCGAGGTGGACGGCAACTTCGACGACTGCCTCGACGTGGTCGCCGAACTCGCCGACCGCGGGGAGGCGTACCTCCTGAACTCTCTCAATCCGTTCCGCCTGGAGGGCCAGAAGACCATCGCGTTCGAGATGCTCGAACAGTCCGTTGCGGCCCACGGCGAGTGGCCCGACCGCATCGTCCTCCCCGTCGGGAACGCCGGGAACACGGCCGCGCTGTACAAGGCGTTCCGCGAACTCGTCGCCGCCGGCGAGATGGAAGCGGGCGAGATGCCGACGCTCACCGGCGTGCAGGCCGCGGGCGCGGCGCCGATGGTCGAAGCCGTCGAAGCCGGCGCGGACCACGTCGAGCGCTGGGACGACGTGGAGACGCGCGCGACCGCCATCCGCATCGGGAACCCCGTGAACGCGCCGAAGGCGCTCCCCGGCATCTACGACACGGGCGGCACGGCCGTCGCCGTCTCGGACGACCAGATTACCGACGCCCAGCGCATGCTCGCCGAAGACGGCATCGGCGTCGAGCCGGCGTCGGCGGCGAGCGTCGCCGGGCTGCTGGAACTGCGCGAGCGCGGCGAGGTCGGCCCCGACGAGCGCGTCGTCTGCCTGACCACCGGCCACCTCCTGAAGGACCCGGACGCGGCGGCCGAAGCGGGCGGCGACACGACGGCGGTGCCCGCCGACGCTGACGGCGTCCTCGACGCGCTCTGAGGCGAGTAATTTTCGCTCCCGAGACGCCCTAATACCGCCCGAGAGACGTCGAAACACCGCCCAGAAGCCAGTAGGCTTATTCCAGACTACCGTAACCTACGGGTGTCATGCAGGTGACCGTCGGTGTCGTTCTCTCGGCAACGTCGGCGGTCGTCGCCGCTACCGTCGCGTGGTACGCGTGGCGGCAAGACGCGCCCGGCGCCACCGGCGCGGCGGCGTTCACCGCGGCGGCCGCCGTCTGGGCGGCCGGTAACGCGCTCCAGGTCGCGTCCACGTCGTACGCGGTAACGCAGTTCTCGGTCGTCGTGCAGTACGTCGGCATCACCGCGACGCCCGTCGCGTGGTTCGCGTTCGCGGCGGACTACACCGACCGCGAGAGGTGGGCGACGCCCCGCATCCTCGCCGCGCTCTCGGTGATTCCGGTCGCGGTGTTCGTGCTCTCGGTGACGAACGACGCCCACCACCTCGTCCGGGAGTCGATGCGCCTCCAGCGCGTCGACGGCGTGGTCCGCCTCGAACGCGAGTTCGGCCCGGCGTTCTGGGTCGGCGTGGCGTACTCGAATCTCCTCAACGCCGCGGGCACGACGATGCTCCTCGACGCGATGTTGCGCGTCGGCCGACAGTACCGCCGGCAGACGGTGGTCGTGCTCGCTGGCGTGACCGTGCCGTGGGCCGCCGCGATGGCGTTTTACTCCGGCACCACCGTCGTCGAACCGGAGGCGTTCGTCGGCGTCACCGCGGCGGCGTTCGCGTACGCCATCGCGCGCTACGAACTGTTCGACCTCGTGCCCGTCGCCCACGACCGCGTGCTCTCGGAGTTGGACGACGGCGTTCTCGTCGTGGACGCCGAGCGGCGCGTCGCCGACTACAATCCCAGCGCGGAGCGCCTGCTCGGCGCGGAGTTGACGGCTGGCGATACCCTCGACGACGTGCTCCCGGACGCCGTGCTCGCAGCGCTGGACGCGGACCACACCGACCCCGTGTCCGTGGACGGCGGCGACGGGGCGCGGTGGCTGACCGTGCGGCGGACCGACGTGAGCACGGACGAGGACGGCGAACTGCTGTTGCTTCGGGACGTCACCGAACTGGAGCGCCAGCGCCACGAACTCGACCGCGAGAACGAGCGACTGGAGCGCGTCGCCGACACCATCAGCCACGACCTCCGGAACCCCCTGACGGTGGCCGACGGCTACCTCGACCTCGCCGAGGAGACCGGCGACTCCGAGCAGTTCGACCGCGTCCGGCAGGCCCACGACCGCATGGACGACATCATCGAGGGGACGCTCCGACTCGCGCGCGCCGGCGTGGACGACCCGGAGACGACGGCGGTGTCGCTCCCGACGGTCGCACAGCGCGCGTGGAGCAACGTCCCGACGGCGGACGCGACCCTCGACCTGCGAGTCGACGGCGCCGTCGTCGCGGACCCCGGGCAACTGGAGAGCCTCCTCGAGAACGTCTTCCGGAACGCGGTAGAACACGGCGGCGGCGAGGTGACCGTCACCGTGGCACCGACCGAGGACGGCTTTTTCGTCGCCGACGACGGCCCCGGTATCCCCGCCGACGCGCGCGACGACGTCTTCGACCGGGGGCACACGACGAACGACGACGGAACCGGCCTCGGCCTCGCCATCGTCGCCGACATCGCGGCGGCCCACGGCTGGACGGTGACACTCGACGAGAGCGACGGAGGCGGCGTGCGCGTCGGCGTATCCGGTGTCGAACCGGTGGAGAGGCACGCGAAGCCCTAGGTGGTGACGGCGACGAGCGCGGCGCTCGCGAGCAACGCGACGACCAGCCCCCAGAACGCGACCCGGTAGTCGGCGGCGGTGGCGACGGTGCCGACGTACGTCGGGCCGAGCGCGCCGATGCCGATGTAGACGGTGCGCATCGCGCCGAGGTCGCCGCCCGCGGAGTCGTCGGGGAACGCGTCCATCAGGTAGGACTGCATCACCGGCGGGAACGCCATCAGGCCGGCGGCGAACGCGACGACGGCGGCGACGGAGGCGACCGGGGAGTCCGCGAGCACGACGCCCGCCAGCGACACCGCGCCCAACAGGAGCGCGCCGACCGTGATGGTGCGCCGCGGCAGGCGGTCCGAGAGCGTGCCCGCGGTCGGTTTGACGACCGCGCCGACGCCGAACAGCACCCCGAACGCGACCTGCGCGACCAGCGGGTCGAACTGTTTGCCGACTTCCAGAAAGGTCGGGAGGAAGGCGGCGGTCGCCTGCCACGTGAACGCGTACAGCGTGTACGCGACCAGCAGCCACCGGAACCGCGACCCGCGGAGCAGGCGGTCGGCGGTGTCGCGGACGTCCAGCGACCGGCGCTCGAAGACGTAGGCTTCCCGGCTCCAGAGGTGCAGCGAGACGAGAATCGCGAGCGCGACGGCGACGACAGGGAGGAACGCCCAGCGCCACGTCGCGACGGCGAGCACGAGCGCCGCGAGGCCCGCCGAGGCGACGCCGCCGACGTCGCCGGAGGCGGTGTGGAGGCCGAACGCGCGGCCGCGCTTCTCGGTGTAGAGGTCGGAGACGAGCGCGCGGGCGGCGGTCGGGTAGAGTCCCGCGCCAGCACCGACGACGGCCGCCCCGAGCAGGAACAAGGCGTAGTTCGGCGCGGACGCGAGCGCGCCGAACCCGACGACGACGAGCGCCAGCCCCGACGCGAGCAGCGTCTTCCGCGAGAGGGCGTCCGAGAGCCGTCCGCTCGGGTACTGGAGGAGCGCGTACAGCCCCCAGAGGAGCGTGAACGCGAAGCCGGCCTGCGCGTCCGAGATGCCGAGGTCGGCTTTCACCGCGGGGAGCGACGGCGACAGCACGAGCCGGCCCGCCTGAATCGCGAGCCAGCCGACGGAGACGGCGACGAGCAGGCGGCCCGCGTACCCCGTCACCAGTCGCTCCTCGGTCGCGGAGTCTGTCACTACCGGGAGGAGGGACGGCGCGTATTTGAGCGCGAGGGTTGCGGTAGTCCGCGGTCCGGTCAGTGCTCGGCTTCGCCTTCGAGCGCCGCCTCGCGGAGTTCACGACAGCGCTCGGTCTCGACGCGCAGTTCGGGGACTTCGGTCGGGTGCATCTCCTCGTCGACGGCGACGAACACGAAGTAGGAGTCGGTGGTCTGCTCGCGTTCGCCCGTCCGGGGGTCCTCGCGGTACGCGCGCAGGCGGACCTTCACGCTCGTCCGCCCGACGTCGTAGACGTAGGCGTCGATGACGCAGGTGTCGCCGGTGGGAATCGGGCGGTCGAAGCTGAAACTGTTGATGCGCGCCGTCACGCAGGTCGTGCCGGCGTGGCGCATCGCGGACATCGCGCCGACCTCGTCCATCCACTTCACGACGTTCCCGCCGTGGGCGGACTCGTAGTTGTTCGCGTCGTCGGGCTGGACGCGCTCCCGGTTCTCGATGAACGTGTCGCTGACGGAGGCCATACCGGAGCAACGCGCGCCGGTGAGAAAGTCGTCCCGCCTACTCGCCGTTCAACTGGACGTTCGTCACGTCGATGATGCGGTCGTCGCTCGCGAGGCGGTCGCGGGCGTCCTCGGGCACCGGCGAGTCGAGGTTGTAGACGGTGAGCGCCTCGCCGCCGATGGTCTCGCGGGCGTTGAACATCCCCGCGATGTTCACGCCGGCGTCGCCGAGGACGGTGCCGACGAAACCGATGACGCCGGGTTCGTCGCGGTTGCGCGCGGCGAGCATGTGGCCGTGCGGGATGGCGTCGACGCGGTAGCCGTCGATTTTCACGAGGCGCGGGTCGTCGCCCGCGAACAGCGTGCCCGAGACGGTGAGGTCGCGGTCGCTGTTGCCGACGGTGACCGAGACGAGACTCTGGAAGTCGTCGCTCTGTCGGGTCTTCGTCTCGGAGACCTCGATGCCGCGCTCCTCGGCGACGCGGGGCGCGTTCACGGCGTTGACCTGCCACTCCAGCGGCTCGAAGACGCCCTTCTGGGCGCTCGCCGTGACGAGTTCGAGGTCCTCGCTCGCGATGTCGCCCTCGTAGGTGACGTCGACGTACTCGATGCGGTCGTCGAACAACTGGGCGGCGACCTTCCCGGCGGTCTCCGCGAGTTCGACGTAGGGCTGGATGCGGCCGAACGCGCTCTCGTCGACGCTCGGCGCGTTCAGGGCGTTCAACACGGGTTCGTCGGCGAGCGCGGCGACGACCTGGTCGGCGGTAGTGGTGGCGACGTGTTCCTGGGCGGCCTGCGTGGACGCGCCGAGGTGAGGGGTGACGACGACCGACTCGGCGTCGAGCAGGGGCGAGTCGTCGGCGAGCGGTTCCTCCGCGAACACGTCGAGGGCGGCGCCTGCGATGACGCCGTCGTTGGCGGCCTCGGCGAGCGCGTCCTCGTCGACGACGCCGCCGCGGGCGACGTTCACGACGTAGCCGCCCTCCATCTCCGCGAGTTCGGCCTCGCCAATCAGGCCCTCGGTTTCGTCGGTGAGCGGGACGTGAATCGTGAGGAAGTCGGCGCGCGCAACACAGTCCTCGAACTCCACGAGTTCCGCGCCGAGCTGTTCGGCGCGCTCCTCGCCGATGTAGGGGTCGTAGGCGACGAGGTCCATGCCCAGCGAGTGGAGGCGCTTGGCGACCTCCTGGCCGACCCGACCGAGGCCGACGACGCCGAGGGTCTTGCCGTTGAGTTCGGTGCCGAGGAACTCGCCTTTCGCCCACTCGCCGTCGGTGAGGCGGGCGTGGGCCTGCGGAATCGAGCGCGCGGCGGCGAACGCCATCGCGACGGTGTGCTCGGCGGCGGCGCGGACGTTCCCCTCGGGGGCGTTCGCGACGACGACGCCGTGGTCGGTGGCGGCGTCGATGTCGATGTTGTCCACGCCGATGCCGGCGCGCCCGACGATGGCGAGGTCGGGCGCGGCCTCCAAGACCTCCTCGGTGACGAGCGTCCCGGACCGCACGACCAGTGCGTTGGCGTCGGAGACGGCGTCGAGGAGCGCGTCGCCCTCGGCGTCGTAGGCCGTTACTACCTCGTGGCCGGCGTCGCGGAGTCGGTCGAGGCCGGCGTCCGCGATGGGGTCCGTGACGAGAACCTTCATGTCCGTGAGTCGCCGGGAGCGCGGATAAGGGTTTCCGCACATGCACGTATTGACGCGACTCTAGAGCCCGGGATGTGTTCGAGAACGTGTAATGTGGTGTGGCGGCTGGCGGCGGTTCTGTCCACGCCCGCGCCCGGCTCCGGCAGCGTCTGCCGGGCTACGGGTCGCCGCCGGCGAGGCGGGGGCGGTGGGGCCGGCGGGGTGCAGGTTCACCAGCGACGGCGTCCCGGACGACGACGCGTTCGGCGCGCCGGAGCAGTTCGCCAGCGGTGCTCGACGAGCAGTCGATGGCGTCGGCGACGTCCGCGACGCTCGCTTCGCGGGGCACCTCGTAGTAGCCGAGGTCGACGGCGGCGGCGAGCGCGTCGCGCTGGCGCGTCGTGAGGTCGGCTGGCGTCCCGCCCCGCCGGAAGTCGTGGACCGCCTCGACGCTCGCATCCAACACGCCGGCGAGCGCTTCGTAGAACGCCGCGAGCGCGTCTGACTCGCCCACCGCCTCGAAGCGCGCAGTACGGTCCTCGCGGAACGAGAGCGGCGGGACGAAGGCCGCGTCCGCCTCGACGACCAGTTCGAGGAGTTCGTCGGCGAACCCGTACTCGGTCTGTCGCGTGAAGGCGTACGTGCCGCCGTCGCCCGCGACGAGACTCACGTCAGCCATCTGCGGGACGGCGTCGAGGAGCGCTGCGGTGGCGTCGCGGTCGGCGTCGAACCACGAGAGGCCGGTGGCGCTCCCGACCGGCCCCCACGTCAGGAGGTCGGCGCGCGTCGCGGCGTCCCGCGCGACGACCTCGCGGTGGAGCGGGTGGATGAGTTCGGGCGGGTACGCGACGGACAGCGTGACGCGTTTCACGCGCCATTCTCCTCGTCCGCGACTTATAAAAGACCGGATGCATCCGCCGAAACCCCCTCGCGCTCGGGCCGGCTACGTCCACTCGTGAGCGTCACGTCACGCGCCCGGAGCGACCAGCAGGTCGGCACGCAGACCGCCGAGGTGGCCGGCGAGCCGGTCGCCTACGAGTCGTACGGCGACCCCGGCGGCGAGCCGGTGGTGTTCCTCCACGGCACGCCCGGTTCGCGCGTGCTCGGCGAACTGTACGACGACGCGGCGCGAGCGCGTGGCGTTCGCGTACTCGCCTTCGACCGCCCCGGCTACGGGCAGAGTCCCGCACGCGACGGCTACGGCCCCGCGGACACGGGCGACGTGGTCGCCGCGGTGCTGGACGACGCCGGCGTCGAGTCCGCCGGCCTACTCGGGTTCTCCGGGGGCGCGCCGCACGCGCTCGCGGCGGCCACAGACCTCGGCGACCGCGTGACGCGCGTCGACGTGGTGGCCGGCGGCGTCCCCGCCTCCGAGCGCGAGGAGACGCCGACGCCCCAGCGCGTGCTCGGGACGCTCGCCGGCGCGACCCCCCGAGTTCTGGGGGGACTCCTGCGCGGGCAGGCGTGGCTGGCCGCCCGGCGCCCGCCCGCGTTCGTCACCGCCCAGTACACCACCGACGGCGCCCGCGACGGCGTCCCCGACGAGGTGGCCGACGTGGTGAAGCGGGACTTCCTCGAAGCGCTCTCGGAGCGTCGCGCCGGCGTCGTCCGCGAATCCCGACAGTTCACCGAGGACTGGCCGACTCGCCCGCGGGACGTGGACTGCGAGGTTCGGTGGTTCCACGGCGAGCGCGACACCAACGTTCCCGTCGCCGCCGCCCGGCGCACCGCGGACGCCCTCCCCGATTGTGACTTCCGCGCGCTCGCCGACACCGACCACCTCGGCGCGCTCGTCGAGAGTCGCGGCGCCGTCCTCGACGCCCACGCCCCCGAGCCGTAACGCCTGCCACGGCAGCGAGACTTTTCCCCGCTGACCGCCAACCCCCTCCAATGTCGCTGGTGGCGTTCGACTTCGACGGCACGCTCGCGGACTCGGAGATGCTCGACCGACTCGCCGCCCGCCACGGCGTCGGCGACGAGGTCGCGGACATCACGGCGCGCGCGATGCGCGGCGACCTCTCCTACGCCGAGAGCCTACGGGAGCGCGCGGGCCTCGTCGCCGGCCTCGACAGCACCGACGCGGCCGACATCTACGGAGGCGTGCGCCTGCGAGACGACGCCGGCCCCCTAATCGGCGACCTGCGAGAGCAGGGCGTGCGCGTCGTCGTGCTCACGGGCGGCTTCGGCGCGGGCGTCGAGGCCGCGCTGGACGCCGCCGGCGTGAGCGCCGACCGCGTCGTCTCGAACCGCCTCCCAGAAGCCGACGGCGAACTCACCGGAGCGGTGGACGGCCCCCTCGTCGAGGGAACGAAAGACGACGCGCTCCGCGAGGTCTGCGCGGACTTCGACGTGGCCGTCGAGGAGGCCGTCGCCGTCGGGGACGGCGCGAACGACGTGCCGATGCTGAACGCCGCGGGCTACGCGGTCGGCTTCGAACCGAAAGACGGCGTGGACGCGCACTGCGACGCGTCCGTGTCGTCGATGGCAGAACTGGAGGGGTTGTTCCGCGAGCGGGACCTACTCGACTAAGCCTGCGTGCGGTGAGTCCACGTCGTCGCCGCCGCGACGACCGCTGCACCGGCGCCGACCGCGACCGCGTTCACGAGGAGGTTCCCGAACTCCACGCTCCCCGGCTTCTGGACGACCGTACTGCCCTGCAGGCTCGCGGTGCCGAACGCCATCGACACGAGGAACGCGCCGACGACGAACAGCGCGAGCGCACCGGCGAGGCCGCCCGCGGCGCTCGCGACGTACGTCTCGCGGTCCTCGGCGTCGATTTCTCGGGCCGCGTACAGGCCGACGACCGCGGCGAACGCCGCGGCGAGCAACGGCAGCAGGTAGATGGTGAACTGCGCGGACGAGTTCACGAACTGGGTCGCGGCGATGCCCGCGTTCGACCCGCTGCCGCCGCTCCCGCCGGTGGACTGCGTAATCGTCGGCGCGCCGACGAACTTCAACAGCAGGAACATGACGCCGAGACCGACGCCGACGCCGGCGCCGGTCGCCCCCGAGAATTTCGCAAACTGCTTGGTCAACGGCGCCGTCACGAGGTCCGCGTAGGAGTCCTCCTGTTGGGTGACGCGCTGTGTCTGGTGTGTAGTCGTCTGCGATTCCCCTCCCGTGTCGCCGCTCTGACCCGACATCGAGCGAGGAATATCACTTCCCTCACTTATAATTTTGCAGTGATATGGGAGACGGTGGCGTCGTCCGCAGTCAGTTCGTCGGTGCGTATTCGCGGGCGACGTACGCGCTCGCGGCGCTCACGGCGCCGACGCCGACCCCGACGGCGACGGCGTTGAACGCGAGTTTGTCGAACGCGAGTTTCGTCCCGCCGATGTACACCGCGGAGATGGCGCCCGACGCGCTGCTCAGCTGGGAGGTCTGTGCGGTCGTTCCGGAGAGCGCTGACGCGGTCTCGGACGGCTGTGGCGTCGGCACCGTGGAGACCGCAACCGACGCGAGGACGCCGACCACGACGACGAGCACGAACGCGCCGACGCCGCCAGCGAGCGCGCTCGCGACGTACGTGTGGCGGTCCGTGCCGTCGAGCGTGGTCGCGGTGTAGAGGCCGCCCGCGACCCCGAGCAGGCCCGCCGCGACGGGCGCGGCGTTCATCGTCTGGAACGCGAGACGGTTCGCGTACAGCTGCCCCATCACCGCGTCGAAGTTGTCGAGGAAGGTGTTCGGGCTGACGATGATGTCAGGGGACAGCGGCGCGCCGCCGAGGAAACCGACGAGCACCACGGCGAGACCGGCCGCGGCGCCGACGAGCGCGAAACACGCGGTGACGAACTTCACGTACGCCTTGGTCGTCTCGTCGGTCGCGAGGTCCGAAATCGAGGGCTGTGCGGTCTGCTGGGGGTTCGGTCGTTGGTCCGCGACCGGCTGTTCCGGCGGCCGGTCGGTGGTATTGTTGTTGTCAGTTTCCGACATCGTCCTCCCAAATCCGGGAACGTAAAATAAAACCTACACATAAATTCGCCGTCAGTACGCGCGAAACCCGTCGCTGTCTGGGCACAGCGCGCTCGCAGAAACCTCCCGTGGCGGGTGGTCCACGGGAGTGCACCCAGGTCGATGGTCAGGGCACACGACCGGGTTCGGGACCTGGGCGTCCCGAAAGACGGACTGCACCACCTTCTTAATTTGGGATTCGGCGGGGACGGACGCGTCGCTGCGTACCGTAACGCACAGGAGAATAGTCCCGGGAAGATTCGAACCCCGGTCACTCCGCTTCGCTCCGTTCCCTGCTTCGAATCTGCACGATTCACTGCGTGCCGTAGCGCGCAGGAGAATAGTCCCGGGAAGATTCGAACTTCCGTCGAAGCCCCCAGAAGGCTTCAGGATTGGCCACTACCCCACGGGACTCGTCGTTCGCAGTGGATACGACGGGATTCGAATTTATTAGTGTTGCGAAGGCGTCCGGCGGTGAGAGCGTTCGGCACGGCGGCGAGCGCCCGAACACTCGAACGTGTACACACCGACGCCTATTTGCCACGCTAGGATGCACGTTCTCGTATGTACGTCGGACGGTTCGTCGTCGTCGGTCCGGAGGTCGCCGCGTACCGCGTCTCCTCGCGGTCGTTCCCGAATCGCCGCGTTGTCGAACGCGAGGGCGCGCTGACGGTCGCGCCGACGCCGGACGCCCCCGAGACGGACAACCCCTACGTGTCGTACAACTGCTACCGGGAGGCCGTCGGGCACGCGGTCGTCGGGAACGGGAGCCACGTCGACCCTATCACCGAGAAACTCGGGTTGGGGTATCCGGCGCGGGACGCGCTCGCCGAGTCGCTGCTCGCGCTCGACTACGAGAAAGACGACTACGACACGCCCCGCATCGCCGGAGTGCTGACGCCCGAGGGCGACGCCTACGTCGGGACGGTGCGGAAGGACGCACTGCTCGTCGAATCCGTCGACGAGCCGACGCTCGTCGCGACCTACGAGAAGGACAGTCCCGAGCCAATCGGCTTCGAGGCCGACACCGCGAGCGAGGCCGCCGCCGAGGCGTACAGCGCGGCGTTCGAGCACGCGGTCTGCTCGGTGGGTGTCGTGCGGGACGGCGAGGGGTACGCGACGGCAATCGAGAACGGGCAGGAGGACTAAGGCCGAGGACGCCCGAGTCCCGGGCATGAAGGTCGGCGTCGTCTCTGACGTTCACTCGAATCTGGTCGCGCTGGAGGCGGTTCTCGACGAGATGCCGGACGTGGACCGACTGGTCTGCGCGGGCGACGTAGTCGGGTACAATCCGTGGCCCGCCGAGTGCGTGGACGGCCTCCGCGAGCGCGGCGTCCCGGCGGTGATGGGGAACCACGACCGGATGGTCGCGACGGATCGGAACTTCCGGGGGAACGGGATGGCGCAGGCGGGCGTCGAACACGCCAAAGCCGAGTTGAACGACGTGCAGCGCACGTGGGTGGAGAATCTGCCCCGCGAGCGCACGCTCGCCGACGGCCGCGTGAAGGTCGTCCACGACCACCCGGAGCGACAAGACGAGTACACGTACCCCGAGGACTTCGGTCCGCACCTGCTCGGCGACGAGGACGCGCTGATTCTGGGCCACACGCACGTCCAAGCCCACGAGACGTACGCCGACGGCGTGGTGATGAATCCGGGGAGCGTCGGCCAGCCCCGCGACCGCGACCCGCGCGCGGCGTACGCCGTCCTCGACCTCGACGACCTGTCCGTGAGCGAACACCGCGTCGAGTACGACACCGAACGCGTACAAGAGGCCGTCCAGGAGGCCGGCTTGCCGCCGGAGACGGCAGACCGGCTGTCGGACGGACGGTAGCAGAATGCGACAGCCGGCGTGCTCGTGACGAGACCACACAGCCGGTAGGCCTGGCGGATCGAAAGGGCGAGGCCGTCAGGACGACTCCCCGCGACGCAAGCACTGCAGCGACCGAAGGGAGCGAAGCGCGCAGCGAGCGGCGAGAGTCGTGGCGGCCGAGGGCTTTCTAACGTCGTCGACGCTCGGAGCAGAGCCGCGAAGAGCGAGAGTACAGCAGAAACCGAGCCCGTACTATTCGACCGGCCGGAGTTCGGCGGAGAAGTGCCGGAGTTCTTCCATCTCGGGTTCCTCGACGATTTCCAGACCCGAGATTTCGTCGGCGCGCTCGCAGACGGCTTCGGCGGTGTCGGCGACGTGTTCGACGTGGTCGGGGCCGTACATGCGGCGGGGGACGGCGAGGCGCACGAGGTCGCGGCGGTCGGTGTCGGGGAAGGCGAAGCGCCCGAGTTCCACACCACGAACGCCGCCCTCGCGGTAGAGTTCGCAGACGAACGCCTGCCCCGGATATTGGTCGCGGGGGATGTGGTCGAGCGCGCGGTTGGCGTCGATGTAGACGGCGTGGCCGCCGGCGGGCTGGTAGACGGGGACGCCGCGGTCGGCGAGCGCCTCGCAGAGGCGCTGGACCTGTTCGACGCGCTCGGCGACGTACGGCGGGTCGACGGCTTCGCGGAGGCCGACGGCGAACGCGGCGATGTCCCGACCCGACATGCCGCCGTAGGTGGAGAATCCCTCGTAGAGGATGCCGCGCTGGCGGCACTGCTCGTGGAGTTCGTCGCGGCCTTCGCGGATGCCGACGAAGCCGCCGATGTTGACGAGGCCGTCTTTCTTCCCGCTCATCACGCAGGCGTCGGCGTAGGAGAGCTGTTCGCGGGCGATGGCGGCGACGGAGTCGTCAGCGAACTCGGGTTCGCGCTGCTGGACGAAGTGGGCGTTTTCGGCGAACCGGCAGGCGTCGACGACGAACGTCGCGTCGATGTCGTCGGCGAACTCGGCGACGGCCCGGGTGTTGTCGACGCTGACCGGTTGGCCGGCCATGGAGTTGTTCGTGATGGTGAGGACGACGACGGGGACGTTCTCGGCGCCGACGTCGTCGACGACGGCGCGGGCGCGGTCCAGCGAGAAGTCGCCCTTGAAGGGGTCGTCGGAGTCCATGTCCGTCGCGGCTTCGACCGGGCAGTCGACGGCGTCGCCGCCGTTCGCGACGACGTGCGCGCGTGTGGTGTCGAAGTGGGCGTTGTTGAGGATGGTGTCGCCCTCGGAGACGAGCGCGCCGTAGAGGACGTTCTCGGCGCCGCGGCCCTGGTGGGCGGGAACGACGTTCTCGAAGCCCATCACGTCGGAGACAGCGGCTTCGAGGTCGGCGAAACTGTCGCCGCCGGCGTAGGCCTCGTCGCCCTGCATCATGGCGGCCCACTGGTCGTTGCTCATCGTGCCGGTTCCCGAGTCGGTCAGCAGGTCGACGAAGACGTCCGCGCTGTCGAGGTTGAAGACGTTGTAGCCCGCGTCCGCGAGCGCCGCGTCGCGGTCCTCGCGGGGGAGGAGGCGGACGGGGTCGACCATCGTCGTCTTGTAGGAACGCACGTGCAGAACAGGGGGCCGAACTGTGAAAGTTCCGGCGTAGAAGACGTGTACCCGCCCGTACAGGGTTGTTCAGTGAGGGACGACGCCGGCTACGTCGACCCGAAGTGGTCTTGGACGATGTCGAGGGCTTCCTCGCGGTCGCTCCAGTCGACGAAAACGGCGACCGAGGTGGCACTGGAGATGATGTCGATGACGTTGATGTTGGCCTCCGCGATGGGGTCGACGATGCGCTGGAGGACGCCGGGCTGGTTCGGGAGTTCGCCGCCGAGCACGCGGATGACCGCGATGTTGTCGGTGACCGTCACCGAGGAGAGTTCGCCGACGTCGATGACCTCGCGGTGGAGGACGTTCTCGGCGCGCTCGGCGATTTCCTCGTCGACGTAGAACGTCATCGAGTCCATCCCCGACGCCACGGCGTCGACGTTGATGTCGCTCTCGTAGAGCGCCGTGGACAGCGTCGACATGATGCCGGGGCGGTTCCGGATGGCGCGCCCGGCGACGGTGAGACACGCGAGCGGTTCCTCGCGCATGTCGATCATGTTCTCGAATTTGCCCTCGACGCGCGTGCCGCCGGACAGCAGGTCGCCGTGCTGGTAGTGGATGACGCGAACGGAGAGGTCGTCGTCCTTGAAGGAGAGCGCGGACGGCGCGACCACCTCGGCGCCGCGGAAGGACAGATTCCGGAGTTCGTCGACCGTGATTTCGCCGACGTTGCGCGCGCCCTCGACGACGTGCGGGTCGCCGGTCATGATGCCCTCGACGTCGGTGACGATAACGACCTCGTCGGCGTCGACGTACCGCCCGAGCATCACGGCGGTGGTGTCCGAGCCGCCGCGCCCGAGCGTCGTGACGTTCCCCTCGTGGTCCTCGGCGAGGAAGCCCGTGATGACGGGGACGGCGTCGCCGAGGTGGTCGGCGAGCGCTTCGACGCGCTCCTGTGTCGCGTCGGCGTCGACTTCGCCGCGCTCGTTCGTGACGATGGGCCAATCCGGGTGGCCGGGTTCGAGGAACTCCGCTTCGACGCCGCGGGCCGCGAGCGCCGCCTTCAGCATCCGCACCGACGTTCGTTCGCCCATCGAGACGATTTCGGCGCGGTCGGCGTCCTCGGCGTCGAACGTGATGTCGTCGAGCAGTTCGTCCGTGGTGTTGCCCATCGCGGACGCCACCACCGCAATCTCGTGGCCGGCCGCGACCGCGTCCGCGATGGAGTCCGCGGCGCGCTCCACGCGGTCGCCGCTCCCGAGGCTGGTGCCGCCGAACTTCGCGACTACGCGCATCGGCGGTCACCGGCACAGCGTACCGTAGTCATTGCCGGAGAGTAGGGCCCTCGGTGGGGATAACTGCTTGCATGCCCGAAACGGTTGCCGCGCGGGGTTGAAGTCCTCGGCGCGCTTACGGGTCGCTATGCACGTCCGCGACGCAACCGACGAGGACGCCGACGCGGTCGTCGCGCTCGCCGACGAGGCCGTCGACGCCGCCCGACTCATCCGCGACCGCTCCGTGCGAGTCGCCGACGACGACGGTGAAGTAGCGGGATTCGTCGCCTACGACACGTGGCGGGGCGCGGTCCACGTCACGCGTCTCGGCGGCGACCCGGCGGCGCTCGGCGACCTGCTCGCGGCGCCCTGCGAGTTCGCGGCGCGCGAGGACCTGCCGGTGGAGGTGGTGTTGCCGGACGACGAGGACGACGACTTCCGGACGATTCTCGACGACGAGGGGTTCGAGGACGCGGGCGCCGGACCGATGTTCGACGGGCGGCGCACGCGCCGGTACCGCCGGCAGCCCTAGAGGTCCGCGCGGTCGAAGACGCGGTAGCCGACCAGCGGGACGGCGACGGCCCACGCGAGCAGAATCGCGAGCGCGCCCCACTTCGAGAGGTAGATGGGCGGGTTCTGCGGGAAGTACTGGGCGATGGTGCCGGCGTTTCCGGGGAGGAACCCGAAGACGGCGTTCGTGAACGCCGAGGACGGCGGGATGCGGTTCAGGAGGAGGTACCACTCGGGCGGCGTGCCGGTCGGCGTGAAGGAGTTGTTCAGCAGGTAGTAGATGCCGATGGGGACGATGGCCCACGCGAGTTCGAACACGACGAAGAAGCCGGCGGCGAGGACGGTGGCGCGCCCGGCGTCCTTCGTGGTCGCCGAGAGGCCGACGGCGATGGCGACGTAGGCGACGGCGAGCAGGAGCGTGAGCGCCGAGAAGCCGAGGTACGCCATCGCGTCGAAGGAGTCGTACATGACGACGGTGACGACGGCGGCGACGACGAGGCCGACGGCGACGGCCGCGCCGAGGACGGCGCCGCGCCCCGCGACTTTCCCGGCGAGCGCGTCGCGGCGCGTGTGCGGGAGCGACAGGAGGAACTTCGCGCTGCCTGACTCGACTTCGCCGGCGACGGACTTGTGCGCCATCACGAGCGCGGTCAGCGGCACGAGCAGCGTGACGGGGTTGAGGAGGAAAAAGAGCAGGCCGACGCTCTCCAGTTCCGTGCCGGCGGCGCCGCCGCTCTCCTGGAGGAGCGTGTAGACGTACGCCATCCCCGCCATGAACAGCACGAACAGCGCGGTGAGCGCCCACAGCGCCTTCGACCGGCTGGCGTCCCGGAAGTCCTTCTTCGCGACGACGCGCCAACTCATGCCGTCACCTCGGCTTTCTCGGTATACGCGGCGAACACGTCGTCGAGGGACGCCTCCTCGGTGGCGAAGTCGAGCACGTCGGCGCCCGCGGACTCGGCGGCGTCGAGCACGTCGGTCTTCGCGGCGCTCTCGGTGCGCACGGTGAGCGTGTCGCCGGACGCCGAGACGTCGGTGACGCCCGCAACGTCGCGCACGGCGTCGGTGACGGCGTCGGTGACGGCGTCGACGGTGACGGTGAGCGTGGTGCCGGTGCCGGCGGCGTCGCGCAGGCCGCGGATGGTGTCCTCGGCGACGAGTTCGCCGTCCTGCAGGATGCCGACGCGGTCGCAGACGGCTTCGACCTGTTCGAGGATGTGACTGGAGAAGAAGACGGTGGCGCCGCGCTCGGCCTCCTCCTGGATGATGCTCCGCATCTCGCGGGCGCCGTTCGGGTCGAGGCCCGTCGAGGGCTCGTCGAGGATGATGAGGTCGGGGTTCCCGACGAGGGCGACGGCGAGCGCGAGGCGCTGGGCCATCCCCTTCGAGAAGCCGCCGGCCTTCCGGTCGACCGCGCCCGGGATGCCGACGCGCTCCAGGAGCGCCTCGGGGTCGTCGTCCGCGTTCTTCGACTCGATGGCGAACTCGAGGTGCTGGCGCGCCGTCAGGCGGTCGTAGACGTGGAAGCCGTCCGGCAGGACGCCGGTACGCTGGCGGATGGCCTTGGAGTTCGCCTGTGCGTCCATTCCGAGCACTTCGGCGCGCCCGGACGTCGGGCGCACGAAGTCCAGGAGGATGTCGATGGTCGTGGACTTCCCGGCGCCGTTCGGCCCGAGGAAGCCGTATATCTCGCCGTCCTCGACGCGCAAGTCGAGGTCGTGGAGGGCTGTGACGTCACCGAATCGCTTCGTGACGCCGGACAACTCGATGGCTGGCATGGGCGAAACGTCACGAGCAGACTGTAAATCCGTTGCGGTGATTCTCACCGGTAGCGACGTTCGACCGCCGCTTCAGAGTTCGAGACTGCCGAATCGGCGCGCGGCGAGCGCGTACCCGAGTCCGGTCCACGCGAGCAACACGAGGACGCCGGCCCACGGCGGGACGGAACCGGACGCGCCGCCGAACCCCGTCTCGACGCCGGCGAGCGCGGCCTGGAACGCGAAGACGGGGCTGAGGTGGACGACGGCGTTCGCGGCGGCGTCCGAGACCGCGATGCCGAGTTCGCCGTCGAGGAGCAGACGGCCGATTTGGACGAACGCCGGCCAGACGAACGACACGAGGAAGAAGCCGTAGGCGGTCGCCGTGGAGAGCGTCGGCGACCGGGAGCGCGCGGTGAACGCGAGCGTCGCGGCGGTGAACGCGGCGGCGAGGAGCGAAACGACGGCGCAGACGCCGGCGAGCCGGAGCGGCGCGACGGGCCCGCCGCGAACGAGGTAGATGGCGAGCGCGCTCGCGACGCCGACCGCAGTCGCCAGCAGGGTGGCGGCGAGGCCGGCGGCGCCGACGCCCGCGACGTACTCGCCGCGGGCGTGCGGGAGCGAGAGCGTGAGGCGGACGCGACCGGAGACGACGGCGCGGGGAATCGACTCGTCGACGAACGACGCGGCGGTCAGAGGCACGCCGAAGAGGAACATGAGCGCGAGCGCCTCGGAGAGCGGCGGCGCGCCGGCGTCGCCCGTCGCGACGTACGCGACGGCGCCGCAGGCGAGCGCGAAGAACGCACAGAAGGACGCGAGCGTGCGGTCGGCGCGGTACTCGCGGACGTCGCGGCGGGCGACCGCCAGCCACGTCACGGCGCGGTCACCGGCCGGTGGAGGGGCGTCATACCGGGAGCGTCGCGGGGCGGCGTGAAGTGTCTTGCCCGGCGTCGCGGGCACTGCGAATCGGGCGCGCTCCGCGACATCCGAGAGTCAGACGGTCTCGTCGGGGTCGTGTTCGTCCCGCATTCGCTGGGCTTCGTCGCTGTACCGCTCGACGTCCGCGGGGTCCTCGACCGGTTCGAGGTCGGCGACGTCGGCGTCGGTGGCGGCGGTCGGGTCGCCGGCGTTCATCGAGCGTTGCTTCTCGAAGACGTGTTCGCCGTCTTCGGTGGCGTACACGAGACTCAGCAGGCCCTTGTCGGTGTACTCGCGGAAGACCAGCCAGACGCGCTCGGTGTCGCTCATGGCGGGTGATTCAACGACCACGTCCTTCAACGATTCGAGGTCGGGACGGGGCGCGAGAACGCCGGGGACCGCGCAGTTGAAAGCCGGCGCGGCCGTAGCCGGGGGCGATGGACGCCGACGAGGTCAGGGAGCGCGCGAGCGACCTGCCGGCGGAGCCGGGCGTCTACCAGTTCGAGCGCGCGGACGGCACCGTGCTGTACGTCGGGAAGGCGGTGGACGTCCGGGACCGGGTGCGGTCGTACGCCGACCCGCGGTCGGCGCGCATCGGCCGGATGGTCGAGCGCGCTGACGCCCTCGACTTCGCGGTGACGGACACGGAGACCCAGGCCCTGTTGCTGGAGGCGAACCTCGTGAAGCGCCACCAGCCCCGGTACAACGTCCGCCTCAAGGACGACAAGTCCTACCCGCTGGTGCAGTTCACGGACCACGCGGCGCCCCGCATCGAGGTGACTCGCGACCCCGACGAGGGCGCGGCGGCGTACGGCCCGTACACGGACGTGGGCGAGGTCGAGACGGTGGTGAAGGCGGTGCGGGAGGTGTACGGCCTCCGCGGGTGCTCCGAGCACAAGTACCGGAACCGGGACCGGCCGTGTCTCGACTACGAGATGGGGCTGTGTACGGCGCCCTGCACGGGCGAAATCTCGGAAGGGAATTACGCCGAGGACGTGGAGAGCGCGCGCCGCTTCTTCGAGGGGGAGACCGGCGCGCTCGCCGACCCCATCGAGCGCGAGATGGAGCAGGCGGCGCAGGCACAGGAGTTCGAGCGCGCCGCGAATCTGCGGGACCGACTCGACGCCGTGACCGGGTTCCACGAGGGGTCTGGTGGGGCGGTGGCGGGGCGCGACGACGCGGCGACGACCGACGTGCTCGGCGTGGCGGTGGAGGGCGATTCGGCGACGGTGGCGCGCCTGCACGCCGAGCGCGGGCAGTTGGTGGAGCGCGACCAGCACCGACTCGACGCGCCGGAGGGCGGGGCCGCGGACGGCGCCAGCCGGGTCGCTGACGTGCTGGCGGCGTTCGTCGTGCAGTTCTACGCCGAACGGGACCTGCCGGACCGCCTCCTGCTCCCCGAGGACCACGGCGACGAGGACGTGGCGGCGTGGCTGGCGGACGCGGGGGTCGACGTCCGGGTGCCGGGCGCGGGCCGGGAGGCGACGCTCGTGGACCTCGCGCTGAAGAACGCCCACCGGTACACCGGGGAACGGGACGAACTCGGCGCGCTCGCGGACGCGCTCGGCATCGGCAGGCCGGCGCGCATCGAGGGGTTCGACGTGAGCCACGCGCAGGGGAAGGCCGTCGTCGGAAGCGACGTCTGCTTTGTCGAGGGGAGCGCGGAGAAGGCGGATTACCGCCGGAAGAAACTGGACGAGGAGAACGACGACTACGCGAACATGCGCCGCCTCGTGCGCTGGCGCGTCGAGCGCGCCGTCGAAGGACGAGACGACCGCCCGGACCCCGACTTGCTGCTCATCGACGGCGGGCGCGGACAGTTGGACGCGGCCCGCGAGGCACTCGATGCAGTCGGCTGGGACGTGCCCGCCGTTGGACTGGCGAAAGACGAGGAAATCGTAGTGACGCCCGACAGAACGTACGACTGGGACGACGATGCGCCCCAACTACACGTCCTCCAGCGCGTCCGCGACGAGGCCCACCGGTTCGCGGTGGCGTACCACCAGACCGTCCGGGACGAGGTGGCGACGGCGCTCGACGGCGTGGAGGGCGTCGGCCCCGAGTTGCGCAAGCGCCTGCTCCGGCGGTTCGGGAGCGTGGACGCGGTTCGGGAGGCGTCCGTCGAGGACCTCCGGGACGTGGAGGGCGTCGGTTCGGCGACGGCGGAGACCATCGCGAACCGACTGTAGCAATTCTAATTGCAGTAGAGCAACTGGGTTTGTTTTATGGTCGTGGAGCGAGGCGTGCCTCCATGGACCGGTCCGAGGAAGTCGCGCTCGCCGCGTCGTACACGGAGATGCACGAGATTCTGATGCCCAACGACACGAACAACCTCGGGCGCGCGCTCGGCGGGAGCGTCCTCCACTGGATGGACATCTGCGGCGCCATCGTCGGCCGGCGGTTCTCCCGCCGACAGGTCGTCACGGCGTCGATGGACCACGTCGACTTCCGCGGCCCCATCGACCTCGGCGAAATCGTCGCCGTCGAGGGGTACGTCTTCGACACCGGCGACACCAGCGTCGACGTGAAGGTGGACGTGTTCGCGGAGCGCCCGAGCGCCGGCGAACGCCGCGAGACGGCGTCCTCGTTTTTCACCTTCGTCGCACTCGACGACGACGAGTCCCCCGCGCCGGTGCCCGCCCTCTCCTGCGAGACCGACCGCGAGCGACGCCTGCGCGACGAAGCGCTCGACGAGCGACGGGAGCGCCGTCGGAGCGCCCCGACGCTCTAGTCCCAGTCCAGCGACCCGCCCTGCTGGTACTCCGAGACGTTGCGCTCGAAGAAGTTCTTCTCCGCGTTCAGGTCGACCTGCTCGGTCATCCACGGGAAGGGGTTCTCGGTGCCGTAGACCGGGTCCATGCGGAGTTGCTCGAAGCGGCGGTCGGCGACGTACTCGACGTACTCCGCGAACTGCTCGCTGGACATCCCGAGTACGTCCTCGGGGCACGCCTCGCGGGCGTACACCTGTTCGAGGTCGACGGCCTCCCGCATCAGGGCGGCGACCTCGGCCTCGAAGTCGGCGGTCCAGACGCCCGGGTGTTCGTCCCGAATCTGGTTCACGAGGTCCACGCCGAAGTTCAGGTGCAGCGACTCGTCGCGCATGATGTACTCGAACTGCTCGCCGACGCCGACCATCTTCCCGCGGCGCTTCAGCGCGAGCATCATCGCGAACCCCGCGTAGAAGAAGATGCCCTCCATGATGACGTAGAAGCCGACGAGGTCCCGGAGAAAATCCCGGAGGTCGTCGTCCGTCTCGATGGTGAACGTCGGGTCGTCGACGGCGCGCGTGAGGTCGACGACGAACTCGTCTTTCTCGGCGATGGCGGGGATGCGGTCGTACATCCCGTACATGTAGTCGGGGTCGAACCCGAGGCTGTCACAGCAGTAGATGAAGGTGTCCGTGTGGACGGCCTCCTCGTAGGCCTGCCGGAGGAGGTACTGCCGGCACTCCGGCGCCGTGACGTACTCGTAGATGGCGAGCACGATGTTGTTCGCCGTGAGGGATTCGGCCGTGGAGAAGAAGCCCAGATTCCACTCGACGAGCTGGCGCTCGGCGTCGGTGAGTTCGTCGTTGTTCCACTGGTAGACGTCGTCTTGCATCGGGACCTCCTCGGGCGTCCAGTTGTTCGCGACGCCCTGCTGGTAGTACTCGCGGGCCCAGTCGTAGTCGATGGGGAGAATCTTGTTCGGGTCGTGTTCGGCGTCGCTATCGAGCACCGGCATCACTGACACACCTCGCAGGTCGGGTCCTCGACGCTCGGCAGGTCGCCGTCCCCGTCCTCGTCGTCGCCGTCGCCCCGGAACTGGGTGTCGTCGTACTCGTCCATGTCCAGCGTCGTCTTCTCGATTTGGCTGGCGCCGAGCGTGCGCAAGTAGTAGGTCGTCTTCAGGCCGAGTTCCCACGCCGTCTGGTAGACCTCGGAGAGCTTCGACCCGTCCGTCTCGGGGAAGAAGACGTTCACCGACTGGCTCTGGTCTATCCAGACGCCGCGCCGGGCGGCGAGCCGGAGTTGGTGGCGCGGGTCGATTTCGAAGGCGGTCCGGTACAGTTCTTGGAGGTCGTCGGGCACCGCGTCGAGTTCCTGTACGGAGCCGTCGTGGTAGGTGAGTTTGTCCCGAATCTCCTCGGTCCACAGGCCCCGGTCTTCGAGGTCGGCGACGAGGCGGTCGTTGACTACCGTGAAGTCGCCGCTCATGTTCGACTTCACGTAGAGGTTCGAGTACACCGGTTCGATGGACGCGGAGGTGCCGGCGATGGTGGAGATGGTGGCGGTGGGCGCGACCGCCATCGTGTTCGAGTTCCGCATCCCGTGGGCGGCGACGCGCTCGCGCACGTCGCTCCAGTCGAGGCGCTCCTCGCGCGGGACCGGAATCTCGCGGTCGCGCTCGGCTTCGAGCAGGTCGACGGTGTCCTGCGGGAAGATGTCTCGGTCCCACTTCGAACCCTCGTAACTCTCGTACGTCCCGCGCTCGGCGGCGAGGCCGGCCGAGGCGTCGATGGCGTGGTAGGAGACGAACTCCTGTAGTTCGTCGGCGCGTTCGAGCGCGTCGTCGCTCGCCATCGGCACGCGCATCCGCTGGAGGGCGTCGTGGAACCCCATCACGCCGAGGCCCACAGGGCGGTGGCGCATGTTCGAGCGCTCGGCGTTCTCCGTCGGGTAGAAGTTCAGGTCCACGACGTTGTCCAGCATCCGCATCGCCGTCTCCACGGTCTCGGAGAGCCGTTCGCGGTCCACCTCGCCGTCGTCGACGTGGCGCGCGAGGTTGACGCTCCCGAGGTTGCAGACCGCCGTCTCCTCCTCGGAGGTGTTCAGCGTGATTTCCGTACAGAGATTCGAGGAGCGCACCGTGCCGGCGTGGTCCTGGGGCGAGCGCACGTTACAGGGGTCCTTGAACGTGAGCCACGGGTGGCCCGTCTCGAAGAGGCGCGTGAGCATCGTGCGCCAGAGGTCGGTGGCGTCGACGCGCTCGAAGTTCTCGACGTCCCCTTCGTCGGCCATCGCCTCGTACTCGCGGTAGCGCTCCGCGAAGTCGCTGCCGTACAGTTCGTGGAGGTCGCCCGTCTCCTTCGGGGAGAACAGCGTCCACTGCTCGTCGTTGCGGACGCGCTCCATGAACAGGTCGGGAATCCACGCCGCGGTGTTCATGTCGTGGGTGCGGCGGCGCTCGTCGCCGGTGTTCCGGCGGAGGTCACAGAACGCGGGGAAGTCGAGGTGCCAGCACGCGAGGTAGGCGGCGGCCGCGCCGCGGCGCTTCCCGGAGCGGTTGATGGCGGCGGTCACGTCGTTCGAGATTTTGAGGAACGGGACGGTGCCCGTGGACTCGACGCCAGTGGACTCGATGAGCGACCCCGCCGCCCGGAGCGGCGTCCAGTCGTTCCCGAGGCCGCCGCTCCACTTCGAGAGTTTGGCGTGTTCCTTGTACGCGTCGAAGATGCCCTCTAGGTCGTCGGGGACGGTAGTGAGGTAACACGACGACAGTTGGGGGTGTGCGGTGCCGGCGTGGAACAGCGTCGGCGTGGAGTGGACGAACCGCAGGGTGGACAGGGCGTCGTAGAACTCGATGGCGTACTCCTCGCGCTCGTCGGCGTTCTCGCGGAGCGCGACGCCCATCGCGACGCGCATCCAGAACGTCTGCGGGAGTTCGAAGGGGTCGGCGTCGGGTTCGCGGAGGAAGTAGCGCTGCTGGAGGGTGTCCACCGCCATGTAGTCGAGGCGGTCGTCGCGCTCGGGTTCGATGGCGTCGGCGAGGCGGTCGAGGTCGTAGTCGCCCATGCGCTCGTCGAGCAGGTCGGCGTCCAAGCCCTGTCGAATGCCGTCGCGGAACGCGCGCCGGTAGGCGGCGTCCCGGTCGTCGGGGTCGTAGTCGTCGACGAGGCGGCGTTCGAGGCGCTCGCGGAGCACGCGCCCCGCGACGGTCTTGTACGCCGGGTGGCGGTCGATGCGGCCGGTGAGCGCGCCGAGCAGGGCCTCGTAGCGCTCGTCGGTGGTGGCGTCGTCGTAGGCGTTGCGTTCGGCTTCGCGCAGGACGCTGTCGCGTTCGTCCGCGAGGGCGTCCTCGTGGCCTTCGCTGGCGCGGTCGAGCGCCGCTTCGAGCGTCCGGTCTGGCGTGGTCTGGCTCATTGGTGGGGTGCCGAGCGCCGCCGCTGGACGTGGCAGTCGCTATCCGCGAAAACGCCCGCGAACGGGTCGCTCGGTCGTGTTCCGTCCCACTCGCGCCCGCCGAATAAAACTTACCAACCCCAGTTGTGGAAGTACAACCTAGTTTGTTTTCTACGTCCCCCACCAACGTCCATGATACTTATTATCTAGGGGGTACTATGCCCAGACGTAATGAGTTACGACGATGCCCCCCGTGGGCGTATCGACGAGCAGAGCCGCCACGCCGACGAGAGTCTCGGCTGGCGTCTCGCTCGCGCGCCACGCGGCGTCGTCGCGAGACTCCGGCGACACGTCCGCGAGTGGCCGACGCGATACGTCGACCAGCAGGCGAAACTGTACGAAAAGTAGTCAGTCGTCGAGTCCGACCGTCATCACCGGCACCGGCGAGGTGCGCACCACCTTCTCCGCGACGCTCCCGACGAGGTAGTGGTCGATACCGGTGCGTCCGTGCGTCCCCATCACGACGACGTCGGCGCCCGAATCCTCGGCGTACTCGACGATGGCCTCGTGGGGGATGCCCTCGGTGACGACGCGCTCGACGGCGACGCCGTCGGGGAGCGCGCTCGCCGTCTCGTCGACGGCCGCCTCCGCGCGTTCGCGCTCGCTCTCCTCCCACGCTTCCGCGGCGATGCCCGCGCTCGGCGACTCGAAGCGGTTGCGCTCGTCGGCCACCGCGAGGACGTGAACGGTCGCGTCGTACGCGTCGGCGAGGCTGGCGGCGTGCTCGGCGGCCGCCGCCGTCCCCTCGCTCCCGTCGGTCGGCAGGAGGACGTGGTCGTACATCTCAGAACCCCCCCACCGCCATCAGGAACAGCGCCGTGGCGATGACGGCGAACAGCCCGCCGACGCCTTTCTTGATTGTCTCGGTGTCCAACGCGGCGGAGACGTACGGCGCAATCTGGCCGCCCGTCACCGTCGCCGGCACCGTCCACACGACCATGTTCCACGGCGTCGTCGACAGGTCCATCGAGTGCCCGCCGACGAGGCCGCCGCCGAAGACGTGAACGAGCGACGCGATGATGGCCGTCGACGCGACGACGATGTGGTTCGTGCCGATGGCGACCCGCACCGGAATCTTCGAGGACAGCATCGAGATGATGCCGAGTTCGCCGATGCCGAAGCCGGCGAGCCCCTGGAAGGTGCCGCCGACGCTGTAGTTCCCGAACCGCTTCAGGTAGCCCGAGCGGTCGTACTCGTAGGTCTCGCCGTCGCGGTCGACCCGCGTCACGGTGCCGTCGTCGTCCGTGCGGACGCCCGCTGGCCCGAGCTTGTCGGCGTCGTCCGGGAGGTGGCCGCCGTCAGCCGCGGCCGCGGCGCTCTCCTCGCTGCTCTCCGCCGAGTCGCCGTGCCCGAGGTCGGCCTTGAACAGGAGGTACGAGGCCGCGAGCAACGCGAGCCCGAGGAGCGCGTGGAACACCGGCTCCGGGATGACGAAGGACAGGAGCGCGCCGCCCACGACGAACGGGAGGCCGCCGAGGACGAGCGACAGCGCGAGGCGGCGGTCCACGAGCCCGTACTGGACGAACGCGATGGAGGAACTGGACAGCCCGAAGGACTCGCTGATGAGCCCGATTTTCACGAGCGTCTCGGCCTCCAGCGGCTGAGCGAACAGCGGGAAGATGAAGATGAGGAACGGCACGAACAGCGCCGACCCGCTGATGCCGACGGTGTTCACGATGGTCGCGCCCGTGAGGAACGCCGGGAACAGCCACCAGTAGTTCGTCCAGTAGCCGGGTGCGGGGTCGCTGGGCGCGAGCGGCCCGAAGTAGACGAAGCCGACGAACAGGACGGGCGCGAGGAAGACGAAGACGTGCTGGTACTTGAGGAACGCTTTCGTCAGGCGCGCGGACGACGACGGCGACTCGGAGTCCGACACGTCAATGCACCCCCCGTGTCGGCGGCTGAATCGGGTGTCCGGGGTGTGAGCGTCCGCTGGCGAACGGTGATAGCATGATGGCCCGGGCTAACCGGCGCGTGACTGAAAAAGGTTGGCGTCTACGAGAGAAATTCCGCGGCGAACGGGCGTCAGACGACGGTTTGTGAGAGATTCGCAGACTCGCTACCCGAGTTCCGAGCGCCGGAACGAGACGTAGCCCGCGAACAGCGACACGGCGCCCCACGCGAACATCACGAGCGCGTTGAACCAGAACTGCCGGTAAATCTCGTTGGGTGGGTCGACGAAGTTCGAGTTTAGGCTCCCGTAGGGCGTCGGTAGGACGCCCTGATAGACGATTTCAGTCGCGTACAGGTAGGACGTGGCCGGGGACAGCGACTGAATCAGGCGGCCGGTGTTCTCGGAGATGGTGACGCCGAACAGGTCGGTGGCGGTGCTGAGGATGTTCGTCAGCGACACGAACGGCAGGAACCCGAACCAGAACGGCACGAGCACGAAGTACGCGCCGAACACGCCAAGCATCGCCCGCGAGCGCTTGCTCGTCATCGCGGAGACGCCGACGAAGATGCCGACGAAGGAGAACGCGAACAAAAGCGAGACGAGCGCGAACTTCACGAACCTGACCGGGTCCGGCGCGTTCACGAACGTGACCAGCGAGAACAGGAACGCGACGCCGATGGAGAGCGCGACGGCCACGAGCGTGACGCCGAGCCGCGACACCAGTTTCCCGAAGACGTACTCGCCCCGCGAGTTCGGGAGCCCCATCGCGTACTTGATGGCGCCGCCGTCGCGGTCGCCCGCGATGGAGAGGTACGTGAGCGGCGCGAGGATGATGGGGAAGGTGAGGAACAGGAAGAAGGACACGTCGAACAGCGTCCGGTACGGGTGGTCGTACTGGTTCATCTCGGCGGCGAAGATGAGCACGACGATGGCGGTGAGCACGCCGATGACGCCGAGGACGGCGTACGACCGGCGGGCGTTCTTGAAGTCGTCGCGCGCGACGGTGTAGAGGCTCACGCCGCGTCACCTCCGGTGGCCGGCGCGGCTTCCGGCGTCGCCGCCGACTCCGCCTCGGGCACGTCGCCGTTCGTGTACTTCTCGAACAGCGCTTCGAGGGACGCATCCTCGACGGTGATGTCGGTCACGTCGGTGGCGTCGTCGAGCGCGCGGAGCGCGGGCATCTTCGCCTCCGGCTGGGTGCAGGAGATTTCGAGGGTGTTGCCGTAGACGGCCACGTCGCGGACGCCGTTGACGGCCGCGACGGTGTCCGTGTCGGGGACGGCGGACACTTCGGCCTCGACGGTGGACTCGGCCTGCATCTGGTCGCGGAGCGCGTCGATGGTGTCGACGGCGACCATCTGGCCCTGATTCATGATGCCGACGCGGTCACACACCTGCTCGACCTGCCCGAGGATGTGACTGGAGAAGAACACCGTGGCGCCGCGCTCGGCCTCCTCGTCGACGATCTGTCGGAGGAGTTTGGCGCCCTTCGGGTCGAGCCCGGAGGAGGGTTCGTCGAGGATGAGGAGGTCGGGACTCCCGACGAGGGCGATGCCGAGCGCGAGGCGCTGGGTCATCCCCTTCGAGTAGCCGCCGGCCTGCCGGCGGGCGGCCTCGGGTTCGAGGCCGACGCGGTCGATGATGGCGTCCGGGTCGTCGTCGGCGTTCTTCGTCTCGATGGCGGAGACGACGTGCTCGCGTCCGGTGAGGTTCTCGTACAGTTCGAATCCCTCGGGGAGCAGGCCGGTACGCTGGCGGACGTTCCGGGACTGTCCCGCGGCGTCGTGGCCGAGGACCGTGGCGGTGCCGTCGCTCGGCTGGAGGAAACCGAGCAGCATGTTGATGGTGGTGGACTTCCCGGCGCCGTTGGGCCCGAGGAAGCCGAACACCTCGCCTTCCTCCACCGTCAAATCCAGGGCGTCGACGGCCACGAAGTCGCCGAACCGCTTCGTGAGACCGTCCGTTTCGATAGCGGGCATGCCGCGAAGTGGTGGCTCCCGTATTATGAACCTAGGGACCGTTCTCACCGACGTTCTACCACGGTAGAGAGTCTCACAGACGGGTCTGTGGTTCTCGCCGGGAGCCGGAACGGGCGGCTACCAGTCCTCGGCCTCCGGCGCGACGCCGCCGGGGTCCTCGGCGGTGTCGCCGTCGAGGTCGTACTCCTCGCGCAGTTCCCGGATGCGGTCGCGGATGTCCGCCGCGAGTTCGAACTCGAGGTTGTTCGCGGCCTCCTGCATCCGGTCTTCGAGTTCCTCGACGAGCAGGGCGGCCTCGCCCTCGTCCTCGGGGCCGTCGCCAGCCACGGAGGAGGTGTCCGTCTCCGCGCCGGGGAGGTTCGTCTCGCTGACCGCCTTGTCGATGGTCGTCGGCGTCGTGTCGTGTTCCTCGTTGAACTCCTGTTGGATGCGGCGGCGGCGCTTCGTCTCCTCGATGGCGTCCTCCATCGCGTCGGTGGTCTCGTCGGCGTACAACACGACCTCGCCGTTGACGTTCCGAGCAGCCCGGCCCATCGTCTGGATGAGACTCGTTCTGCTCCGCAGGAACCCCTGCTGGTCGGCGTCCAGAATCGCGACGAGCGACACCTCGGGGATGTCGAGTCCCTCACGCAGGAGGTTGATGCCGACGAGCACGTCGAACTCGCCGAGGCGCAGGCCGCGCACGAGTTCGTGGCGTTCGAGCGTGTCCGTCTCGTCGTGCATGTACTCGACCGCGACCCCGGCCTCTTCGAGGTACTCCGTGAGGTCCTCGGCCATGCGCTTCGTGAGCGTCGTGACGAGCGTGCGCTCGCCGCGCTCGGTTCGGTCCTCGATGCGCTCCATCAGGTCCTCGACCTGGCCGGTGGCGTCGGTCACGGAAATCTCGGGGTCGACGAGGTGGGTGGGGCGGACGATTTGCTCGACGACCTGCTCGGAGGCGTCGCGCTCGTAGTCGCTCGGCGTCGCGGAGACGTACAGCGTGCGGTCGGTCTTCTCCTCGAACTCCTCGAAGGTCAGCGGGCGGTTGTCGTAGGCCGTCGGCAGGCGGAAGCCGTTCTCCACGAGCGAATCCTTCCGTGACTTGTCGCCCTCGTACTGGCCCTTGATTTGGGGGACGGTTCGGTGGGACTCGTCGATGACCGTGAGGAAGTCGTCGGGGAAGTAGTCCAGCAGCGTGTAGGGCGCGTCGCCGGGTTCGCGGTCCGAGAGGTAGACCGAGTAGTTCTCGATGCCCGAGCAGTAGCCCGCCTCCTCCATCATCTCCAAGTCGAACGTTGTGCGCTCCTCGATGCGCTGGGCGGCGACCATGTCGCCGTTGCGCTCGAAGTGCCGCACCCGCCGGTGCATGTCCTCGCGAATCTCCTCGATGGCGGCCTGCATCTCGTCCTCGGGCACGGAGTAGTGTTCCGCCGGGTGGAAGAGGACGGCCGGCTCCTCGCTCTCGACGGTGCCCTCCATCGGGTCCAGTTTCGCCATCCGGTCGACCTCGTCGCCCCAGAACTCCACGCGAACTGGGTACCGGCCGTACATCGGGAACACCTCGACGGTGTCACCCCGGACGCGGAACGTCCCCTGCGTGAAGTCCACGTCGTTGCGCTCGTAGTTCAGGTCCACCAGCCGGGAGAGCAGTTCCTCGCGCTCGATGGTCTGCCCGCGTTCGAGGCGCAGGCTCATCTCCTCGTAGTTCGACGGGTCGCCCAGCCCGTAGATGGCCGACACCGACGCGACGACGATAACGTCGTCTCGCGTCAACAGCGAGCGCGTCGCGGAGTGCCGCAAGCGGTCGATTTCGTCGTTGATGGACGCGTCCTTGTCGATGTACGTATCGGTCTGTTCGACGTACGCCTCGGGCTGGTAGTAGTCGTAGTAGGAGACGAAGTACTCCACGGCGTTGTCCGGGAACAAATTCCGGAACTCCTCGTAGAGTTGGGCGGCGAGGGTCTTGTTGTGCGCGACGACGAGCGTCGGCTGCTGGAGTTCCTCGACGGCCCACGACACAGTATTCGTCTTCCCGGACCCCGTGACGCCGAGCAGGGTCTGTTTCCGTGCGCCGTCCTCGAACCCCGCGACCAGTTGTTCGATGGCATCGGGCTGGTCGCCCGCCGGGTCGAAGGGCGCGTCCACGCGGAACGGCACGTCGGCCTCCGGTCTGTCCGGCTGGAGGGGGCCGCTGGCGTCGCTCATTGTCTCGTCCTAGGCGCGCGCCCACTTCAGGGGCGCGCCTCCGGCGACCACCACTGCGCCGCACCGAAATAATATGAGAAAGTCGTCATTTTGGATGTGTTTTTAAGTCACCGTGCCCGCCTCGTGCAGTCACTCGATGTCGTCTAACGACTACACTACCGGAGAGTTGACAGCAGTCGGCGGCGCGACGCTCGCGGCGATTAGCGCGTTCCTCCCGTGGATTACGGTGTCGTTCGGAGGGGTCAGCGGCTCCCAGAAGGGGATGGACGTGGCGGCGACCCTGGACGGCCGAATCGTCTTGCTGCTCGCAATTCTCGCCGTCGGGGTCGTCGTCCTCCGCGAGTGGGAGCGCGCGGACGCCGGCGCGGTCGCCGCGTTCGGCCTGGTGACGACCGGCATCGGCGCCATGTACCTCCTCGACCCGGCGGCCGCCGCGAACGCGTCGGGTTCGTTCGGCGCATCGCTCATCCAATCGGGCTACGGCCTCTACGCCGCAGTCGTCGGCGGGCTCGTGATGCTCGGCGGCGGCGCAATCGGCCTCGCTGACTGAGGTCTAGCGGGCGCTTCCCGCGGGCGAGGACAGCCGTCAGCGGCGCGTCAGTCGTGGACTTCGAACGGGAGGTTCGACGGGTCCTCGGCGACCACCCACCAGTGGACGTCCCGCTTCGGGTGTCGTCTCTCCACGTGGTCGCGGAGTTTGCCGCCCTCCTCGAAGTCCTTCCCGCAGAGGTTACAGCGGTGGTGTCGTTTCGGGGCCATACTAGGTAGTTGTCAACGATTCTCATAAAGTTGAGCGCACACCCAGTTCTAAGCGTCCGCGCCACGAACTCCGCTACATGACCCGAGACCACCTCACGACCGCCGCCGAACTCCTCGACGACGCCAGCGAACGCGCGGACGGCGACCTCGGGGAGCGCCTCCGCGGGCAGGCCGACGCGCTGTTCGCGCTCGCGGATCGCGACCGCGGCCCCGACCACGGTCGCCTCGACCGCCACATGCACGCGCTCCGCGACATCGAAAGCGAGGCGGACGACGACCTCGCCGAGACCGTGGAACGCGCGCTCGCGGAACTCACGGAGTACCGGTCGGGCGTCGAAGGCGTCTAAACCCACTTTTTGCGCTGCATCGGGGTGCGCTTTGCGCACCCGATTCGGCAAAAACTTGGGGAAAAGCGGCGTCGGCCCACCTCCGTCAGCGCGGTGCGCTGACGTGCTCTCGTTCGCTTCGCTCACGAGAACTCCGGTGGGCCTCGCCGCCAGCGCGCGAAGCGCGCTGTGAACCGCGAGCGCTCCGCGCTCGCGGATGCTCGTCGTTCAGCAGACCGGCTTCGGGTTGACGCCCATCGCCTCCAACTGCTCGGTGTACTCGTCGTAGGCGGCCTGAATCGCGCCGTCGGCGGCGTCTTTCGCTTCGTCCCAGTCGTCGTCAGAATTGCAGACCGAGTCGAGGAGGGAGAGCGCGCGCTCGCGCTGGTCGTCGAGGTCGCCCTTCAACTCGCGGAACAGTTGGGCGGTCTGGGGGTCGGCCTGCCCGACGAAGAAGCCCGTGAGTTGTTCCTTGGACTTCTCGGTGGCGAGCAGGCGCCCGAGCAGGCCGCCGGCGCGCGCGGGCGTCGAGTCGAGGCCCCGGAGGTACGACTGCATCGCGCCGAGGTCGTCGCCGGCGTCGTAGTCGCCGAGTTTCCCGACGACCGTCTCGTAGTGGTCGTCTTCCTCGCTGGCGGTGGTCTCGAAGGCGTCGCGGGCGCCCTCGTCGCCCTCGGTGTCGGCCCACTGGTCGAACGTGCGCGCGGCGGCGTACTCGGCGTCGGCGGCGGCGCGCAGGACCGCATCGGCCTCCATCTCGCCGCCGGTCGCGGCGTAGAGGCTCTTCGAGGAGCCGAGGCGGGAGAGCGCGGTCTCGTTGTCAGCGCGGACGGATTCGAGGAGTTCGGTGGCGTTCATGGCGTGGTGTAGGCCGGCCGGCGGCTTGTATGCTGGCGTCGGAAATCGGGATTGTGAGCGTCGTTACTCGCCGCTACCCGTTTCGACCGGTGCGCCGACGAGGTTCCCCCACTCCGTCCACGAGCCGTCGTAGTTGACGGTGTTCTCGTAGCCGAGGAGTTCGTGGAGCGCGAACCACGCGATGCTGGAGCGCTCGCCGATGCGGCAGTACGCGACGGTGGTCTCGTCGCCATCGATGTCCTCCGCGCCGTAGAGCTCGGCGAGTTCGTCGGCGGACTTGAACGTGCCGTCGTCGTTGACCGTCGCGGCCCACGAGATGTTCTTCGCGCCGGGGATGTGGCCGCCGCGCTGAGCGGTCTCCTGGAGGCCCGGGGGCGCGAGAATCTCGCCGGTGAACTCCTCGGGGGAGCGCACGTCGACGAGCGGCAGGCCCTTCTCGACGGCGTGTTCGACGTCGTCGCGGTACGCGCGGATGCCCTCGAAGGGGCCGCGGGCCTCGTACTCGCGCTCGGTGAAGTCGGGGGCTTCGTCGGTGGTCGGGTAGTCGTTGTCGAGCCAGTAGTCCCGGCCGCCGTCGAGGAGTTTCACGTTCTCGTGGCCGTAGTACTTGAACTGCCAGTACGTGTACGCGGCGAACCAGTTGGAGTTGTCGCCGTAGAGGACGACGGTGGAGTCCTCGGTGATGCCGTGGCTCCCGAGGAGGTCCTCGAAGTCGTCCTTCGAGAGGATGTCCCGCGTGGTCTGGTCCTGCAGTTGGGTCTCCCAGTTGAAGCCGATGGCGCCGGGCGCGTGCGCCTCGTCGTAGGCCTCGGTGTCCACGTCGACTTCCACGAGTCGGTAGTCGGGGTCGTCGCTCTGGAACTGGTCGAGGTGGTCTTCGACCCAGTCCGCGGTGACGAGCACGTCGTTGGCGTATTCTGCCATGGACGTATCTACGACGTCACACCTCATAACTCTCGGACTCCCCGGCAGGTACCCCCGGCCGTTCGACGTGGCGGCGAGTCTCGCCGCGTTTCGGGAGGCGGGAAGCGGGCGTAGCGGGCTCCCCAGACGAAACCGGCAGGAAATGCCGCCATCCCGGAGTCGCGGCGACGGGGCGGGTGCTAAGTCGCCGGCGCGCGTACGCCGAGTCGATGACCGACGAATGGGTGGTGTCCGCGGACTGGCTCGACGCGAACCGGGACGGCGTTCGCGTCGTGGACGTGCGGGACGCGTGGGAGTACGACGGCATCGGCCACCTGCCGGGCGCGGTGAGCGTGCCCTTCGACACGTTCCGGAGCGAGGACGGGCCGGTGGGGACGATGCCGCCCCGCGAGGACTGGGAAGGCCTGCTCTCCGAGGCGGGCGTCGAACCCGGCGACACGGTCGTCGCGTACGACGACACGCACGGCGTGTTCGCGGCGCGCTTCCTCGTCACGGCGCTGTTCTACGGCCACGAGAACGTGCGTCTCCTCGACGGCGACTACAGCGCGTGGCTCCGCGAGCACGAGACGACCACCGACGCGACCGACGTGGCGCCGACAGAGTACGAAGCGGGCGACCCCGTGGAGGGCGTGTTCGTGGACGCCGACGACGTGCTCGCGGCGCTCGACGACCCCGACACCGTGCTCGTGGACACCCGCGACCCCGAGGAGTTCGAGGCCGGCCACCTGCCGGGCGCGGTGAACCTCGACTGGAAGGAACTCGTGGACGACGAGACGCGCGCCCTGAAATCCCGCGGGGAACTGGAAGAAATTCTCGCGGGACACGGCGTCACGGCCGAGAAGCGCGTCGTGCTCTACTGCAACACGGCCCGGCGCATCAGCCACACGTTCGTCGCCCTCCGGCACCTCGGCTACCCGGACGTGCAGTTCTACGAGGGGAGCCTGACCGAGTGGGAGGCCGCCGGCCACCCAGTCGAGTAGTCAGGCGTCGTCCGCGTCGCCGGGGCCGCCCGAGGTGTCGGGATTCGCGGGACCGTCCGTGGGTTCCGGTTCGAGCGTCCCGTTCTCGCCGTTCGCGCGGCGCTCGTCGGCGAGCAGGTTCGCGGCTTCGACAGTGAGCGCGACGACCAGCGGCCCGGCGATGATGCCGACCGGACCCACCGTCAGCAGGCCGCCTGTGAAGCCGATGAAGTAGAGGCTCCCGGGGAGGTTCGCCGTCTCGCGGGAGAGGCGGGGGCGCACGAGCACGTCGGGGAGCCACGCGACGAGGATGCCCGCGACGACGACGATGGTGACTGCGCCGGTGGTGTCGCCGGCGCCGATGCGGTAGACGGCGAGCGCGCCGACTACCAGCGACGGCCCGACGATGGGGACGAACTGGAGGACGCCCGCGACGACGGCGAGCGTGACGGGGAACGGCGTGCCCAGCGCGTAGAACACGGGCAAGGCGATGGCGGCGGTGGCGAGAGCGGTGACGGCCTGCAGGACGTAGATGGCGTACAGCGTGGCGGTGGCGCGCTGGCCGAGCGCGTGCGCGACGTCGTGGTAGGCTCGCGGGATGGTGTTGAGGAACGCGCGCTCGGCGTCCTCGTGGCCGAGCAGGAGGCCGAAGACGAGTACGCCGAACAGCGTGAGTTTGAGCGCGAGGACGGGGAGCGCGCTGGCGGCGTCGACGGCGAGCGTCGCGGCGTACTCGGCGACGGTGTCCAACAGCGCGCCCACCTCGACGACGTACGTGTAGTCGAGAACGGCCACCTCGAAGGACTCGGGGAGGTCGCGGAGCGCGTCGAGGAGTTGGGTGACGCGCCCGCTGGCGACGTAGAGCGCGACACCGAGCGGGACGACGACGGCGAGCACGGCGAGCGCGGTGGTGGCGGCGCTAGCGAGCCACCGGGAGAGTCCGAGGCGTTCGACGCGGTGGAGGAGGGGGATGAGGAAGTACGCGACCGTCCCGGCGAAGAAGACGGTGGCGAAGACGGCGCCGAGGAGCACGCTGGACGCGAGCAGGAGCGCGGCGAGCACGCCGGCGAGAACCGTGGTCCGCGAGGGGTTCACTGCCCGGAATACCGCGGGCCACCGACAAAAGCGCTCGGGACGCTCGGAACCGCCGAGCGACGCGTTTTTCTACCACAGGCCAAAACAACCGAGTGATGAAACGCCGCGAGTACCTCACGTCCGTCGGCGTCGGCGCCGTCGGCCTCGCCACCGCCGGCTGCCTCCAGGTCGAGAACTCCGGAGGCGGCGACACCACGACGAGCGAGACGACGTCCGGCGACGGCACCACGACCGCGACGACCGGCGGCACCACCAGCCAGTCCAGTGGCCCGCTGCGAGTCGCGACCTACGATTCCTTTTTCGGCGACGAGGGGACCGCGGGCGACTGGCTGAAGACCGCGTGGGAGGCCGAACACGACACCGAGGTGCGGTTCACCGCGCCGAGCAACGGCGTCAACGAGTTCATCCAGCGGAAGAAACAGGGCGTCGACATCGACGCCGACCTGTTCGTCGGCCTGAACACCGGCGAACTCGTGCGCGTCGACGAGAACCTCCCGAACGCCACGCTGTTCGACGACCTCGCGGGCGACGTGGCCAACGCCGGCGACATCAAGGACAGCCTGCGAATCGACCCGCAGAACCGCGCGCTCCCCTACGACACGGGCTACATCTCGCTCGTCTACGACGGCACGAAAGTCGAGAACCCCGGGACGTTCGAGGCGCTGGCCTCGGACGCCTACCGGGGCGACTTGCTCGCGCAGAACGCCCAGACGAGCGACCCCGGCCGGGCGTTCCTGCTGTGGACGATTCACGAGTTCGGCGAGGACGGCTATCTCGACTACTGGGACACGCTCGTGGACAACGACGTGCGCGTCCTCGACGACTGGCAGCCGGCCTACGACGCGTTCCTCGCGGGCGAACGCCCCATCGTCGTCTCGTACTCCACGGACCAGGTGTACTACAACGGCGAGGACGAGATTCCCCGCCACCAGGTCGGCTTCCTGAACGACGAGGGCTACGCGAACCCCGAGGCGTTCGCGCGGTTCGCTGACACCGACAAGCCCGATATCGCCGCACAGTTCGCCGAGTTCATGCTGACCGACGAGGCCCAGCGAAACATCGCGGTGAACAACGTCCAGTTCCCGGCGACGACGACCGCCACGCTCCCCGAGGAGTACGCGAAGTACGCGTACGAGCCGCCGGAGCCCGTGACCTTCACGTACGACGAACTCGCAGGGAACGTCGGCGAATGGACCGAAGCGTGGGCACAACAGATAGCGAGCAACTGACGCGGCTGGCGGAGCGCGCGGCGCTCCCGCTGGCCGGCGTCGGCACGCTCGCCGTCCTCCTCGTGGTGTTCTACTACCCCGTGTGGACGGTGTTCGAGAACGCTCTCGGGAGCGTCGCCCGCCCCTTCCAGCCGGTCCGCGAGGTGCTCGAATCAGAGTTCTACATGGGCGCCGCCCACGGCCTGTTCGCGCACCCAGCACGGGTGCCCGGCGACGTGTTGGCGTGGCTGACGAGCGTGCGCGTCGGCTTCGGGTGGAACTGGACGGGCGTCGTGCTCGGCGACCCGCTGACGTGGCCGCGCGCGCTCCCCGACGCGTGGGTCGTCTACCCCGAGGTCCGGAAGGGCCTGTTCGGCTTCACCGCGTGGCAGGCCGCGCTCTCCACGGTCGCGAGCGTCGCGCTCGGCCTGCCGGGCGCGTACGTCCTCGCGCGCTTCGAGTTCCCGGGCCGCCGCACGCTGAAGTCCCTGACAATCCTCCCGTTCGTCCTCCCCTCCATCATGGTCGTGGTCGGGTTCGTCGCGACGTTCGGCCAGTTCGGCACCGTCAACGACCTGCTCGCGTGGCTCGGCTTCGGCCGAGTCCAGATGCTGTACACGCTCGAAATCGTGGTGCTCGCACACGCCTTCTACAACGCCCCGCTCGTCACGCGGATGGTCGGGACGGCGTGGGAGAACGTCGACGCGAGCGCCGTCGAGACGGCGCGCTCGCTCGGCGCGAACCCCCTCCGGGCGTTCCGCGACGTCGTCGCACCCCAACTCGTCCCCGCGCTCGCGGCGAGCGCGCTGCTGACGTTCATCTTCACGTTCATGACGTTCCCCATCGTGCTCGCGCTCGGCGGCCTCCAGTTGGCGACCGTCGAGGTGTGGCTGTACGCCCGCGTCCAGCAACTCGACTACCAGACCGCGGCCGCGCTCGCGACGCTCGAAACCGTGTTCTCGCTCGCGTTGATGTACGTCTACCTGCGCTACGAGGGGCGGCGCGCGGCGGGCGGCACGAACAACCCGCTCTCGCGTCACCGGCTGTTCGACGCCGACACCGCCCGCGAGTGGCTCGTCCGGGGTGGCGTCGCCGTCTACGGCGTCGTCGTCGCCGTCGTCTTCCTCGCGCCGCTCGCGTCGATGGTGCTCGCGAGTTTCGGCGGCGCCGTCGACCCGACACTCCGCTGGTGGGAGTTCATCCTCGAACGCCAGTCCGGAGGCCGCACGCAGCCGGCGACAGCGGTCTGGAACTCCCTGAAGTTCGGCGTCGGCGCGCTCGCCGTCGCGCTCCCGATGGGCGTCGTCGTCGCCGCATTCTCCGCGCGCGGCGGGCGCGGCCGGAAGGTCGTCGACGCCGTCTTGATGGCGCCAATCGCCGTCTCCGGCATCGTCGTCGGGTTCGGGATGCTCCAGTCGCTCGTCTTCGGCGTCGAACTCGGCGGCCTGCGAATCAGCATCGTCGGTCCCGTCGTGGTGGTGTTCGCGCACGCCGTCGCGGGCTACCCGTTCGTCGTGCGGAACGTCGCGCCGATGCTCTCCTCGGTCGACCGCCGGCTCGTGGAATCGGCACGCTCGCTCGGCGCGAGCCGGGGGCGCGCGCTCTGGGACGTGGAACTCCCGCTCGTGTGGCCGGGCGTACTCGCGGGCGCGGCGTTCGCGTTCGCCATCAGCATCGGCGAGTTCGACGCCACCGTCCTGCTCGCCGAGGGCGGGAGCACGTACACGATGCCGGTCGCGCTGGAGCGCTACCTCGTGGACCGCACTGCCGGGCCGAGCGTCGGGCCGGCGGCCGCGATGGGCACCGTCCTGCTCGCGGTGACAGCCGCCAGTTTCGTGGTCATCGACTACGTCGGAGGTGAGTATCGCCCATGACGAGGCTCACGCTGGACGGCGTCACCCGCGAGTTCGGTCCGACGACCGCCGTCGACGACGTGTCCCTCTCCGTCGCCGACGGCGAGTTCTTCACGCTCGTCGGTCCCTCGGGCTGTGGGAAGACGACGACGCTCCGCCTCGTCGCGGGCTTCGAATCACCGGACGCCGGCGACGTTCGCTTCGGCGACGACTCGATGACCGGCGTGCCGCCCGAGCGCCGCGACGTGGGCATCGTGTTCCAGAGTTACGCGCTGTTCCCGCACATGAGCGTCGCGGAGAACGTCGCGTACGGCCTGCGGTTCCGCGACCCGCCCGAGGGCAAATCCAAGGACGAGCGCGTCGCGGAACTGCTCGACCTCGTGGACATGCCCGAGATGGGCGACCGCGCTCCGGACCAACTCTCGGGCGGCCAACAGCAACGCGTCGCGCTCGCTCGCGCGCTCGCTCCCGGTCCGAGCGTGCTCCTGTTGGACGAGCCGATGAGCGCACTCGACGCCCGCCTCCGGGAGCGCTTGCGCGTGCAGGTCAAGGCGATTCAGTCGGAACTCGACATCACGACCGTCTACGTCACGCACGACCAGGAGGAGGCGCTGTCAGTCTCGGACCGCGTCGCGGTGATGAACGGCGGCCGCGTCGAGCAGGTCGGAACGCCCGAGGACGTGTACCGAGCCCCCGAGTCGCGGTTCGTCGCGGAGTTCGTCGGCGACAACAACGTCCTCGACGGCGTCGCGTCTCCACACGAAACAGAGGGGTCTTCGGTGGCGGTGGACGCGGGCACCTTCGAGGCCGCCGAATCGGCGTCCGGCGACGTGACAGTCTGCGTCCGTCCGGAAGCGCTGTCCTTCGGTTCCGGGGAGAACGAGATTGCCGTGAGCGTGGAGCGCGCGGAGTTCCTCGGCGACACCTACAAGGTACACTGCGACTGGAACGGGACGTCACTCCTCGCCAAGGCCGCCGACGCGCCCGACAGCGGGTCGGCGACGCTGTCGTTTCCCCGGGAAGCGGCGACGATAATCCGGCAGTAGGGCGGCTCGTACGTTCTACGGCGCGACGCCGACCGTCAACAGGGTGCCGTACGTCCGGTAGCGCTCGACCATGTCCTCGCGCGTCTCGAAGCCCTCGTAGGGGAACTCCGAGGCCGGCGGAATCTCCACGTCCCGGTCCGCGACGTTGTCCTGCTCGGCGACGTGCAGGCCGGCGTCGCGGAACGCCTCCCGGTACTCCGACCGGTCCCACCGCGTCATCTCGACGGTGATGTTGTCCTGCCAGTCGTGGCTGTGGACGTTCTCCTCGTAGTAGTTCACCGCGCAGTAGAACGTCCCGCCGGGCTTCAGCACGCGCCGGATCTCTTCGAGCGTGTGGTGGGGGTCGCTGGCGTAGTAGAACGCCTCCATCGAGAACACGTGGTCGACGGAGTCGTCGGCGAACGGCAGGCTCCCGAAGTCCCCGACGACGAACCCGATCTGGTCGTCGTCCGTGTAGTCGCGGGCGTTCTGCGCCATCGCCGGCGCGCCGTCGAGACCGTAGCCGCGCGCGACGCCGCGCTCCCGGAGCGCGCGCAGGGCGTACCCCGACCCCGTCCCGAGGTCGAGGACGTAGTCGTCGTCCTCCACGGGCATCCGCGCGAGGACGTGTTTCGCGGTCTGCCAGTGGCGCTCCTCCATTCCCCTGTCGCGGCCCGACGCCGCCCACTCGTCGAACTCCTCGCGAACGCTCATACTCGAATCCTCGCCCGCATCGGGCAAAACGCCACCGGACCGCGACAGCACCGTGGCGAGCGACGCCTCCGCCCGACGCCACCGCCGACAGCACCAGCAGACGACACAGCCGACAGCACCAACAGACGCCACAGCCGGTAGCCTGGTGGATTGCAAGGGCGAGGCGCGCTCGCGCTTGCTCGTTCGGTCGCGACGCAAGCACCGACGGAGCGAGTGAAACGAGCGACGAGGCGCGCAGCGAGCGACCGGACGCGAGCGCGCCGAGGGCTTGCAGGCGGCAGTCATCGAGTGACTGTCGAAGCACTACACGGCGACCGGCAATTCCGGAAGCCGATGACACTTTAGCGACTCGTCACGCAAACCACGAGCATGGTCGGGAATCGGAAGCGGTACGCGTACGCGGACACCGCCCAGCAGGTCGTCGGCGGCTTCCTGCTGGCGGGACCGTTCGTCGTCACCGAGGAGGTGTGGCTGCTCGCCAGTCGGATGCAGTGGTACCACGTCGCCGTCACCGTGGCGTTCGTGTTCGCCATCGGCTACGGCGCGCTGTACAAGGCAGACGACGACCGCGACCCGGACCGCGAAGCCGACGTGGCCGGGGTACCGGTGCGGTTCGTCTCGCTGATGGGCGTCTCGTTCGGGGCCGTGTTCGTGTTGTCGCTCGCGCTCACCGCGCCCCACACGTTTGCGACGCAGTTGGAGTTGAGCACCGAGATGGGCGCGCTCGCGTGGCTGACGGCGAAGGCCGCGAGCGTCGGCGCCATCTTCAGCGTCGTCGGCGCGGCGACCGCCGACAGCCTGCTCTGACGCGGCGGTTCGAGCGCGTTCGCCGGCGTCGCGCCGACTCCCTGCCGCCGTCGCTTCCCCGACCCGCAAGGTTAAGACGCCGCGTCCGCTCCCGTCGCGTATGGACTACGACCTCGCTATCGACGGCGCGCCCGACTCCGTCCCCGGGGGCACCGTCGTCCTCCTCCTCCACCCGAGCACGGGGGAGACAGACCGCATGGACACCGACTTCCTGAAGACGGACACCGACCACTTCCTCGTCGTGTCCACGCGAACCACCGCCCGCGAGGTCACGCAGAAACTGGAGTACTACGACGTCGACGAGGACAGCGCGGAGATTCTGGACACGCTGTCGGTCGAGCGCGGCTACTCCCGCCGGGGCGCGAGCCACGTCCACTACGTCTCCTCGCCGGACGACGTGGACGGCATCCTCACCGCCATCGACCAGTTCCTCACCGACAACCCCGGGAAGCGCCGGGTCTCCTTCGACTCGCTGACCGAACTCGCGTACTACGCCGACGAGGCCCAAGCGCTGGACGCCATCCAGCGACTCGGCGGCCTACTGGAGCGCCACGACGCCGTCGCGCTCGTTCACGTCTCCGAGGAGGTCCACGACGCCGAGGACGTCGACGCGTTCCGCGACGCCAGCGACGTCGTCGTCGAGCTCGACGAGGACGGCAACGTGGCGACCGACTACTAACGGGCTGCGGGCCGAACTCACGAGCACTACTCGTCGCCGAAAATCTTCTCCGCCCACGTCACCGCGTACTCGGGGCCGTGGCGTCGGTACGCAACCGAGTCCAGCGCGCCGAACGGCGCCGGCACGTCGACGTCGTGTTTCACCGCCGAGCACGCCAGTTCGGCGGCGTCCGCGAACGAGGTCTCGCCGCGCGCGACTTCGCCCGCGAGGCCGTCCAGTCGGGGTTCGAGGCGCTCGCCGGCGTCCACCCACGCGTCGTAGAGGTCGGGGTAGTCGTCGCCCCACGCCTCGAACTCCTCGCGGGTGTGGAGGCCGCGGTAGGCGTCACAGCACGCCGTCGCGAGTTGGTAGACGGTCGTCGGGTCGCGGTCGACGGCGGCGTCGAACTCGCGGTACGTCTCGCCGAAGAAGCCGAGGAACTGCTCCGGGAGGTCGAGGGCGGCCTCGACGAGCGCCTCGGCGACGAGGAAGTCCGCGAACGCGTCGGGCGTGCCCTCGATGCGGGCTTTCACGAAGACGACCGGCGGCTCGGTCTGCGATGTCCACGCGACGGCGCCGTCGCCGGGCATCCCGACGACGAGGTCGTCCGTGGCGAGTCGACGCAGCAACTCCGGGGCGTCCTCGGGGAGCCACGACTCGTCGTACTCGTGGGGAACGATGCTGTCGGTGAGGAGCGCGAGGTCGTCCCGGTTCGCGGGCGGGAGCACCTCGAAGTCCCGCGCGCAGTCGAGGACGAGCGCGTCGGACGCGTACGCCTCGCGGACGGCCGCGAGGTCGCCCGAGAGGGCGCGCTCGGAGAACATCTACGCGACGTTCAGGAGGACGAACAACGAGAGTACTGCGGCGATGCCGACTGTCGCGAAGACGACTTTCGTGGCCGTGCTCATGTGCGTGGATTCGACCGCTTCGACTTAAATCCGTGTCGTTCGCGTCCGTGAGACAGGGGCTCAGTCGCCGGTCGCTGGCGCGCCGTACGCCCGCCACGCGCCGGACTTGAAGCGCGCGAGGTTGACGGCGGCGCGAGCGTACATGTCCCCGAGAATCGCGGCGTAGACGGCAATCAACCCCAGTCCGAGGCCGGGCGCGAACGAGACGGCGGGAATCGCGAGCGGCCCGAGGGCGTACGGGCCGGCGGAGAGCGCGAAGCCGACCGGGAGCGCGACGAACGCGAGGGGCAGGCGCACCGCGTAGGTGCCGATAATCCCGCCGTAGAACGGCCAGCGCGTGTCTCCCGCGCCCCGCAGGCCGCCCCGGAGTGTGCGCGAGACGGAGAAGCCAGCGACGCCGAGGCCGAACACGCGGATGAACGTCACCGTTAGCCCCACGTCGCCGGCGTCGAACACGCGAGCGATGGGTGCGGCGGCGGCGAAGATGGCGGCGCCGATGAGCAGTTGCGTGACGAGCGCGATGCGGAGCGTCTGCCAGCCGTACTCGGCGGCCTCGTCGGGGTCGTCGGCGCCGAGGCGCTGGCCGACGAGCGTCGAGGACGCCGTCGAGTAGCCCCACGCGGGCATCAGCGCGAGCAACATCACGCGCCGGCCGATGGCGTACGCCGCGACGACGGTGGGGCCGAACGTCCCGAGCACCCAGAGAAACGGGAACCGCCCGAACGTCCGCGAGAGCCGGGTGCCGGCGAGCGGGAGCGCGACGCGCACGATCTCCTTCGCGACGCGCCAGTCCCACTGCTTCCCGCCGAGGTGGAGGGTGACGCTCCACCGGCCCGACAGCAGGACGGCGAAGAACGCGACGCCCGCGACGGCGTTCGAGACGGCGGTCCCCCACGCCGCGCCGACGACGCCGAGTTCCGGGAACACCCACAGGCCGAAGATGAGCACCGCGTTCAACGCGATGTTCGTCGGGAGCGTCACGAGACGGACGTACATCGGGGTGCGGGTGTCGCCCGCGCCGGCGAGCGCGCGGGCGGCGGTCATGCTCCAGAACCGGAACGCGACGGAGAGCATCACGACGCGGAGGTAGTCCGCGCCGAGTCGCGTGGTCTCGGGGTCGCTCGCGAGCAGCGCGACGAGCGGGTCGGCGTACAGCCACGTCCCGACGGTGATGGGGACTGAGACGATGAGGGAGAGCCACAGCGACTGCTTGATGGCGAAGTCAGCGCCCACGTCGTCCTCGGCGCCCTTCAGCCGGGAGACGACGCTGATGGTGCCGGAAGTGAGCGCGAGCGCGAGGCCGAACGGGATGAAGTAGTACTGGAACCCGAACTCGAGGGCGGCGACCGCGGTGGAGCCGGCGGCGATGCTCACCATCAGGAAGTCGGCGGTGCGCAGCAGCGTGCGCAGACCGCCGGTCACCATCGCCGGCACCGCGAGGTCGAACGCCTCCTCGCCCTTCGAGCGGTCGACGAGGCCGAGGCGAGCGAGCAACGCCGGGAACGCCGCGAGGACGCCGGCGAGCCACGACTGGAGCGCCCCGAATCCGCGCGCCAGCGCCGCGACGACGGCCGCGAGGCGCGCCCGGATTCGTCTGCGAAGCGTCATCTATCGGAGACGCGACGCCACAGCGGAAAACAACTTCGCCACGCGGCAAGCGACGAAACGAGAGCGCGGTGGCCGCGGCGCTGTCGAGTGGAAACGGCGGTGTGAAGGATGGAAGTTGGGACTGCTCGCTACTCGGCGTCGGTCGGGTCCGGCGCGTCCCACGCGTCCGGCACCTCGATGACGTACTGGCCGTCCTCCTGGAGCGCGATGATGTACTCCTGGCGGTCGTACAACTCCATGAGGTTGAGTTCGTACTGGCCGGGTGCGACGATGCGGATGGACTCGAACTGGTCGTTCAGTTCCTGCCGGAGCGCTTCGAGGTCCGGTCGGTCCTCCTCGTCGTCGGGCTCTTTGACGACCCGGCCCTCGGAGGCGTCCGGGAGGACGTTCCGGTCGACGACTTCGCTTCGCGCGGACGCCTGGGCCGTGTCCTCGGTGTCGGACGTGCTGGCGTCCACTGCTTCGGCGCCGCCGGTGCCGGAATCGGCGGCCGTCGCGTCGGACTGCGATGTGTCCGACTCGGAGTCGACGGCGCCACCGGCCGGCCCGGCGTCCTCGACGCCCCCCGTTTCGGGTGCAGCGCCGCTCCCGGTCGACGCCTCCGTCGCCGGCGAGTCGTCGGCCGCGGCGGACGCGGACTCGATGGACACGTCCGCAGACGCCGACGTTTCGGGTGGAGCGTCGTCCGCGCTCGCGTCTGCACCCTCGTCTTTCGAGTGCTCCGCGCGTGCGTCGCGCTCGGGCGAGGAATCACGGGACACCGCGTCCCGAACCTTGTTCGCGGCGCGACCCACCGCGCCGCTCACCGACCCGGACTCGCGCTCGGGCGGTTCGGCGTCCTCGGACGGCTCCTCGGGGACGTCACCCGGGTGGTACTGGAACTTGTTCCCGCCGCAGTCGGGACACCCCGAGAGCATCTCCTTCGAGCCGTCGTCGAAGACGTGCCCGCAGTTCGTACACTGGTGGGGCATTACTTGCGTGAGATGAGCGCGCTGATGAGGGTCTCGTCCTTGTGCAGCGACTGAATCTGGTTCGCCGGCCCGATGACCGTCAACTTCGAGGACTCCTGTTTGCCCATCAGGCGACCGAGGAGACTCGTGTCGTTGGTCTCGGACTGCGGGAAACTCTCGATTTCGATGCCGGAGAAGCCGTCCGGGTTGATCTCGCTCATCGTCACCTCGATGAGTTTCGACTCCTCGTCGGGCGTCAAGCCGGACTCGAGGACGACGATGTTGCCGTCCCGGACGCCGTCGAGGATGAGTCGAATCTTCTCCATCGACGTCTTCCCGGACATGCGTTCGCTACTGATGAGGTCGACCTGGACGCCCTCTTCGGGCCCGTCGCCGCTGGTAGTTTCAGGCATGGACAATCACGCGAAGTACTCCGCGATCTTCTCGTAGACCTCGTCCATGTTCTCGCCTTCCAGCGCCGAGAGCGGAATCGTCTCGTGTTGCGGGAACGCGTTCGAGATCTGCTGGATGTTGGCGTCCTCGAGGTCCGTCTTGTTCGCGAGGATGAGCACCGGGAGGTCCCGGGACTCGATGATGCCGATGAGCATCGTGTTCACCTGCGTGAACGGGTCGGTCGTCGAGTCCAGCACGTAGATGACGCCGTCAACGTCCTCGCGGAGCCAGTGCATCGCCTCGGCGACCCCCTCGGTCGCCTCGCGGGAGCGACGCACGGCCTCCTCTTTTTCCATGTCGTGTTCGAGGAACTCCGAGTAGTCGACTTTCGTCGTCACGCCGGGCGTGTCGACGATGTCGATGTTGACGGTCTTCCCGTTGCGTTCGATCTCGACGTTCTCCTTTCGGCGCGCGCGACGCGTCTCGTGAGGGATGTGGCTCTCGGGACCGACCGCGTCGCCCGTCCAGTCGCGGGCGATGCGGTTCGCGAGGGTCGTTTTCCCCGCGTTAGGCGGTCCGTAAATCCCGATTCGTTTCGGTTCCGAGTCGTCGTCGAACAGGCTCGACGTGACCCGAGAGATGCTGTCTCTGAGTTCTGCGAACAGTCCCATCCTTGACCTCCATACGCACCCCGCGCCTTGTATGTTTGACGCAGGATACGGACGGTTATCTGGAGAACTCCCGGCGAGACAACTTAAACCTACGTCAGACGGGCGTCTCCGGAGCGCGGAGTAGGCCGACGTTTCGAGTCGAACGAGGGCGGTGACTCCGGTGTGTCGGTGAACCGTCCGCGTGACGTCGGCTCGACGGGAAACGGGGCGGAGTGCCTAGGGAGGGACGGGGCGGAGTGCTTGAGAAAGAACGAGCCGGAGTGTTGGGGAGGAACAGGTCGGGGTGAGGGAATAGGTAGGATTGGACTAGAAAGAGAGGGCGGGTGGTTCGTGACGAGTGGTACCAAGAGACGTCGACGACCGGGCATCTAGCCCCCACCCCTTCGTTTCGGGTGGAACGAGAGTGAGCCGCGGTGGGGTGTCCGCGAGAACGGGAGTGAGCCGGCAAGACAGAACTAGAACTAGACCACTTCCCCACCCAAACTAACGGTTCGTTCTGGTTTGCGGATTCTGTTTTGACAGTAGTCACTTAGTCTTTTCCTAATCAAGTACCCATCTCGCTCTCTCACCTCTCCCGCCTATTCTCCGCTCCACCCGAAACGAAGGGGTGGGGGGCCACCCCACGCCCCGCACCCCAACCCCCACGTTTCGAGTGGAAACCCCACCACACTCCAATCTCCACCCGTTCTCGTCTCACTCTCACCACACTCCTCCGCTCCGCTCTCGCTGCTTTCCTGTTGTTCTCTCGCTGCTCGCCCCTCCCCGCGACTGCTTCTCGTATTTCCCGCTGCTCCCTTCGTTCCGTCACGAGCCTGCACACGATCGACACTCGATACAACCATTCACAGTCGGCGCGGCGAACCGCGACCGAATCGAGTCGACGTTACGACGCCCCCGAACCGAACGAACCACCGAGACATTCCTCGTCGTCACTCGTCGACTTTCGCACTCACACCTCCCGTCGACTCCTGCACCCCATACTTCCCGCTGACTCCCGTACCCGCACCTCTCACTCGTCCAGACTCACCCTCCCACTCGTCCAGACTCTCCCCTCCTTTTCACCTCGTTCTCTCTCCCCCAATTCTCTCCCGCTGCCTCCGTTCCACTCGAAGCGTACCGCCCCAGATTGCCGTCGTTACTGTTCTCGTCCACATCACCTGACGCGTCGCGGCGCACAAAGCGGCGTTACGAACTCCCTACCCGTCGTTTCGCTCCGGCCACCACCCATCGAAACTTATTAGTCTCTCTCGTTTCCATTGGTTCATCTGCATCAACTGGAGCGGTGTTCGATACGCCCTGCGAGAAACCGGCGGTACTGGCGTTCTCCGGGGTGCTGTCATCCGAAACCGCTCTCCACACGAAACGAAGGGGTATTCGAGCAAAACATGTCAGACGAACCGACGCCGGACGGACGCCGACGCGCCGACCGGGACTTCGACGTCGACCTCGACGACGTACTCGACGACGAGGACGGCGACGAGGGCCTGTTCGACGACCTGCTCAGCGGCGAGCCCATCTTCGAGAACAAGGAGGTCCTGCGCCCGTCCTACACGCCACACGAACTCCCGCACCGCAAAGACCAGATCAACAACATGGCGACCATCCTGGTCGCCGCGCTGCGGGGCGAGACGCCGTCGAACATCCTCATCTACGGGAAGACGGGGACCGGGAAGACCGCGAGCGCGAAGTTCGTGAGCCAGGAACTGGAGAAGACCTCCCAGAAGTACGACGTGCCCTGCGAGGTCGAGTACATCAACTGCGAGGTGACGGACACCCAGTACCGCGTGCTCGCGCAGCTCGCGAACACGTTCATCGAGCAGAACCGGGCGTTCGTCGACGACCGCGTCGCGAAACTCCAAGACCTCCGGAACGAGGCCGAGGCCGACCCGTCCGCACTCGAAACGGAGGGCGACGCGTTCGACGCGACGCCCGAGGACGGGGCCGGCGCCGGAGACGACGCCGACGACTTCGGTGACCTCCGTGAGCAGTTCGACTCCATCGACGAGATAGACGAACAGATAGAGACGCTCCTCCAGGAGAAATCGGAGATGGAGGAAGTCCCGATGACGGGGTGGCCGACCGACCGCGTGTACGCGACGTTCTTCGACGCCGTCGACTACGTGGAACGCGTCGCCGTCATCATGCTCGACGAGATCGACAAACTCGTCGAGAAGTCCGGGGACGACACGCTGTACAACCTCTCCCGGATGAACTCCGAGTTGGACAACTCCCGGGTTTCGATTATCGGTATCTCGAACGACCTGAAGTTCACCGACTTCCTCGACCCCCGAGTCAAATCGAGTCTGGGCGAGGAGGAGATCGTCTTCCCGCCGTACGACGCGAACCAACTCCGGGACATCCTCCAGCACCGCTCGGAGGTGGCGTTCAAGGCGAACGCGCTCTCCGAGGACGTCATCCCGCTGTGTGCGGCGTTCGCCGCGCAGGAACACGGGGACGCCCGCAGAGCCCTCGACCTGCTCCGGACGGCGGGGGAACTCGCGGAGCGCGACCAGTCCGACGACGTCACCGAAGCCCACGTGCGTCGCGCGCAGGACAAGATAGAACTCGACCGCGTGGTGGAGGTCGTGCGCACGCTCCCGACCCAGAGCAAACTCGTCCTGTACGCCATCCTCCTCTTGGAGGACAACGGCGTCCACAACGTGAACACGGGCGAGGTGTACAACATCTACAAGACGCTCTGCGACGAGTTGGACGCCGACGTGCTCACGCAGCGCCGCGTCACCGACCTCATCTCAGAACTCGACATGCTCGGCATCGTCAACGCCGTGGTGGTGTCGAAGGGCCGGTACGGGCGCACCAAAGAAATCTCGCTCTCGGTGCCGGTCGAGGAGACGGAGGCCGTCCTCGAAGCCGACTCCCGGCTGAGTGACATCGAGAACGTCACGCCGTTCGTGCAGGCCAGATTCGACAACTGACCGCTCGCGCTCTCGTTGTCGTTTCCGTTCACGCTCACAGTGCGTCGATGGCAACCCTCCTCGAACTGCGGCGCGTTCCACCCGAAACGGGTGGCCGTGACACACCCTTCCAGTTCCACTGGAACTGTTGCCAATACGTCCTCTAGTGGCGCGTAACGGCAGTATCGAAGAAATGATCGGTCCACCCGAAATGTCGGGTGGTGGCCAGCGCGCAGCCGGCTGTCGGGTCTCGGGCGTGCTACCCGAGGAGGTAGCGCAGCCACGCGTTGTGCTTCACGACGTCGAGTCGCTCGAGGTAGGCGTCCACGCCGAGGATGCGCCCGGCGCCGAACGCCGCGACCGCGAGGAACACGAGCATGTACGCGAAGTCGCCGTTCACGTAGCCGTGTCCGACACTCCAGTTCCCGAAGTAGAACATCAGCATCATGAACGCCCCGAAGAACGCGGCGAGTCGGGTGACTGCGCCGAGCAGGAGCGCGACGCCGATGAGCGCCTCGCCGACGGGAACGGCGACGTTCACGAAGTCGAGGAACCACGGGGTGTTGGCCATCCACGCGAACATCCCCTCGAGCGGGTTGCCGTTCGCGGCGGCGACGTTCGTGAGGTAGCCGCCGGCGGCGAACCCGCCGCCGAGGAGTTTGTCGACGCCCGAACTGAGGAACGCGTACCCCATCATCAGGCGGAGCGCGAGGACGAACCACGCGCTCAGGCTGTGGGCTTTGCCGCGGACCGTGACACCGCCGAAGCGGGATTCGAATACGTTGGGGCCGGCAGTTTGCTGGCTCATAATGTTTCCCTCCGAGTAGTCCTACGACGCTCTCTGACATATACCGAGCAGGCAGTTCCCACGCGGTGAACACTGTTCTCGGGCCCTGGGAATCGCGATTTCCGGTGCGACGAGCGCGTCGAACGAATTATACGCCGGGGCTACCGACGTGCGGACGTTGATGCGCGCCCCGTTCGATTCGGACGACGCACCCGAACTGCAGGACGTCCTCGACGCGCTGGACGACGAGGGGTGCCGAAGCATCATCGAGGCGCTCGACGAACCGATGACCGCGAAGGACATCGCCGACGAGAGCGGCGTCCCGCTGTCCACGACTTACCGGAAACTCGACCTGTTGACGGACGCCGCGCTGTTGGAGGAGCGGGCGGTCCTCCAGCCGGACGGCCACCACACGACGAAGTACGAGGTCGCGTTCGAGGAGGTTGTCATCCAACTTGGCGAGGACCGCCGACTCGACGTCGGCATCGCTCGGCCGCCGTCGTCCACGGACGAGCGCCTCGAAACGCTCTGGGCTGAGGTGAGCAAGGAAACATGAGATACTACACGGTCGTCGTCGCGTTGAAGACAGTCACGCTACTGCTCGGCGGTCTCGTCACGTACTTCGCGTCGAAGGCGTGGCGCCGCACCGGGTCGCCGGCGCTGCGGTCGCTCGCTATCGGCTTCGGGTTCGTCACGCTCGGGTCGCTGTTGGCGGGCGTCGCGGACCAGGTGCTCGCGATGGACCGCACGTTCGCGACGCTGACGGAGAGCGCGCTGACTGCCGTCGGGTTCGCGGTCATCGTCTACTCGCTGTACGCGGACTGATCGACGGGAGAGGTACGCGGACTGACCGACGGAGAGAACCGAGTCAGACTACGACCGGCGGCGCGACGGTGCCGCCGGCGGCCGTGCCGGAGACGGTGAGGCGGACCCAGCCGAGCCACGGGATGCGGTACTCGGCGGTACCCTCTATCCACTCGGGTTTGACCGGACTGGAGATGCCGCGTGCCTGGTCGTAGTAGTCGTTCGTGAGTTCGTTGTCGCCTTTCGTGATGAAGCCGGCGTGGGGCGCGGGGCAGTTCCGGAGTTGGTCGCAGTTCGCGGCGTCGACGTAACTCTCGTTTGCCCTGTCGTACCAGTTCTCGCCGGCGTCCACCCAGAAGCGCGCGCGGTGTATCACCGGTGTCTGCCTGGCGTTCCCGTAGGGCTTGTAGACGACGACGTCCCCGGGGCCGCCGAACTTCCGGAAGTCGTGTTCGCCGGCGTCCTGTGCGGCGACGACCCCGGTTTCCCCGGTGGCGTACTCGGGGCTGAAGCGGTGTTCCTCCATCACGAACACGAGGTCGCCTTTCTCCATGTTCGGCTGCATGCTCCCGCTCTCGACGGCGACGAGCGGCGGCCACACGCCGCTGACGGAGAACAACAGCATCCCGACGAGCGCGACGGCGAGCGCGCTGGACGCGGCCTCCCGGACGAACAACACGACGGGGTGTTCGGTGCGGAGGAACCACCGGATGGCGTCGCGGGGGCCGCCGAGCGGGTCAGGCACGTCGTCGCCTGTCGTCATTCACTCGTCGGTTCGTCGCTCCCGCGTTTCAACTTTCCCCTCTCGCCACCGCATCCCGTCGAACTGTCGGCTCTCTGGGACCGCCACCCTTTTGCTGGCTGTGCGCCTTCGACCGTGGTGTGCCACTGGAACCCCCGGTGCGGGTGGTCCGCGAACTGACCAGCCGGGGCTACAACGCTGACCGGGAGGCCGTGACTCTGCTCGCGGGCGCGGACGACCCGGCCGACGCCGTCGAGCGTGCGGTCGACGAGGCGCCCGCCGACGCGCTCACGCTCACCGCCGACCACGTCCGCGGGGTGCTGGCGGACGCGACGCCGGACGCCGAACCGACTGGCGCTGGGGGGCCGTCCGACTCGGACGCCGATTCGACTCCCGCCGACCGACACACCACGTCTTCGACTGGAACCGAAACCACGACGGACCGTGGGGCAGAGGTTACCACTCCACCGGAAACGAAGGGGGTCGAGCGTGGCGGGGAGTCGGCCCGCGACGCGAACGCCGACCTGCGGAGCGTCGACGTCGCCGGCGACATCACCGGCGAGTCCACGGGGACCGGCGAGTACAAGCACTTCGTCGCGACGTTCCGGGACCGCTACGACAAACTCTCGAAGAAACTCCGCGGGCGCGTGAACCACCGCCCGACGGACGCGCTCGACTCGATGCCCGGCGGGAGCGAGGCTGCCGTCGTCGGTATGGTCAACGACGTGCGTTCGACGGCCAGCGGCCACTGGCTCGTCGAACTGGAGGACACGAACGGCGTGTTCCCCGCGCTCGTGATGAAAGACCGCGACATCGCCGCGCACGTCGACGAACTCCTCATGGACGAGGTCATCGCCGTCGAGGGGACGCTCTCGGACGACGGCGGCATCATCTTCGCGGACGACCTCCACTTCCCCGACATCCCGCGCACGCACGACCCCAGCACCGCCGACCGCCACGTGCAGGCGGCGCTCGTCTCCGACGTCCACGTCGGCAGCCAGGAGTTCGCGGGCGAGGCGTGGGACGCGTTCGCGGACTGGCTCCACACCCCAGAGGCGGAGACGGTGGAGTACCTGCTCGTCGCGGGCGACATGGTCGAGGGCGTCGGCGTCTACCCCGACCAGGACGAGGAACTCGACATCGTCGACCTCTACGAGCAGTACGAGGCGTTCTCGGAGCGCCTCAAGGACGTGCCCGGCGACATGGAAATCGTGATGATTCCGGGGAACCACGACGCCGTCCGCCTCGCCGAACCCCAGCCGGCGTTCGACGAGGAACTCCGGGACATCATGAGCGCACACGACGCCCAGTTCACCGGCAACCCATCCACCGTCACCATCGAGGGCGTCTCCGTCCTGATGTATCACGGCGTCTCCATCGACGAGGTCATCGCCGAGTATCCGGGCGACGAAGTGTCCTACGACCACCCCCATCGCGCGATGGAACACCTCCTCCGGAAGCGCCACGTCGCCCCGCAGTTCGGCGGCCGCACCCGCCTCGCGCCCGAGGAGAAAGACTACCTCGTCGTCGACGAGGTGCCCGACGTCTTCCACACCGGCCACGTCCACAAGCTCGGCGTCGGCGGCTACCACAACGTCCGCCTGGTCAACTCCGGCTGCTGGCAACACCAGACCGAGTTCCAGAAGTCCGTCAACATCGACCCCGACGTCGCCACCGCGCCCATCCTCGACTTGGACACGCTTGACGTGACTGTCCGAAAGTTCGTGTGAAACAGCGGTATTTTAGACGCTCGTCCACCGGACGGTCGTGGTAACGCGACCCTCGGAACCCTTATCCCCGAAACGGCCCTGTGTTTGTTTGCAATGGCAGAAGGTAAGGTTGACTTCTTCAACCAGACTGGCGGTTACGGTTTCATTTCCACCGAGGACGCTGACGACGACGTTTTCTTCCACATGGAAGACGTGGGCGGCGCGGACCTCACGGAGGGCACGGAAATCGAGTTCGACATCGAACAGGCACCCAAGGGTCCGCGCGCGACGAACGTCGTCCGCGCGTAACTCCGGTCTCTGAATCTAGGGCGGTTTTTTCCGCTTTCCAGTCGCGTAGCGGCGTCGCTGCTCGCCGACGGGAACCGACTGGGTGGGCTCGCGTTTTCTCCGCTTGATAGCGCGTCGTCGGTCGTGAACGCAACCCTAGTCGCTAAGTAAGACGACGAGTATTGAGGGCCAACGACAGTAATGATGGACGCCGCGACCGTCGCCGACCAGTTCCCGGAGCCAGTACTCGCAATCGACGACGGCGGTGCAGTCGCCTACGCGAACGACCAGTTCCTCGACACGACCGCCCTCGACCGCGACGCGGTCACCGGTTCGTCGTACACCGACCTCGACCGCGTGTTCGCCGAGGGGTTCTCTCGGCTCCGGGACGCCGTGTCGGTCGTGGCGTCCCTGGAGACCGACGAGCGCCACGTGCAGGCGACCGTCGCGCCGGCCGACGGCGCGTCGGCGGAACGCGTCGGCGCGCGCGTCACTCGACTCGGCGACGACCGCGACGCGTCTGTCCTCGTCGTCCTCCGGGCCGCGGCCGACCAGTCCGGCGAACCCTTCGACGAGTCGCTCCACCACGAGATGGTCTCGCTTTCGAGTGACGTGCTCACCATCGTCGACGAGGACGGCACCATCACGTACGTCAGCTCGTCGGTGCGTCGCGTCCTCGGCTACGACCCCGAGGACCTCGTCGGGGAGAGCGGCTTCGACTACCAGCACCCCGCGGACCGCCGAAAGGTCGCGGACGCGCTGACCGAGGCCACGTCGAATCCGGGCGAACCGGTGTCCGTCGAAGTGCGGTTCCGGCACGCCGACGGGTCGTGGACGTGGATCGAGTCGACGATTCGAGACCCGCGAGAGAACGACGCGATCGACGGCCTGCTCGTGAGTAGCCGGGACGTCACCGGTCGCCGCGGCCGCCAGCGCGACCAGGAGCGCGCCGAGACGCTGTTCGAGAACACGCAGGACGCGCTGTTCGTGGTCGACGTGGGCGGGGGCGCCGACGAGTTCCGGCTGACGCGCGTGAACGGCGCCTACGAGCGACTGACGGGGCTGTCGAACGAACAGCTGACCGGACGGACGGTCGAGGAGGCGTTCGGTCCGGACGACGGCGGCGACATCGCCGCCCGCTATCGCGAGTGCGTGACCCGACGGGAACCGATAGAGTACGTCGAGGAGCTGTCGGTCCCCGAGCCCGGGTCCCACTGGGACACGCGAATCGCGCCGGTCGTCGTGGACGACGAGGTCGTCCAACTGGTCGGTGCGACGCGGGACGTGACGACGGTTCGGGAGCGCGAGCAGGCCCTGGAGCGCTCCGAGCGACTGCTGGAGACGCTGCCGGTCGGCGTCTACCAGCACGCGTCGGACACCGACGACGGGTTCCGGTTGGTAAACGAGAAGATGGTCGACATCCTCGACGCGGAGTCGAAGGCCGACCTGCGCGCGCGGCCGGTGGCGAGTTTCTTCGCCGACCCGTCGGCGTGCCGGGCGTTCGTCGAGCGCCTCACCGAGCGCGGCGTCGTTCGTGACGAACATCTCCGCTTGGAGACGCTGTCCGGCGACACCATCTGGGGGTCGGTGACCGCGATAGCTCACGAGGTGGACGGCGAGACGGTGTACGACGGGGCCATCCAGGACGTCACGGAGCGCGAGCGCTACGAGCAGCGCCTGGAGAGCCAACGCGACGACCTCGAAGTCCTGAATCAGGTGGTTCGCCACGACATCCGGAACAACCTCCAGTTGGTGACCGCGTACGCGGACATGGCCGCCGACCACGTCGACGACGCGGGCCGGGCTCACGTCGGGAAGATACAGGAGGGCGCGTCGCAGGCGGTCGAACTGACGGAGACGGCCCGGGAGCTCGCGGGCGTGATGATGACCGAGGAGACGACGACCCACGCGGTCGGGCTGGCGTCCGTACTGGAGCGCGAAGTCGCCGAACTCCGGGACGCGTACGCGGACGCCGACGTGACGGTGGCGGGCGAGCTTCCGGCCCGAACCGTTCTCGCGAACGAACTCCTCGACTCGGTGTTCCGGAACCTCCTGAAGAACGCCGTCCAGCACAACGACACGGACGCCCCCGCGGTGACGGTGTCCGCCGAACCGCGCGACGAGTCGGTCGTGGTTCGCGTGGCGGACAACGGGCCGGGCGTGCCGGACAGCCGGAAGGAGGACGTCTTCGGGAAGGGCGAGAAGGGATTGAACAGCGCGGGTACCGGTGTCGGCCTCTACCTCGTGCGGTCGCTCGTGGAGACGTACGGCGGCAGAGTGTGGGTCGAGGACAACGACCCGAGGGGAGCGGTGTTCGCGGTGGAACTGCCGACCGTCGAGGTGTAAGCCGCCGTCACCGCGTTGGGTCGACGCCGCGCTCGGCGAGCAACTCGAAGAACTCCGCGGGCGAAATCTGTGGAACGTCGTTGGCGTCGGCGTCCTCGCGCTTCGACTGGCCCGGATTGGCGCCGACGACGAGGTAGTCGGTGTTCCCGGAGACCGACGACGTGGCGTTCGCGCCGTGGCGCCCCACGAGGGCCTGCAGGTCGCCGCGCGTCCAGTCCTCGACGCTCCCGGTGAACACGAACGTCAGGCCGTCGAGCGCGTCGCCGTCGGTGGATTCGACCGGTTCGGGTTCGCCGAGTCGGGACTCGTCGCGCAGGCGCTCGATGACGCGGCGGTTCCGGTCGTTATCGAGGAACTCCCGAAGGTGGCGTGCGACCACGTCGCCGACGCCGTCGACGGCGCGGAAGTCGGCCTCGCTGGCGTCCAGCACCGCGTCCAGCGTCCCGAACTCGGCGGCCACGTCGCGCGCGACGGTCGGTCCGACCTCGGGGATGCCGATGGACGCGAGGAACTTCCCGAGCGGCGGGTGGCGCGCGGCGTCCAGTTCGGCTTTCAGGTTCTGCGCGCTCGTCTCGCCCCACCCCTCTAGTTCCGCTATCTCGTCGACCGACCGGTCGTAGAGGTCCGCCACGTCGTGTTCGACCAGCCCCGAGTCGACGAACTGCTCGGCGGCCTGCTCGCCGATGCCCTCCACGTCCAGCACGCTCGCGAAGTAGCCGACCGACCGCACGAGTTGGGCGGGGCACGCGAGGCCGCCCGTGCAGTACGCCATCGGTCCGTCGAACTCCACGTCGCTCCCGCAGCGCGGGCACGCATCCGGGAACTCGAAGTGCCCCTCGGAGTGGGACGCGACGACTTCCTCGACGTACGGAATCACGTCGCCGGCGCGCTGGACGCGCACCTCGTCGCCGACGCCGACGCCCATCTCGGCTATCTCCTCGGGGTTGTGGAGGCTCGCCCGCGACACCGTCACGCCGCCGACTTCGACGGGTTCGAGGAGCGCGACCGGCGTCAGGCGGCCCGTCCGCCCGACCTGCACGACCACGTCCGAGATGGTCGTCACCTCCGAGCGCGCCGGGAACTTGTAGGCGTACGCCCACCGGTAGTGTCGGGCCGTCACGCCGAGTTCGACGCACTGCCGGCGGTCGTCGACTTTCACGACGACGCCGTCGATTTCGTAGTTCAGGTCCTCTCGCTCCGCGCCGAGGTCGTTCCGGTACGCCACGATTTCGTCCGCCGTCTCCACGCGCTCGGCGCGGTCGTTGACTTTCAGCCCCCACGTCGGGAGCGCCTCGTGTTCGGCCCAGTGCGTGTCGATGCCGGCGTCGAGGCCGCCCCGCGAGGCGTCCGGTTCGACCGCGTCGCGGGACTCACCTGCAGCCAACACATCGTAGAAGAAACAGTCGAGCGGGCGCTCGGCGGTGACACTCGGGTCGAGTTGGCGGAGCGTGCCCGCGGCGGCGTTCCGGGGGTTGGCGAACGCGTCGTCGCCGCGCTCCACGCGCTCGGCGTTGTACGCCTGGAACGCGTCACGGGGGATGTAGACTTCGCCGCGCACGACGAGGAACGCGGGCGGGTCGCCCCGCAGGCGCTGGGGGACGCTCTCGATGGTGCGGACGTTCTCGGTCACGTCCTCGCCCGTCTCGCCGTCGCCGCGGGTGGCGGCGCGGACGTACTCGCCGTCCTCGTAGACGACTTCGACGGAGAGGCCGTCGAACTTCGGTTCGCAGACGAATCGGGCGTCGCCGACCTCGCGTTCGACGCGCGCGACGAAGTCCCGCACGTCGGCCTCGTCGCCGCTGGAGTCGATGGAGAGCAGAGGCGCGACGTGGTCGACGGAATCGAGTTCGTCGAGCGGTTCGCCGCCCACCCGGCGGGTAGGGCTGTCCTCGGTCGCTACGTCGAAGGCGTCCTCCAACTCCTGCAGGCGCGAGAACAGCGCGTCGTACGCTCGGTCCCCGATGACGGGGTCGTTCGCGACGTAGTACCGGTAGTCGTGGTAGCGAATCGCCTCCCTGAGGCGTTCGGCCTCGGCGGCGGCCGCCTCGGCGTCGAGGTCCGCGGCCGGCACGAAGTCGGTGTCCGGGTCGCGGACGTAGGGGTTGTCCTCGGGGGCGTCCTCCTCGGCGTCGGGCATACACCGGGGTAGGCGGGGCGGGGTGGTAAGCGATTGGGGGACGGACACTCGGCAGGAGTTGCACCCACCCCGCCTCCTTATCCGGTCCGGCGACCTGTCTCCGGTATGCGCGAGGACTTCCTCCTCTTGAACCCCGGTCCCGTCCCGGTGACTCGCGAGGTCCGCGAGGCGATGAGCGAGCCGATGGTCTCGCATCGCTCCGCGGCCTTCGAGGCCGTCTACGAGCGAGCCCAGACCCACCTCGATTACGTGTTCGAGCACTCGACGCCCGACGGCGCGAGCACGTCCGCGGGCGGCACCTCGCTGATTCTGAACGGCACGGCGACGATGGGGATGGAGGCCGCCGTCGCGAATCTGACCGACCGCCACAGCGAGGTCGTGTCGGTCGTCAACGGGAAGTTCGGGCGTCGGTTCGCGCGCATCGCGGACCGGCACGGCGACGCGACCCAGGTGGCCTTCGACTGGGGGGAGTCCGTCGACCTCGACGCCGTCGCGGACGCCGTCACCGACGAGACCGAGGTGGTGACGATGGTCCACAACGAGACGAGCACGGGCGTCCTGAACCCCGTGGAGGCGGTCGGCGAGATAGCCGCCGAGCACGACGCCCGCTACGTCGTGGACGGCGTGACGAGCATCGGCGGCGACGAGTTCCGCATCGACGACTGGCACGTCGACGTGGCCGTGACCGACGGCCAGAAGGCGCTCGCGGCGCCGCCGGGCGTCAGCGCGCTGTACGTCGCCGACGACGCGAAACCGCACGTGGACGGCGAGAAGGCGCCGTTCTACGAGGACCTCGACTGGCACCTCCGGAAGGCCGACTCCCACCAGACGCCCTTCACGAGCGCCGTCCCCCTGTTCCGTGGGCTGGCCGAAGCGACCGCGGACATCCACGAGGAGGGGATGCCCGACCGCATCGCGCGCCACCGCCGGCAGTCAGAGGCCTTCAGGGAGGCGTTCTGGGCGATGGGCCTCGAGTCGTTCCCGGACCTGAACGAGCACGCCGAGTTCTCGAACACGCTCACCGCGATTCGCCTGCCGGAGGGCGCCCGCGGCGACGACGCGCCCGCCTTTTTCGACGCCGTCGAAGCACGGGGCGTCTCCATCAGCGGCGGGCAGGCCCACCTCGGCGGCGACATCTTCCGCGTGTCGAACATGGGCGGCCTGTCCAGCGAGCAGATTCTCCGCGGGATTCGCACCATCGGGGAAGCGTTCCGCGAGGTCGGCGTCGACGCCGACACCGAGGCCGCGCTGGACGCGGCCCGCGAGTGCCTGCGCTAATCGAGGCGCAGTAGCGCCGGGAGCGCGAGCGCGGCCAACAGCAGTTCCGTGCCGCCGGCGAGGAGGAACGCGGATTCGAACCCCCAGCTTTCTGCGACCCAGCCGCCGCCGACGATGCCGGCGAGGAAGCCCAGCGACCCGGCGGCGTTGAAGCCGGCCATGCCGACGCCGCGCTCGTCGTCGCCCGCGATGTCGGTGACGAGCGCCATCGTGGCGGGCGCCATCAGCGCGCCGAGCACGCCGACGACGACCATGCCGCCCTGCGCGAGGCCGAGCGCGGGCGCGAAGCCGACGCCGACGACGGCGAGGCCGTACGTGGCGGAGCCGACGGCGATGGGTATCGTGCGGCCGATGCGGTCCGAGAGCCGGCCGAAGGGGTACTGGAGGAGCGCGAACGGCGCGAAGAACAACGCGAGCGTGAGCCCCGTCGCGCCGGCGTCGAGGCCGAACTCCTGTCGGAAGTACAGCGTGCCGACGAGCGCGAAGAAGCCGGCGGTGAACCGGTCGATGAACCCGAACGCGTACGGGACGGACAGCGACGGGCGATTCGAGAGGACGCGGAGGCCGGCGCGCAGCGAGTCGCCGTGGCCCTCGGGCGCGCGGTCGGGGACGCGGAGCGCGAAGACGCCCGCCAGCGCGAGGACGGCGCCGCCGACGACGAGCGGGAGGCGGGGCGCGATTTCGGTGAGTTCGCCGCCGACGGGCGCGCCGAGCGCGGTGCCGAGGCCGATGGCGATGCCGGCGGCGCCCATGTTCTTGCCGTGGTCGTCCGAGAGGTCCATCAGCATCGTCATCGCGAGGGAGAACGCGCCGATGGTGACGGCGCCCTGTGCGGCGCGGAGAACGAGCGCGCCGGCGAGGCGGACGTTCGCGGCGGCGAGCGCGCCGTAGCCGACGCCGCCGGCGACGGCGCCCATCGCGATGAAGGGGACGCGGCGGCCGGCGCGGTCGCTGAGCGCGCCCCAGACGCCGGCGAACGCGACGAACGCGCCGAATTCGGCGGCGAGGAACCACCGGCTGGCGGTCTCGGGGTCGCTGGCGTCGAACGCGGCGACGAGGTCGGTGGCGCCGGGGTAGAGGAGGACTTGCGCGAACAGCACGGCGAACACGACGCCGGCGAGGGACGCGCGTTCGCGTCGGACGTCGCTCACGGCGCCCTCCGTCCGGCGTTCGCTCGCGCGCCGACCGTCCACCGCGGGGGTTCCGGACGCGGGCCGGTCGGTCGGTTCCGGCAGTCCATGTCCGAGTCGTGGGAGCGAACTGCCAAGTACGCGGTGGAAGCGGCGCGATTCCGCAAGCGTTGCCGTAACTGCTACGCATATTCTATAGTAGTTCTATAACTATAGCACATGACTGACGCGAGCGACGGGGACGGCGCGCCGGACGGCGAGGCCTACGACCGCCGGACGCGGAGCGTCCACGCGGGCTACGACCCCGACGAGACCGGGGCGCGCGCCCCGCCGATTCACCAGACCACGTCGTACGTCTTCCCGGACGCCGACGAGGCGGCCGCCCGGTACGCGCTCGACTCCGAGGCCGACGTCTACTCGCGCATCTCCAACCCCACCACGTCGGCGCTCGAAGACCGGCTCGCCAGCCTCCACGGCGGCACCGGCGCCGTCGCGACGAACGCCGGCATGGGCGCCATCGACGCCATCACCACGACGCTCGCCGAAGCGGGGCGAAACATCGTTGCAGGCGAGGAGATGTACGGCGGCACCGCCTCCTACTTCGCGCACACCGCGGGCAAGCGCGGCGTCGAGACGCGCACCGTCGACGCCCTCGACCCCGACGCCGTCGCCGACGCCATCGACGACGACACCGCGTTCGTCCACGTCGAGACCATCGCCAACCCCTCACTCGTCACGCCCGACTTCGACGCGCTCGCCGAGGTCGCGCACGACCACGCCGTCCCGCTGGTCGTCGACAACACGTTCGCCACGCCCCACCTCTGTCGCCCCATCGAGCACGGCGCGGACGTGGTGTGGGCGTCCACGACGAAGTGGCTCCACGGCGCCGGCACCACACTCGGCGGCGTCGTCGTGGACGGCGGCACCTTCCCGTGGGACCATCCGGACGCCGAATTCCCCGAACTCGCGGGCGAGAACCCCGCGTTCGGCGTCGACTTCACCGAGCGCTTCGGCGACCGCGCGCTCGAAGCCGCCGTCCGCCAGCGCGCGGTGCGCTCGTGTGGCACCGGGCAGAGCGCCTTCGACGCGTGGCAGACGCTGCAGGGAATCCAGACGCTCCCGCTCCGCGTGGACCGCCACTGCGAGAACGCCGCCGCGCTCGCCGACTTCCTCGACGACCACCCGGACGTGGCGTGGGTGTCCTACCCCGGCCTCGGCGACCACCCGACCCACGACGCGGCCAGCGAGTACCTCGACGGCGGCTTCGGCGGGATGCTGACGTTCGGCCCGGAGGGCGGCTTCGACGCCGCGAAGGCGGTCTGCGAGGGCGTCGAACTGGCGTCGTTCCTCGCGAACGTCGGGGACGCGAAGACGCTCGTCGTCCACCCAGCGAGCACCACGCACGCGCAACTCTCCGAGAGCGAGCAGCGCGACGCCGGCGTGCGCCCCGACATGGTTCGCGTCTCCGTCGGCATCGAGGGGACCGAGGACGTGCTCGCGGACTTCGACCGGGCGCTCCGGGAGGCCCACTGATGCCGACAGCCGAGTTGGGTCGCTTCGAGTTCGAAAGCGGGCAGGCCGTCGAGGACCTCACCGTCGCCTACGAGACGTACGGCGAGTTCGACGGGCGGAACGCGGTCCTCGTCTGTCACGCGCTCACCGGGAGCCAGCACGTCGCCGACAGTCCAGACGGCGTCGCGGGGCAGGGCCACGGCTGGTGGCGGAGCGTCGTTGGCCCGGGGAAAGCCATCGACACGAACGACTACTTCGTCGTCTGCGCGAACGTCCCCGGGTCGTGTTACGGCACGGACGGCCCGTCGGCCGAGGGGCCGGACGGCGACCCCTACGGCACCGACTTCCCGCCCGTGACGGTCGGCGACTGGACGCGGAGCCAGCGCCGCCTCCTCGACGAACTCGGCGTTGGACGCCTGCACGCCGTCGTCGGCGGGAGCGTCGGCGGGATGAACGCCCTCGACTGGGCGCGCCGGTTCCCCGACGACGTGCGCCGCGTCGCCGCCGTCGCCGCCGCCCCCCGCCTCGACGCGCAGTGTCTCGGCCTGAACGCCGTCGCGCGCCGCGCCATCCGCACCGACCCGGACTGGAACGGTGGCGACTACTACGGCGACAGCCACCCCGACCGCGGCCTCGCGCTCGCCCGCCAACTCGGCCACTTGATGTACCTCTCGAAGGACTCCGCCGGCCGGAAGTTCGGGCGCCGGACGGCGGGCCGCGAGGCGGGCGGGGACGCGTTCCCCTCGGACCCGGCGGCCGCGTTCTTCCCGTACCGCGACGTGGAGTCGTACCTCGACTACCAGGCCGACCAGTTCGTCGAGCGCTTCGACGCGAACAGTTACCTCTACCTCGTCCGCGCGATGGACGACTACGACCTCGCCGCCGGCTACGACTCCGACGCCGCCGCGCTCGCCGCGTTCCCCGGCGACGCGCTCGTGCTCTCCTTTACCGGCGACTGGCACTTCACCGTCGACCAGAGCGAGGACCTCGCCGAGTCGTTCCGCGCGGGCGACGCGTCGGTCGCCCACCACGTCGTCGACTCCGACCACGGCCACGACGCCTTCCTCGTCGAACCCGAGTCCGTCGGCCCGCCGCTCCGGGACTTCCTCGCGGACGGCGTCGCTGGCCGGTCGGTCACCGACACCGCCGAGTCGGACACGGAACCGTCGTCGTACGCGCCGGTCCACAACAGCCTGTTCTCGGGGTAGTCACGCCCGCCGCGGGTCGTACTCGACGCCCACTCTGCCGCCCGCGCCGTGCCGGTCGAGTTGGCGCGCGAGTTCCGCGACGTCGGCGGCGTCCGCGAACGCGAACAGGCCGTCCACGAACGGGAGCGCCGCCGCCATCCCGCGAGCGGTCGGCTCGTAACTCGCCGACGCGGCGAGGGGGTTCAGCCACAGCACGCTCGCGGCGCGCCGCGAGACGCCCGCAATCGCCGACTCCAGTCGGTCCACGTCTCCCGTTTCGAGGCCGTCGCTGACGACGAACACGACCGTCCGGTGGTCGACGGCGTCGGCGTCCAGTTCTGCGAGCGACGCGCCGATGCGCGTGCCGCCGCCCCACTCGGCTTCCGCGCGCTCCAGCGCCTCGACGACGGCGGCGTGGGTCGGCGCGTCGAGTTCCCCGGAGACCTCGCGCAGCGCCTCGTCGAAGAAGAACACGCGGGCGTCCCGCCAGTCCCGGCGCGCGCGCCGCAGGAACTGCAGGAGGAACGCCCGGTCGACCGTGTCGAGGACGGACTGGCTCACGTCCACGAGGAAGACGGCGCGCACGGCGGGCCGGGTGCGCTCCCGACGGGGTACCGACAGCACCGTCCCGCCGGTGCCGAAACTCGACCGGAGCGCGCGCCGGGCGTCCGCGCGCTCGTCGCCCCCGCCCGCCCAGCGCCGCCCCCGCAAACCGCCGACCGCCGCCGTCAGCGCGTCGAACGCGCGGTCGAACGCCTCTCCGGATTCGACGGGCGGCACCGAAATCGGTTCGGGGACGCCGGTCGCGCTCTGCCGGCCGAGACTCGTGTCGTCGCCCGACTCCTCGGCGTCGTCCGCCACGACGCCGCCGAGCGACGCCGACAGCACGCCGACCTCCTGTTCGTCGCTCGCGCCGTCCTCGCCGGTGTCCACGTCTGCGCGCTCGCTGTCGGCCGGGTCGCCCATCGGAGCGAGCGCGCCCTCCGGGGCGTCCTCCTGTCGGTCCGCCGGCCCCGTCGGCCCGAGGCCCGCCGTGAGCCGCCGCCAGAACTCCGCGAACAGTCGGTCGAACGTCTCCGCGTCGCGGGCGTCCGTGACGAGACACGCCCGGAGGCCGGCGCGAGCGCGGTCCTCGTCGCCGAACCCGAGTTCCACGAGCGCTCGCGCTGCGGTCGTGTGCGCGTTCGCCGGCACGTCCACGCCCGCCTGGCGGAGCGAGCGCGCGAACCGCACGAGTTCGTCCCGGACGTGATCGCGGGCCGCGACGACGTCGGGCGCGTCGGTCATTCCGCCGTCGCCGCCTCGCGGGCCTCGGTCGCCGCGTCCAGCAGTTCGCGGAGCAGGTCGTCGTCCACGCGCTCCACGTCCTCGACCTCCTTCAGGAGCGTCCCGAGGGTCTGCTCGACCTCACTCGCAGACAGCGGTTCGTCACCGTTCTCCCTGAGCGCGGCGACCGCGCGCGCCCAGTCGATGGTCTCGGCGGCGCCCGGCGGCTTCCGCAGGGGTTCCTCGCGCAGGCGGCCGGCCGCGCCGCAGAGTTCGGCGGCGACGGCGCCGTCCAACTCGGGGACTTTGCGTTCGAGAATCGCGCGCTCCTTCTCGAAGGACGGCGGTTCGACGTGCAGGAACAGGCACCGACGCTTCAGCGCGTCGCTGAGCGCCCGCGTGCGGTTCGACGTGATGACGACCACCGGCGGCGTCTCGGCGGCGACGGTACCGAGTTCGGGGACGGAGACCTGGAAGTCGCTCAGGACTTCGAGCAACAGCGCCTCGAACTCCTCGTCCGCGCGGTCCACCTCGTCGATGAGCAGGACCGGGGGGCTGTCGTCGCTGCCGCCGCGGAGCGCGCGGAGGAGCGGTCGTTCGAGCAGGTACTCCTCGGTGAACACGCCGTCCTCGCCGTCGCCCGCCTGCACCGCGAGCAGTTGTTTCGTGTAGTTCCACTCGTAGAGCGCGCTCTCGGCCGTGAGCCCCTCGTAGCACTGGAGGCGCACGAGGTCGGTGCCGAAGCCGGCGGCGAGCACCTTCGCGAGTTCGGTCTTCCCGGCGCCCGGTTCGCCCTCCACGAGCAGGGGCTTCCCGAGGCGGAGCGCGAGCGACACCGTGGTCACGATGTCGTCGTCGGCGACGTAGTCCTGCGCGTCGAACGCCGCCCGCACGTCCGCCTCCGTGGCGTCCGCGAACGCCGTCCTGCGGTCGTCTGTCATTCCTCGTTCGTGGTTGGGCGCGAGTCAATAAATGGGCGTTGCTCACACACCCCGTGGACGGGGGCGCGTGGCGTGTCAGTCGGCCGCCGCGGGCGCCGACGCCTCCTCCATCGCCGCGAGCAGCGCGCGCTCCGCGTACACCTCCAGGAGTTGGGCGCGGAACTCTCCGGAGGCCTGGATGTCGTCCATCAGCATCGCCTCGTCGACGTCCTCGGTGGCGTGCTCGGCGGCCGCCGCGACGCTGTCCTCGTCGAGCGCCTCGCCCTCGATGGCGTCCGCGACGGACGGGAGGAGGACGCCCTGGCCGACCGCGCCGTTCGCGCCGACGCGCGCCTCCCGGACGGTGTTCCCGTCTACGTCCAGCAGGGCTGAGACGCCTATCATCGCGTACCCGGAGGACGGACTCGGCTTCTTCGCGTACGCGCCGACCGCGTCGCTCGCGGACGGAATCTCGACGCTGATGAGCATCTCCGTGGGCGCGAGGTCGGTGGCGTACATCCCGTAGAAGAACTCCTCGACGGGAATCTCGCGCTCCCCGTCCGGCCCGAGCGCGACGAGCGTCGCGTCCGACGTGAGCGCCGCCGCCGGCAGGTCCGAGGCGGGGTCGGCGTGCGCGAGGTTGCCGCCGACCGTCCCGCGATTTCGCACCTGCACGTCGCCGACCTGCGCGACCGCTTCGGCCATCGCCGGCGCGTGCTCGTGGGCGTCGTCGCTGTCGAGGAAGTCGGTGTACCGCGTCGTGGCGCCGACCGAGAGGGTGTCGCCGTCCGCGGAGACGCCGCGGAGTTCGTCGACGCTCCCGAGGTCGATTAGCACGTCCGGACTCGACAGGCCGGTCTTCATCGCGGGCAGGAGGCTGTGCCCGCCGGCGAGCAGTTCCACCTCCTCGGTCGCGTGCTCGTCCAGCAGTTCGACGGCGTGCTCGGCGGACTCGGCCTCGACGTACTCGAACTCGTCGGGGAACATCACTCCTCACCCCCGTTCTCGGCGGCGTCACCAGAACCGTCCGCGGACGCCTGCTCGTTCACGGCCTGCCAGACGCGCTCGGCGGTCATCGGCATCTCCACGCCGTCCACGCCGAACGGGTCGAGCGCGTCCGAGACGGCGTTCACGATTGCCTGGGGCGCGGCGATGGTGCCCGCCTCTCCGACGCCCTTCACGCCGAGGGGGTTGTGCGGACTCGGCGTCACCGTCGACCCCGTCTCCATCTCGGGGATGTGCTCGGCCTTCGGCACGGCGTAGTCCTGCATCGACCCGGTCACGAGGTTGCCGTTGTCGTCGTACTCCGCGCCCTCGTAGAGCGCCTGCCCGACGCCCTGCGCGACGCCGCCGTGAATCTGGCCCTCCACGATTTTCGGGTTGATCTGGTTCCCCACGTCGTCGACGGCGACGTACGTCTCGAACTCGATTTCGCCCGACTCGGGGTCGACCTCCACGACGGCGACGTGCGTCCCGAACGGGAACACGAAGTTGTCCGGGTCGTAGAACGACGTGGCCTCCAGGCCCGGTTCCTCGCCGTCGGGCATGTCGTGGGCGAGGTACGCCTGCCCCGCCACGTCCTTGATGCCGATAGAGCGGTCGGGCGCGCCCGCCACCCGGTACGTGCCGTCGTCGAACTCCACGTCCTCCGGGTCGGCCTCGAGTTGGTGGGCGGCTATCTGCTTGCCCTTCTCGACGACCTTCTCGGCGCTCTTCACGAGCGAACTCCCGCCGACCGCCGCCGACCGGGAGCCGTAGGTCCCCATCCCGTGGGGAATCTCGTCGGTGTCGCCCTCCACGACCTCCACGTCGTCGTAGGGGATGCCGAGTTCGTTCGCGACGATTTGGGCGTACGTCGTGCCGTGGCCCTGCCCGTGCCCGGACGTGCCACAGAACGCCGTCACCGTCCCGGAGGGGTGGAAGCGCACGAGACTGGACTCCCAGAGGCCGGCCTGCGCGCCGAGTTGGCCCGCCAACTCGGAGGGCGCGAGCCCACACGCCTCGATGTAACACGAGAACCCGACGCCGAGGTACCGGCCCTCCTCGCGGGCCTGTTCTTGGCGCTCACGGAAGTCCTCGTAGCCGACCATCTCCAGCGCCTCGTCCATCGGTTTCTCGTACTCGCCGGAGTCGTAGACGACGGCGACCTCCGTCTCGAACGGGAAGTCGTCGTCCGCGACGAAGTTCCGCTTCCGGAACTCCACGGGGTCTATGTCCAACTGTTTCGCCGCGAGGTGCATGATTCGCTCCACGACGAAGGAGGCCTCCGGGCGGCCCGCGCCCCGGTAGGCGTCCACCGGCGGGACGTTCGTGTACGCGCCTTTCACGGACGCGTGGATGGCCGGTATGTCGTACTGGCCGGAGAGCAGCGTCCCGTACAGCCACGTCGGCACGGCGGGCGCGAACGTCGACAGGTACGCGCCCATGTTCGCCTTCGTGTCCACGCGAAAGCCCTCGATGTCGCCGTCGTCGCTCACCGCGAGTTCGGCGGTCGTCTCGTGGCCGCGGCCCTGCGCGTCCGTGAGGTACGTCTCCGAGCGCGTCGCCACCCACTTCACGGGGCGTTCGAGGTGTTTCGCCGCCCACGCCACGAGCGCCTCGTCGGCGTAGTGGTGAATCTTCGACCCGAACCCGCCGCCCACGTCCGGCGCCTTGATGCGGAGTTTGTGCTCGGGATGCCCGAGCACGCCGGACATCAGGAGGCGGTGGACGTGGGGGTTCTGGGTCGTCATGAACACGTCCAACTCGTCGGTCCCTGGGTTGTAGTCCGCGACCGCCGCCCGCGGCTCCATCGCGTTCGGAATCAGGAGTTGGTTGTCGGCCTCGAACTCGACGACGTTGTCGGCGTCCGCGAACGCGTCGTCGGTCTTGTCCTCGTCGCCGATTTCCCAGTCGAAGGCGACGTTCCGGTCGCCCTCGCTGTGGAGTTGTGGCGCGTCCCCCGCGAGGGCGTCGCTCGGGTTCGTCACGGCGTCACGGCGCTCGTAGTCCACGTCGATGTTGTCGAGCGCGTCGTGCGCGAGGTAGCGCTCGTCGGCGACCACGACGGCGATGGCGTCGCCCTGGTAGCGCACTCGCCCGTCCGCGAGCATCGGGTGGTCGACGTCGTTCAGGCTCGGGAGCTGCCACGCCACCGGAATCAAGAACGGCAGGTCGCCGGGCGTGTCGTCGCGCGCGAGGTCGTCGTGCGTGTAGACGCCGACCACGCCGTCCATCGTCTCGGCGTCGCTCGTGTCCACGTCCTCGATGGTGGCGTGGGCGTACTGGCTCCGCAGAATCGCGGCGTGGGCGGTGTTCGGTAACTCGATGTCGTCCGTGTACTCCGCGTTCCCCGTAATCAGCGCGGGGTCTTCGCGGCGCTCGATGGCGGACCCGAGGATGTCCGCGGCGTCCACGTCGTCCGGGTCGATGGAGTCGATGCTCACGCCGAATCACCCCCCGAGGCGTCGTCGCCGGTCGGATACTCCCGCGTCAGGTCCATCTCCTTCCCGCCGTCCGCGACCGCCCCGCTCATCTGGCCGGCGGCGTTCTGCACCGCGTTCACGATGTTCTGGTAGCCCGTGCAGCGACAGAGATTCCCCTCCAGTGCCTCCCGGATTTCCTCGTCGTCCGGGTCGGGGTTCTCGTCCAGGAGGTCCACCGCGGACAGCATCATGCCGGGCGTGCAGTAACCGCACTGCAGGCCGTGTTCCTCCTGGAACCCCTCCTGTATCGGGTGGAAGTCGCCGCCGTCGGCGAGTCCCTCGACGGTCTCTACCTCGGCGCCGTCGGCCCGCACCGCGAGTTCGGTGCAGGACTTCACCGCGTCGCCGTCCACCAGTACGGTGCAGGCGCCACAGAGACTGCTCTCGCAGCCGACGTTCGTGCCCGTGTAGCCGAGTTCGTCCCGGAGCGCGTGTACGAGTAGTGTTCGGGACTCGACCGCGAGGTCGTGGTCCGTGCCGTTCACCGTCAGCGTGATGTCGTGTGTCGTCATTACTTGTCTCCCTTCGACCGACCGAGCAGTCGGTCCGTGAGGCTTCGTTTGCCGGACTCCTCCTCTCCGTCGCCCTCGCCGGCCATCTCGAGGTCGCGTAGCTGCTGTTGGACCGACGAGAAGAATCGCTTCACCACCCGATTCGCGACCGGGTTCACGACGCGTTGGCCCATCTGGGCGACGCGCCCGAACACGTCGGCTTCGGTGTTCCAGTCGACGGCGACGCCGTCGTCGGTCTCCGAGAGCGCCATCGACGACGACATCTCGAAGGAACTGTCGCCCGAGGAGCCCTCGCCGGACGCCGACATCTCGGGGAACTCGCGCTCGTCGATGGTCACCACCGTCTCGAACGTCGGATTCACGGGGCCGACGCTAATCTGGACGAGCGCGGCGTACGTGGCGCCTTCCTCGAAGGCGCGCTCCTCGATGACGTCGGCGTCCGCCGTCAGTTCGCGCTCGCGGTCCGCGTACTCCTCGCGGAGCGCGTCGAAGTCGACGTCGCCGTCGTCCACGCGGACGAGGAACTCGCAGCCCGGGAGCGCTTCCGCGACGAGCGCCGGGTCCGAGAGGGCGAGCCACACCTCCTCCGCGGTCGTGTCCTCTAACTCGAACGTGCCGTTGAATTCCATCTGTCCCAGTCACCTGTTGTCGGGTGTGAACAACCCTCGTGGTAACGTCTGTCTATTACCTCAAAAGTGTTCGTGTGGAACAAGAAAGGCGCGGAAAAAGTGAATAGAAGCGGCTAGAATACGGTTCTCGCGTAACCGATTACGGCAGTGCTAATCGGCGGCGGACGAACGCGTCCCCCGCCGCCGGACCGACAGTCGTCTGACCGCCGGTCAGCGCGACCGCCAGTACCCCTGTGCGTACGCGCCGAGGAACATCCCGGCAATCGCCCAGAGGATGGGGAAGTTCCCGATGCCGACGCTCGCGTACGCCGCGCCCGGACAGATGCCCGAGATACCCCAGCCGACGCCGAACACGGCGCCGCCGAGGAGGACGTTCCGGTCGAACTCCTTCACGCGGCGCGTGTACTGCCGGCCGGTGACCGGCGCGTCGCCGAGGAACGTCGTCCCGACGAAGAACGTCACGCCGGAGACGACGGCCGCGCCGCCCATCACGAACACCAGTCCGAGGTCGTCGAACTGGAGGAAGTCCAGGACGATTTCGGGTTTCGCCATGCCGGAGAGCGCGAGGCCGAACCCGAACACGAGCCCACCGGCGAGTATCACGGCCATGAACAGCGGGCCGTGTTCCTCGGTGTTCCCGCTCATCACGGGTTCACCCCCAGTGCGCTCACGAGTTGGGCCGTCCCGATGGCGACGGCCATGAACGTCGCGACGTTCGTGATGGACGTCGGCGACGCCGAGCCGATGCCACAGACGCCGTGGCCGGACGTACACCCTTTGCCGAGGCGGGTGCCGACGCCGACGAGGAAGCCGCCGCCGAGCAGCCGCCACCACTGCACGTCGGTCGTCCACGCGCCGCCAGCGAAGGCGACGGCGTACACCGCCGCGCCGGCGACGATGCCGACGGTGAACACGACCCGCCAGTCGCGGGACGCGAGATACTTCCGGCGGTTGAACCGGTCGGCGTCGGAGACGTACGACAGCGTGGACTCGAGGAACGTGCTCGCGCCCGCGATGATGCCCGTGCCGAAGTAGATGATGGACGCGCCGAGACCGACGAACAGGCCCCCGAGGGCGTACTGCGCGATGCCCCGCGGGAACAGGTCGCCGACGGCGGCCAGCGGTACGAGTGCGCTCATCTACTCGGTCAGCGCCTCCTGGCTCGCGGCGCAGTTGTTCGGGCCGAGTTCGAGTTCGAACGCCTCGTCGTCACTCGGCGCCTCGTGCCCGAGGTTCGTGGCGATGATCTCCTCGTGGTTGGCCGGCTGGGGCGGCATGTCGGAGACGATGAACTCCACGAACGACTCGCGCTCCATCGAGAGCGCGTCCATCGAGTCGACGACGTCACCGAGTTCGGCGGTGTACGTGCCGTCGTCGGCGGTAGTCGCGCCGTCGCCGAAGTGCGCGGGCGCGACGACCGCGTCGTCGTGAGTGAGGACGCGCTCGTGGAGGCTGTCGTACAGCGTGCGCGCGGCGTCCTTCGCGGCTTCGGGGTCTTCGAGGTCGGGGCGCGCGACGCTCTCCGTGAACAGGCCGTCGCCCGTGAACAGCACGTCGCCGACGCGGTAGGTCGTCATCCCGGTCGTGTGGCCGGGCGTGTGAATCACGTCGATGGTTGCGTCACCGACCGTGATTTCGTCGCCGTGCTCGACTGTCTCGTAGGGCGTGTCGTAGTCGACGCCGCGCGCGTCCGCGGCTTCGGGGAGGACGGCGGTGGCGTCGGTGGCGTCGGCGACGTCGCGGACGCCGGAGACGTGGTCGGCGTGGATGTGGGTGTCGAGCGCGTACGTCAGTTCGGCGCCGAGCATCCGCGCGTCCTGTTCGTACTCGTCGGCGAACGCGCGCAGCGGGTCGACGACCGCTGCTTCGCCGTCGGAGACGACGAGGTACGCGAGACAGCCACTCGACGGACGGCGGTACTGCGCGACGGTGGCGTCGGCGTCCACGTCGAGTTCTTCGTACTCGTAGACGCCCGCCCAGCCCTGCATGCCGCGCTCGACGTGTTCGACGTCGTAGCCGGCGTTCTTCAGTTTGCCCGCGACGAACTCGCTGGCGCCGCCCTTCGCGCAGACGACGGTCACGGTCTCGTCCTCGGGGACGTCGCCGAGGTCGGGCGTGTCTTCGAGGAACTCGAAGTACGGGACGTTGACCGAGGTCACCGTCTCGCCGTCGATGCGCCACTCCTCGTAGTCGCCGGGTGCGCGCGCGTCGAGGAGGAACACGTCTTCGTTCGCGTCGATGCGGGATTTGACCGTCTCTGGGGTGACAGTCTCGACGTCCGCGTCGACGGACGGGAAGTCGTCTGGATTCATGCTCGCCTGTTCGTACCGGACGCTCGCAGATAAGGCTTCCCATGGAAGTTCAGAAGTACCGCAATACTGTTGGCGGCGGCTCGCGCCGAGAAAACTCAAAATTACTTTTCGCGGGCGTGTATGGGGTGGCGCTGTTTTGTTCTCGTGCAAAACTACTGCACGACCATCGACGGGTTTTTCAACTAGCGTGCGGTATTGTGCGTCGAAGGCAATACGACACCATGTCAGACTACGAAATCACCGAGACGCTCGACGTGAAGGGACTCAACTGCCCGATGCCGGTCGTGAAGACCAAGCAGGCCGCCGACGGCCTCGGTTCCGGCGACGTGCTGGAAGTCGTCGCGACCGACCCCGGCAGCATGAGCGACCTCGGCGGCTGGGCCGACTCCACCGACGGCGTCGAACTCCTCGACCAACAGGAAGGCGACGACGTGTACAAACACTACGTCCGCAAGACAGAGTGATGAGCGACGACGCCGACACCACCGAACTCACGCGCGAGGAACTCGCCGAGCGCGTCGCCGACCTCGAAGCCCGCCTCGACGACGTCGAGGACGACGGGCAGCAGAAGATGAGCATCATCGCCACGAAGGGCACGCTCGACATGGCGTACCCGCCGCTCATCCTCGCGAGCACGGCGGCCGCGTTCGGCTACGAGGTGACCGTCTTCCACACGTTCTGGGGGCTCGACATCCTCCACCAGGACAAGGCAGACGACCTCAAACTCAGTTCCGTCGGCAACCCCAACATGCCCGTGCCGAACGCCGTCGCGGCGCTCCCCGGCATGGACCGCGTGACGACGAAGATGATGGAGAAGAAGATCGACGACAACGACACCGCCACCATCGAGGAACTCCTCCAGACCAGCCTCGACATGGGCGTCGAGTTCCAGGCGTGTCAGATGACCATCGACCTCATGGGGTACGACGAGGACGACTTCTTCGACGGCGTCACCACCGGCGTCGGCGCCGCGACGGCCATCCAGGACATGGCCGAAGCCGACATCCAACTCCTCGTCTGACCCGACACACCTGATGACCGACCAGACACCCGACCACGACGCCGAAGCTGACGCGGACCGCGACAGCGACGGCGTCGACGCCGACCACGCCGACGACGCGGACCACGGCGCCGACGCACTCGACGCACCGGCGGACGTGGGCGCCGGCCTCCTCGAAACCGACATGGGGCCGAGTTCGTCGCTCGCGCACCTCTACCGCGGCGAGATACACCGCATGAAACTCTGGCGCGAGCGCTTAGACCGCACCACGAACTGGGCGGTCATCGTGCTCGCGGGCGTCCTCACGTGGTCGTTCTCGGACGCCAGCCACCCCCACTACGTGTTGCTCGGCGGTGGCGCCGTCCTCGCGCTGTTCCTCGTCGTGGAGGCGCGGCGCTACCGCGGCTACGACATCTGGCGGAGTCGCGTGCGCTCCCTCCAGCGGAACGTGTTCGCGGTCGGTCTCGACCCCGGTCGCAGTCCGACGGACGACGACTGGCGGGAAGACCTCGCCGACGACTACCGCACGCCGACGATGAAGATTACCGCGGAGGAGGCGCTCGCACACCGCCTGCGTCGCATCTACCTCCCGCTGCTTTCGGTGCTGCTCGCGGCGTGGGTGGTCCGCGTCACCGCGTTCGGGACCGGCGCGTGGCCGACGAGCGCGGCGGTCGGTGCCCTCCCGGGCGTCGCGGTGACGGCCGCCGTCGCCGTCGCGTACCTCGCTGCCGTCGCCGTCGCGTGCCGGCCGCGGACGTGGCACGCGCGCGGCGAACTCCGGAGCGAAGACCTCCGCAAGCGGCGCTGACGCACACCCTTATTGAGCGGTCTCGCGTACGCTCGAACGCGATGTTCGACCGCATCCTCGTCCCCGTCGACGGCAGCGCGTGCGCGCTCCGCGCCGCGAAGTACGGCGTCGAACTCGCCGCGGCGTTCGACGCGGCTGTGGACGTCCTCCACGTGGACACCGGTGACGTCGCTCCGGCGGACGTGCTCGCGGCCGTCGAAGGCCTCGCCGCCGACCGCGCCGTCGCGACGCACACCGCGACCGGGAACCCCCGGAAGCGAATCGTCGCGTTCGCCCGCGAGCGCGACGCCGACCTCGTGGTGATGGGGCGTCACGGCCGCCGGGGCGTCGGCGAGCGCGTGCTCGGTAGCACCACCGAGCGCGTGCTCCGCAGTGCGCCCGCGCCCGTGTTCACCGTCGCGGGCGAGGGCGTCACCGACGACCTCGGGACGACCTACGACGACGTGCTCTTGCCGACCGACGGGAGCGAGAACGCCCTCGCCGCCGCGTCTCACGCCGCGGCCGTCGCCGCGCGCTTCGACGCCACCGTCCACGTCGTCGCCGTCGTGGACGTGCAACGCGAGGGTGGCGTGTTCGGCGCCGGCGGCGTCGACCGCTCGTTCGTCGAACGCCTCGAATCGCGGGCCGCGGAACGCGTGGACGCAGCCAGCGAGCGCGTCACCGACCGCGAGGACGTGCGCGTCCGACGCGCCGTTCGTCGCGGCCACCCGTCGGAGGCGCTCTGCGAGTACGCCGCCGACGAGGGCGTCGACCTCGTGGCGATGGGGTCCGCCGGCTCGCGGAGTCTCGCGGCCCGGTATCTCGGGAGCGTCACCGACCGCGTGCTCCGGCGGGCGGACGCGCCCGTGCTCGTCGTTCCCGCCGACCGCTGACTACTCGATGCGCTCCACGACGCCGTTCGCGCCGTCCACGCGCACCCGGTCGCCCGTCCGCAGGCGGCGGGTCGCGCCGTCCACGGCGACGACCGCGGGAATGCCGTACTCGCGGGCGACCAGCGACCCGTGCGTGAGCCGGCCGCCGACTTCCGTCACGAGCGCGCCGGCGTTCAGGAACAGCGGCGTCCACCCGGGGTCGGTGTAGGGCGCGACCAACACCTCGCCCGGCCGCAGGTCGGCGTTCCGGGGGTCCGTCACGACGCGCACGACCCCCTCGACGACGCCCGGGGACACACCCGTCCCCGTCAGGTCGCTCGCGTCCTCGGTCGGTTCCACCCGCGCCGTCGGCACCTCGCCGTCGCTCGTCACGACGCGGGGCGCGTCGGTCGCGGCGAACCGCTCGTGGTCGCGGCGGCGCGCCGGCAGGTCGCCGGGCGTCGCGCCGTCCGCGAGCGCCGCGTCGAGTTCCGAGAGCGTCAACAGCCACGCGTCCTCGCGGTCCGCCAGCACGCCACGGGAGACGAGTTCGTCGCCCGCCGCGAGCACCTGCGTCCGGAACTCCGCGAGCAGTTTCGAGAGCGCGAACTTCGGGTGTTCGCGCAGGCCGACGTAGTGGCGGTACAGCCGGCAGAGCCGCCGGACGACCGGCCGAAGCAGGGGGTGGGCGGCGGCTTCGAGGCGGTCACGGGCGGCCGCCGCGTCCGCCTGCCGGGCGGCGAACCGGTCGCGGTGCGCGCCGCGCTCGCCGGCGTCGAGGCGCGCCGCGACGACGCCGAGCAGGAGACTCGGGTCGTCCCGGTACCGGGGGCGACTCGGGTCGATTTCGCCGGGGCCGCGGAAGCCGTACTCGTCGAGGAAGTCCGCGAACGCCGCGCGGAACGCGTCGCCGCCCGGCACGCCCGAGAGGTCGTCGAGGGTCGCGCCGTCTCGGAGCGCGTCCGCGACCGCCGGGTGGTCGCGCGCCGCGTCCGCCACGTCGCCGAGTGCCAGTCCCATCCGCGCGGTCACGTCGCCCTCGAACCCGCCCGCGAGTTCGGCCACGTCGTCGGCGCGCTCGGGGACGAGGCGGCGGAGCGCCCACCCCGCCGCGACGCCAGCGAGGAACCGCCCGTAGAACGGTTCGAGCAGCCAATCGACCGACTCGAAGACGGCGTCGCGGGCGGCGCGGACGCGCTGGCGCGCCGAGTCGTGAGAGCGCACCGCCGCCACGCTCTCGGCCACCTCCTCCTCGTAGCGCGCGAGCAGGTCGTCGGGCGCGTCCTCGGGGTTCCGGGCGGCGAGCGCGCCGGGGAACCCCGCGACGAAAGCAACGAGCGTCCGCGCGAACCGGCCCGCGGACCCGGCCGCGCGGAGCCACGCCCGCGGCCCCGTCGCGGGGTCGGGGAGGTCGCCGCCGCGCTCGGCGAGCAGGTCGGCGAGCGCCGCCGCCGTCGGCTCGTCGATGATTCGGAGGTTCGAGACGATTCGGTCGGCCAGCCACGGCCGCGCGACGTACGGCGTGAGGTCGAGGTAGAGGCGGCCGCCCGCGACAGCGCCGAGGCGCCCCGGCAGCCCGTACTGTCGCCCGAGTTCGTTCGTGAGGTCCCGCCAGAACCCCAGCGACAGCGGCGGCATCGCGGCGGTCATCCCCTGCCGGTGGCCGAAACTGTAGTAGACGTGCAGGGCGTCGTCCGCGGGTCGCGGGTCAGGCACGGGGAACAGCGACGTCACGGGCCGGGACTGGAGCACCGACACGTCGCCGTCCCGAATTGCCCACTCCACGTCCTGCGGGCCGCCGAGTTCGGCCTCGATGCGGTCGCCGAGGTCGGCGAGCGTCCGGAGCGTGTCGTCGTCGAGGACGCGGGCCGCCCGCCCGCTGCCGACGCGGTAGTCGAGTACCTCGCCCGTTTCGCGGTCGATTCGCGCGGTGTCGGCGGTCTCGCGGCCGGAGACCTGTCGCTCGCCGCGGCCCGGGCCGGCGTCCACGACCGCCACGTCCCGGCGGCCGGTGACGGGGTCGGCGGTGAACAGGATGCCCGAGGTGTCGGGTTCGACCATGCGCTGGACGACGACCGCCATCGCCACGCCCCGGTGCGGGACGCCGTTGCGTTCGCGGTACGCGACGGCGCGGTCGGTGAACAGGCTCCCGAGACAGCGCGCCACGGCGTCGGGCACGTCGGCGGCGTCGACGCCGAGTTCGGTGTCGTGCTGGCCGGCGAACGACGCTTCCGCGAGGTCCTCGGCGGTCGCCGACGAGCGCACGGCGTACGCGCCGTCGTCCAGTCGGTCGCGAATGGAACCCAGCACGCGCTCGGGGAGCGGCGTCCCCGCCAGGCGGTCGCGGAGCGCGCTCGCGGCTCTCTCCTCGCCGCGTTCGAGGGCGGCGAGGCGGTCGCTCGCGCCGGCGGCGTCGGCGTGCGCGCGGTACGCCGCGGTGGTGACGACGAACCCGTCGGGGACGGGGAAGTCGGCGGTGCGGAGGCGCGCCAGCGTCGCGGCCTTCCCGCCGGTCAGCGCCGGTTCGGCGGCGCGCGGGTCGGCGAGCGAGACGACGAGTGGGTCGGACACGCCTAGAGTGGTTGGATTTCCAACGACAAAGCGGTTCGCCCGCCCGGTCGTCTGCTGTCTGTCTGACGAACGTCCGCCACTCGCGGGCACCGTTTCGACTGGAAAAATCGCTGACGTGACGGCGAAGACGCCGCCCGTCTACCACCTTGCTGCGCGGAGAACCACCCGACTGCGCCGACCCACAACCCCTTCGTTTCGACTGGAACGGGGTGTGCTAACTGTCCTCGGGCTACTTCTCCACGTCCAGCAGCGCCACGCGCTCTCGGACGACTCCCGGGAGGTCGTCCACGACCGCGTACTCGGCGTCGCTCACGCCGAAGAACGCCCGGAGCGTCGCCTCGTCGCCGCCGAGCGTCGGGCGCTCGGCTTCGAGCAGGCCGCGGACCGCCTCGGCCGCGCCCGACTCGTCCTCGCCGTCGACGACCACGACGACTTCGTGTTCGCCCTCGCCGACGCCCATCTCCAGCGCGCGCCGAATCTGCCGGCGGCCCGCCGCGTACAGCAGAATCTCGACGGCGCGGTCGCTCGCCACGTTCTCCCCGCGCTCGAACGCCCGGTTCGCGCGCTCGACGGCGGCTTCGAGGTGCGCGCGGCCGGCGACGTAGTCGGCGTCGAACGCCTGCACCGCACAGCCGTACTCGTCGCCCACGTCGCCCAATTCGGCGACGAACGCGTCCACGTCGTCGACGCGCGCGACGCCCTCGACGACCTTCACGAGAAATCACCCAGACTCGCCTGCCCGTCGCGCTCCTCGGCCTCCACGGCCGCCGTCGTCTCCGTGTCCGCGTCCACCTCGCCCATCTCGGGGTTCCGGTGGCCGACGTTCTCCAGAATCCGCTCGGCCGTCGCCTCCCGGCCCCGCACCGCCCCCAGCACCACGGACTTGTCCGCGTCCCGGAGGTCCGCGCGGGACTCGATGCCCGCGTTGTGGAGGCGCCGCGCGCGCTTCCGACCCACGTCTCTCACCCCCGCGAGGTCCAGCAGTTCCTCGCGGACGCCGTACTGCACGCGCTTCCGGGCCGCCCGCACCGACGCCGCGCAGTCCACGTCGAGTTCGCCCGCGAGGCGCTCGGCCGCCTGCAACAGCCACTCCGCCGTCTCCACCTTCCCGCGGATGTCCCCCGGCCCGACGTCGTAGCGCTCCGCGATGCGGTCCTCGTCCAACTCCGACGTCCAGTCGTCGAGCAGTTTCGCGGTCTTCAGCGCCGACAGCCAGTCCTCCCAGTCGGGCGCCTCCTCGCGGGGCGCCGGCCCGAGCAGGTCGTCCTCGCGCTCGTATGCGAGTTCGGTGTACGTCTCCCGGTCGCCCGACCGCAGGTACAGTTCGTACATGTCCGGCGTCCGGCTCACGAGGTGGTAGAGGCCGAGCGGCGACGGGTCCGCGCTCGCGTCCGCGGGCAGTTCCTCGTCTGCTCGGAGTTCGTTCGCGGTCTGGAAGCCCGCCGACGCGTCGGCGTCCGCGCTCGAATCCGAGTTCGCTCGCGCGGCGTCCCGCAGGCCGTCGACGATGGTCGCCGCGCTCATCGGGTCGACGTACAGTTGGCTCACGAGGTGGCCGGTGTTTGTCGCGCGGAGCGCGCCGTCCTCGCGCTCCACGAACCCGTTCCGGTCGAGGTACGCGAGCACGTCCCGCGTGACACTCCGGAGGCGCCCGGGGTCGTCGGTCTGAGTAGCATAGAGCGTCTCCCCGAGGAACTCGTGGAGCGCCTCCTCGGTGGTCGTGAAGCCCGTCGCGACGGCCGCGAGGACGTGCGTGCGCAGCGCCGGTTCGGCCGCGAGCTTCGAGCGCACCGGTTCCGGGTCGGCGTACACGTACCGGTCGAACAGTTCCTCGAGTTCGTCGTGGTTGTTCGCGAGCAGGACGGCCTCGCCGTACGGGTCGAGGCCCGGACGCCCGGCGCGCCCGAACATCTGGTGGACTTCCAGCACGTCGAGTGGCTGCATCCCGCCCGCCGTCCCGTCGTATCGCTGCCAGTCGCGCACGACCACTCTGCGGCTCGGCGTGTTCACGCCCGCCGCGAGCGTCGGCGTCGCCGAGACCACCTTCACGAGGCGGTCCCTGAACGCTTCCTCCACGAGTTCGCGGTGTTCGCGTGCGAGGCCTGCGTGGTGGAACGCCGCGCCCTTCGCCACGGCGTCCGCGAGGTCGTCGCTCGTCTCCGTGTCGCTCACGGCCCGAATCTCGTCGGCGACCTCGCGGAGGTCGGCGCGCTCCTCGTCGGTGAGTGCGGTCTTCGCCACGTCCGCGAGCCGTCGGGCCGACGCCTCCGCGTTCCGCCGCGAGTTCACGAACACGAGCGTCGACCCGTCGTCCTGTAAGGTGTCGTCGACGACCGCCGCCGTCTGGCTCCCCGACCCCACCGAGAGTTCGGCCTGCGTGCCGTCGTCGTAGTGGACCGCCTCCCCGTAGTGGACGCCCGTCCGCAGGTCGATGGGGCGCCAGTCCGAGTCCACGAGTTCGGCGTCCAGCCAGTCCGCGAGTTCGTCCGCGTTCCCGACCGTCGCGGACAGCGCGACGACCTGTAAGTCAGCGACGCGCTGGCGGAGTTTCGCGAGCGTCACTTCCAGCGTCGGGCCGCGGTGGTCGTCGTCCACGAGGTGGACCTCGTCGGCGACCACGCAGGAGAGGTCGTCGATCCAGTCCGCGCCGTTCCGCACCAGCGAGTCGACCTTCTCCGAGGTGGCGACCACGATGTCGTTGTCCGACAGCCGGGAGCCGTCGCTCTCGTAGTTTCCCGTGGAGACGCCGACGGACAGCCCGAACTGCTCGAACGCCTCGAACTCGCCGGCCTTCTCGCCGGCGAGCGCCCGCAGCGGGACGATGTAGAGGGCAGTCCCGTCGCCGCCGAACGCGGCGCCGTCGCCGTCCGCCTCGGCGATGGCGGACAGCATCGCCAACTGCGCGACCAGCGTCTTCCCGCTGGCGGTCGGCACGCTCGCCACCAGGCTCTCGCCCTCCGTGACCCCCCGCTCGACGGCCTCGCCCTGCGGCGGGTACAGCTCCTCGATGCCCTCGGCCTCGAAGTAGTCGGCCACGCCGTCGGGCAGGCCCGGAACCTCCGCGACTCTCATTGGAGTCGGGTAGGCCCGTCCCGCGGTTTAAACTGTCGGGCCGGGGCCTAGTTTCCGGTCCACCGCAGGAGCGCGAGCGTCGCCTCGAACAGCGCAATCATCGTGAGCGCGACGATGATGGGGACGACGCCCGTCGGGTCGATGGCGCCGAACGTAAAGGAGATACCCGCGAACGCCGCCCAGAAGAGGAGCCGGCGGTCCTCCAGCCACCGCCGCGTCACCACGCCGAGCATGATGGCGAGCATGATGAACAGCGGAATCTGGAAGACCACGGCGAGATACCCCATCACCATCAGGATGAGGTTGAACGTCGTGCCGAGCGCGAACGCCACGTCCGCCGTGCCCTGCGTGTACCCCTGGAAGTAGTCCATCGTGTACGGCAGGACGATGAAGTACGCGAAGAACACGCCCAGCACCGCCAACACCAGGCTCGTCGGCACCGCGGCGAGGTAGTACCGTCGCTCGTTCTCGTAGAGCCCCGGCCGCATGAACGCGTACGACTCGTAGACGAACGCCGGCAGCGCGACCACGAGGCCCGCGAGACTCGCCACCTTCAGTTGCGTGATGATGAGTTCCAGCGGGTGGTAGACGCGCGGGTCGACGACCTCGTCGCCCGACCCCGGCAACACGTAGTCCCAGATGGTGGTGACGAGCTCCTCCGTGAGCGGGAAGACGACGACGCTCGCCAGCCCCGCGACGGCGATGACGATGGCGAGGCGCTTTATCATCTCCTCGACGTGGACCGCGAGCGGCGCCTCCTCGTCGGTCTCCGGCGCGTTCGCGACCAGCCCGTCGGTTCCCTCCGGCTCGGGCGCGCTCGCCGGGTCGACGACCTCGTGGTCGTCGGGCGACGGCACGTCGCCCTCCGGCTCGTCGGCCTGGTGTTCGTCGTCGGCGAGCAGTTGCGGGTCCGTCGCCGCCGTCTCGCCCTCCCGGAGGCCCGGCGGCTGGAGGTCGGGGCCGTCCCACTCGTCGCCGGCGCCCGATTCCTCGACGCGCCGGGCCGCCGGCGGCAAGTGCGCCCAGCCGGACGGACGGTCCGAGGACGCGCTCTCGGCGCTGTCCTCGCCGTCTCCGACGCGACGGACGGCGGGCTGGAGGGACGTCCAATCGACGCGCGGCTCGCGCTCGCCGACCTCCTCTCGCCCGCCGTCCGGTTCCTCGGCCATTCCTGTACGCCACTTGGCGACGGGGCCGTTATAGGCTTTCTTTTGGCGTTCGACGGGAAGATTGATAATTGCGAGCGGGCAACCCGAACCCAATGAGTGACTCCGGCTCGGACATCGTGGACCCTGGGACGGCCCGCGCCATCAACTCCGGCCGGGAGACCATCGGGGTGTTGCTCGGTTCCGCACAGCGACGCCTCCAGCACGTCTTCATCGCGTTCGTCGTCGGCCTGCTCGGCGGCATCTTCCTGATGCGGCTGTACGTCTGGCCCCAACTCCGGGAGGACCTGCTCGTCGAGAGCGCGTCCGTCATCGCGCAGACGCCGTTCGACGTCATCCTGATGCAGGTGAAAATCGGGCTGTTCGCCGGCGGCGCCGCCGCGATTCCAGTCCTGCTCTATCACGCCAGAGAACCCCTGCAGGAACGCGACATAATCCCCGACGTCAACGTCTCCACGCTCCAGATTCTCGGACTGGCTGCGATGAGCGCGGTGCTCGCCGTCGTCGGCATCGCGTACGCCTACTTCCTGTTCTTCCCGCTGATGTTCGACTTCCTCGCGGGGAACGCCACGGGCGCCGGCCTCGCGCCGAAGTACTCCATCGTGAAGTGGACGGAGTTCATCTTCTTCCTCGCGCTCTCGTTCTCGCTCGCCGCCCAGCTCCCGCTGCTGATGTCGGCGCTGTCGTACTCCGGCATCGTCCCCTACGAGACGTTCCGCGACAAGTGGAAGTACGCCGTCGTCGGCATCTTCGCGTTCGGCGCGTTCTTCTCGCCGCCGGACCCGTTCACGCAGATTCTGTGGGCGGCGCCGCTCATCCTCCTCTACGGCCTCTCGCTGTACCTCGCGAAGGTCGTCGTGACGATGAAACGCGGCCGCGAACACGTCGACGTCAGCGGCGTGTTCCGGGAGCGCTGGAACCGCGTGCTCGGCGCGGGCGTCCTCGGGTTCGCCGCGGGCTACGCGGTCGGGGACTTTGGCGGCGTCGCCGCGTTCAACGACGCCCTCGACTTCATCGGGTCGTCCGTGAACGTCCCGACCGCCGCCGAGGCGTTCGGCGTCGACCCCGCGACCAGTTACCTGATTCTGGGCGGCATCTTCGCCGCGCTCGCGCTCCTCGCCGCGCTCCTCTACTACGTGTACGTCGCCATCGAGCGCGCCGCACAGACCGTCGCCGCGCGCGGCGGCCCCGGCGCCTCCCCGGCGGACATCGACCTCGGCATCCTCGACGCGCCCGGCGTTCGCGCCGCGCCGCCCGAGACGTTCGCGCAGATGAGCGAGGGCGAGGCGCTCGCTGAAGCCCAAGACGCCATGGAGGACGGCGACGACGAGAAAGCCCAGGCGATTTTGAACCGCTACGACCAGGTCCAGGAACGCCTCGAAGCGGAAGCCGAAGCCGCCGCGGAGGGCGAGGGCGAGGACTCGAACCCCGTCCAGTCCACGGCCGCCGGGATGGTGGACGCGTTCACCGAGGAGGAGACCACCGAGGACGACATCGGCGGCTACTACTACGACATCCGCTTTATCTTCGACAGCCTGCGGTCGCGCGCGTTCCGCATCGTCGGGTCGTTCATGGCGCTGCTCGTCGGCATCTTCGGGTGGCTCTACTACGGCGGCTTCGGCGACCTGCGGGACGACTTCATCGCGCGCATCCCCCAGGACGTCCAGCCCGCGGGCACCGTCGACTGGCCCATCACGCTCCACCCGGTCGAGGCGCTCGTCTTCCAGGTGAAGATTTCGACCGTGCTGGCCGCCATCTGCGTGCTCCCGTTGATGGTCTACTACGTGTGGCCGGCGCTCGCCGACCGCGGCTGGGTGACCGGCGACCGGCGCACCATCGCCGTCTGGGGCGGCGGCATCGTCGGCGGCCTGCTCGCCGGGAGTTACGTCGGCTACACGTTCGTCGCGCCCGAGGTCATCTCCTACCTCGTCTACGACGCGCTCCGCGCGGAGATGATGATCAGTTACACCGTCAGCAACTTCGCGTGGACGGTGTTCCTGCTCACCGCCGGTATCGGCCTGCTCGCGGACATCCCGGTGACGATGGTGTTGTTCCACCTCGGCGGCATCGTCTCCTATGACACGATGCGGCGGCGCTGGCGCGTCCCCGTCATCTCGATGTTCGCGTTCGGCGCGCTCGTCACGCCGGACAGCCTCTACACGATGCTCCTCATCGCGCTCCCGATGGTGGCGATGTACTTCGTGGGGCTGGCGATACTGTTCCTCGTGACGCTCGGCGGGCGCCGCGGGCAGTCCGGGACGGCGGTCGGGGAGTAGTCGGTCCGGCGCGGTCCCGCCGGCTATGGTTTTCGACGGCTCCGCTTCGCGTAGCCGCCTTGCCGTCGGCGAATGCGCGAGTTTATATTCTCCAGATATTCTCTAGGGCATATGCCCAAGATATAGTGTCAACTATCCAATACAATTAATATCCTATCAGTCTTAGTATGCTATGTAGAGATGGCTTCAGAAACGCCTTACAGCGGCCGCGCTGTCACGACTATCGACCAGTTCGCTAAACCGACTATTGACGAGGAGGACGATACTTGTCAGAATGATAAGGAATGGTGTGCCGGTCCAGATGGCGACGATCTCCCGTGCTTCGAGTGCTTCGATCCCGAACAGGACTACAACGTGGGGCGGTCAGAATGAACGGCGAGGATCGTCGAAACGAGATCGTCACCCTTGCTGTGTATCCAGACACCAAAGATGAGTGGGAGTCGGCTGCTCAGGACGACCCCGACGCCGATTCACTCTCGCAACTCGTGCGCGTAGCCGTCAATCGATACCTCCACGACCGAGCCAGCGGCTCCAGTGGAGAGGTCTCGCAGGAGATCCACGAACAGCTAACGGAACTGAACACCCAACAGGAGCAACTCGCACAGCACCTCGACGGGATCAAAGGGCAACTCACGGACGTTCGGGAAGCCGTCACCGGCGAGGCGGTTGGACCCGAAACGGAGGCCCTTGCGGACGATATCTTCGAGATGCTTCCCTCGAAGAAGGAGGCCCACACGGAGCCAGTTATTTCCGAAACGGCAGACGGCGTCCCTGCTCCGGAACAGGGATCGATTGAGTGGCTGTCGGAGCGACTCGACGTGCCTCGGTACCAGATACAGGCCGCTCTCGACCACCTACAGGAGACGACGTATGCGGTCAGAGAGACCGACGACGGCCGCTACTACAAGGAGGTGTGATCGATGCCCGAGTTCGAGAACGACCATATGAACCGCTTTCTCAAGCGGGTCAAGGGGATGAAGTCAGCGGGCACGCACGAAGCACGGAAGAACGCGCTCCGCCGATTCAACGAGTGGCTGGAGGAGACGGGATACGAACCGACTGAGATTGGACCGCTCGAAATTGAGGACTTCCTCGCTCACTTGGCGAACAAGGGGTACGCACCCAATTCAATCGACAGCTCTCTGTCCGGTGTTCGCCTGTTCTACAAATTCCTCGACCGGAAGGACGTCATCGAGGAGAACCCGGCCGACGAAATCGACCAGAGTAACCTACGGTCGCTCACGAACGGGACGAAGAAGCACAACGAGGCAGATGTCGTCTACGTCACCGAGGACGAGAAGGAGGCGATGGTCGAACACGCTCCGTCGCCACAACTTCGGAACCGGCTGATCATCCGGCTTCTGTGGCAGACCGGAGTCAGAGGTCACGAACTCGCTGGTATGGAGCTAGAGAATATCGACCGAGAGGAGCGGAGCATTCGGGTCTATTCCAGTAAGACGGACGACTGGCGGACAGTCTACTACCAGCCATCTCTTGATTTCCTTCTCGACCAGTGGATCGATAGCGGGTATCGGGATGCGTATGGGCCATCGACCACGTCCCCGTACCTCTTTCCGAGTCAACGATCAGAGCAGATTTCGAGACAGACGGTCGGGAAGCTAGTGGTTCAGGCAGCCAAGAACGCCGGTTGTCAAGAGCAGATGTACACAGACGCCGGCGGGAAGCCGAAATGGCGAATCACGACACATAGCTTACGGCACGGACACGCTATCCACGCTCTGAAGTCCGGTGTCGACATTCGGACGCTCCAGAAGCACTTGGGCCACAAGAACTTGGATACGACTGAACGCTATCTTAGAATCCTCGACGATGATGTCAAAGATGCTTACCAGAAGTTCGGCGACACGAAATCGGTATAAATTAATCGATTTTTAGATTTTTACACTGCTTAGAGTGTCGAAATGTTAATGTAGGTGGCGAACTGACGCTGTAATACATCAAATGTCACTCTTGGATTTTAGAACGACCGCCCTCGGAGTGTCGAGGACGGTGATGCCGATACCGTAGGTAGGCGGTCGTGGGGTCTCAGGGAAACCTCAGTTGAATCCCGTAGGACCACAAATGAGCCGAACACAGATTGACCGTCCTAAGCGGTCATGGAAGTCGACAGTATCAGGTATTGACTATAGCAGCAAATATGGAGGGGTCCGATCATGAGGATCAATGACCCGGATCCCGAGCTGCTCCAGAACAGAGAAGTTCGGGAAGACCCCGAGATGTTCCCCTGCGAGAAGGAGGTCCGTCTGTACGGCTCCAAGGAAACAGACCGAATGACGATCTCCACCGAAGTCCCTCCCGCTATTAGATGGATTATTGCTCATCCTCTGTGTGAGGTAGACTGGGTTCGCGTTATTGACGGATACATAGTAGCCGCTCACGCAACGATTCCGCGTAGATTAGTCTCAGTCAAATCTGAGCCACGTAAGAGCAACCATTGGAACAGAGTCTTCTCGAAGCCGGAGGTCTCTGATGACTAACCTCGATAGTACAGCTTCTAACCTTGACGCCGTCCTTCAGGATGTCGAGGACGTGTTCGATAAGCGTATCGCGCTCGTCACGGAGGCTGTTCTCTCAACGAAGACGACGTTGCTGCTAGACGGACCGGATAGCTGTGAGGGGATCGCTGTTGTCGGTCCTAGCGGCGCAGGGAAGACTACGGCTCTCGACTTCCTCAAAGGGGCCGAGTTCAACGACGAGGAACTAGTCTACTGGAGCGACGACCTCACCCCCGCCGCGTTCGTAAGTCATGAACCGTCCAAGAATGAGGAGGAGCTAGCAGAGTACGATCTGTTACCGAAGATCCGTCGCAAGTCGCTCGTCAATCCGGATATGGCAGGCTGGTTTAGCGGTAGTTTCGAGCAGATTCGGTCGACGATGGCGACAATCGCCCGAGTGATGGACGGTTCAGGCTATCACCGAGATACTGGATCACACGGCTCGCGTGGCTACGACGGCGACTATCGATTCGCCCTCATCGGAGCGACGACGCCGCTTGACGGCCGGGCTTGGAGTGCTATGGGCCACGTCGGAAATCGACTGGTCTTCCATTACCTGCCACGTAAAGCGAGTCCCCACGAGGTCGCTGTCGATGTGTTTGAGGGGCGTGAATATGGAGAGCAAGTTGCTGAATGCCAAACGGAGGTAATCTCGTTCCTACGTAACGTCTGGGAACACTATGGCGGCTACGGTAGTGTGACGTGGGATTCGGCTGCCCACGGTGAGGTTCGTGATGGGATCGTCTATCTTGCCCATCTTGTTGCGTACTGCCGAGCACCTACTGAAACCGGAACACGAGAAGGAGAACATCGAATTATGAGCAGTCTGCGAAATATCGCCCGCGGGCACGCTCTGTTGTGTGGCCGCGAAGAACTCCAGCTAGACGACGTCCAAGTGTCTAGTCGTCTGGCGTTGAGTACGATGCATAAAGAACGCCGAGGAATCGTTCGTGCTGTGGTTGATCCTGAAACACCGAATCCGATCACGTCCAAGGATCTTAGGACTCACCGCGGGACAGATTCAACGCGCAAGACGTTGCGCAAGCGAATGGATCTACTGGAGACTCTTGGTTTAGGCCAAGTCGTGAAGAAGGACAACGGCAGGAACACGGAGCAGTTCGCCCTCAAAGATGAATTTGTGTGGCCGGACTTCCTCAACTTCCCGGCTTTCGGGTAGGATGTATTAGATAGCTTAACTTAGTAGGATCTTCAGCCACATACGCATCTTTTCTCTGGTATAGTGGTTATTGACTTCTGTTCTGGTCACGGCGACTGTCGATACGCGAGTGGTTGAGGATCTTACTAATTTAGAATATCTAATAGGTCTGGTTACGGACTGGCTCAGCGGGGACTCAATAGAGATCTTAGCTCAGTCGTAGACTGAACTACGTTGGTCTCGCCCGAAAACACGGTCTATGACATATGGCTACCCATTGGAATCGAGCCAACACACTCATAGACTGAGCTACTATCACTCTACAGCGGATAGCAGCGGAGGGACTACCGAGTAACAGTAACGAGCCGGCCCCTCATAGGGTAGGGGTTCTCTGCCAGTTCTAGAACTGCAAAACACCGTTCGGCCACGATTGAGACGACCTCATCAATTCAAGAAAACTGCAGATTTGGGTAATAAAAAACATAAACGCCTGTCCGGATGCCTCTCCAAATAAGGGCCATTTTTGGGATAGTCGAACGGAGTTGAGCAAAACCAACCACACGTTGTCAGTACCGATCTACCTTCTCGCTCAAGTAGTCTATCCTCCGCTGACCCAATTTTTCCGATTAGCCAGAGTGCCCTATCGAGTCGCGTCGATGTCCGATTGTACTCCTCATAGAATAGACTGTTCGTAACACGAACACGCTTGGACGCCCCCGAGTTCCAAGAGTTTCTTAGTCGTCTGAGTATCCTCGTGAACGGCGTCATCCTAACCCGGCATCTGAGATCGAGATACTGTCTAGTATTAAACCCAAATAAGTCACACATCCAATGGGCGTATAACGGCACATGACAGATTGATTTCAAGATTTATAGCGTTCTATATACTAATAGTAGTGGGGAAGCATGGTACAGCCTCGAAAGTCAGAGGCCGCGTGGTAGGAGCACGCGACCACGCTTCCGTGGAGGAAGCACAAATGAGTTTGAACCCACAACAAAAAGGAATACCGTCTGAGCATAACGGCGCGGAGAATACTAGTAAACATCAGATCAAGCAAAAACATCAGCCAGGATTTTCACAGAACATGATATCCCCTCCCTACTGTACAAAACCATCAAATATATTTCAATTTTTGAGCAGCGGCAGTAGTGGAGATAGTGGCTTAGGAAACATTGGGTATATCACGCATGAGGAAGAGAGTAGCCAACACAGAGAGTATAGAATGGAATCGGACCACTTAGATTTCGTCGACTGGCGGTTTGAAGATGCAAAAACAAATAAATTTACACACGACTACCATCCTTACCCTGCAAAATTCATCCCGCAGATCCCGGCGACTCTAATGAAATACTTCTCCGAGAAAGGGGATGTCGTATGGGATCCATTCTGCGGCTGTGGAACTGCAGTTGTCGAGGCGATTCGCAAAGATCGTCACGCAGTCGGGACTGATTTGAACCCTCTTGCCACTCTAATGACACGGTCGAAGGCGACCCCGTTGGAGCCGGAAACTTTGGGTAACAATGTCCGTGACCACCTCGACGATGTCAAACGAGCCCATAACTTCCAAGAAGAGTATGAGGTTCCTGACATCCCAAAACTGGACGGATGGTTCTCGGACAATGCGATCCGCGAGCTGTCCATAATCAAGGGATACATCAACGAGGTTGAGGACGACAGTCTCCAGGACTTCTTCAAAACCGGGTTCTCCAGTATCATCGTCAACGTCTCATACCAGGACAGTAACACGCGGTACACTCGCGTCGACAACGAAATGGAGCCCGGCGAGACCATCCGCAAATACGAGAATAAACTCAACCGGATGGTTCGGGGTATGGAGGACTTCTACAACGACTGCGACGAGAAGTACACTCCGACCGTCTTCTCTCAGGATCTCCGAGAGGACTTTACGCTCGACGAGAAGGCCGATCTCATCATCACGTCACCGCCGTATCCTAACGCCTACGACTACCACCTATACCACAAGTATCGGATGTTCTGGCTGGACATGAAGCCCCGTCAGATGAAACATGACGAGATAGGGGCGCACCTCGTCTACCAGAACCGATCGAAGGAGGAGAACATGGAAACGTTCCGCGAGAACATGACGGCGTGTCTTCGGAATCTGGAGAAGAACACAAAGGAGGGTGGTCGCCTCTGTATGGTCATCGGCGACTCGAAACTGGAAGGTGAAATCGTCCGGAATAACGAGTTGATGAAGGAACTCGCGGAAGACACCGCATTTGAGGTCGAGAAGGAGTTCTTCCGGAACATCGACTCCACCAAGAAGACGTTCAACCCTGAGAACGCACGGGCGAAGAAGGAAGCAATTCTGGTGTTCGAGCGATGAGTGAGAACCAGACCATGCTTGACTACCTCCTCGTCTATCCAGACTACAGTATGTGGAGCTACGAGGAGGACATGTGCGAGGAGATTCTGGAGCAGTACGGCGAAATCTCCGAGAACCCATTCCTCGTCGAGAACGGTCTCAGTCTGAGTACCGAGGCAGAGGTTCCCGAGTACAATCTGGAGACACTCCCGTTCTTTCAGACGGTAAAAAACCAAGAGTCGGGCGAAACTCTCACTCCGCGAGGGCACCAATACGAGCTGACTGAAGTTCCAGAGGGGACACGGAAATCGGCCCGCTATCTCGGACACGGACTACACGAGTATACAGGTAAGTTCTATCCGCAACTCGTCTCTACGATCTTCAGTCTGCTCGACCTTGAAGCAGGAGATACGGTGATGGACCCGTTCTGTGGCAGCGGGACGACGCTCTACCAGGGTCGCCTGGAGTCGCTGAACACAGTCGGCATCGACATCAACCCGTTCTCGGTCTACCTGTCGAGAACAAAGGTCAGCACGCTCGACGTAGACCTCAGCGAGATGCGGGAGTTTTCCTTCTCGTGCAAAACACTCACTAGCGAGGAGTACACCCTTCCGGAACCCGACTATCTCGATAAGTGGTTCGAGGACCCCGTCATCAACCAGGTCCGTGGCCTCCACAGCCAAATCTCTGACGTCCAGAACGATCAGGTTCGACAGCTCCTGTTCATCACGCTGAGTGACCTGCTTCGGACAGTCTCCCACCAGGACGAGGATCAGATCCGGGTACTCCGTGCTGACGAGATTCCGGAGGATGTCGACGTCTACGAGATGTTCGAAGACCGGTTCAACAAGAACGTCAAGCGCGTCGAGGATACGCAGGACTTTAAGACAAAGTTCGATCTCAACGAGGAGACCGTCGTCGAACAGGCGGACGCGACCACAATGGCGGAGGAGACCTCACTCCCTGACATAGACCATATGGTTTGCTCGCCCCCGTATGCAACGGGTCTCCCCTACGTCGATACGTATCGTCTTTCGCTCTTCACGCTGGGACTGCTGGAGAAGAAGGACCGACGCGACCTCGAACGACAGGTCATCGGAAACCGTGAGATCCGCCCGCAGGAGAAAGAAGATCTGGAAGCAGAGTTCCTCGACAACTATGATTCGCTCTGGCTTCCCGACAACGTGAAGGAACTCATCAAGCGCGTCTATGACCTCAACGTTGACGCCGACGTCGGATTCCGTCGGAAGAACAAGGCTGCGCTCCTCTACAAGTACTTCCGGGACATGCGTGACGTCCTGGATCAAGGGCACCAGATGCTTCCCGAAGGAGGGAACTTCGTACTCGTGGTCGGTCGAAACACCACCAAAGCTGGTGACGACAAGGAAGTCGTCGAGATCCCGACTGATGACTTCCTCTACGACATTGGCGAGATGGTTGGATACGAGAAGGCGAATCTGGTCGAGAAGAGCCTCAACTCAACTGCAATCGGCGAAGTCCACAGTAAGAACGCAATCCAGGAAGAGAAGATCCTGTTCCTGGAAAAGTAGCCTACTCGATCTCCGACTTCCCTTTCTCCGTCAGAGAAAATATAGTCCGACCTGACTCCTCACCAGACTGCTCGATGTATTCCGCTTCCTCCAGGTCGTCCAGATGGGAGTAGACCGTTTGAGGCGTGAGGTCCAACTCGTCAGCCAAGTTGTATCCCCACGTAGATTCCTGGCCAATTCGCTGAAGAATCTCCCTCTTGGTCTCCCTCATGACACCCAGATTTGTCCATATTTCGTTTATACCTATTGTACGAGTGAGGGCGTGAGGAGAACCATCATATGCTCCAGCGGGGTGTACGTCCGACCGAACGGGGCTTCGAACTCACGTGCGTTGACGTCAACACCGAACCCTTCCTCGTCTTCCGTCCCAGCGATGAAGTCGATGAACTCACCAGTGTCGTAGCTGAATCGAGAGTCGGTCTCGCTGGCGATATGGTAGGCATAGAAGCTGCTGAAAAGGTGCGGTGGGTTCTGGTCGCGCCACGTTCGGTGGTCGCTCCCTGCATGTTCGTCGGTCTTGTCACTGAGGCGGTACTCCCGAAACCCACCGTCCTTCTGTAGGTCACCAAGTCGCTCGGCTTCTTCATCGGTGAGTGCCGGATCGATATCGAGGTGCTTCCGAATCCGCCACGAGTAGTAGATGGGCGTGAGGAACTCGTTCTCGTCGAGTTCGGCCACGATTGGATCCGTGTCGACATTGTCGGTCAGGAGGAGCCCCAATAGAACCTGCTGGCGGAGCTCTGAGTCGAATCGGTACTCGGGAATGGTGTTCGACCACTCCTCGTTATAGATGTATCCGTCGTCCTGCTGGGAAGCGACGAAGGTGTCGACATCCACTCCAGATGAACGACCGAGGAGACCGAGAGTTTTGACCGCATAATACGTCGAATAGATGTCTGGCTCCCGGTCCGCTCGCCATCCTTCCATCTTCTCTTCGGGCACAGGGCAGTAGCCGCCACCGACCTGCAATTCCGACAGATACGACGGCACTCGGTCTGAGAGGGGGCTGTGGTCAACTCCGAGCATCTCGCATGCCCCGATGGTGAAGAACATATCCGGCAGTGGGATCCATCCGGTCGACCGTCTGTCAACGACGCCCTGGTAGAACTCGACTACGGTGTCGAGGCTGTCTCGGCCAAACGTGTCGACAAAGGCGGACTGATCGAACTCTGCGTCGAAACCAAAGTGCTGAGCGAATGTATTACTCATCCTTGCTCACCTCGTAGTGCTCGACGCGCTCAGGATAGAATGCGAGATCGTTCATTAGCGCGAAGAAGAGGACTGCTGGCGAACTGGAGAAGGCAATGTGCCACCGTGGAATGCCTGCGCCAGTCAGCTCGATGTGACTGAAGAACTGCTCGATCTCCCCAAGAGCAGGGAACGTCTTGATGCCCCACTTCTTGATTCCCTCTGCGACTTCGAACGAGCGGGACTTGCCCTGTCCCTTCGTCCCGCTGCGAAGTACTGGAGCACCGATCTTCTCGGCGGCGTTCCCAGTCTCGTACATATACTGGCTCCCGATCTTCACCTTCCAGTAGTTAAGAAAGTCGTCGAAGTCTTCGCACACGGAATTGAAGCCATCAATCAGGATTTCTAGTTCCTCGTTCTCTGTCGAAACGAATTCGATGGAGAGGCTAGTATCAGACGGTTCCTCGTAGAAGGAAACTAAGACCTCCTTCGGTGTCCCTCCTTCAGCCATATAGAGGCCCGCGATATACAGGAAATGCGGTCCGATCTCGGCTACCGAGTGGACATCGAATGTCTGTCCATAGGGCTTCCGGAGCGTCGTCACGCCGTCGTAGTTCTTCTCGATTTTGTACTGCCGGAGCTTGCCCGAGCCAGTGTAGTACTGACATGTCTCGGCATTCTCGACGTAGTCAGGGATGTTAATTTCGTAGGCGGAGAGATCGGAGGGATTGTCGTTCCATTCGAGCCAAGGATCATCGCTCGGATACGATTGCAAGTCATCTGAGAGTGTCGCTGTGACGCCTTCTATCAGTTTGAGGATGATAGGAAGAAATGGCTTAGAGCCACGGAGGTCGATAAGATCCTCGCGGCTGGACTGTCCTGCCTTACGAGCCCCTTTTACGTCGCTAACAGTGGCAGTGACGCTGTCAACATGCATCCCTCGGTCTTCCAGCATCTCCCACACCTCGTCGATGAGATACTGTTTCTTCTTTTCCAGCGGTTCGCCGTCGTGGTCCATCGCCTCCAGCTCGGCCTGCATCTCGTCCGATTCGAAGAACAGGCTATCTTCGGTGATGTGGTAGGTGACGTCGAACTCGTGACCGAAGAACTCGACCATCTCGTCGTAGGCGTGCTCCATGATGTCGATGCTCTTCTGACCGAATCCGACGGATCCGGTCTTGTCACCGTCGCCTCCATACAACCCGAGGAAAATCAATAGTGAGGGGTCGAGTTCGTGGTATCGGTCGAATTCGACTGCTTTGTTCCCTCCCTTTACTCGGAGCCTTCCACTTGCGGTCTCCGTTACCGTATACTCTTGGGAGTAATCACGAGTCCGTCCGGCGTCGTGCAACTGCCCGACGATCTCCTCGTCGGACAACAATGTTTTAAGATCAACTTGACCAAGACCGACCATACCATATCGCATTAAGAGTGGTCGGATATATCTTCCTCTACGAAACATTAGGATGGTCGAGATCGTTAACGTCGTGGGATCTGGCGATTTGGGCATCGAAATTGACCTACAGGAACTCGCTGCAGACATTCCTCTGGCTGAATACGATGATAGCCACCGACCTGCGCCGCCGACTATACAGATGCGGACAGGCAACTCGTTAATTCTCGTCTACCGAACAGGGACCTACGCGATTCGAGGTGGCGAGTCAATAGAAGATATCGAGGAGGCGCGGGACCATCTACTGTCTATCTTGGTAGACCTCAGTCTCATCGAAGACATCAACGATCCCAACTTCGCCATCCGCAACGTCGTCTGTGTCGGGAACCTTGACCAAGACATTGACCTCAATGCGATGGTTGTCCGACTTGGGTTCGAGGATACAGAGTACGAACCCGAGCAGTTCCCCGGTCTGGTCTACCGACCTGAATACACCAACTGTGTCCTTCTCATCTTTGCGAGCGGGAAAGTGGTCATCACCGGCGGTCGCAGTAAGAAAGATGCAGAGATGGCGTTTGAGTCTCTCCAGGCTGAGATCGAAACCTTCTGACACGCTTCTAAAATGATTAGATACTCTCTTTTTGAATGGTAGTGGATGGAAATAATTCATGGGGTCTTGAATTGAATCTACTGTTGTGATGTACAGCCGACGAACGGTGTCTTTTAAGTTGAGTGCTCTGAATATTCTTAAGAGAATACTATGCGAGCACTTCGACTGCGAGAGTGTGATACAGTCCACCGGATAAGGATAATAGAGTCTCAAGAAGGTGAGTGAGTTATGCCCAAGATAAGCGTCGAAGTTCCCGAGGAACTCCTCGAGGACTTGGACGACCACGTCGGCGACGACGGGAAGTTCGTGAACCGAAGCGACGCCATCCGCGCGTCCATCCGGAAAACACTCGACGTGCTCGACGACATCGACGGCCGACAGGGCCGCCTCGACGATGACGAGTGAGGACCGCCTCGCGGCCGGCCGCGTCGTCCTCGTCGGCCTGTTCGTCACCTCTCTGGTCACTGCCCAACTCACGGCGTCGAAGATTCTCATGTTCCAGTTGCCCTTCGGCCTGAGTCTCCCGCACACCGGGAGCGCGCTCGTGATGCCGGGCGCCGCGCTGGCGTACGCGCTGACGTTCTTCGCGTCGGACTGTTACTCCGAACTGTACGGCCGCCGGGCCGCGCAGGTGATGGTGAACGTCGGGTTCGCGATGACGCTCGTGATGCTCGGGCTGGTCTACACCACCATCGAGGCGCCCGTCGCGCCGTTCTCCCCGGTCGGCCAGGAGCAGTTCTCGCGGGTGCTGTGGTCGTCGGCGAACGTCGTGGTCGGCAGCCTGCTCGCGTACGTCGTCAGCCAGAACTGGGACGTGCTCGCGTTCCACGCGCTCCGCGAGCGCACCGACGGCGCCTACCTCTGGCTCCGCAACGTCGGCTCCACGGCGACCAGCCAGGCCATCGACACGGTCATCTTCATCACCGTCGCGTTCTGGGCGGCGCCCACGTTCTTCGGCGTCGGCACCGCGAACTCCCTCGACCAGATTCTCGGCCTGCTCGTCGGCCAGTACGTCCTCAAACTCCTCATCGCCGTCCTCGACACGCCGTTCGTCTACGGCGTCGTGGGCGCGTTCCGCGACCGCGGGCTCGCCGCACCGAACCCCGCGAGCGACTAGTCGCGGCGCTCCGCGAAGCCGTAGTTCGGCTTCACGTCAGTCACTTCAACTTCGACCGTCTCGCCGGCGTCCGCGTCGCCGACGAACAGCGTGTACCCCTCGACTTTGGCGATGCCGTCGCCCTCGTCGCCCTCGTCGGTGATTTCCACGTCGAGGGTGTCGCCCTCGGCGACCGGCGCGTCCACGCGGTTCTTCGCGACGACGTACACCTCCGAAGACGAATCGCGGGAGGCGTCCGGCGTGTACGTCCGCGCGAACGCGAACTCGTCTTCCACGTCCGCGAGGAAGCCCTCGAAGTCCTGCCCGTCGAAGACCTTCACGACGAAGTGCCCGCCGTCCACGAGCACCTCGCGGGCCGTGTCCAGCGCCTGTCGCGCGAGGTGGACGGAGCGCGCGTGGTCGAGGTTGTACTCGCCGGTCATGTTCGGCGCCATGTCGGAGACGACCACGTCCACGCCGTTCGCGGCGTCCCGGATGCGCTCTCGGGTTTCCTCCTCGGTCATGTCGCCGCGAATCGTCGTCACGCCCGCCTCCGTCTCGAAGTCGCTGATGTTCTGGAAGTCGACGCCGACGACCTTCCCGCGCGCGCCGACCTCCTCGGCGGCGACCTGCAGCCACCCGCCCGGCGCCGCGCCGAGGTCGACGACCGTCGCGCCGCCGAACAGCACGCCGAACTCGCGGTCTATCTGCTTGAGTTTGTACGCCGCCCGCGAGCGGTACCCCTCCTGCTTGGACTTGTTGTAGTAGTGGTCCTTGCGGTTCCCCATGGTCAGTTACCCGAAGCGAGGGCGCGAGAACTGAAAATCCCGTCGCTCCCCGCCCGAAATCGGCGTCTGGATGCCGAGCGCCCCGAACTCAGTCCTCCCGCACGGGCACCGCCACCTCGTTCGTGCGGAGGAACGGGAGCGTGCCGGGCGCATCGTACCCGAGGAAGAACGGTTCTCCCGTCGGCTCGACGCCGTGGTCGTCCAGCGTCGCCAGCAGGCGTCGCTCCTGTTCGGCGACGCGGCCGTCGGTCGGCCACCACGAGAACGTCCGCACGGCGAGCGTGCGGGGCGCCTCGGTCACGAGCTCGACCTTCGGATTCGTCGGCACTGGGGCTGTCTCCGGGCCGTACTCGGCGGGCAGGTAGAACGCCATCGTCACGTCGCCGTCCGTCTCGTCGGTGCGGACGGGCGCGGTCATCGGGACGCGATTGCCGCGACGCACGCGCACCGGCGCCGTCATCGACACCTCGGCCCCCTCGGTGCGGACTGGCGCCGTCATCTCGACCTCGCGCTCGCCCTCGTTCTCGCCGGAGATGTACGCGAACAGCCGCGAGAACGCCTCCCGGGACGTGGGCGCCGTCGTCTCGACGAGCACCGACGCGGGATACCGACGCAGTTCCACGCCGTCCAGCGACAGCACCGGCTCGTAGGCCACGCGGTCGGTGTGCCGGGAGTTGTACGTGGCGAACGCGACGCCCGCGGCGACCGCGAGCCCCACGGCCCCGGCCGCGAGTTTGGTAACAGTGCGCATACGAAGGCGTAGGCCGGCGACCGGAATAAGCGTTCAGTCGCCCGCCGATTCAGAGAAGAGAGCCGCCGTACCGGCCGCGAGCGCGGCCGTCAGTGGAGCGTCTAGTTCGCCGCCGCGACCGTCGACGCGTCGACGGTCACGGTCGTGCCGTTGCCCTCGACGGTCACCTCGGCGTCGGTGCTCACGTCCGCGGGCACGGTGAACGTCAGTTCGCCGTCCGCGTTCGTCTCGCCGACGACCTCGCCGTCGACGCGCACCTCGGCGTCCGCGACGGCCTCGCCGTCACCGTCCGTCGCGAACACGGTGACGTTCTCGCTCGCCGCGAACGACCCCTCCAGGGTCACTGCAAGGTCCGCGGTGGCGTTCCGGTTCTCCGTCTCGTCTTCCTCGTCGCTGTCGTCGCTGCCGTCGTCGCCGTCACCGAGTTCGAGTTCGAGCTCGCCTTCGGCCTCGCCGTACTGGCTGTCCTCACCGGTCTCGATCTCGAGTTCGAACTCCTCGGCGTTCTCCGGCACCTGCACGGTCGCCGTGCCGTTCGCGTCCGTCGTCACGGTGACCTCCTCGTCACCGACTTCGACGTTCGCGGTGGCGTTCGCCACGGCTTCGCCGTCCTGCGTGACCTTCACGGTCGCGTTCTCGCCGGCGGTGACGTTTCCGAGCACGGACACGTCGAGTTCGGCCTCGGCGTCGCCCTCACCCTCGTCGTCGACGTCCACGATGGGGACGTCCGTCCCGGACTCGCTGGCGACCGGCTTCAGGATGTACTTCCCGGAGTTGCCGGCCTCGAAGACCGTGATGTCGAACACGAAGTCGACCTCGCTCTCGCTGTCGACCTCGAAGTCCTTGTTCAGGTGGAGCTTCTGGGACGGCAGTTTCACGTTCACCTGCTCGCCGGACTTCAGCGTCCCGTTGACCTCGCCCACGTACACGAACACCTTCTCGTACTCGCCCTCGGGCACGCTGATGTTCCCGAGTTGCGTGGCGTTCGCGCCGCGGAGTTCCGTCAGGTCGACGGTGCGCTCGTCGACGTCGCGCTCGACCCACGAGGACTCATTCTCGGAGTCCGTGTCGGAGTCCGAGTCGTCAGCGCCCGAATCGCCCTCGGACTCCTCGACCTCGGTCGTCTCCTCGGTCTCCGTCTCGTTCGTCTCCGTCTCGTTCGCGTCCGCGTCGTCCATCTCCGTCGTCTCGTTCACCTCGCCGGACGCGGTGCCGTTCGCCTCGGCGTCCGCGTCGGCCTGCGCGAACCCGACCGACGTGATGGTCACGTTCAGGTGTTCGAAGTTGTCGATGGCGTTCGGCTGGTCGCTCACGTAGAACTGTACTGTACCACTGTCGGCCGACTGCGAACCGCCGGCGCCCGGCCCCGCGATGCTCCCGGCGCACCCGGCGAGCAACACCAGACCGGCCACCAGCAGCGTCGGAACGGTTCGGCTCATTGCACTCGGGGCCAAGCACGCTACCCACCTAAAAGGGCCAACCCCTAAAGGCGGATTTCCGGGCTCACGCGCCGAATTAACCCCGATTAAATCGCGTTAACGGAACCGCAAACCGTTTCCTCGGCCCGTTCGTCGCCAGCGGTATGCTCCGCGTCGCCGGCGCGCTCGCGGTCGCCGCAGTCGCCACCGCCGTCGTCTGGGTCGGCGGCTCCAAACTCGAACAGTCGGCGGACGACCTCGCCACCCACTACCACCTCCCGCCAGTCGTGCAGGGCGCGGTCATCGCCGCCGTCGGCTCCAGTTTCCCCGAACTCTCCAGTGCCGTCCTCGCCACCTACCTCCACGGCGACTTCGCGCTCGGCGTCGGCGCCATCGTCGGGTCCGCCATCTTCAACATCCTCGTCATCCCCGCGGCGTCCGCGCTCGCCGCCGACGGCCCCCTCGACTCGAACCGCGACCTCGTCTACAAGGAAGCCCAGTTCTACATGCTGTCGGTCGCCGTCCTCCTGCTCACGTTCGCGTTCGCCGTCATCTACAACCCCACCACGGGGCTCTCCGGGACGATTACGCGCCCCCTCGCGCTCATCCCCGTCGCGCTCTACGGGCTCTACCTCTTCGTCCAGTACCAGGACACCGCCGACCACCGCGCCGGCACAGAGGCCCCCACCGGGAGCGTCGCCCGCGAGTGGGCGGTCCTCGCCGGCAGCCTCGCAATCATCCTCGTCGGCGTCGAAGCGCTCGTGCAGGCCGCGCTCACGCTCGGTGACGCCCTCGGCACCCCCGCGTTCCTCTGGGGGCTCACCGTCGTCGCCGCCGGCACCAGCCTCCCCGACACCGTCGTCAGCGTCCGCGCTGCCCGCGACGACAACAGCGAGACCAGCCTCGCGAACGTCCTCGGGAGCAACGTCTTTGACCTCCTCATCGCCGTGCCAGCGGGCGTCCTCGTCGCCGGCAGCACCGTCGTCGACTTCGAGTTCGCCGCACCGATGATGGCCGTCCTCGTCGCCGCCACCATCGTCCTGTTCACCGTCACCCGAACCGACCTCGAACTCACCGACCGCGAAGCCTACACCCTCCTCGCGCTCTACGCCACGTTCGTCGTCTGGCTCGGCCTGGAAACTCTCGGCGTCACGAACGTCATTCCGACGTAGGGCGCGGCCCCTCTCACGCGCGCGCCCGTGTCGGGGCCTTTTTACGGGCGGCTTGCGTAGCGACTGCCAATAATGTTCAAGGCGATCGTGAGCGCCGACACGCTCCGGGACACGCTCGACTCCGTGAGCGTGCTGGTGGACGAGTGTAAGATCCACCTCGACGAAGACGGCCTCTCCATCCGCGCCGTCGACCCCGCGAACGTCGGCATGGTCGACCTCGACTTGGGTGCCGCCGCGTTCGAATCCTACGAAGCCGACGGCGGCGTCATCGGCGTCAACCTCTCCCGACTCGAAGACATCGCCGGGATGGCCGACGCCGGCCAGCTCGTCCAACTCGAACTCGACGAGGAGACCCGCAAGCTCCACATCCAAATCGACGGCCTCGAGTACACGCTCGCGCTCATCGACCCGGACTCCATCCGCCAGGAACCCGACATCCCGGACCTCGACCTCGCCGCGCACGTCGTCATCGAGGGCGCCGACATCGACCGCGCCGTCACCGCCGCCGACATGGTCTCCGACCACATCGCACTCGGCGTCGACACCGCCGACGAACAGTTCTACGTCGACGCGGAGGGCGACACCGACGACGTCCACCTCGAACTCGACCGCGACGACCTCATCGACCTCGACGCCGGGAACGCCCACAGCCTGTTCAGCCTCGACTACCTCAAGGACATGAACAAGGCCATCCCGAAGGACGCAGAGGTCGAACTCGAACTCGGCGACGAGTACCCCGTCAAGATTCACTTCGACATCGCGGAAGCCCAGGGCCACGTCACCTACATGCTCGCGCCGCGGATTCAGTCCGACTAGGTACCTTTTGCTGCGCTCGGTCGCTTCGCTTCCTCGCTGGCAAAAGCTACGCTAAAAGCACTCCTCCTTCCCGTCACGCCCTTCGGGCGTGGTGGTCAGTCGTCGGCCTCCGCTCACTCACTGCGTTCGTTCGCGGAGTGAACCGCTTCGCTCGGGCTCTCCGAGCCTCTCGCTCGCGGATGCTCTTCCCATCGGCTGCGTAGGTTCAAGTAGCAGGCCGGGACCAACCGGTCGCGTGACGTAGCCCGTGGGCAGGTCCGGTCGAGGCGGGAGCGCGGCACACCGGCCTGTCGAGGAACGCGCCGCCTGCTCGACTCTCTCGGCCGTAACAGCCGCTGGTACCTACGCTTCGCCGTACCACTCGCTCTCGAAACGCTCGGCGAACTCCTCGAGGAAGGCGTGGCGCTCGGCCGCGATTTCCCTCCCGGCTTCCGTGTTCATGTTCTCGTGGAGGCGGAGCAGTTTCGAGTGGAAGTGGTGGTACGTGCTGCCGGGCGCGTCGTCGTCGATGCCCGCGTCCTTCTCGTAGGCGTCCTCGTCGCCGGGGAGCGGCCGGTCCGGTGCCCACATGAGGTTGTCGTGGGCGCCGCCGAACTGGAACGCGCGAGCGACGCCGACGGCGCCGATTGCGTCGAGGTTGTCTGCGTCCTGCAGGACTTCGGCCTCGACGGTCTCGGCGTTCGCGGGGTCGTCCTCGAAGCCGTACTCCTCGTGGACGGCGACGCAGTGACACACCGGGTCGACGATTCCTTCCGGGGCGTCTGCCTCGGCGAGGATGTCCCGCACCTCCGACAGCGTCTCCTCGGGGTGCGTGAAGCCGTCGCCGCGCACGCGGTGGAGGTCGTGGACGAGCGCCGCGGCGCCGACGACGCGCTCGTCTGCGCCTTCCTCGCGGGCGATTCGGGTGCCGAGGCGGTGGACGCGCCACGCGTGGTGCATGTCGTGACCGGACGCGTCGCCGTCGAGGTGCGCGGCCATCTCGTCGGCGACTCGGTCGTGGAGGTCGCTCATGCGTCTACGTCCCGCAAGTCGCCGTAAAAATCACTCGGCGCCGCCGTCGAGGGCCACGTCCGGGTCGCCCTCGGTGCGCTGCCGGCGCGCGAGCACCGTCTCGCCCGCCTGCACCGTCTCGCCGTCTTCGACGAGCACGTCCTCGCGGTCGTACCGCTCGGGGAGCACGAGGTCCACGCGACTCCCGAAGGAGATGTGGCCGATGCGGTCGCCGCGCGCGAGTTCCTCGCCCGCCTCGACGTAGGGATGGATGCGACGCGCGAACGCCCCCGCGATGAGCACGACCTCGTAGTCGCCGCAGTCGACGTGGACGCGCTCGTTGTGCTCGGACTCCTTGTCGAACGCGGGGCGGTGACCGCCCGGCTCGTGGGTCACGTCCTCGACGGTGCCGTCGAGCGGTGCGCGGTTGACGTGGACGTTGTGGACGTTCATGAACACGCCCACGCGCACTCGGTCGCCCTCCTCGCGAATCACCGAAACCTTGCCGTCGGCCGGCGAGACGGCGCCCCACTCCGGGGGCGGCGAGCGTTCGGGGTCTCGGTGGAACCACGCGACGAACCCGGCGAGCGCGAACCCGAGGACGCCCCACAGCGACGAAATGGCGAGCAGCGCGGCGCCGACGACGGCGGGCGGGAGGAGGTACTTGAACTTCCACGAACCGCGAGCGAGCATACCCCTACCGTGGACGGCCAGCCGGGATAGCGCTTCGGTCGGGAAGCCGGGGCGTTTATCGGCGTCCACTCGCTACGGTGGAATCGATGAACGCGCGCCACGCCCGCTACCCGTTCCTCGGAGACGCTCGCGCCGCCGTCCAAGAGGCGGGTGTCGACCTCGCTCGCGTCGTCGACGAGGACGACGCCGTCGTGGAGCGCGCCCGAGAGCGCGTCGTCGGCGCGCTCACGGACGGCGCGATTGGCGAGCAGGGGAGCAACGTCAGCAATCGCGTCGAACTGCTCTCCTATCCGGTGGCCCGGGTGCTCGTCTCTGTCGTGGACGAGAACGTGCTCGTGCGGAAGTACGCCGAGGCCGAGGCGAAGGCGGCCCACGAGCGGTTCACCGCCGACGAGACCGACGAGTCGGAACTCAAGAGCGTCGGCGACGACGGCAGCCTCTCGCGGGCCGACCTGCTCCGCGAGTTCGACCTGACGAGTCACGTCCACGCCACCAGCGAGGGCTACGACGTGGCCGTGCCGACGTACCTCCTGCTGTCGTCGTCGCTGCGCGGCGACGAGTGGCGGCTCGTCAACCGCGCGCTCGACGACGGGCGCGTCCCGGTCAGCGAGTCCGAACTCGACGCGCTGCTCCGGGAGGCGGTCCGTGAGCGCGTCGCCGACGACCTCCCGATGAACGTCCCGGACGCCATCGCGGACGCGCTGGAAGCGCCGGCGACCGCCGTCCGCGACGTGCTCGCGGACATGGACCTCACGCGCGAAATCGACACCGTCGTCCCGGAGTTGTTCCCGCCGTGCATGAAACACCTCTTAGACCAGGTCCAGCGCGGCGAACATCTCCCGCACCACTCCCGGTTCGCCATCACCTCCTTTTTGGCGAACATCGGGCTGACGACCGACGAAATCGTTGATATCTACGCGGTGAACCCGGGGTTCGGCGAGGAGATGACGCGCTACCAGACCGACCACATCCGCGGTGACTCCAGTCCCACCGAGTACACCGCGCCGTCGTGTGCGACGATGAAGGCCTACGGCGACTGCACGAACCCCGACGACCTCTGTGACGCCATCAACCACCCGCTGTCGTACTACGAGGTGAAACTGGACGACGGCGAGGACGAAGACTTGGAAGACTGGCGCGAGCGAGAAGAGCGCGAAGCGGACGCCTGATTACTCTTTCGTGGAAATCCAGTAGCCGACGCCCGCCATCACGAGGATGAACGCGACGATGGCGGTGACGACCACGTACGCACCCGTCTCGCCGAAGTTGTCCGCAGTCATCGTCGCGCCGGCGACGAGGATACCGACGAAGACGAGCGCGGAGAGTATCGCGATGCCCGCTTCGACGCGGGTATCGAGCACTTTTGACATTGGGCGTGGCTTTCGCCGGCCGCCGCAAAAGCGCTTCGAAGCCGCCGTCAGCAGTCGAACCGCTCGACTCGGCGGCGGGGACGCTGGCATCGAACTACGCGCCGAGCGTGCTTCAACCGCTCGGATTGGCGGTGTTTAGGCGTCTCGGGCGCGTAATCGAGGGTATGACGCCTGCCGCGTCGCCATCGAGTGACGGCCGGTCGCGGCGCGCCCGCGAGGAGCCGATGCGCGTCTCCGCGCTCGGCGACAGTCGGTACGAGGTCGCCACGGCGCCCGGAAACGTCTACGAGGTCGACTTGGACGCCGGGCGGTGTGCGTGCCCCGACCACCAGTTCCGGGGTGTGCGCTGCAAGCACCTGCGTCGCGTCGCGCTCGAAGTCACCGCGGGGAACGTTCCGGCGCCCGGCGAGCGCGCCGCCGGCTGTGCGGCCTGCGGCGACCTGTGTTTCGTCCCCGAGGCCGACCCCGACCCGGTGTACTGCGGGGACTGCACGCTCGCGCCCGGCGAAACCGTGGTGGACCGCGAACTCGGGAAACTCGTCGTGGTCGTGGAGACGACCGACCGGCGCGCCGACGAGGTCGAAATCGCGGGTCGCGACTGGACCGTCGCGGAGCACCACTCGAACCGCGACTACGACCCGCGGGACGTGGTCGTCGACGTCCTGTTCCCGCTCGGACGCGGCGTCTCGCCCGAGGACGTGACACCCGAGAAATTGAAGCGCTACTCGTTCCCGCGGGGTCGGCTCCGCCGACCGCAGAAGGGACAGTAGTCGCCGAGTGCGTCAGTAGTCGTCGAGACCGGTCTTCTCGGATTCGCCGGTGAGTTCCTCGATGTCCGTGCCGTCGGCGAGCGCTTTCTCTTTTTTCACGCGGTAACTCCCGGCGTCCGTCGTGTGGAGGTCGGCGGGGTGGAAGAAGTACCAGTCCTCGCGGTCGAAGCGTACGCCGATGCGGGGTTTCGCGCCGAAGTTCTGCGCGAAGTAGACGAGCGCTTCGACCTCCTCGCCGGTGAGGTAGATGGGGTCGCCGGCGCTGGACTTCGCCTCGACGGCGTAGAACACGTCGCCGTCGCCCGCGAGCACGTCCGGGAGTTCGCGGTCCGTCGCCGCGCCCGACGCCGGCGCGCGCATCACCGCGAATCCGCGCGCGTCCAGTTCGTTCACGAGTTCGCGCTCGCGTCGATTCCCCTTCGCGTTCGAGTTAGACATGGTCGCCTCCGGCGCGTCGCCCACTCGCAGTCATTGCCGGGGCTACGGCGCGGGGGGCATAAGGGGTTGCGCCACGCGGACGCCGGGACGCGAGCGAGAACAGCCGCCGGCTCAGACGCCGAGCAGGTCGAACTCGTAGCCGTTGTCGTGTTCGTCGGCGTGCTCGTAGACGACGTGGGCGGCGGCCACGTCCTGAATCGCGAGGCCCGTGGAGTCGAAGACGCTCACGCCGTCGTCGGCGGTGCGGCCCTCCTTCGCGTCGGTGACGATTTCGCCGATTTCGCCGTAGATGTCGTCGTCGTCGAGGACACCCTCGTGGTACGGGACGTTGATTTCGCCGGAGTGCGTGGTCTGGGCGTGGTCGTCGATGACGAGTTTGCAGTCGAGCAGCACCTCGTCGGCGATTTCGTGTTTGCCCTCGGCGTCGGCGCCCATCGCGTTGACGTGCGTGTGCTCGCCGAGGTCGTCGGCGGACACGATGGGGTCCTCGACGGGCGTCACCGTGGACAGCACGTCGCAGTGCCCGGCCTCGCTGATGGAGCCTGCGCGCACGTCGAAGCGCCCGGAGAAGAAGTCGACGTACTCCTCGACGGCCTCGTCGTCGACGTCGCTCACGACGACCTCCTCGATGTCGCGGACCTGCGAGATGGCTTCCAGTTGCGTGTACGCCTGCACGCCGGCGCCGACGACGCCGAAGGAGGTCGCGTCCTCGACGGCGAGGTGGTCGGTCGCGACGGCGGCCGCCGCGCCCGTGCGCTTCATCGTCAGTTCGGTGCCGTCCATGATGGCGAGCGGATAGGCGTTCTCGGGGTCCGAGTACACCATCGTCCCCATCACGGTCGGCAGGTCGAAGTTGTCGGGGTTGTCCGGGTGGACGTTCACCCACTTGATGCCGGCGGCGTCCCAATCGCCGGCGTCCAGGTAGGCGGGCATCGACCGGAAGTCGCCGTTGTACTGCGGCAGGTCGATGTAGGACTTCGCGGGCATCTGGGCGTCACCGGTCTCGTACGCCGCGAACGCGTCCTCGATGGCCGAGATGAGTTCCGCCATCGGCGTGTTCTCGTGTACGTCGTCCTTGTTCAGCAGCAGCGTGTCCATACGCGAGAATCTCGCAACGCCGGCACTTAGAACGTCCGTTTCCGGGTTAGGCGTCCGTGACTTCGACCGTGCGTTCGAAGTCACCACACGGCGTCCGGAACGCGAACGACACCCGGTCGACGTCCTGACTCCCGACGTGGGTGTCGAGGAAGCCGGTCACCTCCCGGGACTCGCCCGGACCGACGTCGATTTTGACCGTCTCGAACCGGTAGGCCGGACCGGCTTCGTTCAGTGCCCCACGAAACCGCCCGACTCCGGCGCCCTCGTTGCTGACGCGCACGGACACCTCGATGGGCTCGTCGCTGGCGACAGACTCCGGCGCGCTGAAGTCGGCACACGCGAACTTCGGCGGTTCCCGGAGCCGGCCAGTGGCGTAGTCGGGGAGCGACCAACTGACGGGTGCGCCGCTCTCGTCGCCGAACTGGACCCGGAGTCGCGGGTCGTCGGTGGCGACGGATTTCGGTGCGTCGAAGCCGACCCAACCGATTCCGTTCTCGCCGGGGTCGTAACTCGCGGCGCGCTCCCAGAACTCGCTCCCGGACACGTCGCCGTACGTCACCCACCCGGGAACGGCGTCTTCGATGTCGAGCGCGAAGTCGCCGGGCGCCGGACGGGACTCGCCGTCCACCGAGACGGCGGCAAAGACGGCCTGCCGGTCGTCGAACGAGAGGACGTCGAGCGTATCCGGGGTCGCCAGGTAGTACGCCGAGTCCTGCACGGCGACAGCCCGGGGCGTGACACTCGTCCCCTGGACGGTCGTCGTCTCGCCCCACGAGAGACGGGTCGGCGCCGACGTCGAGGCGTCGGCGGTCGTGGACGGTTCCGCGGACGTCGGTTCGGAAGCGGGGGAGCCGGATTCCGCGCACCCGGCGACGGCCGCGAGCGCGGCCGCGCCACCGGCGAGGTAGTCGCGTCGGGAGGGCATACGCCGCGATACAGCCGCGGCTGGTAAGTGTCTTGTCGCGCCGAAAGAAAGCCGCGTGTCGGTGAGCGTGCGGTGCGAGGCGGTTTGGGGGTGGGGTGTGCTCCTAAGCGGAGTTTACATCGCGCCGCCCATGCCGCCCATGCCGCCCATGCCGCCGCCCATGCCGCCGGGGCCGCCGGCGGGGCCGTCGTCGCCGTCGTCGTCGCCGACCTGACCGCCCGCGAGGTCGCCCGCGGCGATGACGTCGTCGATGCGCAGAATCATGACGGCCGCCTCGGTGGCGGACTCGATGGCCTGCGTCTTGACGCGGAGGGGTTCGACGACGCCGTCGTCCTCCATGTTCACGACGTCACCGGTGTAGGCGTCGAGGCCCGCTGCCTTGTCGCCGCCGTCGTGCTGGCTGCGGAGGTCGACGAGGGAGTCGATGGGGTCGTGGCCCGCGTTCTCCGCGAGGGTACGCGGGATGACTTCGAGGGCGTCCGCGAACGCCTCGACCGCGAGCTGTTCGCGGCCGCCGACGGAGTCCGCGAAGTCGCGGAGTTCCATCGCGAGTTCGGTCTCGGGCGCACCGCCGCCGGGGAGGACTTTGCCGTCCTCGAGGGTGACGCGCACGACGCCCAGCGAGTCCTCGATGGCGCGCTCGACCTCGTCGACGACGTGTTCGGTGCCGCCGCGGAGGATGAGCGTGACGCTCTTGGCTTCCTCGACGTCCTCGACGAAGATGCGCTCGTCGCCGCCGATGTCCTTCTGGGCGACGCTGCCGGCGTCACCGAGGTCGTCGGCTTCGATGTCGTTGACGTTCGAGACCGGGGTGGCGCCGGTGGCGCGGGACAGACGGGTGAAGTCGTCGGACTTCGTGCGACGGACGGCGAGGATGCCCTCCTTCGCGAGGTAGTGCTGGGCCATGTCGTCGATGCCGCCGTCGACGAAGACGACGTTGGCGCCGGCGGCTTTCAGGGAGTCGACCATCTCCTTGAGCTGCTCTTCTTCCTGGTCGAGGAACTCCTGGAGCTGGTCGGGGTCGGTGACGTTGACCTCGGTGTCGATTTCGGTCTCCTGGACTTCGAGGCCGTCGTCGACGAGGGCAATCTTCGCGTCCTCGACGGCGTACGGCATGTTCTCGCTGACGCGCTCCTTGTCGACGATGACGCCTTCGACGAGTTCGGAGTTCTCGATGGCGCCGCCGGTGACCTTCTCGACTTTGATGTTGTCGGTGTCGACGGAGCCGTCGTCGGCGACCGACTGGACGGCCTTGACGACGAGGTCCGAGAGGACGTCCTTGGCGTTCTCCGCGCCCTTGCCGGTCATGGCGGTCGCGGCGATCTTCTCGAGTTCCTCGGTGTCGTCGGGCGAGACGTCGATGGCGGCGTCGTCGAGGAACTCCTTGGCCTGCTCTGCGGCCTGGCGGTACCCCTGCGCGAGCGTGGTGGCGTGGATGTCCTGCTCGAGGAGGTCCTCGGCCTCGGAGAGGAGTTCACCCGCGACGACGACGGAGGAGGTCGTGCCGTCGCCGACTTCGGTCTCCTGGGTCTCGGCGACCTCGACGATCATGTTGGCCGCCGGGTGCTCGATGTCCATCTCCTTGAGGATGGTGACGCCGTCGTTCGTGACGACGACCTCGCCGGTGGAGTCGACGAGCATCTTGTCCATGCCCTTCGGGCCGAGTGTGGTGCGGACGGACTCCGCGACGGCTTTCCCGGCCGTGATGTTCATGGACTGTGCGTCTTTTCCGGAGGTGCGCTGACTGTCGTCGGACAGTACGATCAGCGGCTGATTGCCCATCTGCTGCGCCATAGTCACTCGAATGATTGAATGCGATTCTATTTAAAACTTGTGCGCGAGACAATGGCATGCTTGGAGAGGTTGCCGCTGAAGGGGTCTAGGCGCAGTGTAGCGACGTCTCGAAACAGGGTTTATGTGTGTATCGGGCGTCGGCGGGCGAACGCGGGGGTTACGAATCGCGGGGCGAGTGTACGAACAGCCCGTCGGCGACGACCGCGCTCCCGGCGGCGAGCGCCGCGAACTGGGCGAGCAGCGGCCCGTCGAACAGGGCGGCTGCGCCGACGTACGCCACCAGCGTCGTCAGGGGGACGCCTGCGAGGATGGCGTCGTAACGCGAGACTGTGGCCGACTCGTCGGTGCCGTCCGCCATCGTACTCACTCCACGTAGCCGAGTTCGCGCAGTTTCTGTCCGATGTCGCGGGCTTCGTCGTCGGAGATGCCGTCCTCGGACTCCATCTCGCGGATGACGAGGTGTTTGATGAACTCCTTGGGCGAGCCGAACGGTTCGTCCTCGATGTACGCCTCGACGTCGCTGACGAACTCCTTTTTCAGGGAGACCGTCGTGTAGTCGCTCATACGACTCCCGACGACCGCCCGCCTGATAAATTTTAATTAGAAGTAATTACGGCGCGTCAGCCCGGGAACTCGTGGTAATCCATCCCCTGCTGTTTCAGTTCCTCGGCGCGCTTGCGCTCGAGGAACGAGTAGACGGCGCCGTGGGGCGCGCCGTCGAGCAGCATCTCGGCCGCCGAGCGAGCCACGTCGACCTCGTTGGGCTGGCCGATGACGCCGAACGTCGACCCGTAGATGACGACCGTGGCGCCGGTCAGTTCCTCCATCAGTTCCCGCGTGCGGCCGTCCTCGCCGATGAGCCGTCCCTTCTTCCGGCGGAGGTCGTTGTCGTTGCGCGCCGCGCGCTCGATGTCGATGGTCTCGAACATCCGCATCTCGTCGTCCAGCAGGCTCAGCGCCTCGTCGGGCTTGAAGCCGCGACCGATGGCCTTCACGATGTCGGGCGCCTGCATCCCGCGGATGGGGTCGCCGACCTGGTCGATGGCCACGGACCCGTTCTGGGAGTCCACGTCGAGGTCCACCTCGGCGGCCTGCTCGATTCGGCGGAGCGTCTCACCTCCGTCGCCGATGAGCGCGCCGATCCGGTCCTGCGGAATCTTCACGTGTTTCATGCTGTGTTCGTACTGGGCGGGCGCGTAAAAGCCTTCTTTACGCCTGTGTCCACGGTTCACGTGCGCTCCGCGCCGACCACGGAAAGCGACTCGTCGAGTTTGAGTTCCAGTTCGTCGCCGTCGAGGGCGACCGCGACAACCGCCTCGTCGCCGTCCATCTCCGCGTCGGTCGTCCACCCCATCTGCCAGATCGGGGCGTCGCGTGCGTCGCGGCCGTGGTCGCGGTAGAACGACAGCACCTCGGTGTGGTCGAGGACCGCCGTCGTCACGAACCCGTGGAAGCGGTTGCCACAGCGCTCGCACTCGTAGACGGCTCGCGGCCCGTGCTCGCCGTCGCGTTCGAGGCGGCCGGTCGTCCGGCCGCGACACGACGAACAGAACCCCGCGGTGAACTGGCGCGCCATCGTGCGCACGTAGCCGTCGATGGCCGTCGCGAGGTCGTCCTCGCGGCCGTCCACGAACGCCGGCGGGATGCCCACCGAGACGACGTGGACGCCGCAGTCGTCGCTCGTACACGTGACACGCGCCTGTTCGTCCTCGTAGACGGCTTCGAGGTCGCTCCCGCAGAGCGGACAGTCGCCCTCCACCGCCTGCGGGCCGACCGACGCCTCTTCCGTGAACACGCCGGAGTACAGCGCGCCGACGAGTTCGCGGCCCGCGAACCGGAGCGCGTACCCCTCGTCTCGCTGCTCCACGAACCGACCGCGTAGCTCCCCGAGGTGGTAGTTGAAGCGCCCGGAGTCCGCCACGTCGACTCGGTCGCGCAACTCGGAGAAGGCGAGGGGGTCGTCGGCGTCCCAGAGTTCGCGGAGGATACGGACGCGGAGTTCGTCGGCGACGGCGGCGAACGCGTCCTCTGCGTCGTCGCTCATGCCCCAACGACGCGGGGCCGGGGGCTTCAGGGTTCCGCCGCGTCGGTGCGACAGCGCGCCCGCCCCGTCAGTAGCCGAACCCGACTGCGTCGACGGCGCGCTCCCGTTCGGCCTCGGTCAGCCGGAACTTCGGGAGTTCGTCCTCGACCGGTCCGAGCGCGTCCCGGCGGGACTGGTGCCCGTCGAGGAACTCCACGATGCGGTCGGCGGCAATTTCCTTGAGTTCGCCCGACAGCAGGTCGCCCGCCCGGTACTCGGCCTCGATGCGCGCGAGTTCGTCGTCGTCCGACTCGAAGAACGCCGACAGGTACTGGAACGGCACGTCCACCTCGGGGTCGCCGCCCTGCTCGCGGTGTTCTTCGACGCTCGACTGTCCGCCCGTGAACGCGTGCTTGCGAATCTTCTCCCGGACGGTGTCGGCGTCGTCGGTCAGCCGAATCGAGACGCCCTCGGAACTGCTCATCTTCCCCGGCCCGCCCAGCGACGGCAGGAACTGCATCAACAGCGCGCCCGGCTTCCCGACCGGATACCGCGCCTTCGCTGCCACGTCCCGACTCACCCGGACGTGCGGGTCCTGGTCCACCGCGATTGGCACCAGCGTCTCGTGCTCGCCGTGTACCAGTTGTGGGAGCAGGAGGTGGGCCGTCTGGACCGCCGGGTAGAACGCCTGCCCGACGTTCTCCGGCGTCCCGTAGACGTTCTCCAGCGTCGAGTGGGTCACCTCCTTCCCGAACGCCGTCGCCAGCGGGTACACCACGTCGGCGTCTCTCGTGTCCACGACGAACCGCGTCAGTTCGGGGTCGAAGCCGACGGCGAGCAAGTCTCGCAGGTTCTCCCGGAGGTACTCGCCCGTCTCCGCGGCGGTCTGGTCCTTGAACCAGTACTTCTCGTCGTCCGACAGCGGGACGTACACCCGCGCGCCGAGTTCGTCCTGCAGGCGCTTCGCGAAGTAGAACACCATCGCGTGCCCGAGGTGCATCGGCCCCGACGGCCCGATGCCGGTCACGATGGACTGCTCCTCGGCGTCGAGGAAGTCACTCACGCCGCGGCCCGCGTAAAACAGGCCACGACGCACCAGCGGGTGGTCGGGGAAGCGCCGTCGTTGGTCGTCGGTCAGTTCGTCCGCGCCGAAGCGAGCGAGCAGTTTCTCGTAATCTACGTCGCCCGCGACGGCGTACGGCGTCACGTCGTCGTCTGTCATGGCTGTGGATGTGTGTGGCTGGTCGGAAGCGATACGCGAGAAGAACGGAGGGAGCAACGCGCCCGACCTGAGCGGGTGACGCCCGTCAGGCCGCGGCGGCGAGACTGTCCGCTCTCCGAGCGCGCCAGCGCCAACCGCGGAGAGCGGACTGCATACTCCCGAATCGGGGAACGTCAGCAAAAACGGTTTCGGTGCTCAGTCGGCGACTGCGACGTCGGTGACGGAGACGTCCGCCTCGACGGTCGCCGTCAGTTCGTCGCCGTCGACCACCAACCGGACGCGCGCTCCGCCGTCCTCGGTCTCGGTCACGTCGACGTCGTCCCCGGCGTCGAAAAAGCGCCACGACGGGTCCGCGAACACGTCCACGCCGTGGGCCTCGAAGAACCCGATTGCCACGGGGTGGAAGATGACGGGGAGCATCGGCGCGGACTGCAGTTCGTCCCCACAGCGTTCGCAGTCGAACACCGCGGACAGCGACATCGGCGAGTCGCCGTCGTCGGGTTCGAGGCGCCCGTCGACGCGCCCGCCGCAGTTCGCACAGAACCCCTGCAGAATCCTCGCCACCGTCGCGCGCATCCACCGGTCGAACGCTGCCGGCAGCGCCTCGCGGTCGAACTGGTCGAGGCTCGCCGGCGGGAACGAGAACTCGTTTCGCCACACCTCACACTCCGGGCAGTAGAGCCGTGCGCGCTCGTCGACGTACTCCGCCACGAGGTCCGCGTGCCCGCAGAGCGGACACGGCCCGTCGAACGCGAACGGGTCGACGGTGGCGTCCGCCGTGTACCTGCCGGAGAGAATCGCGCCGTACACCTGCCGGCCCGCCAGCGACAACTCGTAGCCGCCCCCGGTCTGCGTGACGAAGTGACCGGCGAGTTTCCCGAGGTGGTAGTTGAACTTCCCCGAATCCACCACCTCGACGCGCTCCCGCAGTTCCGAGAACGAGAGCGCGCCGTCGGCGTCGCCGAGCGCCCGAAGTATCGCCACGCGGAGGTCACTCGACAGCAGTCCGAACGCCGCCTCCGGCGACTGTCGCTCCGCAGTCACCGACGTCTCGTCGCTCATGGTCGCCGAGACGACGCCGACCGAGAAATGCGTATCGCCGTCAGGCTCCGGGGTCTGCGTCTGCGTCGTCGGTCCCGTCATCCTCGCCGTCGCCGTTCTCGCGTTGCGCGTCGCCCTCGGTGTGGGGGTCGGCGTTCGACGTGACGTAGTCGTACAGTTCGTCCGGGTCGGCGTCGGCGCCCTGTCGCGCGAAGAAGTTCGCGACGTTCCGGCAGTCCCGTCGCAGCAGGTCGTCGCTGTTCGGGTGGTGAATCGTCACCGCCTGCCCCACGTCGATGACGACGAGTTCGCCGTCGTAGACGACGATGTTGTACTCCGAGAGGTCGCCGTGTACGAGGCCCGCGGCGTACAGGCGACGCACGTACTCCCGCACCACCTCGTAGGCGGTCTCCGGGTTCTCCACGTTCACGTCGCTGAGCGTCGGCGCGGCGTCCCCCTCCTGCCCGATGAGTTCCATCACGAGCACGTTCCGCTGGACCGCGATGGGGTGCGGGACGCGAACGCCCGCCGCCGCCGCGCGCTGGAGGTTCGAGAACTCCTTGCGCGTCCACGACAACACGACCGCCTTCTTGTCGCCGCGAATCCCCTCGAAGCGCGGGTCTCCTTCGAGGTACTCCCGCATCTGCTTGAAGTTCGACGCGTTGATGCGGTACACCTTCACCGCCACGTCCCCGCCCTCCGCGTCGTGGGCCTCGTAGACGTTCGCCTCCTTCCCCGTCGAAATCGGGCCGCCCATCGCGCCCACGTGCTCGTCCTGTACGAGTTTGTAGACGGCCGCGTACGTCGCGTCGTCGAACGCGCCGTCGTCCAGTTTGAACTGCTCGGTGTCCTTCAGGCGCTTCCGGAACTCCGCGAACTCGCGGTCCTGCCGGCGCGCGATGCGGTCGGCCTCCGTGTCCGAGACGTCGATTTCCTCGAACTCGTCGCCCGGCGCGCCCTCCCGCTCCTCGGCGAGACCGAACTCGTCGGTCACCGCCGCACCACCGTCATTCGATGTGCCCTTCCTCGCGGAGCTGGTCCGCGTCGGCCTTCTCGTAGCGCCACACCACGTCCGCCTTCTCGTCCTGCCAGTCCCACGGCTCCACGAGGACGACGTCGCCCTCCCGAATCCAGATGCGTTTCTGCATCCGACCGGGAATGCGTGCAGTCCGCTCCGTCCCGTCCGCGCATCGCACCTTCACGCGATTCGCGCCGAGCATGTTCGTGACCTCCGCGAACACCTCGTCGTCGTCGGGCATTCGGAGGTTCTTGCGTCCGCTGTCGTCGTCAGCCATACGACGCGGTTGGACAGCGAGCCGTTTAAACCCCACCGACTCACGCGACGGCTAACTCCGGCACGCGACCAGTACGCTTACACTACCCGTCGCTCTCGAATCACGCATGCTCGACAAGATAGGACTCTCCGGCGTCCTCGGTATCCTCCTCGTCGTCGCCGGCGTCGCCGTCGTCGCGTGGAAAGCACCCGTCGTCGCCGCCGGCCTCACCGCCATCCTCCTCGGCGTCGCGCTCGTCGCACGCGGCGCCATCCAATCCGTCATGGGCATGTTCGGGATGTAAACCCACTTTTTGCTATGCGAGGCGCGCTCCGCGCGCCTCGCTTGCAAAAACTTGGGGAAAAAGCGCCGTCACCCCACCTTCGGTGGGGTTCGGCGCCAGCGCGCGAAGCGCGCTGTGAACCGCTCGCGCATTCCGAGACGGCTTCGCCGCCTCGCGGCGCTCGCGGATGCTCGTTTTCGGTTGGTTGGTCTGGCTGTTACTCGACGAACAGTCGGGCGTCGGCGCACATCTCGTCGTGCCCGTGCGCGAAGTCCTCGGGGAGGCTGTCGTACCAGTCCGTGGACTCGACCTGGCAACTCGGTGCGTCGTCGGGGAGGTCGGCGCCGTCGGCCGGCGAGGCGGCATACACCACTTCGTGAGCGACGACTTCCTCGCCGTCGTCGCTCGTGGACACCTTCCGGCGGACGCGCTCGACGCTGTCGAGGTCCACGTCGATGCCGAGCAGTTCGTGGGCGCCCTCGCGGGCGGTGTCCGCGAAGTCGTCGCCGGATTCGACGACGGCGTGCGTCAGGACGGTGGCGGATTCGAACGTCGGGAGCGCGAGCCGGCCGTCGCTCGTGACGCCGACGACGGCGACGCCCTCGGTGTCGCGGTTCATCTCGAAGTGCGAGTCGTCGCTGACCTCGACGTAATCCACGTCGCCGCGGTCGGCGAGCGCCTCGGGGTCGGTCAGCGACGCGGTCGGGTCGGCTCCGTCGAGTACGCGTCGAACGTCGTCGGCGACCGGGTCGGGCGCGTCCGCTGGCGGCGCGTCGAACCACGCGAGTTCGGTGTCGTCGACGCGACTCTCGGGGTCGTCGGAGAGCGGTTCGGCCGGGGTGGCGTCGAGTACGACGTTCCAGACGACGCGCTCGTCGCCGTCACTCGCTCGCGCAGTGCGCTTCCGTACGAACGACGCGCCCTCGATTGTGGCGGAGACGCCGGCCAGCGCCTCGAACTCGCGGCGCGCGACCGCGGCGTAGTCCGCCCCGGGTTCCACGGGAAACGCGGGGAGCGTCCAGCCGTGGTGGCCGTCGTTCTGGAGGAGGGCGCCGCGGTCGTCGGCGACGCCGACGACGACGTGGCTGTCCCACGCCTCGGCGGCGTCGAACTGGTCGGCGTCGACTTCCGTAGTCGTCTCCTCGTACGCCACGGCGTCGCGGGCGGCGAGCGTCTCGGGGTCGGGCAGGGCGTCGGTGCTGTCGGTGGGGTCTGAGGTTGTCATGTCGGCTGGGTGTGGTCGCGTGGGGCCGTCGTTGGACGAGTCGTCTGGCGTCGAATTGGGGACTGTCCGATGCGTGGCGACGTCCGAATTCCGGTCGCTCGGGCGCCGGAGCAGTTGCTATGGAGAACTGATAGAAGAAGCCACCGATTTAATTCCGATACTCTCCTTGTGTAATAATTAGACCGCCGGGTACAAAACCGTTTTCCCGAGCGAACTGACAGGTCGTCGGCCGACGCCTCACGCCTCCTCGACGCGCTCCGTCGCGACGACGTCCGCGTCAGCGTCGAGTGTCACGCGGAGCGCCGCGCCGTTCGCGGACGCCGTCACCGCCGCCTCGGGCGGGTTCTCGGACACCACCGTCACCGCGTCGTCGTTCAGACACCAGTCGAAGCGCCACGGCGGCGCGTCCGCCGGCACGCCCTGCTCGCGCAGGAACCCCGCGACAGCCGGGTGTTCGAGCACCGCGAACCCGACGCTCGACCGGTTGGTCACGCCGCAGTTCCCGCACTCCGAGCGCACCAGCGTCGTCGCCGGCAGCGTCGTCTCCGCGTCGAGGTCCAGCGACAGCGACATCGCGCCGCCGCAGAACGGACACAGCCCGTTGTTCGAGCGCCTTGTGTGCGCTCGCGCGTGCAGCGACACCGCCCGCACCAGCTCCTCGTCGCTCCGCTGCGTGACGCCCCGCGGCGGGAACGACAGCATGAACACCTGGTCGTCACACGCCTCGCAGTTCACGCGGAACATCCCCTCGTCGTACTCGCCGACGAGCGCGCTCCCGCACGTCGGACACGACCCCGCCACGTCCAGGCCGGTGCGCGTCGGCGCGTCCACGTACGACCCCGCGTAGACGGCGTTCAACACCACCAGCCCGGACGGTCGGAGCCGGTAGCCGTCGTCGGTCTTCGCGACGAACTGGTCGGTGAGTTTCGTGAGGTGGTAGTTGAACCGTCCGGAGTCCCGGAGGCCGACGGCGTCCCGCAACTCGGAGTACGGCAACACCGAGTCCTCGGCCTGCCAGAGCGTCGCCAGAATCTCGACGCGAACCGGGTCGGCGAGCCGCCCGAACGCGTCCGCCGTCGCCTCGAAGTCGGGCGCAGTCATGCCCGAGCCTACGCGAACCCGCGGTTTAGAAGGCTCGGCCTACGCCGACTCCGTGACCGACTTCGTCTCCAGCCACTCCTCGAACTCGAAGAAGCAGTCCGAGCAGAGCCGGCCGGTCGTCGTCTCCGTGTCGTCGGCCGCCGCCTCGAACACGTAGCGCTGGTGGCGCGGCTGTTCCGGGTCAAGACTCGTGCCGCACTTGTCGCAGTGTTCGACCATCGGAGTCGGGGATAGCGCCTCGGGACTGAAAAGCCGGACGGCCGAACCGCTCCCTCACTTCGCTCGGGAACGCTACTCGCCGCGAATCTCTCGCAGTCGCTTTCGGCCCGGTGCGATGAGTTCGTCGAGGTACGTCGCGAGCGCGCCCTTCGCGTCCGCCGGGTGGAGTTCGCCGGATTCGAGGTCGTCGGCGAGGTCGTCGTAGTCCTCGTAGACGAGGTCGCCGCCGTACTCGTCGGGGCGCTCCACGACCACTTCCTCGAAGCGGGGGAAGACGTGGTACTGGAACAGTTCGAGGACGGGGTTGACCTTCTCGCCCTCGGGGTCGCGCTCGGGCGGGCAGAACGCCGAGTTCACCTTCTCCTCGATGTCCTCGGTGGCGTCCTCCATCGAGAGCGTGACGCCCTCGCTGGAACTCATCTTCCCCTCGCCCGTCGACAGGTCGCCGACGATGGGCGTGTGGAGCGCTGGCGGCTTCCGGTAGCCGAGACTCGGCAGTTCCTCGCGGGCGAGCATGTGGACCTTCCGCTGGTCCATCCCGCCGATGGCGAGGTCGACGTCGAGGTACTCGATGTCCAGGGCCTGCATCAGCGGGTAGACGACGTGGCTCACCTTCGCCGTCTCGCCGCTCTGGATTTCGGCCATCGCGCGCTGGGCGCGGTTCAGCGACGTCTCCAGTTCGAGTTCGTGCTGGTCGAGCACGTAGTCCTCGTCGAGTTGGTACTCGGAGCCGAGCACGAACTCCGTCGACTCCTCGTCGAGGCCGTACGCGAGGAACTGCTCTTTCATCTGGTCGGCCGTCTCCCGAATCTCCTCGAAGGTGCCCTTCCCGTTGAGGTAGGCGTGGACGTCCGCGAGCAACACCACCACGTCCAGCCCCGCGTCCTGCAGGTCGATGAGTTTGTTCGCGGTGAGCAGGTGGCCGAGGTGGAGGACGCCCGACGGCTCGTAGCCGACGTACGCCCGCTTCCCGTCGGGGTCGTCGGCCAGCGCGCGGACCTCCTCCTCGGTCACGACTTCCGCCGCGTTCCGCGTGACCAGTTCGTAGGTGTCCATACGCCGAGAGAATCGGGCCGCCGGGTTAAGCGGTGCGGAAGTGTGTGAACGCGTCCAGCGGACGCGTCGAGGGACGGGCGGGAACCGCGCTCACTCCCGGTCGGCGCGGTGCTCGGAGATGATGGAGTCGACCATGCTCTCCTTCTGCTCGCGCTCGCGCTCGGCTTTCCGCTCCTTCCAGTCAGCGACGACGGCTTCCACGTCGGCCTCGCTTGCGATGGCGAGTTCGTCGATTTCCCGGATGGTCACGTCGTCGGCGGGGCCGACCGGCACCTCGCGCTCGAACAGGACCTCGTCGGCGGCGTCCGAGAGGCCGCCCGACCGCAGGACGACGCGGGGCCGGAAGTCGGCGAGCAGTTCCGCGGTGCGGCGGCCCGCGCCGGAGGCGTCCCGGAGGTAGACCACGTCGCCCTTCGCGATGCCGTACTCCTCGTCGACGGCCTCGATGGCGTCCACGGTGAACTGCTCGATTGGCTTCACGGCGACGAGGTCGCCGCTCTTGTTCACGTCCGCGAAGTTCGAGTGGTCGAGTTTCCACAGTTCCTTCAGGCGTTCGAGTTTCGCCGCGAGTTCGTCGGCGCGCTCGCGTTCCTCCTCGAGTTCGGTCTCCAGTCGGTCGTTCTCCCACTGGAGTTGGGTCACCTCGCGGCGCTCGCGGGCCTCCTGTCGCTCCTCGCGGCGGGCCTCGGAGAGTTCCTCCTCGTAGCCCTCGATTTCGGCTTCCTTCTCGGCCACTTCGGTTTCGAGGCCGTCGACGTGGGACTGCAGGCGCTCGACCTGCGATTCCAGGTCGCGGATGCGGCGTTCCTCCTCGGTCAACTCTCGGGGGTCGTGCGTGGACTCCTCGGGCTCCGGCTCCTCGGTCTCGGTGAGGTCGTTCAGCACGCCCTGCAGGGACTCGCCCGAGAGCACGCGAGCCACCACCTCGCCCGCGTCGAGGTCGCGGGGCGTCGCCTCCCGCACGCGCTCGATTCGGTCGGCGTGGTCGTCGTGCGCGAACAGCGCCGCCGCCATCGCGTCCCGCTGGTGGTCGTCCTCGTAGCCCTCCTCGCGGGTGCGGTGTTGTTTCTCGTCGACGGGCAGGTCGGCCTCGGGCCGCCAGCCCGCGGCGTCGAAACTCGCGCGAATCTTCTCGACGGTGTCCGGCATCGGGCGCACGTCCGCCGCCACCAGCACCGGCCGCCCGCGTTCGATAATCCACTCGATGACGGCCGCGGTGTCCGCGGTCCGGGTGCTCGTCACGTCCAGCACGCGCCCGTCCAGGGACACGAGCGCGACAGCCGTCGTCGTGCCGGGGTCGACGCCGACGAACACGCGGTCGCGGCGGCGCGCCAGTGGGACGAACTCGATGCCGTCCCGCCTGACCGGCTCTACCTCCACTCTGGTGTCGCCCGAGCGCCGACCGCTCACCGGGATGTCCTCGGGGCGCGCCTGCACCGTGAACACGGCGTTCGCGTAGCCGCCGTACTTCTCGGTCACGTCGCGCTCGTAGTCGAGGCCAGCGTCGTCCAGTTTCGACGCGACGCTCCGCGCCTCCCGTTTCACGGAGCCGTGGATGCGCCGCGTGAAGCGGTCCTCGCTCCACCCGCCGCCACCGCCCGTCGACCGCCCCCGGGAGACCTTCACCTCGGTCTCGTCGGTGAACGCGGACACCTCGTAGCCGACGTTCCGCGCGGCGAGTCGCGCGGCGGCCTCGGCCTCCTCCATTGCGGGCTTCCCGTAGGGGACGCCGTGGCGCTTGGCGACCCGAGAGAGGGGTTCCGGGCGCTCGTCGCCGGTCACCTGCACGAGTTTCGTCTCGTCGGGCAGGCCGCGCAGGACGTGGACGAGTTGGTCCTTGTCGGCCGCCAACTCGTACATGTTGTCGGTGGCGACGATGGCCGGCTCCTCGCTGTCGATTCGGCGCAGCAGCTTCCGACGGGTCACCACGTCGCGCTCGACGGTCTCTCCGTCGAACACGACGAGCGCGTAGGAGGGAGCGTCACCGCGCACGTCGCCGCTCTGCACGTCGACGCCGAACACGCGCGCGTCGAGCGCGCTCGTGCGGGTACTCACGTTTCGGAACGTAGGGTTCGGCGGCTAATAAGTTCACGGCGGGCCGCAAACTGGGAGAAACAGGTAAGTGATGACGTACCAAACAGTTCGTCCGACCGGATGGTGAACCGAGACGACACACCTGCGCAGTCCGAGGCCGGGCCACCGCGGAGCGACGCCGCGGTCGACGGCCCCGACCCGGACGACCTGTTCGTCGCGCTCGCGGACGCGACTCGCCGCCGCGTCCTCTGGTATCTGCGCGCGGAAGACGAGGTGGCCGTCGACGACCTCGTGGACGTGCTGGCCGGGTGGCAACTGGCCGACACCGACGTCGTCGACGCCGCCGACCGCGAACGCATCGCCGTCTCCCTCCACCACGTCCACCTCCCGCGGCTCGCGAACGCGGGGCTCGTCGAGTGGGACGCCGGCAACGTCTCGCTCGCGGACGTGCCAGCGGGCGCCAGCGAACTCATTCGAGACGCCTACGAGTACGACCGCGCCGTCGCAGGCGTCGAATGACGCTCGCAGACGTGGTCGACGCGGCGAGTCGCCGCCGGAAGTCACTCGTCCACTTCGCGCCGGAACCGGGGGCGTTCGCCGCCCAGTTCGACGCGCGAAACGTCGACGTCGACTTCCGCCGCCTCCCCGAGGGCGGTCCCGACCCGTTCGTCGCGGTGTACGAGGCCGGCGAGTTCGTCGCCGCCGTCACCGTCGCCGACCTCCGCGCGTTCCTCGAACCGCCGAGCGCTCGCGCGTTCGACCGCGACGCCCTCCCGCCGGCCCACCGCGCGCTGTTCGACCTGTTCGACGACACCGTCTTCGCGTCGCTGACGCGCCGACAACTGCTCGCGACCGCCCGCGAGATAGAGGACCGCGCGTGGCGCACGGGCCGCGGCGAACTCCACGCCGGCTTCCAGTCGCTCGCGGCGTTCGAGGCGCAGCGACCGGTGTACCGTCGCCTCGCAGCCGGTACCCGCCTCGACGTCCACGTCTACGTCGTCCCGTCCGCGGACACCGACGCCCTCGACGAGTCGCCAGTCACCGTCCACGCGTCGCCGTCCTCGGCGGTCGGACGGTACTGGTTCGTGGTGTTCGACGGCGGCGGCACCGACCAGCAGAGCGCGCTGGTCGCGGAGCAACGCGGCGAGAACGACTACTACGGCGCGTGGACGTACGAACCCGAGTTCGTGGACGCGGCGCTCGCGGCGGTGCGCGGACTCGCTTAGTCGGTGTCGGGGAACGTCACGTCGTACTCCATGCCGTCGTGGGCGACGAACACCTCGCCGGGGAATCCCTTCTCGGCGTCGCGCTTGAGTTCGCGGGCGTCGCCCGCGTACCGCGAGGAGACGTGTGTCAGCGCGAGCGCTCGGACGCCCGCTTCAGCGGCTATCTTCGCGGCCTCGCCGGCCGTGGAGTGGCCGGTCTGGGCGGCGCGCTCGTTGGCGTCGTTCGCGAACGTCGCGTCGTGAATCAGGAGGTCGGCGCCGTCGGCGGCCTCGCGGACGGCGTCGTGGGGGCGCGTGTCGCCCGTGTAGACGATGGTTCGGCCGGGTCGCGGGTCGCCGACGACCTGCTCGGGTTCGACGACGGTGCCGTCCTCCAGTTCGACGGCCTGTCCGTCGTGCAACCGGGAGAACTTCGGGCCGACGGGGACGCCGAGTTCCTCCGCGTGTTCGCGGTCGAAGCGCCCCTTCCGGTCGTCCTCGACGAGCGCGTACCCGACGGAGTCGGTGCGGTGGTCGGTGGTGAACGTCCGAATCTCGTACGCTTCGCGGTCGAGGACCGTCTCGCCGGCCGCCACCTCGCGGATGCGGACGGGGAAGCCGGTGTCGCCGCCGACGGCGAACACGAGGTCGGCGACCTGCTCGCGGACGCCCCGCGGCACGTGAATCGTGAGGGGGTCCTCGCGGTCGTTGAAGTCGAGCGTGTGGACGAGGCCGGGGAGGCCGAAGACGTGGTCGCCGTGGGCGTGCGTGACGAACACGTCGGAGACGTCGAACCCGGTGCCGTACCGCATCATCTGGCGCTGGGTCCCCTCGCCGGCGTCGAAGAGGAAGGCGTCGCCCTCGCGCCGGACGAACACCGAACTGGGGTTGCGCTCCGTCGTGGGGACGGCGGCGCTCGTCCCGAGGAACGTCACCTGTAGGGTCATACAGCGACGTGCGCGGGCCGCGCGCAAAACGACACCGATAGCCGGGCGCACCGCCCCGAAAACATCAGAGGTAGGATAGGATTGTCGAAGGGTACGGTCGGATTGTGGTCGCACGCTCCCACGACTAGAAACGAGTACGACGGCGTTTCGTCGGCGTAGCGGCTCTGTATACTTCGAAACTGGCGTTAACTATCTGACCGGTTTATGCTCGCGCGAGTGCTGTCACACTCCTTGCAGGTGTGTCCTTACACATGAACGTACGCAGACTCGCAGTCATCGCCGTCGTCGGCGCGCTCGTCCTCTGGGGCGGCGCGACGGCGGCCACAGCATCGCACGCGACAGCAACCACAGACACCACCGTTGACGCGACGACAGCGACCGTCCAGGAAGCGAACGCGACCGTCGCCTTCGACGACCAGACCGTCGAGGACGGCACCGTCACCGTCCGGAACGTCACGCTGCCCGAGGGCGGCTACGTCACCATCCACGACGACACGCTCTTCGAGGGCGACGCGCTCGGGAGCGTCGTCGGCGTCTCCGAGTATCTCGACGCCGGCACCCACGAGAACGTCACCGTGACGCTCTACGAGGGCGTATCCGGCGCGGACTTCGAGAACGCCACGCCGCCGAACGGCAGCGAAGTGCTCGTCGCGATGCCGCACCTCGAAACCGGCGACGACGAGACCTACGACTTCGTCGCGACGAACGGGAGCGAGGACGGCCCGTACACTACCGGCGGGCAGGCCGTCGTCGACAGCGCGAAAGTGACCTTCGGCGACGCCGAAGAGACCCGGACGCGCGGCATCGTCGTGTCGAACCTCGTCGCACCGAACTACGCCGCGCCGAACTCCACGGTGACGGTCGAAGCGACGCTCGTCAACGAGGACCCCGCCGAGCGCACCGAGGACGTGGCGTTCCGCCTCGAAGGCGGGAGCGTCGACGTCGTCGTCCACGAACGCGTGACCGTCCCCGCGAACAACGAGACGACGGTCACCTTCGAGGTGGACACCACCGGCGTCCCGACGGACGAGTACATTCACGGCGTGACGACGTACAACTCCAGCGAGTTCGCGACCATCACGGTCACGGAGAACGCGCAGGTCGACATCGACGAACAGGAGACCAACGGCTCGACGGTGACCGTCGACGAAGCCTACCTCCCGGAGGGCGGCTACGTCACGATTCACGACAGTTCGCTCCTCGACGGTGAGGTCACGGGGAGCGTCGTCGGCGTCTCCGAGTACCTCGAACCCGGCCACTACGAGAACGTCGAGGTGACGCTGGACGAGGCGATGGCCGAGGACGACACGCTCATCGCGATGCCCCACCTCGAAACCACGGACGACGAGACGTACGACTTCGTGGACAGCGAGGGCGAGGACGACGGCCCGTACGTGACGAACGGCCAGCCGGTGACGGACGCGGCGAACGTCACCGTCGCCTGACTCCGACTCGCCGGACCGACTCTTTCTTTGCCCCGTAGCGGCTACCCGTAGCCGATGGACGCTCCGCTGTGGACCGACACGCACGCGCCGACGCTCGCGGACCTCCCGCAGGCGGACGTGCGGGACCGCCTCCGCGACGCCGTCGACGAACCCGTGAACCTCGTCGTCTACGGGCCCGAGGGCGCCGGGAAGACGGCGGCGGTGCGCGCGCTCGCCGACGAAGCCCACGCGGACCCCGAGAACGACCTCGTGGAACTGAACGTCGCTGACTTCTTCGGCATGACGAAAAAGGAGGTCAGCGAAGACCCGCGTTTCGCCTCCTTCATCGACTCGAAGCGCCGCCGGAACTCCTCGAAGGCCGACCTCATCAACCACGTCCTGAAGGAGTCCGCGAGTTACCCGCCGGTCTCCGGCGACTACAACACCATCGTGTTGGACAACGCCGAGGCCATCCGTGAGGACTTCCAGCAGGCGCTCCGGCGCGTGATGGAGCGCCACCACGAGGCGACGCAGTTTGTCATCACGACCCGCCAGCCGTCGAAACTCATCCCGCCGATTCACTCGCGGTGTTTCCCCGTCTCGGTGCGCGCGCCGACGCCCGACGAGACGGTCGCCGTCCTCCGCGACATCGTGGAAGCCGAGGGCGTCGACCACGACGAGGACGGCCTGGAGTTCGTCGCGGGGTACGCCGAGGGCAACCTCCGGAAGGCGATTCTCGGCGCGCAGACCACCGCCGAGCAGGCGGGCGAGGTGACGATGAACGCTGCCTACGAGACGCTACAGGACGTGGGCGCCGACGACGCCGTCGAGTCGATGCTCGACGACGCCGAGGCCGGCGACTTCACGGACGCCCGGAAGACCCTCGACGACCTGCTCGTCGACGAGGGGATGGACGGCGAGGAAGTCCTGCGCGAACTCCTCGACGTCGGGCGCTCCCGGTACTCCGGCGACGAACTCGCACAACTCCACCGGCTCGCGGGCGACGTGGAGTTCGACCTCACGCAGGGGAACAGCGACCGCATCCAACTCGGCCGCCTGCTCGCGGAGTTCGGTCGGTAGATTTTCTACGCGCCGCGACCGACGGACACTGTGTCTCTGGCCGACCAACTGGAGCGCGTCGGTATCGTGCTCGGGTCGATACTGATGGTGGCGCTTCCCGTGTCGCTCGTCCTGCAGGCGGTCGTGCCGTCGAGTACGCCGTGGTGGGGGTTGTTCGCGCTGCTCGCGCCCGGCTTCGTCGTCGGGTGGGCGGTCGCCGCCGAGCAGGCGCCCTTCGACTACGACACCGTCTGGTTCGTCTGTTTCGCGGGCTACCTCCTCGCGACCGGCGTGATGCTCGCGCTCGGCCTCCAGCCGCTGGGCGAGCACCGGGCGGCGGCGCTCGCCGTCGTCGCCGTCTCGGTGGTCGTGGCGGCGGTCGTGGATTACTACCGGCCTTGACTACGCGAGGACGAGGACGTACCGCGTGAGCGACCGGTGGACGCGGCGCTCGAACCGGGATTCGACCGTCCAGCCCGCGGCTTCCGCTTCCTCGCGCCAGTCGCGGTCCGCGACGAGCACGCAGCGGTCCGCGACCCGGCGGACCTCCGCGAGCGCGCCGCCCACGAGGTCCGAGAGGTCGTGGGTCTCGATTTTCGACTGGCGGCCGTAGGGCGCGTCGAAGACGGCGGCGTCGACGCTGTCGTCCCGGAGCGGGAGGCTGGTGGCGTCGGCGCGCGCCACGTCGAAGGAATCGAGGAAATGCGCGAGGTTCTCGCGGGCGCCCCGCGTCATCTTCGCTTGCGCGTCCGTGCCGAGCGGTCGCGCGCCGAGCAAGCCCGCCTCGATGAGCACGCCGCCGGTCCCGCACATCGGGTCGAGCACGCGGTCGCCCGGGGTGACTCGGGCGAGGTTGCAGACGGCGCGCGCGAGCAGGGGGTCCATGCTCCCCGGCTGGAAGAACGGGCGGTCGGTGGGTTTCCGGTCGCCGTAGTCCCGCACCGACTCGACGGCCAGCCAGCCGAGATGACACTCGTCCCCCGAGAATAGTGCGCGCAGTTCGTGGTCCGGGTCGTCGAGGTCCACCTCGAAGCCGCGGTCCACGAGGACGCCGCCGAGCGCGCGCTCGGCCTTCTGGGTAGCCACCTCGGTCGTGTTGCGGACGTTGCGCGCGCGGACGGCGACGGTGCCTTCACGGTCGATTGGGGCGTCGCGGAGCGCGTCGACCGCGGACTCGACGCTCGCGTCGGTGTCGGCGACCGACCCGCTGGCACGGTGGGCGTACGCGAGGCCGGCGAACCGCTCGCGGTCCACGGTGTCGGCGACGGCGAGGCCGGGGGCGACGACGCGGGCGTCGGGGGCCGCGGCGCGCGCTTCGGCGGCGGCGAACTCGTCGTCGTCGCCGCCGAGTTCGATGACGAACACGCGGGCAGGTCGGCGCCGGCGGGCAATCAGACTACCGGCCTCGCGGGGTATATGAGAGGATACTGCCCGGACTACCAACCTTTATAAACCTTAAATACGTGATTTAAGGCGAACGATGACCGACCCCAAGGAAACCATCAACATTGAAAACGTGGTCGCCTCGACGGGAATCGGGCAGGAGCTCGACCTCCAGAGCGTCGCCATGGACCTCGAAGGCGCCGACTACGACCCCGAGCAGTTCCCGGGGCTCGTCTACCGCACGCAGGACCCCAAGAGCGCCGCGCTCATCTTCCGGTCCGGTAAGATCGTCTGTACCGGCGCGAAGTCCACCGACGACGTCCACGAGAGCCTCCGCATCGTCTTCGACAAACTCCGCGAGCTCTCCATTCAGGTCGAGGACGAACCCGAAATCGTCGTCCAGAACATCGTCACGAGCGCCGACCTCGGACGCCAACTCAACCTCAACGCCATCGCCATCGGCCTCGGGTTGGAGAACATCGAGTACGAGCCCGAGCAGTTCCCCGGCCTCGTCTACCGCCTCGACGAGCCCGAGGTCGTCGCGCTCCTGTTCGGCTCCGGCAAACTCGTCATCACCGGCGGGAAGAAGCCCGAAGACGCCGAACACGCCGTCGACAAGATCGTCTCCCGGCTCGAAGAACTCGGTCTGCTCGAGTAGGCCGTGGCAGTCGAACCCGCCGCGGGAACCCTCCCCCAGTTCGTCGGGACGTTCCTCGCCGGCTGGGTGGTGTTCGCGTTCACCGCGCACGCCGCCGCGACGTACATCCTCGGGGACGTACCGTGGCAGCGCGCCGCGCTGGTCGGCCTCGCGCCCGCCGTCGTCACCGTGGCGCTCATCCGGTACAGCCCCCTGGTCATCGTCGCGGTCAGCCTCGCCGCGGACTTCGCGGCCGTCCACGCGGTCTACCGCGTGAAGTACCGCACCACCGCGCTCGTCGTCGTGATGCACTACGTCGTCACGCTCGCCGTGGTGTTGCTGATTGCGAACCTGGTTGCGCTCCTCGGCACCGCGCCGGGGTGAACCGCCGCGGGTAGATTCGCAGGGCGAGAGAACGCCCGCCCCCGTTTTTTGTCCGGTAGGTACACGCTTCGCGTATGAACGACTACGAGCGCCAAGCCCTCCACGCGAGCGTGCTCACGCTCGCAGCCGCCGCGCTCGCGTACGCCGCCTCCTTCGTCCACCGGCCCGGCCCAGACGTGGCGGCGGTGTTCGCCATCGCGGCGGTGCTGTTGCTGTCAGCGTACTACTTCTTCGGGGAACCGCGGCGCATCGCCGGCGCGTGGGTGGCGCCGACGACTGCCGCCGTTCTCGCGATAGCAAGCGCGACCAGCCACGAGATGCGCCTCGCCGCCATCGCGCTCGCCGCGCTGAGCGTCGTCGGGTTCGTCTCCTACCCCGTCACCGCGTCCGCCGCGCGCCTCGGCGAGCGCGCCGGCGACTACCTCCGGTAACTACTCCACGAGGCGCTCAATTTCCGTCACGAGAATCCCCGACGCGCCCTCCCGCTTGAGGTCGTTGACGGCCTCGAACACGTCGCGCTCCTCGACGACGGCGTGGACGGCGACGGTGTTCGGTTCGTCCACGTCGAGCACCGTCGGGCCGCCGAGGCCCGGAATCACGTCCTCGATGGCGTCGAGGTTGTCCTCGGGCGCGTTCAACATCAGGTAGCGCTTCCCGTCGGCCTGCAGGACCGACTGGAGCGCGGTCGTCACCTGCTCGACCTTCGGGTCGTCGGCCACGTCGTCGCGGGCGAACAGGCGCACCGAACTCTGGAGGACTTCGTCCACGATTCCGAGGCGGTTCACGCGCAGCGTCGTCCCCGTGGACGTGATGTCGACGATGGCGTCGGCCATCTCGACGTGGGGCGTGAGTTCCGTCGCGCCCGTCACCTCCACGACTTCGGGGTCGACGCCGAGGCCGTCGAAGTAGTCCCGAGTGATACGTGGGAACTCCGTGGCGACGGTCTTCCCGGCGAGGTCGCCGGGGTCGGTGATGTCGCCGTCCTCCGGCGCGGCGAGGACGAGGCGGCACTTCCCGAAGTCGAGGTCGAGGCGCTGTTCGACGTTGTCGACGCCCGATTCCTTCACTTGGTCGAGACCTGTGATACCCACGTCGGCGGCGCCGTCCGCGACGTACTCCGGGATGTCCGCCGCTCGCGCGTACAGGACGGTTATCTCGGGGTCGACGGTGTCGGCGTACAACTGTCGGTCGGCGCCGTTCTCCACGCCGATGCCGGCGCGGTCCAGCAGGTCCAGCGTCGGGTCGTGGAGGCGGCCCTTGTTCGGCACGGCAATTCGCATGTCCCCTCTTTGGCGGGGTGCGGGGAACTAGGTTTTGCCTGTCCGTCCGTTGTCACAAACTATTAGTACGGGGATGGTGACACTTCTATTGGGCGTATACTATCGGTATACGTCCGTCCCTGCCCCCACGCCGCACCCATCCCGAGCCAACAGGGGGCGCTCGCACTCCCCCGGTGCGGGCGCACTTTCTGACGCGTCCCGACAGATTCACACGACAGTCAGGCGAAGCCTCCGCCATGACTACGCTCCGAATTGCGGGCGGCTCGGTGCTCCGCCCCGACATGTCCGTCTCCGAGGGCGACGTGCTCGTCGACCAAGACGCCGGCGAGATTCTCGCGGTCGGCGACACCGACGGCGCCGACGAGGTGCTCGACGCCGACGGCTGTCTCGTGATGCCCGGCCTCGTGAACGCCCACGGCCACGCCGCGATGACGCTGCTGCGCGGGTACGCCGACGACAAACCGCTCGGTGCGTGGCTACAGGAAGACATCTGGCCGGCCGAGGGCGAACTCGGCCCCGAGGACGTGCGCGCCGGCGCCGACCTCGCGCTCGTGGAGATGATTCGCTCGGGCACCACCGCCTTCGCGGACATGTACTTCCACGTCCCCGAGGTCGCCGCCGCCGTCGACGAGGCGGGGGTCCGGGCGCGACTCGGGCACGGTGTCGTCACCGTCGGGAAAGACGAGGAGGAAGCCATCGCGGACAACGAGGAGAGCCTCGAAGTCGCCCGCGAGTTCGACGGCGACGCCGGCGGCCGCATCGAGACGGCGTACATGCCCCACAGCCTGACCACGGTCGGCGAGGAGTACCTCCGCGAGTTCGTCGCGCAGGCCCGCGAGGCGGACGTGCCGGTCCACTTCCACGCCAACGAGACGCGCGACGAAGTCGACCCAATCGTCGACGAGCGCGGCGTCCGCCCGCTCGAGTACGCCGACAGCGTCGGCCTGCTCGAAGACGGCGACTTCTGCGCGCACGGCGTCCACAGCGACGCCGACGAAATCGAGTTACTCGCCGAGCGCGACGCCGCCGTCGTCCACTGCCCGGCGTCGAACATGAAACTCGCGTCGGGGATGGCGCCCGTCCAGCAGATGCGCGAGGCCGGCGTCACCGTCGCGCTCGGCACCGACGGCGCCGCCTCCAACAACGACCTCGATTTGTTCGACGAGATGCGGGACGCCGCGATGCTCGGCAAACTTGCCGCCGACGACGCCGCCGCGGTGCCCGCCGAGGCCGCCGTGGAGATGGCGACGGCGGGCGGCGCGGACGCCCTCGGCTTCGACTCCGGGCGAATCGAGCCCGGCGCGAACGCCGACCTCGCGGTCGTCGACTTCACAGCGCCCCATCTCACGCCCGTCCACGACCACGTCTCCCACCTCGCGTACGCCGCCACCGGGAGCGACGTGCGCCACACGATTTGTGACGGCTCGGTGCTGATGCGCGACCGCGACGTGCTCGCGTTCGACGAGGCCCGCGTCCGCGAGCGCGCCCAGCAGCGCGCCGCCGCGGTCGCCGAGCGCGCGCGAGACGTGTAAGCAGAACTGCCATCAGACTTAACGCAGTCTTTTGGTAACTGAACGGACGCAATGCGAACGGCAGGGCACACAGTGCTGGTCGCCGCCCTCGTCGTCGCGGCCGTCGCCTTCGTGCCGGGTGGCGCGATGGCGGCCGACGGCCTCGACGTGAGCGGCGACCAGACCGACGACGGCACGGTCGACGTGACCGTGACACAGAACGGGTCCGCGGTGGCGAACGCGACAGTCACCGTCGAAGCAGTGAACAACACGACGTACGCCGGGACGGGCACCTACGAGACCGACGAGAACGGCACGCTCGGTCTCGTCGCGCCCGAGCAGAACGTCACGGTGAACGTCACCGCGTCCGCCGACAACGCGACGGGTTCGACGACGCTCGACCTCGTCGCGCCGACCGACGAGGCCGACCTCTCGGTCGCCGTCTCGCAGGCCACCGACGGCTCCGCGACGGTGTCCGTGACGAACGCCACCGGCGCCGGCGTCGCGAACGCGTCGGTCGCCGTGACCGCCGTGGACAACGCGACCTACGCGGGCAGCGGGGACTACACCGCCGACGAGAACGGCACGGTCGACCTCCCGGCGCCCGAGCAGAACGTCACGGTCGACGTGACGGCGTCCGCGAACGACCGCACGGCGTCCACCACGACGACGCTCACCGTCGCCGAGGAGGGCGACGAGAACGAGACCGATTCGTTCGGCGCTCGCGTCTCCGCGTACGTCGGCTTCCTGCAGGCGAACGGCAACATGAGCGGGCACGCGGTCGCCGAGTTCGTCACCGCGAACAACCCCGGTGCGGACAACCGCCCGGACCACGTCGACCCCGGTCCGAAGGACGACGGTGACGAGGCAGACGAGGAAGACGAGTCCGAGGACGGCGACGACGCCGACACCGAGGACGACGAACGCGGCAACGGGAACGGTAACGGCAACGCCGGCAACAACGGGAATGGAAACAACGGGAACGGCAACGGCAACGGCAACCCCGGCAACGGGAACGGTCCGCCGTAGCCCGCCCCGACTCTTCTCGCCGTCCGCGACTTGCCGACCGCGGTGTCGGTAGCGGTTCGCGGTGACGGCTTCGGTAGCGTTTTGAGTTCGGTCGCCGTCTCCCGTCGTATGACAACACCGTCGATTAGCGACCGACTCGACGACGTCGAGGCGGCCCGCGAATCCGGTCGAAAGAAAATCGACTGGGCGTTCGAACACATGCCGATTCTCGGTACGCTCCGCGAGGAGTTCGAGGCCGACCAGCCCCTCGCCGGCGAGACGGTCGGGATGGCGCTCCACGTCGAGGCGAAGACCGCCGCGCTCGTGGAGACGATGGCCGCGGGCGGCGCGGAGGTCGCCATCACCGGCTGTAACCCCCTCTCGACCCACGACGACGTGAGCGCCGCGCTCGACGCTCACGACTCCATCACGAGTTACGCCGAGCACGGCGTGGACGACGACGAGTACTACGAGGCCATCGACGCCGTCATCGGCCACGACCCGACCGTGACCGTCGACGACGGCGGCGACCTCGTCTTCCGCGTCCACGAGGAACACCCCGAACTCATCGACACCATCGTCGGCGGCACCGAGGAGACCACCACGGGCGTCCACCGCCTGCGCGCGATGGACGACGACGGCGCGCTGGAGTACCCCGTGTTCGCGGTCAACGACACGCCGATGAAGCAACTGTTCGACAACGTCCACGGCACCGGCGAGGCCTCCCTCTCGAGCATCGCCATGACCACGAACCTCTCGTGGGCGGGCAAGGACGTCGTCGTCGCGGGCTACGGGCAGTGCGGGAAGGGCGTCGCGAAGAAGGCCTCGGGCCAGAACGCGAACGTCATCGTCACGGAAATCGACCCGCGGCGCGCGCTCGAAGCCCACATGGAGGGGTACGACGTGATGTCGATGGACGAGGCCGCGGAGGTCGGCGACGTGTTCATCACGACCACCGGCAACCGCGACGTCATCGTCGAGCGCCACTTCGAGCAGATGCAGGACGGCGTCGTCCTCGCGAACGCCGGCCACTTCGACATCGAAATCGACCTCGAGGCGCTCCGGGACATCGCGGACTCCCAGCGCGAAGTCCGTGACGGCGTCCGCGAGTACGAACTCGACGACGGCACCCGCGTCAACGTGCTCGCGGAGGGCCGCCTCGTCAACCTCGCGACGCCCGTCAGCCTCGGCCACCCGGTCGAGGTCATGGACCAGTCCTTCGGCGTGCAGGCGGTCTGCGTGCGCGAACTCGTCGAGCACGGTGAGGACTACGCGGCCGGCGTCCACGAGGTACCCGACGAACTCGACCGGCGTCTCGCGGAAATCAAACTCGACGCCGAGGGCGTCGGCCTCGACGAACTCACGGACGAGCAGGCCGAGTACATGAACTCCTGGCAGCACGGCACGTAAGCCGACGCTTTCTCTCTGCGACCCAGCAGCGCCGACTCGTTACTCGCCGCCCACCTGTCCGCTGACGAAGTCGGCGACTTTCGAAATCAGCCAGACCACCAGAACGAACGGGAGCAGCGGGACGAGGACGGCGAGCAGGCCGAGGAACACCATCCATCCGACGGTGGTCATCTCCGCGTCGGGCCGGGACCGGTACGGTGGGGTGACGGTGCGAAGGACGCGCTTGGCGGGTTCTGGGGCGACGCTCATGCGAAGTGGTTGGGCGTCCGACAGGGTAAGCGTTGCTCGGGTCACGCGACGACCACCCAGCGCGCCGCCTCCGCGAGCACGAGCACGGCGCCCTCGCGTCGCCCGAGCGTGCGCCGCGTGAGAAGCGCCAGCGCCGCGAGCAGGGAGGCGCCGGCGAGCCACCACAACTGCGGCGCCACACTCGCAGTCGGCGCGATGGGGCCGGCGAGCGCCGCGGCGCCGAGCACGCCGGTCGGCCGGAAGACGTTGCTCCCGACGACGTTCCCGACGGCGATGCCGACGCGTCCACGGCGCGCCGCGAGCACGTTCGTCGCGAGTTCGGGCGTGGACGTGCCCGCGGCGACGATGGTGGTGCCGACGACCCACGTGGAGACGCCGGCGGCGGCCGCGAGCGAGGTCGCCGACTGCACCAGTAGGTCGCCGCTCGCGAGCACGAGCGCGGTGCCGGCGACGAGCGCGGCGACCGTCCACCGCGTCACGGGTTCCGTCTCGACGTCGGGTTCGACGGGGTGTTCGATGCGCGCGAACGCCGGGAGCGACGCGAGCCACGCGAGACAGAGCACGACGCCCTCGAACTGGGAGACGGAGCCGTCGAGCAGGACGAGCGCGGGGACGCCCGCGCCGACCGCGAGCAGGGCGGCGTTCCGGCCGGCGCTCGCGCGCGTCACGCCGAGTGGCACGACGAGCGCGGTGACGCCGAGGACGAACGTGGCGTTGAACGCGTTCGCGCCGACGACGTTCCCGACGGCGACGTTCGGGTAGCCCGACAGCGCGGCGTCCACCGTAACGACGAGTTCGGGGAGGGAGGTGCCGACGGCGACGACGGTGAGGCCGATTGCGGCCTCCGAGACGCCGAGGCGGCGCGCGATTGCGGCGGCGCTCTCCACGAGCAGGCGCGCGCCCGCCCAGAGGCCCACGACGCCCGCGAGGACGCCGAGTGACGCGAGCAGGACGCTACGCATCGCCTCGCTCGCGGCGCTCGCTGGTCGAAGGCTGCACGCGAGGAACTACCGCGGCGACCGGAAAAAGTGTTGTCTACGGTACTATTCGAGGTCGATGGCGGGCCGGAACGGCACGGCGCGGGACGCGCGGTCGCTGTCGGCCTCGCTCTCGGGCACCACGTCGACCGTTGCGTCGAACGCCTCGGCGAGGTAGCCGGTCGCGCGCTCGTAGACGTCGCGTTCGTCCACGTCGTCGAGCGCCGCGAGTTCGTCGTCGTCGCGCTCCCGGACCTGACTCACGAGGTCCTGGGCGAGGTCGTTGACGGCGTCGCCGCGGTCGCGCAGCGACTCGTGTTGCATCACCCTCCCCATCACCGCGCCCACGTCCGGGCCGACCTCGCGGACCGTCTCGTAGACGGTCTGCTTCCAGTCGGCGGCGGTGTAGACGGTGATGTGGTCGGGGTCGGTGCCCGTCACGTCCACGACCTCCCGCACGTCGTCCGCGAGCGCCTCGACGAGGCGCTCCTCGGCCTCCACGCGCTCGGACTCCAGTTCGGGGTCGGGCTCCGGCCACTGGCCCTTGTCCACGTCCTCGCCGGTCAACTGCTCGTGGAGTTCGTTAGCGACGAACGGCACGATGGGCGCCAGCAGGCGGAGGCGCGTCCGCAGCACCTCGCGGAGCGTCCAGCGCGCGCCCTCGCGGTCGAGGTCGGCGCGCTTGCGGTACCACGTCAGGTGCTCCTCGAAGTGGTAGAACGCCTCCTGGCTCGCCTTCCGCGTCTGGAACGCCTCCATCGCCTCGGTCGCGTCACGGACCGTCGACTGGAGTTTCGAGAGGAGCCACCGGTCGATGCGTTTGAGGTCGCGCTCGCCCTCCGGGGCGGAAATTACGTCCTGCGCTCGCTCGTAGAACCGCGCGAGTTGGTCCTGCGTGGTGCCGACCTCGTCGCCGCGCCAGTCGAAGTCCTGCCACGGCTCCGCGGAGTTCAACAGGAAAAAGCGCACGGTGTCCGCGCCGTACTCCTCGATGGCTTCGGCGGGCAGGACGACGTGGCCCTTCGAGGACGACATCTTCTCGCCCTCCAGCAGCCCCATCCCCATGATGGTGATGCCCTGTGGCCACTTCGCCTGCTCGAACAGGTCGGTGTGGTGGAACAGGTAGAACGTCAGGTGATTCGAGATGAGGTCGTTCGCGGAGATGCGGTAGTCCACGGGGTACCAGTAGTCCCACTCCTCGCGCAGTTCGAGCGCCGTCTCGTCGGGGTCTGCGACCTCGCTCTCGCCGTAGAACAGCGTGTCGAAGAACTCGCGGTCCATCTCCTCGGCGGGCACGTCCTGCAGGCGGTGGGCGATGGTGTAGTAGGACATGTACACCGTCGAGTCCGACAGCGGCTCGATGACGAAGTCGTCGTCCCACGGCAGTTTCGTGCCGAGGCCGTAGTTCCGGATGCAGGGCCACTCGTTCAGCCAGTCGACCGTGTGGTCGAGTTGGTCGCGGGTGTTTTCGGGGACGGCGTCCAGTTCCGCGATGGCGTCGTGGGTCATCTGCTTCCAGTCCTCGTCGCTGTACGTCAGGAACCACGTGTCCTGTTTCGCGACCTCGACGTCGCCGCCACACCGACAGACGACCTCCTCGGAGAACTCGTACATCGCGTCGAAGTCGCCGGACTCCCGGAAGCTCGCCGCGAGGTCGTCGCGCACGTCCTCCACGACCTCGCCCGCGTACTCGCCGTACATGTCTTTCAGGCGGCCGTCGTGGAACTCGCGGTTGTACACCTCCTGGGTGGCCTCTTCGAGGGCCGGGTCGTCGCTCGACTCGATGCCGTAGGACTCGACGGCGGCGCGCGCCGGGAACGGGTCGTCGTAGGCGTCGATGTCGAGGATGGCCTTCGGTTCGATGGCCTCGACCTCGGCGGGGTCGATGCCGTACTCGCGCATCCGCTCGTCGTCGGCCTTCGCCTCCTGGAGGGCCATCCAGTCGTCCGGCGAGTGCGCCGGCACCGACATCACGACGCCCGTGGCGTTGTCCGCGTCGACGAACGTCGCGGGCAGGACGAGCACCTCGTCGCCCGTCACGGGGTTAGTGACGCGCTGGCCGACCAGCGCCTCCCCGGTGAAGCGGTCGAGAATCTCCACGTCGCGCTCCTGCAAGACGAGTTTCTCGGCGGCCTCGTCGCTCACCAGCCACGTCTCGCCGTCAACCTCGGCCTCGACGTAGTCGGCCTCGGGGTCGATGTAGGCGTTCGTGACGCCGTGGACCGTCTCCGGGCGCAGGGTCGCCATCGGCACCACCGTATCGCCCTTCTCGAATTTGACGAGCGTGTACTCCTGGAACTCCGCCTCCTCGCCCTCCAGTAAGTCGTGGGTGGTGACGGGGTTCTCCTCGTCGGTGCAGTACTTCACCGGGTGGAGGCCCTTCTCCAGTCGCCCGTGGTCGCGCAGGCTCTCGTACTGCCACTCGATGAACTTCGAGTAGCGCTCGTCGTTCGTCGTGAACTCCCGGCGCCAGTCGATGCTGAGGCCGAGGGACTTCATGTTGTGCTTGTAGTGGTTCTCGATGAAGTAGCGCGCGAAGCCCATCGGCGTCTCCAGTTGCTCCAGTTCGTCCTCGGGGACGTTGTACGTGTCCCGCAGGACGGACATCTGGTCTTCCTCGCGCTTCTGGAGGCGGTTCACTGCGCCGATGATGGGCGTGCCGGTGACGTGCCACGCGATGGGGAACAGGACGTTGTCGCCCTGCAGTCGTCGGTACCGCGCGTACACGTCGGGGACGGTGTACGTGCGGGCGTGCCCGATGTGCATCCCGCCGGAGGGGTACGGGTAGGGGACGGTGACGAACGTCGCGTCCTCGTCGTCGCCGTCCGGTTCTGCGTGGTAGCGACCGCCGTCCTCCCAGCGGTCCTGCCACTTGCGTTCGATTTCCCGTGGCTCGTAGGTCATACCCGAGGTGACTCCCCGCCAGTCCAAAAGCCCTCTCATAGTGACTGTCGGGCCTGTCAGATTCCGGCAAGAATTGCCACGCGGTAACACGGGACGCGATACTTCGAGCGGCCCTGCCACACACAACTGCTTTCACCCGTCCCGTCCACGAACCGGCTCGTGGGCGAGTTCGCCGACGACGTACACGCCGCGCTCCGGGACGCCCTCGCCGCCCGCGACCCCGACCGGGACTGGCAGACGGAGTGGTACGTCCGCAACACGCCCGTCGACGTGGCCGGCGTGCCCGACGCTACAGACGCGCCGCTCGTGCTCGTGGAAGTGGAGGTGCGGCGCGCCGACCCCGCGAACAACCCCGTGAAACTCGCGCGGTACGCCGACGACGGCGACTTCGACCGTCCCGTCGTGCTGGTGCAGGCGTTCACCGACTACTACGCGCTCGAAACCGGCGGTGTCTCCTCGAAACGCGAGAACGCCACGTTCGTCGGTCGTCTCGCCGCCGAGACGCTGACCGACTTCGACTACCGCGCCGTCGACCTCCCGGTCGCGCCGCCGAAACGCGGCGATACCCCGCCCGACGGCTGGCGGAACGCGGTCGAACGAGTCGCAGCGACGGTTCTCGACTGACTACTCCACGTCGACGCTCGTGGCGTCGCCGCCGGCGTTCGTCTTCGGGAGCGTCACCGTCAACACGCCGTCCGCGAACGTCGCCGACGCCTCGTTTTCCTCGATGGCCTCGGGGAGCGTGACGCTCCGGCTCGCGGACTGCTTCGTGCGCTCCCGAATCACGTAGTCGGCGTCCGCGTCCCCGTCGTCGGCCTCGTGCTCGGCGTCGACGCGGACGGTGCGGTCCTGTACCTCCACGTCGATGTTCGTCTTCTCGAACCCGGGGAGGTCGGTGCGCACCGCGAAGGCGTCGCCCGCGTCCTCCACGTCCACCGCGAGGCCGCCGTCGCGGGCGTCGTCCAGTCGTTCGAGGAGTCGCTCCACCTCGTCGAAGGGAGTACCGCGAGACATGGCTCGTCGTTCGTCTGGGTGACTGGAAAATCCCACGGCCGTTCCCACCGCACGCTCGGTCACGGTGCCCTCACGGCACGCCCCGTCACGCCGCCGGCACGCCGCGTCTCACTACGTCACGTGTTCCACGTCGTAGGAGCCGAGGCGGCGCACCCAGCCGTTCGACGCTATCTCCTCGACGTCCGCGACGGCGGCCTGCGTGCGCTCCTCGTAGAGGCCGCCCGCGACGTCCACGTGGAACACGTAGTCGCCGAGGCGCTCCCCGGACGGCCGGGATTCGACCCGCGAGAGGTTGATGTCGCGGTCCGCGAACGGCTCCAGCAGTTCGAGCAGGAGACCGGGGTAGTTCGCGTTCGGGTAGACGACGAACGACGACTTTCCGCCCGCCTCCGAGCGCTCCGCGGCGGGCGCGACGACGAAGAACCGGGTCGCGTTGCTCGTGCGGTCCTGTACGTCTTCGGCGAGCACGCGGAGGTTCCCGCCGTTGTTGTCGGGGTGCGCGATGGCCGCGACCGACGCGTCCTCGCGCGCTATCTCGACGCCGCGGGCCGTCGACGCCACTGACCGCAACTCCGCGTCAGGGTGGTGCTCGTCGAGGTAGCCCCGGCACTGCGCGAGCGCCTGCGAGTGACTCGCCACCGCGTCGAAGGATTCCCCCTGCGCGAGCAGGGCGTGCCGAATCGGCGTGACGACCTCCTTGACGACCGCGAGGTCGGTGTCCGCGAGCGCGTCCAGCGTCTCCGTCACCGACCCCTCGATGCTGTTCTCGATGGGGACGACGCCGCGGTCGGCGTCGCCCGCCGCAACCGCGTCGACGATGCCGCGCACGGACTCCGAAAACGAGATGTCGCCGTCCGAGACGGCGCTCGCCGCGCGATGGGAGTACGTGCCGGCCGGACCGAGCGTGACCGTCTGCATACCTCCCCGTACCCCGGGACGGCGGAAAAGCGCGTCGGGGTGACAGCCTACGGCAGCCCGTACCCGCCGGCGACGAGCGCGGTGCCGAACGCCGCCACCACGACGGGGAACGCGTCCGGGAGCCAGCCGGGGACGAACAGCGCGAGCAGGGTACACTGGACGCCGATTAGCATCGTCTTCGCGCCCTCGGAATCGGTCATACGGACACCGTCGCGGAAAACCGGAAAAAGGCCTGCGTTACCGACCGAGCGGCGTCACCGATTGAGCGTGTGGATGGCGTGCCCGAGCGCGTGCTCGGCGGCCTCCATCGTCGCCTCGGAGAGCGTCGGGTGCGTGTGGATGGTCGAGGCTACGTCTTCGAGGGTCGCGCCCATCTCCACGGCGAGCCCGAGTTCGGCTATCAGTTCGCTCGCTTCCGGACCCACGATTTGGGCGCCGAGGATGAACCCCGACTCCTCGTCCGCGACGACGCGCACGAACCCTTCGGGGTCGCCCGTGGTGAGCGCGCGACCGCTCGCGCTGAACGGGAACTTCCCGACGGCGGGCTCGTAGCCCTGCTCCTCGGCCTCCTCCTCGCTGAGGCCGACCGTCGCGATTTCGGGGTCGGTGAACACCGCCGCCGGCACCGCCATGTAGTCGAGCGCGGCGGGCTCGCCCGCGATGACCTCGGCGGCCACCTGCCCCTCCTTGCTCGCCTTGTGCGCGAGCATCGGGCCGGGCGCCACGTCGCCGATGGCGAAGACGTTGTCCACGTCGGTGCGCGCTTCGTGGTCGGTCTCCAGTCGGCCGTCGTCGTTCGGCTCGAGGCCGATTTCCTCGAGGTTGAGGGTGTCCAGGACGGGCTGGCGACCCACGGCGACGAGCACCTTGTCGGTGTCGAACTCCGTCGTCTCGCCGTCCTCGTCCTCGGCGGTGACGACGATGCCGTCGTCGGCTTCCTCCCACGAGTCGGCCGCGAGGCCGAAGTGGAAGTCGATGCCGAGTTCCTCGGCGCGGTCCTTGACGGGCTTCGCGAGGTCGTCGGGGTACGTCGGGAGGACGCTGTCCAGCATCTCCACGACGGTCACGTCCACGCCGAGTTTCGCGAGAACCGTCGACAACTCCATGCCGATGTAGCCCGCGCCGACGACGACCATCGACTCCGGCAGGTCGTCCATCGCGAGCGCGTCCCGGGAGTCGAGTACGTGCTCGCTGTCGAATTCGAAGCCCGGCACCTCGATGGCCCGGGAGCCGGTCGCGACGATGCAGTGCTCGTACTCGATGGTCTCCGAGCCCTGCCCGTCGCCGCCGTGGACGACGCGCAGTTTGTCGTTGCCAGCGAACTCAGCGCGGCCCTCGACGAGGTTCACGCCGTTGGCCTTGCAGAGTTTCTCCACGCCGCCGGTGAGTTGGTCGACGACGCCGTCCTTCCAGTCGACCATCTCCGCCACGTCCACTTCGGGGTCGGCGTACACGCCCATCTCCTCGGCGTTGCCCGCCTCGTGGGCCACGTCCGAGGCCGTAATCATCGCCTTCGACGGGATGCAGCCGTAGTTCAGGCAGGTGCCGCCGTAGGCGTCCTTCTCGACGAGCGTCACGTCGAGGCCGAGTTGTCCAGCGCGAATCGCCGCGACGTAGCCACCGGGGCCAGCGCCGACGACCGCGACGTCCGTCCCAGTCGAGATGTCTCCAACAACCATTATTCGAGTAACAGCAGTTCGGGGTCAGTCAGGTACTCCATCACGCGGTTCGTGAACTGCGCGGCCTCCGCGCCGTCGATGACGCGGTGGTCGATGGACAGCGACAGCGGGAGCGTCTCCGCCGCCCGCACCTCGCCGTCCTCCGCGACCGGCCGCTCGTCGATGGCGCCCAGCCCGAGAATCGCCGTCTCGGGGTAGTTGATGATGGGCGTCGCGTACTCGCCGCCGATGGCGCCGAAGTTCGTGATGGTGAACGTCCCGCCCTGCATCTCCGAGCGCGAAATCGAGCGGTCGCGGGCCTTCGCCGCGAGTTCGTTCACCTCCTGGGAGATCTCCAGCATCGACTTCTGGTCGACGTGTTTCACGACGGGGACCATCAGGCCGGCGTCCGTCGCCACCGCGATGCCGATGTTGTAGTCCTGCTTCAGCGCGATTTCCTCTTCTTCCTCGCGGAGTTCCGAGTTCAACACCGGGAACTCCTCGAGGGCCGCGACGACTGCCTTCATCACGAACGGCATGTACGTCAGTTTCACGTCCTGCTCGGCGGCGCGCTCCTTCAACTTCGAGCGCGTGTCCACGAGGTCGTCGATGACCGCCGTGTCGTGGTGCGTGACGTGGGGCGCGGTGTACTTCGATTCCGCCATCGCTTCGCCGATGGTGCGGCGGATACCGCGGTACGGCTCGGTCGTCTCGCCGCCCTCGGCGAACTCGCGGGTCGCGCCGCCCGCAGCGGCCTCGCCCTGCGCGGCCTGCCCGCCCTCGGCGTACTGCTGGACCGCTTCCGCGGTGACGAACGCCTCGCCGTCGCGTTGCTCGACCGCGGGCACGTCGTCGATGTCGACGCCGAGTTCGCGAGCGACACCGCGCGTCGCGGGCGCCGCCAGCGTCTTGTCTCGACCGGCGGGCTCGGCGCTCGCCGCGCCGCCCTCGGTGTGCTCGGCGGCCTGCTCGCCGACCGGCTCCGCGGCCTCCCGGACTTCCTCCGGCGGCTCCTCCTGCGGTTCGGTCGCGTGGCCCTCCGCGGCGGCGCGCACGTCGCCCTCGGTGACGCGACCGGACGGCCCGGTGCCCTCGACGGAATCGAGGTCCACGCCGAGTTCGCGCGCCAGTCGGCGCACGCTCGGCGGCGCGAACGTCCGCCCGCCCGCGGACTCGGTCGCGGACTCGGACTCGCCGTCGTCGGCCTCGGTCTCGCTCTCGTCCGTGGTCTCGGGCTCTTCGTCGGCTTCGCCCTCCACGTCGAACGTGACGAACACGTCGCCGACCGGCACCACGTCGCCCTCGCTCCAGTGGAGTTCCCGGACCGTGCCGTTCACGGGCGCCGGCACCTCCACCTGGGCCTTGTCCGTCTCGACCTCGGCGACCGGCTGGTCCTCGGAGACGGTGTCGCCCTCCGAGACCAGCCAGCGCACGAGCTCGCCCTCCGCTACGCCTTCGCCGACGTCTGGAAGTTTGAATTCGCGTGCCATCTCAGAACTCGAACGCCTCGCGGATGCCCGACTCGATGCGCTCGGGCTCGGGCAGGTAGTAGTCTTCGAGCGCCGCCAGCGGGAACGGCACGTCGAACCCGGTGATGCGCTCTATCGGTGCCTCCTGGTAGAGGAGCGCTTCCTCCTGTAGGGTCGCGGTAATCTCCGCGCCGACGCCGCAGGTGTTGGGCGCCTCGTGGACGATGGCCGCTCGACCCGTCTTCTTGAACGACTCGACGACCGTGTCGAAGTCGATGGGACTCAGGCTCCGGAGGTCCACGACCTCCACGTCGATGTCCTCGATGTTGTCCGCCGCCTCCATCGCCGGACGCGTCATCGCACCCCACGTGAACACGGAGACGTCGGACCCCTCGCGGCGCACCGCGGCCTCCCCGAGTTCGACCTCGTAGGGGTCGTCGGGGACCTCCTCGCGGAACGCGCGGTAGATCTTCTTCGGCTCGAGGAAGATGACCGGGTCCGGGTCGCGAATCGCCGAAATCAGCATCCCCTTCGCGTCGTACGGCGTCGACGGCATCGCGACCTTCAGGCCGGCCTCGTGGACGTAGAACGCCTCCTTCGACTCGGAGTGGTGCTCGGGCGCGCGGATGCCGCCGCCCATCGGCGCTCGCAGCACCATCGGGCACGTGAACCGGCCGCGACTCCGCGTGCGGAGGCGGGCCATGTGGCTCACGATCTGGTCGAAGCCCGGGTACATGAACCCGGAGAACTGAATCTCCGGCACCGGCTTCAGGCCGTACGCGGCCATCCCGACCGCGGTGCCGATGATTCCCGATTCGGCCAGCGGCGTGTCGATGACGCGCTCGTCGCCGAACTCGTCGAAGAGTCCCTCGGTCGCGCGGAACACGCCGCCGTTCTTCCCGACGTCCTCGCCCATCACGAGCACGTCGTCGTCTTCGGCCATCTCGTCGCGGAGGCCGTCCCGTACCGCCTGCACCAGCGTTAGATTCTCGCTCATATTAGTCCTCCAGTAGTGCCTCGTCGCCGTGTTCCGCTCGAATCGATTCGAACCAGTCGAGTTGCTGTTCGAGGCGCTGTGGCATGTCCGCGTAGACGTTCTGGAACATCTCCACGGGGTCCGGCCGCGGCGTCTCCTCGGCGGCCTCGATGGCCGCCGCGACGTCGTCCTCGATGTCGGCCTCGATGGCCTCGACGTCGTCGTCGTCGAGTCGGTCGGTGTTCTTCAGGAACGTCTCCAGTCGCGGGAGCGGGTCCTTCGCCTTCCACTCCTCGACTTCCGCCTCGTCGCGGTACACCGACGGGTCGTCCGCCGTGGTGTGTGCGCCGAAGCGGTACTGCACCGCCTCGACGAGCGTCGGACGGAGTTCGTCGTCGTCGGGGTTCTTCGCCTTCTGCAGGGCGTCTTTCGTCACCTTGTAGACGGCCAGCGGGTCCATCCCGTCGACCTGCACGCCCTCGAAGCCGTACGCTTCGGCCTTCTGGGCGATGGTCTCGGACGCCGTCTGGCGCTCCCGGGGCACCGAAATCGCCCACTGGTTGTTGTTACAGAAGAACACGTTCGGCGTGTCGAAGACGCCCGCGAAGTTCAGGCCCTCGTGGAAGTCGCCTTCGCTGGTGGCGCCGTCGCCGAAGTAACAGAGGAACGCCTTGTCCTCCTCGTCGCGGAGCTTCGACGCCCACGCCAGTCCGGTGGCGTGTGGAATCTGGGACGCGATGGGCACCGCGACGGTGAAGATGTTCGCGTCCTCGGGCACGCTGTTCCCGCGCTCGTCGCCCATCCAGTACAGGAGGGTGTCTTTCAGCGGGAGGCCGCGGACGAGCGCGGCGCCGTGCTCGCGGTAACTCGGCACCATCCAGTCGTCCTCCGCGAGCGCGAACGCGGAGCCGATCTGTGCGCCCTCCTGTCCGGAGAGCGGCGGGTAGGTGCCGATGCGCCCCTGTCGCTGGAGGCTCACGGCGCGCTCGTCGAAGCGGCGAGCGAGTTTCATCTGTCGATACATCTCCACGAGCTCGTCGTCGCTGAGGTCTGGGACCTCGGCGCCGTCTACGAGCTCGCCGTCCTCGTCGAGTACCCGAACCATGTCGTCGGGTGCTCGGTGAACAGTCTCAGTCACGGGTACCCCCGTCCTGACATGTGCGGAGGGTCAACCCCTGCGACCATAGGGTTTTCGTAACAATCGTTCCCACGAGTCAGCGTCTGCGCACATTCCGCAACTCTCGTCCAGTAGTCGCCCGGACAACCGACCGAACGGACAGAAAAGAACCATTCATTCGCCAGAATCGGAACAAACGTCGCACGATACGGGTTTCGGTTGGACGGGCGTCCGGTCGCGACGGCACGTGCCGGCTAACTCCGCCGCTCACCGAGTACGCCTCCGCCCGTCGGTCAGTCCGAGGCGCTGCGCTGTCGCGCTTCCTTCCGCGCTGCCTCGATGCTCTTCCCCTCGCGGAGCACGGCGTCGACGAAGAGTTCGCCGGCCTTGTACGACGAGCGCACCATGGGGCCCGACGCACAATAGAGGAAGTCGAACTCCTCTTCTGCGACCCGGCGCCACGTCTCGAACTTCTGGGGGTGGACGTAGTCCTCGACGTCGAGGTGGGAGCGACTCGGCTGGAGGTACTGGCCGAGTGTCACCACGTCCACGCCGACCTCCCGCAGGTCGCCGAGGGTCTGGTACACCTCGTGGTCGTACTCGCCGACGCCGAGCATCACACTCGTCTTCGTGTAGATGTCGGACTCCCGGTTCACCTGGTCGAGTACCTGGAGGGACTGCTCGTAGCCGGCGCGGCGGTCCCGGACCGGGAACTGCCGGCGCTCGACGGTCTCGACGTTGTGCGCGATGACGTCGGGGTCCGCGTCGATGATCTTCCGAACGAGGTCTTCCTCGCCCTGGAAGTCCGGAATCAGCACTTCGACCAGAATGCCGGGGTCGCGGTCTTTGATTTCGCGAATCGTCTGCGCGAAGTGGCCGGCGCCCTGGTCGTCCAAGTCGTCGCGGTCCACCGAGGTCAGGACCACGTAGTCGAGCCCGATTTCCGCGACGGACTCCGCGACGTTCGCGGGCTCCTCGGGGTCTAAGGCCTCCATCCCGCCGGTCTTCACGTCGCAGAAGTTACAGCCCCGTGAGCACCGGTCGCCCATCAGCATGAACGTCGCGGTGCCAGGGCCGTTCCGGCCGCTCCAACACTCCCCGAGGTTCGGACACGACGCCTCCTCGCAGACAGTGTGGAGGTCGTTCTCGCGGAGCGTCTCCTTGATGTCCGTGAACCGTTCCCCGGACGGCGGCCGCATCTTCAGCCAGTCCGGCTTGCGCCGACCGCTCATATCCCCTCCTTCGGCGGCCACCGCTAAAACGGTGCGGATTGTCGCGCTCGCCCCCGCCGACAGCGCGCACACCCCGTATGTTAAAGAGGGACAAAACCACTATTAATTCAACGACAACTCGAAAAATGTTCGACGTTTCGAAAGAGGATATTACCGAGGGGTCACTGTCGCGAGCGCTCGCCGTGCTCGCCGCCCCGCTCGTCGCCCAGCAGGTCGTCGTCGCCCTCGGCGCCGTCGTCGACATCTTCTGGCTCGGGCGCGTGAACGAGGCCGCCGTCGCCGCCGTCGGCCTCGTCGTCCCCGTCTACGCGCTCATCTCGCTGCCGGTGATGGCGTCGTACACCGGCGCCCAGATTCTCACCGCACAGAGCGTCGGCGCCGACGAACACGGCCGCGCGACCCGTCTCCCGGTCCACGGCGCCGTCCTCGGTGCCGTCCTCGCGTTCGTGCTCGCCGCCCTCGTCACGGTCGTCGCGCCCGACATCGTCGGCCTGCTCGGCGCCGACGACGACGTGTTCGGGTACGCCGTCACGTACCTCTCGACGTACATGTTCGCGTACGTCCCGATAGCCATCAGCGACGGGCTCGAAGGCGGCTTCGTCGGCTGGGGCGACTCCGGCACCGCGTTCGCGCTGAACGCGGTGAACATCGTCGTGAACGCCGTCCTCGACCCCTTCCTCATCTTCGGCTGGGGGCCGTTCCCCGAGTGGAGCGTGTTCGGCGCCGCCGTCGCCAGCATCGTCGGCGTCACCGTCAGCGCCGTGCTCGCGGTCGCCGTCGCCGCCAGCGGCCGCCGCCAGTTCGCCGTCTCCCGGAGCGACCTCCGCGTCCGCTCGTCGCTGTTCCGCGAGATTCTGGCCGTCGGCGGCCCGGTCGGCCTCCAGAACGCCGGTCGACAGGCGGCCCGCCTCGGCATGGTCGCCGTCATCTCCATCGCCGGGTCGACCGCCGCGCTCGCCGCGTACAACGTCGGCGCGCAACTCGCGACCATCGCGTTCGTCCCCGCCAGCGGCCTCGCCAACGCCGCCACCACCGTCGTCGGGCAGAACCTCGGCGCCGACCGCCCCGACCGCGCGCGCCGGGCGACGTGGCTCTCGGTCGGCGTCGCCGTCGTCGCGCTCCTCGGCGTCGGCGCCCTCCAGCTCGCCTACCCGGCGCGCATCGCCGAGACGTTCGCGCCCGCACTCGACGGCGCCGGCCTCCGCCTCACCGTCGAATACTTGGAGATTCTCGCGCTCGGCTACTGGGCGCTCGGCGCCATCTACACGCTCGAATCCGGGTTCAACGGCGCGAGCAGAACGAGTGTTAGCATGTACGCGACGCTCGTCCAGTACTGGGGGATACGGCTCCCGATAGCCGCCTTCGGCGTGTTCGTGTTCAACTACACGGTGCTCGCGGCGTTCTGGGCGGTGACGCTGTCGAACGTCGCGGCCGCCGTCGGCCTCGCCGTCTACTTCTGGCACTCCACCGACGACGGTATGCTCCGGCGCGCCGCGTCGACGGCCGCGGCGGACTAGAAACGCCTATCCGCGCCCCGGCCAATCCACGTCCTGATGGAAGTCGCCGAGGTCGTCCCGGAGTTCGCCGAGGCCTTTCCCTTCGACGAGTTCAACGAGATGCAACGCGAGGCGGTGCCCGCGCTCTTGGACTCGGACGCCAACGTCGTGGCGTCCGCGCCGACCGGGAGCGGGAAGACCGCACTCGCGGAACTCGCCATCTGTCAGACCCTCGACGCCGGCGGGACGGCGCTGTTCGTCGCGCCCCTTCGCGCGCTCACCAACGAGAAAGAAGACGAGTGGGAGCGCTTCGAGGATTTGGGCTACTCGGTGTACGTCGTCACGGGCGAACGCGACCTGAACCCGCGCCGCGCGGAGCGCGCGGACGTGCTCGTGATGACGCCCGAGAAGGCGGACTCGGCGACCCGGAAACACGACTCGCCCCGTTATTCGTTCGTCACCGACGTGGACTGCGTGGTCATCGACGAGGTCCACCTGCTCGATTCGGAGAAGCGCGGGAGCGTGCTCGAAGTCGTCGTCTCGCGCCTGCGCCGGCTCTGTGACCCGCGCGTGGTGGCGCTGTCGGCGACGATGCCGAACATCGACGACGTGGCCGAGTGGCTCGACGCCACGCCCGAGACCACCTTCGAGTTCGGCGACGAGTACCGGCCCGTCGACCTGCACGCGGGCGTGCGGACGTACACGCACGGCGACAACCCGTTCGCGGACAAGTACCGACGGCTGTTCACCGCGCTCGACCTCGCGGAGCCGCACTTGCGCGAGGACGGGCAGTCGCTCGTGTTCGTCTCCTCCCGGCAGGACACCGTGCAGGCGGCGAAGAAGACCAGGGACGAAATCGGCGAGCGCGACATCCCCGTCGGGTCGCGGGGTGACTACGAGTTCCACACCGACGCCGAGGAACTGGACAACGCGACCCTGCGGAAGTCCGTGCTGGACGGCGTGGCGTTCCACCACGCCGGCCTCTCGACCCACGACAAGAACCTCGTCGAGGAGTGGTTCCGCGAGGGAAAGATTCGCGTCCTGTTCTCCACGTCGACGCTCGCGTGGGGCGTCAATCTGCCGGCGCGCTGTGTCGTCATCCGGGACACCAAACTCCACGACCCCCTCGAAGGCGAGGTGGACATGAGCCCCCTCGACGTGCTCCAGATGCTCGGGCGCGCGGGCCGCCCCGGCTACGACGACGTGGGCTACGGCTGGGTCGTCTGTGACTCCTCGGACGCCGACAAGTACCGCGAACTGCTCCGGGAGGGCAAGGAGATAGAGAGCCGCCTCGACGGCAACCTCGCCGAGCACCTGAACGCCGAAATCGCGATGGGCACCATCCGCGGGCTCGGCGACGTGATGGAGTGGCTGGAGACGACGTTCTACTACCGGCGCGCGCAGTCCGCGCCCGACGACTACGACTTCCCGAACCTCAAGGAGCGCGTCCGCGAGACCCTCGACGCCCTCGTCGAGGACGGCTTCGTGGAGACCGACGACGACCTCGGCCTCTCCGCGACTCGGCTGGGGGTGCTCGCCTCGACGTACTACCTCCGCCTCGACACCGCCCGCGAGTTCGAGGCGGTCGCCACCGACGACGCCGACGCGGACGGCATCCTGCGCGCCGTCGCGAACGCCGGCGAGTTCGACTCCGTGAGCGCCCGACAGTCCGAGCGCGACGCCATCGACCGCGTACTTGGCCACGCCGGCGACGAGATGGACGACGGCCCGCGGAAGGTGTACGCCATCCTCCGCGGGAGCATGGACGGCTCGGTCCCGCCGGAACTGCGCTCGGACGCGTGGGTCATCAAGCAGAACGCGCTCCGCCTGCTCGCCGCGCTCGGCGCGTTCTTCGACCGGTACGACGACCCCGCGGGCGCGAACGCCGCCGCCCGCCTCGAAGCCCGCATCGACACCGGCGTCCCCGAGGATGCCGTCGGCCTCACCGCCCTCGACGGCGTGGCGGCGGGGCGCGCGCACAAACTCCACGACGAGGGCATCGAGACGCCCGCCGACGTTCGGGACGCCGGCGTCTCCGGCCTCGCGGACGCCGGCCTCTCCGAGGGCGTCGCCGAGAGCGTCCTCGGACAGGCCGCCGGGATGCCCGCCGTCTCGGTGGACTGGGGCGACTTCCCCGAGTCAATCGCGGTCGGCGAGAACGAGATGTGCGAGGTCGCCGTGCGCAACGACGGCGGCGCCACGCCCGTCGGCGTCCGCGTCACCGTCAACGGCGTCGAGATGACCGAGACCTCGGGCTATCTGGACGACGCCGTCACCGCGCCCGTCGGCGTGTTCGGTGCGGACGCCGACGAACTCACGTTCGAAGTCACCGTCTCCTTCGCTGACCTCCCCCTGCTCCCGGTCACCGACACGCGGACCGTCGCCGTCGAGTAGCCGGCTCTGTCGAGCGAACCGTCGCCGAGGCGACGGCGTAAGTTCAAGTGCGAGACCGGGACCAACCCGGCTTATGCAGGACGCGATTCGCGTACTCGCCGGCGAGTGCGCCGTGCGCTACGAGGCGGGCGGCGAGACCGAACGCACCCTCCGCGGCGACGTGGTGGTACTCGTGAAGCCCGACGACACCGTGCTCGTCCACGACAGCGACGGCTACCAGCCAGCGGCGTGGCTCACCCGTCCCGGCGTCGTCCGGTACACGCGGGACGCCCGCGGCTTCCGCCTCGACGCCGCCGACGGCGACGAACGCCTCGTCGTGGAGAGCGCCACCGAACACGGCGACGCCCACTACCCCGCCTCGCCCGCCGGCCCGCCGGTCGGCACCTGTGGCTGCGAGGGGACGCTCGTCCGCGACGGCGGGCGGGTCGTCTGCGTGGACTGCCGCGCGCAGTACGCCATCCCCCGGGACGCCGCCGTCGTCGGGGAGACCTGTGAGGACTGCGGGCTCCCCCTGCTTCGGGTGGAACGCGGCGTCGAAGTGACGGCGTGTCTCGACCGCGACTGCGAACCCATCGCGGACGCCGTTCGGGGCGCCGTCGGCGACTGGACGTGTCGCTGCGGCGGCGGCCTCTCCGTCGAAGCCGACCGCGGCCTCCACGCCGCCTGCGAGGACTGCGGTGCCCGCCACCGTCTCCCCAGGGGCACGGCCGCGGACGACAGCGACTGCGACTGTGGCTTCCCCGCGTTCGACACCCGCGACGGCCCGCGGTGTCTCGACGCGGACTGTGCGCGCGCACCGCAGTCGCTTTGAGTGTCGGCCCGCGTTGTCCCGGTATGGACGGCGACCTACGCGGCGACGAGGTACGCGTCGGCGGGGACGCGCGCCAGCGCTTCCACGACTCCCGCGGGTACGGCTACCCGCTGGACGGCAACGCCATCTCGCTCTCGCTCGTCGAGGCCGCCCACCTCCTGTTCCGCGGCGACCTCGATTCCGTCGACGGGATGGACTTCCGCACGTTTCTGGCGGGCCGCGACGCCGGGTTCACCGCGCGCTTCCTCGTCTACGCGGACCTCCGGGACCGAGGGTTCTACCTCGCGCCCGACCGCGACCCGTGGTGGAGCGACCCCGGCGACGGCGACTTCGTCGTGTTCCCGCGCGGGAAGGGCCCGAACGACGGCGACGTGAAACACCGCGTGCGCGTCGTCGACGAGCGCACCGACGTGCCCAGCGACGACCTCGGCGGCGAAGTGCTCGCCGTCGTCGACGAGGAGAGCGAAATCACGTACCTCGACGTGACCCGCGAGGACCCCGCGGGCGACACCGCCTTCGACCCGCCGGAGGGCGTCGAAGCCGTTTTGCTTGACGACCGCGTGCTCGTCTGGGAGCCGCCCGCCGACCTCCACGAAATCGGCTTCTACGGCCAACCGCTCGGCGGGCGCGCGTCGGACTACGACGCGCTCCAACTCTCCCTGCTGGAAGCCGCGTACCTCGCGGCGTCGGGCGCGCTCGCCTTCGCGGACGCGGACGTAGAGGACGTCATCGAGCGCGGCCGGGACACCGAGGGCGACCACTTCGACCGCCGCCTCCGGGTCTACCGCGCGCTCCGGGATAGGGGGATGGTCCCCAAGACCGGGTTCAAGTTCGGCGCCGACTTCCGGGTGTACGCCGACGTGGAGTCGGTCGACGACCTCGGCCACTCCGAGTTGCTCGTGCGCGTGCTCCCAGAGGGCCACGTGTTCACGCCGCGGGACCTCTCCCTGGACGTGCGCCTCGCCCACGGCGTCCGCAAGCGAATGGTTTTTGCGCTCGACAGCACCAGTGAGGACACGATTCGCTGGCTCTCCGTCAGTCGACTGACGCCATGACCGACAACGACACCACCCAGACGGCAGGCGCCGACGACGTCGCACTCGACCCGTGGGGCTCCTCGACCATCGACGACTACCGCAAGCTCTTCGAGGAGTTCGGCATCGAAGCGTTCGAGGACGTCTTAGACGAGGTGCCGACCCCCCACTACCTGATGCGGCGAGCCATCATCTTCGGCCACCGCGACTACCGCCGGGTCGCCGACGCGATGCGCAACGACGACCCGTTCGCTGCCCTCTCCGGGTTCATGCCGACGGGCGACCCCCACATCGGGCACAAGATGGTGTTCGACGAAATCATCTGGCACCAACAGCAGGGCGGGGACGCGTACGCGCTCATCGCCGACCTCGAAGCCCACGCGGCCCGCGGCCTGACGTGGAGCGAAATCGACGACCACGCCGAGGACTACCTCCTCAGCCTGCTCGCCCTCGGCTTCGACCCCGAGGACGGCGAACTCTACCGGCAGTCCGAGAACCGCGAACTCCAGGACTTGGCGTTCGAACTCGGCGCCGAGGCGAACTTCTCGGAGTTCGAGGCCATCTACGGCTTCGGCGGCGAGACGGACGTCTCCCACATGCAGAGCGTCGTCACCCAGATGGCGGACATCCTCTACCCCCAACTGGACGAACCCAAGCCGACGGTCATCCCGGTCGGTCCCGACCAGGACCCCCACGTCCGCCTCGCCCGCGACCTCGCGGAACGCACGCGCTTCTTCAAAGTCACCGAGGCGTACGCGAGCGTCGCGTTCGACGACGACGAGCGCCCGGTCGTTCGCGCCGCCTACGACGCCCGCGACGCGTACGCCGACGACCCCGAGACGCCGCGGTGCACGGAGGCCGCCGACTGGCTTCAGAGCGACGACGCGACCGCCGGCTTCGACGACGAGACGGTCGGCAGCGTCGTCCAGAAGTTGGAGAACGCCGGCATGGAACCGCTCCGACCACGCGTCCGCTTCTTCGACCGGCAGGCGACCGACGAGGCCTTCGACGCGCTCATCGACGCCATCGACGGCGAGAAGCGCGTCTTCGAGGGGCACGTCGACGCCTTCGACATGAGCCACGAGACGGCCGAGGACCTCGCGCTCGGCGTCGAAGTCGACCACGGCGGCTACGGCTTCGTGCCGCCGTCCTCGATTTACCACCGCTTCATGACCGGGCTGACGGGCGGGAAGATGTCCTCCTCGATTCCCGCGAGTCACATCAGCCTCCTCGACGACCCCGAGGAGGGCTACGACAAGGTCAAGGCCGCGACGACGGGCGGCCGCGACACCGCCGAGGAACAGCGCGAACTCGGCGGCGAAGCCGACGACTGCCCGGTGTACGAACTGTACGCATACCTGCTCGCGGGCGACGACGACGCGGTCGCCGAAGAAGTGTACTCGGAGTGCGTGAACGGCGAACGCCTCTGTGGCGGGTGCAAGGAGCAGGCCGCCGAACTGATGGAAGAGTTCCTCGAAGACCACCAGGAGAAACGCGAGGAGGCCCGCGAGGTGCTCGACGACCTCGACATCGTGTTGGACTCCTCGCGCGCACGGACGTAGACGGGCGCGAGCGAGGAGCACGCTGCGGAACGCTTCCTGCGGAACGTTTTTGCCGGGCCGCGCCATGCTCTCGCACATGGCGTCCGAACCCCACGCCGGATGCACGGACGGTGAGCCAGCGGCAGCGACGGGGTTCGGGTTCTTCTTCGCCTGAACGCGGGGCGGACGCCGACCCGGGGTCGACGCTCCGGGACGGCCGAAACCACGCGTTCGGGTGCGGTTCGGAACGGATAACTGACTGCCACACACGCCTACGCACAATGAAACTGCCAGCACAGCAGGTCGCGGTGCTCGAAGCGGCGAGCGCCGACGACCCACGACGAATCGAGGACCTCGCGGCGGACACCGAGTACCCGCCCGAGACGGTGGCGGGCGCGGCGTTCGAACTCGAAGACGCCGGGCTCGTCGCCGTCACTGAGGAGACGACCGACGAGGTCGAACTGACTGACGAGGGACGCGAGTACGCAGCCGAGGGCCTGCCCGAGGTACGCCTCTACGAGGCCGCCCTCGAACAGGGCGCCGACGAGGACGCCGTCCAGATGGGACGCGTCATCGGCGCGTCCGGCCTCGAAGGCCCGCAAGTGGACATCGCGCTCTCGAACTACGCCCGGAAGGGGTACGGCTCAATCGACAGCGGCGAACTCACCGCGGACCCCGACGCCGACCCCGACAGCGACCCCGAGGCCGCCGCGCTCACGTCGCTCGCCGACGGCGAATCGGTCGCCGACAGCGACGTACTCGGCCAACTCGAACGCCGCGACCTCGCGGTCGTCCGCGAGCGCACCGCGCGCTCCGTCCAACTCACGGAGGCCGGCGTCACCGAACTGATGGCGGGCGTCGAAGCCAGCGAGCAGGTCGGCGAACTCACGCCCGAGATGCTCGCGTCCGGCGAGTGGCGGGACGCCGACTTCGCGGAGTACAACGTCGAAGCCGACGCCGCCGAGTACCAGGGCGGGAAGGTTCACGTCCTCCGGCAGGCCGCCGAGCGCGTGAAGGAGGTCTTGGTGGGGATGGGATTCCAGGAGATGGAGGGCCCGCACGTCGACGCGGACTTCTACATCAACGACTGCCTGTTCATGCCACAGGACCACCCGGCGCGCAACCACTGGGACCGGTTCGCGCTGTCGAACCCCGAGAAAATCGGCGACCTGCCCGCCGACCTCGTGGAGCGCGTCGAACGCGCCCACCGCGAGGGCGTCGGCGACGACGGCGACGGCTACCACTCCCCGTGGGACGAGGACTTCGCGCGTGCGCTCGCGCTCCGCGGGCACACGACGAGTCTCACCGCCCGGTACCTCTCCGGGATGGCCGACGAGGAGGTAGAGGCGCCGGCACGGTACTTCAGCGTCGAGAAGGCCTACCGGAACGACACCCTCGACGCCACCCACCTGCTGGAGTTCTTCCAAATCGAGGGCTGGGTGCTCGCCGACGACCTCTCGGTCCGGGACCTGATGGGTACCTTCCGGGAGTTCTACGGCGAGTTCGGCATCCACGACCTCCAGTTCAAGCCGACGTACAACCCCTACACGGAGCCGTCCTTCGAGCTGTTCGGCCGGCACCCCGAGACCGGGGAACTCATCGAAATCGGGAACTCCGGCATCTTCCGCCCGGAGATGCTCGAACCGCTGGACGTAGAGGGCGACGTGATGGCGTGGGGGCTCGCACTGGAGCGACTGCTCATGCTGATGACCGGCTTCGAGGACATCCGGGACGTCCACGGGACGCTGTGTGACCTCGACTTCCTGCGGGACGCGGAGGTGGTGTACTGATGCCCGTCGTCGACATCGACCCCGACGAACTCCGCCGACTCACCGGTCACACCGACAAGAGCGACGACGACCTCAAGGACGACCTCTTCGGCCTCGGCATCGAGTACGAGGGCGAGACCGAGGACGGCGAGTTCAAACTCGAATTCGAGGCCGACCGCCTCGACCGCCTCTCTGTCGAGGGCATCGCGCGCTCGCTTCGCTACCACTACGGCGACGACCGCGGCGTCTACGCCCCCGACACCAACGGCGCCGAGTGGACTATCCAGGTCGAAGACGTGCCCGATGAACGCCCGTACGTGACTGGCGCGGTCATCCGGGGCGTCGACCTCGACGAGGACGCGCTGGACTCGCTCATCCAACTGCAGGAGAAACTCCACGCGACGATGGGCCGCAAGCGCGCGAAGGGCGCCATCGGCATCCACGACCTCGCGATGCTGAAAGGCGGCGCGCTCGGCGACGAAGACACCGGGAACGCAATCCGGTACACGGGAATCGACCCGGACGGCGACAAATTCGTCCCGCTCGACGACGACGCCGAGCGCACGCCCGCCGACGTCCTCACCGAACACCCGACCGGCGAGAAGTTCGCGGACCTGCTCGCGGACTACGACACCTACCCCGCCATCTACGACGACATCGGGCTGTTCAGCTTCCCGCCGGTCATCAACGGCCGCCGAACCGAGGTCACCACGGACTCCCGCGAACTGTTCGTGGAACTCACCGGCACCGACCAGTGGACTATCGACCGGATGTGCGCCATCATCTGCTACGCGCTCGACGCGCGCGGCGCCACCATCGAGGACGTCGCCGTCGAGTACCCCGACCACGAACTCGTCCGCCCGGACCTCGACGTGCGCACCAAGCGCGTCCCCCACGAGCGCGTCGAGACGCTGCTCGGCATCGACCTCGACACCGACGACGTGGTCGACCTCGCCGAGCGCGCGGGACTGGACGCAGAACCTGACACCGTCGGCGACGACGAAATCGAGTACCGCGTCGACGTGCCGCCGTACCGCGTCGACGTCCTCCACCCGGTCGATATCGTGGACGACATCGGGCGCGCGTACGGCTTCAACGAGCTCGTGCCCCGGTACCCCGACGTGAGCACGGTCGGCGGCCGCACCGAGACCTCGCGGCTCGAAGCCGCCGCGCGGCAGGCGCTCGTCGGCCTCGGGTTCGAGGACCTGCTGAACTTCAACATGACCAGCGAGGCCGAGAACTTCGACAGCATGGGACTGTCGCCCGACGACGACGGCGTGGGGGCCGCCGAACCGGCCACCATCTCCGAACCCTACAGCGAGGACTTCACCGTCCTCCGCACGTGGGCGCTCCCGTCGCTCGCCACCGTCTTAGAGAACAACACCCACCGGTCGTACCCGCAGGACCTCGCGGAAATCGGGTTCGCCGCGCACGTCGACGAATCCACGGAGACCGGCGTCGCCGAGCGCCGCACGGTCGCCGCCGTCCTCGCGCGCCACGACGCCTCCTACGAGGACGCCAAGGCGCGCCTCCAGGCGCTCTGCGACGAGTTCCACGTCGACCTGGAGACGCCCGCCACCGAACACCCGTCGTTCATCGACGGGCGGACCGCGAGCGTCGAAATCGACGGCGAGACGGTCGGCGTCATCGGTGAACTCCACCCCGAGGTCATCGTCTCCCACGACGTCGAAGTGCCGGTCGCCGCCTTCGAGTTCGAACTCGACGCACTCCGGTAGAATAGTCGGCGTTCCGCTTTCGCTCCGTTCTCGCGCTCCGTCGCCGGTTCGCTACAGGTCCGCGCCCACGGCGTCCTCGACGGAGTCGAAGCCGTCCCGCTCCAGCAACTCCAGTACGCCCTCGTTGATGGACTTCGCGATGGACGGGCCGCGGTAGACGAGGCCCGTGTACAGTTGGACGACCGACGCGCCCGCGCGAATCTTCTCGTAGGCGTCCTCCGCGGTGAACACGCCGCCCACGCCGACCACCGGGAGGTCCGTGCGTTCGGCCACGAACCTCACCTGTCGGGTCGCGCGCTCCCGAATCGGCTTCCCCGAGAGGCCGCCGCTCTCGGCCGCGTTCGGACTCTCCAGCGTCTCGGGGCGATCGGTCGTCGTGTTCGTCGCGACGATGCCGTCCAACCCCAGTTCGTTCGCGAGGTCGATGGCGTCCACCACGGCGTCCCGGTGGAGGTCCGGTGAGAGTTTCACGAGCAACGGCGCCGCGCCCGCGTCCTGCAGGGCCTCCAGAATCTCCGCCAACTGCTCGCGGTTCTGGAGCTCACGGAGTCCCGGCGTGTTCGGACTGGAGACGTTCACCACGAAGTAGTCGCCTGCGTCCGCCACGCGCTCGTACGTGTACCGGTAATCCCCGGGCGCGTCCTCCAGGGGCGTCACCTTCGACTTCCCGATGTTCACGCCCACGGGCGCGTCCGGAAGCGACTGCTCGTCCAGGCGCTTCCCCACGCGGTCTGCGCCCTCGTTGTTGAACCCCATCCGATTCACCAGCGCCTCGTCCTCCCGCAACCGGAACAACCGCGGACGCTGGTTCCCCGGCTGGCGTTCCGCGGTGACGGCACCGACCTCGACGTGCCCGAAGCCGAGCGCGGCGAGCGCACGCGGCACCTCCGCGTTCTTGTCGAAACCGGCCGCTACACCCACGGGATTGTCGAAGGACTGCCCGAACGCGTCCACCGACAGCCGATCGTCGTCGACCGTGTAGTGTCCCGCGTACGCGCGGTGGACGCCCGCGCGTTGGGCCACCCGGAGCAACCCGGTCGTCGCCTCGTGAATCGTCTCCGGCGGGAGTCGCAGCAACGCCGGTTTCAGGAGTTCGTACATCGCCGCTAGAAGTCGTGTTCCACGTCCTCGGCGTCGGCCTTCTGGATGATTATCTTATCCTCCCGAACGCGAACGAACACCTCGTCGCCGATCTCCAGCCCGGCGACGGAGAGTTCGTCCTCGTGGAGGTTGACGTGGGCGTTGTGGTACTCGCCGTCCTCGCCTTTCGCGCCACTCGGACTGAGCTTCTTCTTGCGAACCATCGCGAGTGTCTACGTTGCCCTTCGCCACAGCCGGTACTTAAACTCTTCCGACCGGTTCGTGGACCGTTCCGCCGTCGTCCGGCCGCGTCGCACTCGCGGACGCCCGCGTCGAAACCGACCGGTATCGTACCGCTCTCCCCCGAAACGCGCGAACACACATATAAACATTACGCCCAAATGGGCGGTATATTTATCACCCGGCCTTGTGTTGGCATGACACGGAGCAAACCATGGTACGTGAAGACGGTAAGCGCAACTTCGCGCTACGAGACGTCGACGGCAACGAGAACAGCGTCTTCAGCGGGAACACGCCACGACAGGCCGCACTCAAGGCGGCTCGCCGGCTCGAAGACGTCGCCGACAGCGAACAACACGCCGAACACCACGAAATTCGCCTCCGAGAGAAAGGCACCGACAAGGTACACATCTACGAAGCGTGGGCCTGGCAGGAGGACGCCCCCAGCGACAAACCCGACTGGATGCCCGGCGACATCACCAAAGCGAACGTCTCCAAACAGGGTATCGAACACGTAGACGCCTGAATCTCCGTCGTATAGTTCATTTTGTCCGCGCGCACGACGCGCAAGCGATTAGTTCGAGAAGTGACTACCCGAAGTCGCGTGGGTACCACTCGGCCCGACCCCACGCACTCGCGGGGGACGACCGGCCGACCTCCGCCCACGCGACACCTCGACGACGAGCTCGTTCTGGTATGCGGTTCCGTATCGAAGCGGGTCTGGTTCGACGGTGTTTTACGTAACCCGGCACTCGGATAGAATGCGAACGACGTGAGGTGGCTCGGTGACCCCGACGCCACTGATTGACGCCTCCGCCCCGTGCGTCGAACCCCTCGCCTTCGGCGAGTCTGGTTCGATGCCCTTAAGTGTAAACGGGCACTCGGATGGAATGCGAACGACGATGAGGTCGTTCGGGTCTCCCGAACGACTGACGCGTGATTCCGATGCCCCTCTTCGAGGGTTCGTCCCGACTCTCACGAGTCGGGTTCGATGCCCTTAAGTAATAACGGGGCGTTGGAGGAAATGCGAACGACAATGAGGTCGCCCGGGGTTCTCCGGGCGACTGACGCATTCCCTCCACGCCTCCACGGTGTCTATCTCGGCTCTCACGAGTCGGGTTCGATGCCCTTAAGTAATAACGGGGCGTTGGAGGAAATGCGAACGTCGTCTCGGGCCGAACCGACTCCGATGGGTTTATTGCCTGTCGGGAGTTACGTTCAGGTCCGAAGGAATGAGGATTCCACACCTGCGGTCCGCCGTACAGATGGAATCTGATGTTAGCCTTGATGGTTTGGTGACATCCAACTGGTCACGACGTACTGTCGTGGCCTGAGGAACCTTGTGTTCCGCCAAACCAGGACTGATAGTCCTGGCCGCTGGGGAGTTTACCCCAGCAAATTCCGGTTGATCCTGCCGGAGGCCATTGCTATCGGAGTCCGATTTAGCCATGCTAGTTGTGCGGGTTTAGACCCGCAGCGGAAAGCTCAGTAACACGTGGCCAAGCTACCCTGTGGATGGGAATAATCTCGGGAAACTGAGGCTAATTCCCAATAACGCTTCACCCCTGGAATGGGTGAAGCCGGAAACGCTCCGGCGCCACAGGATGCGGCTGCGGTCGATTAGGTAGACGGTGGGGTAACGGCCCACCGTGCCCATAATCGGTACGGGTTGTGAGAGCAAGAGCCCGGAGACGGTATCTGAGACAAGATACCGGGCCCTACGGGGCGCAGCAGGCGCGAAACCTTTACACTGTACGCAAGTGCGATAAGGGGACTCCGAGTGCGAAGGCATAGAGCCTTCGCTTTTCTGAACCGTAAGGTGGTTCAAGAATAAGGGCTGGGCAAGACCGGTGCCAGCCGCCGCGGTAATACCGGCAGCCCGAGTGATGGCCGATATTATTGGGCCTAAAGCGTCCGTAGCTGGCCGGACAAGTCCGTTGGGAAATCTGCTCGCTCAACGAGCAGGCGTCCAGCGGAAACTGTTCGGCTTGGGACCGGAAGACCTGAGGGGTACGTCCGGGGTAGGAGTGAAATCCTGTAATCCTGGACGGACCACCGGTGGCGAAAGCGCCTCAGGAAGACGGATCCGACAGTGAGGGACGAAAGCTAGGGTCTCGAACCGGATTAGATACCCGGGTAGTCCTAGCTGTAAACGATGCTCGCTAGGTGTGGCACAGGCTACGAGCCTGTGCTGTGCCGTAGGGAAGCCGAGAAGCGAGCCGCCTGGGAAGTACGTCTGCAAGGATGAAACTTAAAGGAATTGGCGGGGGAGCACTACAACCGGAGGAGCCTGCGGTTTAATTGGACTCAACGCCGGACATCTCACCAGCTCCGACAGTAGTCATGACGGTCAGGTTGATGACCTTACCCGACGCTACTGAGAGGAGGTGCATGGCCGCCGTCAGCTCGTACCGTGAGGCGTCCTGTTAAGTCAGGCAACGAGCGAGACCCGCACTCCTAATTGCCAGCAGTACCCTTTGGGTAGCTGGGTACATTAGGGGGACTGCCGCTGCCAAAGCGGAGGAAGGAACGGGCAACGGTAGGTCAGTATGCCCCGAATGAGCTGGGCAACACGCGGGCTACAATGGTCGAGACAATGGGAAGCCACTCCGAGAGGAGACGCTAATCTCCTAAACTCGATCGTAGTTCGGATTGAGGGCTGAAACTCGCCCTCATGAAGCTGGATTCGGTAGTAATCGCGTGTCAGCAGCGCGCGGTGAATACGTCCCTGCTCCTTGCACACACCGCCCGTCAAAGCACCCGAGTGGGGTTCGGATGAGGCCGGCATGCGCCGGTCGAATCTGGGCTCCGCAAGGGGGCTTAAGTCGTAACAAGGTAGCCGTAGGGGAATCTGCGGCTGGATCACCTCCTAACGTACGGGACCGGGGCGACGCCCCGGCCCACATTTGCGCCGCGACGACGACGTGGCCAGTTGGACACCTACAAACCATCAAGGCTAACGAACCCTCCCAGACGGGAGGTGGGCCCATAGCTCAGTGGTAGAGTGCCTCCTTTGCAAGGAGGATGCCCTGGGTTCGAATCCCAGTGGGTCCATCCCGCTCGGGAGTCATCGCGAACCGTGTCCCTTAAGTGGGAGACGGGGATACGATGAGTCCCAAGCAAGACTGATGCACCGCCCCGCGAGAGCGAGGGTGGGAAGGGTCGATGTACGCTCCCCAGTCACCATGGGGACGTGCGATGACGACCGTGTGTAAGTGCAATCCAGGCGCTCACTGGACTCGACCACCGTGGTCGAGTACCGACTGTTGGTCACATCCGTGACTCAACAGCGCTCACCCATTACGTGGTGAGCATCGCTGACTGTTCTACAGTCAGCATTCATCGTCGTTGACTGCTCTGCAGTCAACATCTCGACCACCTCGTGTGGTTGAGTACCATATCGTCGACTGCTCTGCAGTCGACAACCAACGTGGCTACTGTGCCACCTGGTGGATAGCTCGGCTCGGATGCCGACGAAGGACGTGCCAAGCTGCGATAAGCCTGAGGGAGCCGCACGGAGGCTAAGAACTCAGGATCTCCTAATGGGAATCCCCACCGCAATTGCTTCGCGCAATGGGGAACGGCCGGAATTGAAACATCTCAGTACGGCCAGGAAGAGAAATCGAACGAGACGCCGTTAGTAATGGCGAATGAACGCGGCACAGTCCAAACCGAAGCCTTCTGGGCAATGTGGTGTTCGGACTGACTCTCATCGCGAGAACGTTCACGTGAAGTCTCCTGAAATGGAGTGCGATACAGGGTGACAGCCCCGTAACGTGGACAAGTACTGCGTGCGTCAGCTCCAGAGTAGCGGGGGTTGGAAATCCCTCGTGAAGGTGGCAGGCATCGACTGCCAAGACTAAGTACTCTCCGAGACCGATAGTGAACAAGTAGTGTGAACGAACGCTGAAAAGCACCCCACAAAGGGGGGTGAAATAGGGCTTGAAATCAGGTGGCGATGGAGCGACGGGGCATAAAAGGCCTCACTGGGAACGAGGTAGGTGCAAACCTACAGTAGGACCTGTGAGGAGCCGATGTTCCGTCGTACGTTTTGAAAAACGAGCCAGGGAGTGTGCCTGTTTGACGAGTCTAACCGGAGTATCCGGGGAGGCGTAGGGAAACCGACATGGCCGCAGCATTGCGAGGGCCGCCGTGTTCAAGCGCGGGGAGTCAAACGGGCACGACCCGAAACCCGGTGATCTACGCGTGGGCAAGATGAAGCATGGCGAAAGCCATGTGGAGGTCTGTTAGGGTTGGTGTCTTTCAACACCCTCCCGTGACCTACGTGTAGGGGTGAAAGGCCCATCGAACCGGGCAACAGCTGGTTCCAACCGAAACATGTCGAAGCATGACCTCTGCTGAGGTAGTTCGTGGGGTAGAGCGACCGATTGGGGAGTTCAACTCCGAGAGGAGTTGACTCCCCTGTCAAACTCCGAACCTACGAACGCCGTGGACGCAGGGAATCCGGTGTGCGGGGTAAGCCTGTGCACCGTGAGGGAGACAACCCAGAGTTAGGTTAAGGTCCCAAAGTGCGAGCTAAGTGCGATTGAAGGTGGTCTCGAGCCCTAGACAGCCGGGAGGTGAGCTTAGAAGCAGCTACCCTCTAAGAATAGCGTAACAGCTTACCGGCCGAGGTTCGAGGCGCCCAAAATGATCGGGGCTCAAGTTCGCCACCGAGACCTGACGGCGCGTGTAACAGCGCGATCCAGTAGGTTGGCACTCTGTTCGGGCGGAAGCTCGGGTGAGAACTCGAGTGGACCGAATGGGGAAGAAAATCCTGGCCATAGTAGCAGCGTTAGTCGGGTAAGAATCCCGACGACCGAGAAGAGCAAGGGTTCCTCGGCAATGCTTATCAGCCGAGGGTTAGCCGATCCTAAGGTCCGTCGTAATTCGAGCGGATCAAAAGGGAAACTGGTTAATATTCCAGTGCTACCGTACAGTGAAAGTCGACGCCTCGGGGCAGCTCGAGCCGGGCCATCGCCCGGTCGAACCGTCGAAGTCCGTGGAAGCCGTAATGGCAGGAAGCGGACGAATGACGGGATAGGGAAACTCGAGTCAACCTGGGGCCCGTGAAAAGACGAGTACGGTATTCGTACCGAGATCCGACACAGGTGCTCTGGCAGCGAAAGCCTAGGTCTGTCGGGAACAACCGACGTTAGGGAATTCGGCAAGTTAGTCCCGTAAGTTCGCGATAAGGGATGCCTGCCCAGTGATTGGGCAGGTCGCAGTGTCTCGGAGGCTCCGACTGTCTAATAACAACATAGGTGACCGCAAATCCGCAAGGACGCGTACGGTCACTGAATCCTGCCCAGTGCGGGTATCTGAACACCCAGTACAATGGGGCGAAGGACCCGTTAACGGCGGGGGTAACTATGACCCTCTTAAGGTAGCGTAGTACCTTGCCGCTTCAGTAGCGGCTTGCATGAATGGATCAACGAGAGCCTCACTGTCCCAACGTTGGGCCCGGTGAACTGTACGTTCCAGTGCGGAGTCTGGAGACCCCCAAGGGGAAGCGAAGACCCTATAGAGCTTTACTGCAGGCTGTCGCTGGGACACGGTCGCTGATGTGCAGCATAGGTAGGAGGCGTTACACAGGTACGTGCGCTAGCACGCCACCGAGCCATCAGTGAAATACTACCCGTCAGTGACTGTGACCCTAACTCCGGGAGGAGAACACCGGTAGCCGGGCAGTTTGACTGGGGCGGTACGCGCTCGAAAAGATATCGAGCGCGCCCTAAGCCTATCTCAGCCGAGTCGGAGACTCGGCGAAGAGTGCAAGAGCAAAAGATAGGCTGACAGTGTCCTACACAACGAGGGACGCTGACGCGAAAGCGTGGTCTAGCGAACCAATGAGCCTGCTTGATGCGGGCCATTGCTGACAGAAAAGCTACCTTAGGGATAACAGAGTCGTCACTCGCAAGAGCACATATCGACCGAGTGGCTTGCTACCTCGATGTCGGTTCCCTCCATCCTGCCCGTGCAGAAGCGGGCAAGGGTGAGGTTGTTCGCCTATTAAAGGAGGTCGTGAGCTGGGTTTAGACCGTCGTGAGACAGGTCGGCTGCTATCTATTGGGGGTGTTTTGGTGCTTGACAGGAACGTTCATATAGTACGAGAGGAACTATGAACGGGTGCCACTGGTGTATCGGTTGTCCGAGAGGGCAAGTGCCGAGCAGCTACGCACCACGGGGTAAGAGCTGAACGCATCTAAGCTCGAAACCCACCTGGAAAAGAAGCACCACTGAGGTCACTCGTAGAAGACGAGTTCGATAGACTCGGGGTGTACGCGTCGAGGCAACGAGACGTTCAGCCCGCGAGCACTAACAGACCAATGCCACACACTCATGCACTCACCACATTACGTGGTCGAGTCCAGGCGTTAACTGGATTGCACTTACACACGGACGTCCGCCGACGTCGGCGTACAACGGTTCGATTCCGTTGGTCGGTATTAAGGCGGCCATAGCGGCGGGGCAACTCCCGTACCCATCCCGAACACGGAAGATAAGCCCGCCTGCGTTCCGGTCAGTACTGGAGTGCGCGAGCCTCTGGGAAATCCGGTTCGCCGCCTGCCATTCATACTCTCATCAAGCCTCGAACAGCGTTAGCGCTGTTCGGGGCTTTTTGTATTTGTAGCGCGGAGTGGCGACACTCCAGACCGCTACGCTTATGCGCGCGAGCGAAGTATCACGTGATAGCGCCAAGGTGGCAGAGTCCGGCCTAACGCAGCGGCCTGCAGAGCCGCCCATCGCCGGTTCAAATCCGGCCCTTGGCTTTCTTCGCGTTCGTCGAGTGGCGTAGCGTTGGGTGTGGCAGCTGGTTCTCGGAGTCCGGGAGTGGAAAGTAACGATTATACGCGCCCCTCTCCACGCTTCGAGTATGCAACGACGCGCTGCGGCGGTGTCCGTCGCTATCTTCCTTCTGCTGGCGGCCGGGTCGTACACGCTCATCGGGGCCGCCGAGCAGCCGGAGGTGTCGCTGGATAATCCGGATTATTCCGTGTCTGTGAACGAGACGCGGACGATCGGGGACACGGCGTACGACTTCTCGGAGGTGTCCGAGCAGTCTGCGACGGCGACGTGGGTGAACGAGTCCGCACGGTACACGGTGGTGTGGAGTGCCGAGGATACGGTGCCGTTCCGTGATGGGAATTACACGGTCGTAATCGCGAACGAGTCGGAGCCGTCGTCGTTCGAGTTGCGCGAACAGCAGACTGTGGACCGTCCGACCGTCGAGCAGAACGGGACGACGTACGTCATCGTCGAGGACGGCGAGAATCGGACGTTGGTGCCACGCGACGAGTACTTGCCGGAGCAGCAGGTGTACGAGTTCAGTGAGGGCGACGCGATCGAACTTCAGGACAACGACAACGAGACGGTGGTGGCGTCGGTGACGGAGTCCGAGGTCACCATCGAGTGGTTCGCGCCGCGGACGAACGAGCTGTCGTTCAGCGAGGGCGAGAACACGACCATCGGTGGGACGGATTATCTCGCGCACTTCACGCAGGCGGGCGGTGAGTCGGTCGTGCAGTTGACGACCGATTACGAAGATTACACGGGTGACGTGGACGCTCAGCAGTACTTCAAGGAGCGCATGAACGGCTTGTGGGGGATCGTGATTCTGGCCGGTAGCGCGGTGGCGTTGTTGGTGATGATGGCGTTCATGCCGTCTCGGTACTGAGGGCGTTCGCGTCGTTCCGTCAGCGTTATCCTCTTTCGCGGTGAGGCGTCGTGCATGCAACAGGTGTTCGCTGACCGATTGGACGTGTTCGGCGTCCTCGTCGGGGTGTTCGTCGCGCTTGTGGGCGTGGGGACGCTCGTCGGGATGCCGTGGCAGTACAGCGGTGGCGGTCTGGTGACCGTGCTGCAGATTTTCGGTTCGGTGGTTGCTGTCGGCGTCGGTGTCGGGCTGGCGTGGTTGACGCACACGCAGTAGTTCGTCTGGATTGCACGGGCCGGTACGGATAGTCTTCTACGTTTTCGCGTCGCGTAGCGGCAGTGCTGTCGATGCGCGTCGTGGTTTCGCTCGGAATCCCCATCGACCGGTTGACGCGTCGCTACGGGACTCGTTGTACGGGCCGAGAGGGATTTGAACCCTCGACCGTCTGGTTAAAAGCCAGACGCTCTGCCGAACTGAGCTATCGGCCCTCGGTTTCACCTCGGTGGTCGCGCGGTTAAACGTTTACCATCCTCGCGGCGGCCCGGAACGCTTAGGCGGGCGTCGGTGGTCGGTTTTGGTATGGAAGCGTTACGGGAGTTCGCGTCCCGCCTCGTGTCCTTCGAGTCGACGGCCGGTCGGGAGGCCGAACTGGCGGCGTGGGTTCGCGAGCGATTCGAGGATTTCGGCTTCGAGACGTACGAGTGGACTGCAGACGCGTCGGTGCTCGCGGACCACCCGTCGTTCCCGGACGACCCGAGTGAAATCGATACTGAGGGCAGGCCGAGCGTGGCGGGCGTCGTGGAACTCGGCGACCCGGACGCGGGGCCGACTGTGGTGTTGAACGGGCACGTGGACGTGGTGCCGGCCGACGAGAGTGCGTGGTCGTCGTCGCCGTTCGAGGCGACGTGGGACGGGGACGAGTTGACCGCGCGCGGCGCGGCGGATATGAAGTCGGGGGTGGCGGCGTGCGTGTTCGCGGCGAGGCGGCTCGCGGACGCGGACGATTTGGACGGTCGAGTGGTCGTGGAGTGCGTGGTCGGCGAGGAGGAGGGCGGCGTGGGCGCGGCGTCGTCCGCGCTGGACAGCCCGTTCCCGTTCGCCCGGGACGCGGCAATCGTGGCGGAGCCGACGGAGTTGACGCCTGTCGTCGCGTCGGAGGGGAGTCTGATGAAGCGGTTGACGCTCCGTGGGCGGTCGTCGCACGCGGCGACGCCGTGGCGCGGGGAGTCGGTGCTCCCGCACTTCGACCGGGTGCGGGAGGCGTTCGAGGAGCTGGCGGCGGCCCGCGAGGAGCGCGTCACCCACCCGCTGTACGAGGGGTTTCCGACGAAGTGGCCCGTGGTCTGTGGGACTGTGGAGGCGGGCGAGTGGGCGTCGACGGTGCCGGCGTCGTTGACCGCGGAGTGGCGCATCGGCGTCGCGCCGGGGGAGACCGTCGCCGGGGTCGAGCGGGAGTTCGACGAGCGTCTCGCCGAGGTGGTGGCGGAAAACGAGTGGTTGCGCGAGCATCCGCCCGACTTCGAGCGGTTCTCCGTGCAGTTCGAGCCGTCGGAAATCGACCCCGACGAGCCGGTGGTGCGTGCGGTCCGGCGCGCGCTCGCCGAGAACGGCGTCGAGGACACTGACCCGCGTGGTGTGACGTACGGTGCGGACGCCCGGCACTACGTCGAGGCGGGGATTCCGGCGGTCATCGTGGGGCCGGGGAGCATCGAGCAGGCGCACTTCCCGGACGAGACGATCGACTTCCGGGAGGTCGAGACGGCGGTGGACGTGTTCGCGGACGCGGTCCGGGCGTTTTTCGAGGCGGGGGGTCAGAGGTAGTCGCGGAGCGCGTCGGCGACGACGTCGTCGATGGGTTCGTCGGCGGCGGTGGCGTGCTGTCTGAGGTCGCGGTAGACGTCCAGCGGGAGCGCCACGTCGAGTTCGCCCGGAGTGACCTCGAGGTCGCGGAGCGCGTCCACGGGGTCGGTGCCGTCGCCGACCGCGCTGGCGGCGGCGCGCACGTCGCGGACGGTGAGGTCGTGGTCGATGGCGGCCCACGCGAGCAGGTAGCGGCCGTCGCCGTCGACGCGCGCGATGTGTTTGGCGGCCGACGGCGGGATGTCGCCGCGGGCGACGCGCTGGCGGATGGGCCGCGGGAGGTCGTGGACGCGCGCCCATTTCCGGATGAAGGAGACGCCGACGCCGTCGCCGGCGCGTTCGGCGGCGGCTTTGTAGGAGTGTTCGGCGCGCACGAGCGCGGCGCAGGCGGCGGCGCCGCGGAGCATGTGGACGTGGGTGTCGTCGAGGTCGCCGTTCGCGAACGCGGCGACGGTGGCGGCGGCGTCAGCGGCGCTCTCCGGGTCGTCGGGGTCGAAGGCGACGGCGTCGCGGCTGTGGTCGCCGGTGACGCGTTCGTCGCCGCGGACGACCGGCTGGCCGACCGGGGAGTCGCGGTCTGTGGGCGGCCGGCCGTCGTCGTGAGTCATGCCGTACTGTAACGGGGTGGCGCGTAAAACACCTATTCCTCCTCGCGTTCGCGGCGTTCCGAGAGGTGTTCCCAGATTTCGGCGCAGCCGGCGCCGGGTTCGACGCCGTCGAGGTGGGCGTCGTCTCGGTCGTCGTCTGCGTCCGGGCGCGTCTCGCTGGCGTCGGTCACTCGTCGTCGCCCTCCTCGGCGGTGAACAGTTCTGGGGCGGCGTCGGCGGAGGCGTGTTGCCGGCGGCCGCGCGGTGAGTCGGACATGGGGAGTCGTAGCGAGGGGAGACGCATAACCGTCGCTTCGCCCGCAACGCCCGCCAGCACTGCCGGGTAGGGGCGAGTCTTGACGGTGTCGGCGACGAGTGGCGGGCGTTGCCAGCGCCGACGGGGACAGGGCACGCCGGTCCGAATCGGGAGTATGGTGACGCGACTGCGGTTGTTGGACGACGCCGCGTGGGTGAGCGTGAACGACCGCCGCGAGGTGGGCGCCAGTGAGGTGTGGCCGGTCGCTGGCGGCTTCTGCTCGTGTGCCGTTGCGTGGGTCGTCGCGGAGGCGTTCGTGGACGTGGGCGTGGACGGCCGGCGCGTGGAGGCGCGGGCGCGCGGACACTGCGTTGAGTGCGGGGCGGCTGGGACGACGCCGTGGGTGGCCGTGGGCCGGGTGACCGACGCGGGGTTCGAGCCGACGACGGGGCTTCGCCGGTCGCGGCAACGCTCGCCCGTTTCGGGTCGCCGCGGGGACTCTTGACGGCAAGCGCGGCTTGGTAAGTCCGAGTGTCGAGTGTGTGGGTATGCCGACGGACGTGGAGCGCTGGAAGGACGAGGTGTACGGCGAGGAGATACGCGACCACCTCTTCGAGTTCGCTGAGGCGGGGTGGGACGCCATCCCGGACGACGAGCGGGACGCGTGGTTCGAGCGGTTCAAGTGGTGGGGATTGTACCACCAGCGGAAGGGCCAGGAGTCGTACTTCATGATGCGAGTCGGGACGCCGAACGGCGTCCTCGAACCCGGCCAACTGCGGACGGTCGCCGAGGTGGCCGACGAGTACGCGCGGGGGCCCGTCGAGAATCCGGAGTTCGGCGCGGCGTACTGCGACTGGACTACCCGGCAGTCCATCCAACTCCATTGGATAACACTCGAAGACGTGCCCGCCATCTTCGAGAAACTGGAAGCGAACGGCTTGACGACCCAGCAGGCGTGTGGCGACTCGTGGCGAAACGTCGTCGGGTGTCCGGTCGCGGGGAAGGACACCCACGAGCACGTGGACGCGTGGCCCATTGCGAAGGAACTCCACGAGACGTTCAAGGGCGACGATGAGCACGCGAACCTCCCGCGGAAGTGGAAGGTGTCGGTCACGGGCTGCGACCAGGGCTGTGGGCAGGGAGACATCAACGACCTCGCGTTCGAGCCGGCCGAGAAGGACGGCGAACTCGGGTTCAACGTCCGCGTCGGCGGCGGCCTCGCGCGGAAGGAACCGCGGTTCGCGCGCGATGTGGACGTCTGGGTGCCCGAGGAGCGCGTGACCGACGTGGCGGGCGCGATTTCGTCGCTGTTCGACGACCACGGCGACCGGGAGGACCGGTACAGCGCGCGCATGAAGTTCCTCGTAGACGAGTGGGGCGCCGAGAAAGTGCGGTCGGTCTTACAGGAGGAGTACGTCGACTGGGACCTCGAAACCGCCGGCGACGACCTCCGCGAGTCGTACACGTACAACGCCGGGACGGGCGAGCACGGCGACCACGTCGGCGTCCACGAGCAACCGAACGGCGACTACTACGTCGGCCTGAACGTCCTCGTCGGGCGGATGGGCGTCGAGGACGTGTTCGCGCTCGCGGACCTCGCCGACGAGCACGGCTCCGGGGAGGTGCGTCTCACGCAGCGACAGAACGTCATTGTCACCGACGTGCCCGAGGACGCCCTGGACGACTTCCTCGCGGCCGACCTGCTCGACGACTACTCGCCGGACCCCCACCCGTTCCTTCGGGGTTCCATCGCCTGTACGGGGACGGAGTTCTGCTCGCTGTCCATCGTGGAGACGAAGAACCGGCAGGTGCGGTACGCGCGCTGGCTGAAGGCGAACGTCGACGTGCCCGACGGCGTGACGGACTTCCACATTCACCTCTCCGGGTGCACGGCGTCCTGCGCTCAGCCCCAGATTGCGGACGTGAGCCTGCGCGGGATGAAGACCCGGAAGGACGGCGAGGCGGTCGAGGCCTTCGACGTGGGACTGGGCGGCGGTCTCGGCGAGAATCCGCGGTTCGCGGACTGGGTGGAGATGCGCGTGCCCGCCGACGAGGTGCCGGGGTACGTCGCGAACCTCCTCTCGGCGTTCGCCGACGAGCGCGAGGGCGGGGAGTCGTTCCGCGAGTTCGTCGCGCGGCAGGACGAGGAAGCGCTCCGTAACCTCGCGGACCCCGAGGAGACGGACTACGACGACCCCTACATGCACAACACGAAACTGACGTGGTACCCGTACGCCGACGACGACGAGATGGCCGCCAGCCCCGCGCCGACGGACGGCAACGGCGAGCCGATTCCGGGGGGTGACTGACGGTGGCCGACCGCGTCGTCGGCGTGAACGCGTACACGACGTTCACCCTCCTCGACGGCGAACGCGAGGGCCACGGCTGGAGTGAGGACGCGCCCGCCGTCCTGAACGTCGCAGCCGGCGGCGGCGACGTGCTCGTGGAACTCGAACTCGACGACGCCGCGACCGACCGAGCGCCGCCCCACGCCGACCGCGTCCGCCTCTCCGCGGCCGACGCGCGTGCGCTCGCCGAGGAACTCGAAACGTACGCCGACCGCGTTGAGGACTGATTACTCGTCGGCGTTCTGCGCGCGCCGCCGCCACTCGCGTCGCTGTTCGCGCTCGGCGACGTGTTCTTCGCCGCCGGCGACGTCCTCGCGGAGGTCGTTCTCGAAGTCGCTGACGGCGGCGAGCAGGCCGTGCCGGAACTCCTCGACGAGTTCGTAACTCCACCGGTCGCCGACCGCGCCCGCGGGCAGGTGGCGGTCCCGGAGTTCGTCGGCGTACGCGTCGTGACCAGACTCCCGGAGGAGGTGTTCGGCCTCGTTCAGGTGGTCCATGCCGCGCCCGAGGCTGTGGTGGAACCCGAGCAGACTGCCGTACGCGCGGTAGACGTGTTCGACGCCGAGTTGGAGTTCGTGGAGCGCGTCGCGCTCGGTGGCCGAGAGGTCCGTCATGTCCACAGATAGGTCCGCGACGCAATTACCTGTGTGGGTGAGTACCACGGCGCGCTAAATAGACAGTTCGTCGCCGAGTGCGGGCGCGCTCGCGTCGAAGCCGTCCGCGCGGAGTTCCTCGGCGAAATCCGCGCAGCGGTCGCCGTGGTTCACGAACACCTCGCTCCCGCGGTAGGCGTCGAGGAATTCGCGGAGGCCGTCGCGGTCGGCGTGCGCGGAGAAGTCGTGGCTCTCGACCTGCGCGGCGACCCGGAGGTGGCGGCCGTCGATTTCCGCGCTCCCCGTTTCGAGCAGTTCCCGACCGGGCGTCCCCTCGACCTGGTAGCCCGTGAACGCGATTTTGTGCTGTGGGTTGCCCGCGATTGCGGGGACGTAGGTCATCGCGGGGCCGCCGCCGAGCATTCCGGCGGTGGTGACGATGGCGGTGCGTTTGTCGGCGATGCGGCGGCGCTGGCCGTCCCGCGTGCCGGCGTCCACGAAGCGCGCGTGGCCGCAGGCCCGCCGGAAGGCGTCGGGGTCGCGGAGGAACTCCGGGGTGCGCTTGAAGCTCTCGGTGACGGCGACGCCCATCCCGTCGACGTAGCAGTCGACGCCGTGGGCGTCACAGACGAGCATCGCCTCCTGCGTGCGCCCGACGGCGAACGCCGGGACGACGACGGTGCCGCCCTCGTGGACGGTCTGCTGGACGGACTGCGCGAACCGGCGTTCGACCGTCTCGCGGTCGGGGCGGGTCACGTCGGCGTACGTCGCCTCGCAGACGACGGCGTCGGCGTCCGGGCGCGCCGTGGTGCCCGCGAGCAGGCGCTGGTCCTCGGTGTTGAAGTCCGCGGTGTAGAGGAGGCGGCTCTCGCCGTCGTCGACGAGTACGTGGGCGCTGCCGGGGATGTGGCCGGCGTCGAAGAACGTCACCTCGTAGCCCGCCGCTTCGAAGGGCTCGCGGTAGCCGTGGGTCTCGGAGACTTCGCCGAGGCGCGCGACCTCCGTCCGGGTGAACGGACAGTCGTAGCGCCCGCCGCGCTCGGTCGCCCCGCGGCCCTGCTCGGCGCGCTGAATCTTCAGCGTGTCTTTCGCGAGCAGGCGCGCGAGGTCGCGGGTCGGCGGCGTCCAGTGGACCGGCGGGCGACGCGACCCGGCGAGGAGCGCGGGCACGAGACCGGCGTGGTCGAGGTGGCCGTGGCTGACGACGACGGCGTCCGGGTCCACCGAGTCGAGGGGGTACTGGGGCGGCGTCCCGTTCTTCAGACCGTAGTCCAAGAGCAGCGAGTCGTCGACGAGGATGGCGCTCCGCCCGACCTCGCGGGCGCCACCGAGGAACCGCACGTCCATTCGGTTCGGGGTAGTCGGCGCGCCCGCTTGGGTGCGTCGGTGCGTCGCTACTCCTCTCGCTCCCACGCCGTCACGCGGAACCGCCGGTAGCCGCCGTGGGACGCTTCCAGCGCGCCCATCCACCAGTTCCAGCGCTCGGCCGGCGTCCCCTTCGGGGCGTCCGAGAGGTGTTCGAGGACGAACTCCGCGGTCAACTCCGCGTCGAGGTCGGCTCCCAGTTTCCCCGCGTCCGCGAGGTCGCCCGCCGCCCGCGCGACCGTGCGTCGCTCCGCGGGCGTCCCGCCGAACGCCTGTCGCAGGTGCAACATCAGCACTTCGCGGTCCATCGCAGTCGGTGTGGAGTACGCGACCCCGCGGCTTCAACACTCGGATGAACGTTCCGATGGGAGTAACATTACCACGGAGGACCTCGAAGTCCGACGTGATGTCCGACCTCGACCTCAGCGACGCGGACTGGCAGACCCAGTACATCGACGGCGAGTACGTCCCGGTCGGCGACCGCGACACCATCGCCGTCGACGACCCCTCGACGCGCGAACAGTTCACCGAGGTACCCGCCGGCACCAGCGACGACGTCGACGCCGCCTACGAGGCCGCCGCCGACGCCCAGACCGAGTGGGCGAACACACCACCTCAGCAGCGAGCGAGCGTCGTCCGAACCGCCCGCGACCTGCTCAAGGAACACCGCGACGACATCCTCGACCTGCTCGCGGCCGAATCCGGAACCACGCGAACGAAAGGGTTCGCGGAGTTCTACACCTCCGTCGGCATCACCGGCGAAGCCGCCTCCTTCCCCACGCGAATGTCCGGGGACCGACGGGAGTCCACCGTCGAGGGCAAGGAGAACATCGTCGTGCGCGAACCGCAGGGCGTCGTCGGCGTCATCTCCCCGTGGAACTTCCCGCTGAACCTCTCGATTCGCGCCGTCGCGCCCGCCATCGCCACCGGGAACAGCGTCGTCCTCAAGCCCGCCTCCAACACCCCCGTCACGGGCGGCCTCCTCCTCGCGAAACTGTTCGAGGCCGCCGGCCTCCCCGAGGGCGTCCTCAACGTCGTCACCGGCCGCGGGAGCGACATCGGCGACGCCGTCGCCGGCCACGACGAAGTCGACGTGGTCGCGTTCACCGGCTCGACGGGCGTCGGCCGGCAGGTCGCCGCCACCGCCGCCGAGAACCTCGCACTCCCCGCGATGGAACTCGGCGGGAACAACGTCCACGTCGTCACCGACGACGCCGACCTCGACAAGGCAATCGACGGCGGCGTCTTCGGTTCGTTCCTCCACTCCGGGCAGATCTGCATCTCCATCAACCGCCACCTCGTCCACGAGGACGTCTACGACGAGTACGTCGAACGCCTCACCGAACGCGCCGCCTCGCTCCCCACCGGGAGCGCCCACGAACCCGACACCGTCGTCGGCCCGATTATCGACGAATCCCAGCGCGACCAGATTCTCGACTACGTCGAGGAGACGGTCGACGCCGGCGCCACCCTCGAAACCGGCGGCGGCCACGACGGCCTCGTCGTCGAACCTACCGTCCTCTCGGACGCCACCAACGACATGGCCGCCGCGTGCAACGAACACTTCGGCCCCGTCGCCCCCGTCATCCCGTTCAGCGACGACGACGAAGCCGTCGAACTCGCCAACGACACGGACTACGGCCTCTCCGGCAGCGTCCACGCCGGCGACACCGGCCGCGCCCGCGACATCGCCGACCGCATCGACACCGGCATGATTCACATCAACGACCAGCCCATCAACGACGAACCCCACATGCCCTTCGGCGGCACCGGCGACTCCGGCATGGGCCGCTACAACGGCGAAGCCGTCATGGAGGAGTTCACCCAGCAGAAGTGGATTAGCGTCCAGCGAGAGGAGCGAGACTACCCGTTCTAAAACCCACTTTTTGCCCTGCGCGGGTCGCCAAAGGCGACCCCGCTCGGCAAAAACTTGGGGAAAAAGCGCCGTCACCCCACCTCCGGTGGGGTTCGGCGCCAGCGCGCGAAGCGCGCTGTGAACCGCTCGCGCATTCCGAGGCGGCTTCGCCGCCTCGCGGCGCTCGCGGACGCTGGCGGCTACCGGCTGTGTCCTCTGCTGTTCCGGGCCGTAACTTCAAGTGCGAGGCCGGGACCAACCTGGCGCGTGACGTGAGTTTCGACGCGGGGCGTCCCACTCGATAGCGCGGCGCGCGCCCCGCGTGCAGTCCCGCCGCCTGCTCGCCACTTCACCCCTGTCGACGCCCGGATTCGCGGGGAGGGCCGTCAGCGTCGGTACTGCGCGGCTTCGACGGGTTTTTGAATAGCGCCCGACTGGTTTCACGCATGGCTACGTTTCAGGTCGCCGTCGCCGACCCCGAGTCGGGACGCACCTACCAGCGTGAGGTAGACGGACAGGACGCGAACCGATTCCTCGGCCTCGACATCGGTTCCGAAGTCGACGGCGAAGCCGTCGGCCTCGACGGGTACACGGTCACGATTACGGGCGGCAGCGACGCCGCCGGCCGACCGATGCGCGGCGACGTCGACGGCGCCCAGCTCAACGACGTGCTCCTCTCGGGCGGCCCCGGCTTCAACCCCTCCACGGACGGCGAACGCAAGCGCGTGAGCGTCCGCGGGAAGGAAGTCTCCGACGAAATCGTCCAACTCAACGTCTCCGTCGCCGAGCGCGGCGACGAGTCCGTCGACTCGCTCTACGGCGAGGGCGACGAGGAAGACGGCGACGACGAGTAACGCCACGCTTTTTCGCGGCCGCCGCCTACTCGCTGTCGTGAGCGACTACGACGCGTACCTCGCCGGCGACCGCACCGACCACGTCGCGCTCTACCTCGCGGAGTCGTACGTCTCCGACGTCGACGAACTCGCGGACCGCGACGACGCCGAGCGCGTGGGCGAGGGGGTCGTCCTCGTCGTGGACGGCGAACGCGGCCGCAGCGTCTTCCAGAAAATCACGGGGATGGCGGCGATGGACTTCGGTTCCGCCGCGATGGACAACCCCGGTCACGTCGACAGCGACCTCGTCGGCGGCGACTGCCCGCACGCCGCCGACGGCCCCGAAGACCACAGTCCCGAGTTCGTGTTCTCCTTCGCGGAAGCCCAGAACGAGGAGGTCGGCGGAATGTACGCCGACGGCGACGTGATTCACGCCTACGTCTACTGTTCCTGCGGGGAGACGTACTCCGACAAGTGGGTCGCGGGCGACCGGTAATGGCTCGCGTCGTCGCCGTCGGGAGCGCGGTGCTCGACCGCGTCTACGGGCTGTCGAATCTCCCCGAGCCCGACGGCGGCGCGTTCGTCCGCGACTACGAGGAGCGCGCGGGCGGCGTCGCGGCGAACGTCGCGTGCGCGCTCGCCGCACTCGACCACGAAACGAGCGTCGTCTCCCGCGTCGGCCGCGACGACGCCGCGGACCGCGTACTCGACTCGCTCGCGGACTACGGCGTCGACGCGTCGGGCGTCCGCCGCGGCGACGACGACACCTCGTACGCACTCGTCCTGCGCGGCCCCGAGGGCGACCGGATGATTGTCGCGGGCGGCGACAGCGTCCCGGCCCTCGAACTCACCGCCGAGGACCGCGAACGCGTCCGGAACGCGGACTGCGCCTTCACTAGCGCGTACGCCCCCGACGGCGCCGTCAGCGACCTCGTGGAGATGCGCGCCGCCGGCGAGACGACCGCGCTCGCGTTCGACCTCGCCGGCCCGCTGTCGGAACTCGACGGTCGGGGCGCGACCCGCGAGACAATCGACCGAGCGGCCGAGACGGCCGACCTGTTCGTCACGAACGAGGTCGCGGCGCGCTCTTACCTCGACTGCGGCCCCGAGGAAGCCGCGACCGAACTCCTCGAACGCGGCGCCGAGCGCGTGGCCGTGACGGTCGGCGCGGACGGCGCGTACGTCGGCACGGACGACGTGACTCACGTCGCCGCCGAATCCGTCGAAACCGTGGACACCACGGGTGCGGGCGACGCGTTCACCGCCGCGCTGATTCACGCGTGGGTGCTCGACGGCCGAGAAGCGACAGCGGCCGCACGCGTCGCGACTGCGGCGGCCGCCCGGAACTGCACGGCGGCGGGCGCTCGCGGCGCGCTCGCGACGCGGGACGACCTGTCCGGTTAGCGCGCCGACTCGACGAGGTCGCGGACGCGCGCTTCGTCCACCGGCGCCGTCGTCTCGCCGTCTTCTTTCAGCGCCGTCCCGACGATGACGCCGTCCGCGAGGGCGAGCGTCTCGCCCACGGTCGACTGTGTGACGCCGCTCCCGACGAACACCGGCGCGTCCACGCCGAGTTCGTCGCGCGCCGCCACGACGGCTTCGAGGTGGTCGCGGTCGGTCTCGTGACCGGTGCCGGCGCCGCTCGCGACGAGGCCGTCGGCGTGTCCGCGCTCGACGAGTTCCGCGACCTCCTCGGTGAGGGGGCGCTCGGCGAGCGGCGCGGAGTGTTTCACATCCACGTCGGCGAGAATCGACACGTCCGCGCCGAGGCGGTCGCGGAGGCGCACCGTCTCGGCGGCCTGTCCCGTGACGACGCCCTGGTCGGTGAGGCGCGCGGCGGCGTGGACGTTCACGCGCACGAACTGTGCGTCCGCGGCGGCCGCCACGCTGATTGCTGCTTCGGCGTCGTTTCGCAGGACGTTCACGCCGATTGGGAGGTCCGTCTCTCGTCGGAGGTCGCGGGCGAGCGCGGCCATCGACGCGACGACGTGTTTGGGCACGTCGTCGGCGTAGAACGGCGCGTCGCCGAAGTTCTCGAGCATCAGGGCGTCCACGCCGCCGGCTTCGAGGCGTCGTGCGTCGCGGAGCATCGCGTCGCGAATCGCCGCGCGGCCGCCGTCGAAGCCGGGCGCGCCGGGGAGCGCGTCGAGGTGAACCATCCCCACGACGGGGCGCTCGGCGCTGAAATCGAGAGTCATACTACCAGCGAGGGCGCCGGAGAGGAAAAGCGCCGCGACCCGTCGTTGGCCGTCCGTCTCCCTAGTCGTCGGCCGGCTCGTCGGGGAGGTTCCGGAAGCCGTCGAGGATGACCTGCTTGGCGGTCGCGCCCTGCGAGGTCCAGTGGTTCGCGTAGTCCATCATGTCCTCGTAGATGTCGGGCTTGCAGCCCGCGGCCTTCGGGTGGCCGCCGCCGTTCACCTGACGGGCGACCTCGTGGGCGCGCTGGAACGTCTCGGTGCCGCGAATGCTCGCGCTCCCCGAGGGCTTGACGATGACCGCGGCGTCGGCGCCCTGCTCGCGGAGCGCTTCGGCGACCTCGTTTTGGGAGCACCGGCCGTAGGTGACGCCGACGGTCCACTCGCCGATTTCCTTCATCGCGGCGCGGTCGACCGCGCGGTCGATGAGTTCGTGTTTCTCGACGCGGCGTTCTTCGAGGAAGTCCATGACTTCGTCCGGGAGGTCGGCGCCGTGAGCCTGCACCACGTCCATGTACTCGTCGGCGTCCGACCAGTACGAGTAGTCCGCGAGGTCGTCGCTTCGCTCGTCCTCTTTCAGCCAGAGGTCGTGGTCCCGGGTGACCTCGGCGAGTTCGGCGAGGCGCTCGGGGAGGTCGGCGTCGATGGAGCGCACGGCCACGTCGGCCGTACACTCCTCTTCGCTGTCGCCGATTACGAGGTCGACGCCCGCGTCGCGGACGGACTCGGCGGTCTCCTCGGTCCACTGGTGGTGGTCGAACCACCGCACTTCGCTGGCGGCCTCGACGGCGTCCGCGAGTTCCTCCTCGACGTACTCGAAGCGGTCCGGACAGACGTCACAGACGAACAGTTTGAAGCCGGGTTCGCCGAACTCCACGGCCCTGCGCAGGCCGTCCTCGATTTCGTGGGGGCCGGCGGGCACGAGCGCGGCGTCGCCGTACACCTCGCGGACGATGGCGGCACAGGCGAGGCCGTCGGCGTCCGGGTCCGCGACCACGATGACGTCGGCGCCCTCGACGCGCTCGCGAATCTCCTGGTCTCTCTGTGCGTCCCGCACGTCGTCGGGTACGAAAAAGCCCTTCCCGGGGAGCAGCGACTTGCGCTCCAGCGGGAGGTCCTCGTCCTCGATGACCCAATCTTCCATACGCCTCCGTGGGGTGGACCGCGGAAGAACCCCGCGGTTAGGCGTCGAGGTGCCACTCGCCGCGCCCGGTCGCGGTCGCGTAGCGGCGGTCGTTCCCGAGGAGTTTGTCGCGCTTCCAGGTGACGCTCACGCGGTGGTCGTACGCGATTTCGCCGTCGGTCCGGAGGCCGCCACAGCCGGTGAGCGCGCTCTTCGCGCGAGAACTCTCTGGGGTCACCTCGAAGGAGAAGTCGCTCCGAATCGTGTTCGACGTGTTCGCGATTTGGACGCCGTTCTCGGTGTGGGGGTTCGGCCACGCGCGGTGCAGGCGCTGGTCGTCCGGGAAGTCGGCTTCCCGGACGCCCTCCTCGATTGCGTAGCCGTCGTTGGCCTCGGCGTGGAGGCGCGTCCGCAGGCGCACGAACCGTCCGGCGTCCTGCCGACTGACCGTGGCCGTCGTGCGCGAGACGTAGGCTTCCCCGGTGTCGAGGCGGCCGACGACGTGGGCCGACCCCGCGTAGTCGTACATGCTGTCCGCCGACGACTCCGGGACGAACGTGTCGCACTCGGGGACGCGCCCGACGAGCGCCCACCCGAACGCGTCGAGTACGGGGTCGTCCCACCCGCCATCGTCGACGAATGTGTACGTGTCCACGGTGCCGTTCCGTCCGGGCACGGCGACGGCGACCGGTACGGGACGCGCCCTGACTTCCTCGACGCCGAACGTGTAGTTCTGTCTGGTGCTCTCCAGCAGTCCGCGGAGCGCGCTCTGTGCGTCGCCGCCGTCGAACGCCACGGGCTTGTGGTCGCGGAGCGCGCGTACGAGCGGGACGCGGTCGGCGTCGGTGGTCGCGAGCACGGCGTCCGCGTCGTCGATGCTGTCGACGGTATTCGGGGGGTCGGGCAGGTCGCTGGCGTCGCCCGCGAGATAGACCTGCTCGCTCTGGAGGGCGTGACTCGTGTCCTCGTCCAGCCCGCTTCCGGTGTTCACGTCGGGTCGGCCGCCACCGCCGAGCGCACCACAGCCGGCGAGACCGGCGGCGCCGGCCGCACCCGCGGCTGCGAGGAACTGGCGGCGATTGGTGGAGGGCATCGTCGCGAACCGACGCCGCGACTCGGTAAAAGTCTCGTGTTACTCGCTGTCGTCGAGTTGGCGCACCGTCAACACCGGCACCGGACACGTGCGCACGACGCGCTCCGCGACGCTCCCGATGAGAAAGCGGTTCTCGCCGTGGCGGCCCCGCGTCCCGGTCGCCACCACGTCCGCGTCCACGTCACGCGCGTACTGGCTGATTTCGGCCGGCGGCCGCCCCTCGCGTACGGCCGTCGTGACGTCGCGGACCGCCCGGTCGGCGACGGCCGCAACCGCCTCCTCGCCGCGCTCTTCGAGCGCGTCGTGCATCTCCTCGCGCACCTCCTCCGGCGCCGTCTCCACCTCGCTCTCCTCCAGCACGTACAGGGCGTGTACGGCCGCGTCGAACCGGTCCGCGAAGTCGAGCGCGACCTCGACGGCGCGCCCCACGCTCTCGGACCCGTCGGTCGCGACGACCACGGTGTCTATCATACTAGGCGGTATCTCGCCGGAGACCTTAAACCCACACGCGGAGCGTTTTAGTAGCCCGACGGCGCACGCTCACGCATGCCCCTCGAAGTCGACACCGTACTCGTTCCCGTCGACGGCACCGAAGCGTCCGTCACGGCCGCCGAGTACGCGCTCGCGGTTGCCGACCGCTACGACGCCGACGCACACGCGCTCTACGTCCTCGGGGAGACGGTGACCCGCGCAATCAAGGCCGGCGACGTCGCCGAGGACGACGTCGTCGAGGACACCAACACGTTCCTCGCGGAAGTCGCCGCGCTCGCCCCCGAGGACGTCACCGTCGAATCCTCCATCGCGTACGGCTTCTCCACGTCGCGGAAACTCCAACACCCCGGCAGCGTCATCCTCGACTGCGCCGACGACGTGGACGCCGACTTCCTCGTCATCCCCCGCGAAGGCATGCGCGGCGACGCCGGCGACGTCCTCGAGAAGGCCGCCGAGTACGTCCTGCTGTACGCCAGCCAGCCGGTGCTCTCCGTCTAGTTCAGGCGAATCGCCATCTCCATCTCGAAACTCTCGGCCGACGCCGTCTCGAAGCCCACCTTCTCGTAGAGCGCGACCGCCGGCCGGTTCCAGCGCTCGACGGTCAACCACACCAGGTTCGCGCCCTCGCTTTGCCCGTACCCGAGCAGCGCCTCGATGAGTCGCGTGCCGATGCCCGCGCCCTGGTAGTCCTGGTGGACGAAGATGGCGAGTTCGTACGTCTCCTCGTCGTCGGGCACCAGCGTCGCGTGCCCGGCGACCCGGTCGCCGTGCCACGCCACCACGTCGAACCCGTCCTGTGAGAGCAGCGTGTTCAGCCACTCCCGAACGCGCTCCTCGCCGACCGGCGGCACGCCCTGCGCGCGGTCCGCCGGGTCGAAATCCACGTACATCTCCACGAGCGCGCCGAACCCCTCGCCGTCCGGCTCGTCGAACGCCCGTAGTTCGATGTCTCTCGCCTCGCGGTCCGCGAACGACACCGGCGGTCGCGGGAACTCCTCGGCCACTTCCTCCGGGTACACGCGTTCCCCCACCATCTCAGCGCACCAACTTCACGGACACGCGGGCGTTCAACAGCACGAACTCCGCGATGTGGCCGAGGCGAATCTTCCCCATCGGACTGCGCTCGCCCCCGCCCAGGACGATTTGGTCGAACCCCTCGGACTCGGACAACTCCACGAGCGAACTCCCGGGGTCGCCGGACAACTGTCGGACGTTCTCCGGCAGTCCCGCGTCGGCGAGCGCCGACCGCGCCGCGTCGACGAGTTCGCTCGGGTCGCGGTCGCTCTCCGGATTCTCCACGACCGCCACCGTCAGGTCGTCGCCCGCGTCCACCGCCCGCTCGACGGTGTGCTCGAGGGCGTCCAGCGAGTCGTCCGCGCCCCCGATGCCTAACAGCACTTTCATGGTCGGAGTGTCGCCGCCTCCAGTGAAAAGCGTTCGCCCCTCGTCTCGACCCGTCGGCGCTCGCTCGCGTGTTTCGCTCTCCCGCCGCTCGTCTCACCGAGACCTTTCACTGCGTTCGAGATGCCGCCGCTCGCCCGTTCCGAGACTTCTCGCTTCGCTCGAAGTCCCGCCGCTCGCATTCCCGAGACCTCTCACTGCGTTCGAGGTCTCGCCCCCGACACGCTTTTGCGACCACCTCCGCAATCCCCGAGCATGCCCGAACAGCGTTCTTCTCCCGCCGATTGGGACCTCACGCCCGCCGTCGAACCGGCGGCGGACGGCGACGCCGACGACGTGCCGGCTGACGTCCAGCGCTACGAGCGGTTCTCGAAGATGGACGGCGCGCAGTACGACCGCGTCAACGAGTTCCTCCGCGACCGCACGTACATCACCGCCCGCGAGTGGGCCATCGCGCGGCTCTGCGCCGACTTCCGCACGGAGACCGGCGTGGAGATGACGAAAATCGGGGAGAACCTCCCCGAACTCGTCCCGTTCATGACGGACACGTACACGCCCCAGGCCGTGAATCAGGCGCGCTCGGCGTTCGAGGACAAGGTGACGATGGCGGGCGCGACGTTCCTCTACGGCGCGATGTCCGGGTTCTTCACGGCGGACGAACTCGACGACCTGATGTACGAGGTGGCGGAGGTCGCGAAGTTCCTGCTCGAAGTCGAGGGCGTCGACCTCGCCGTCGAGGAGGAATTAGAGGCGGAAGAACGCATCTCGTCGGTGATGCGGGACGTGCGGTCGGCGAGCGACGAACTCAGACACGAGGGAACCGACTGCCCGAACTGCGGGCACACCATCGAAGCCGGCGACGACTAGACGCCTTCGGGGAGAAACGGGCCGACGTCGCTGTGGACGAACTCCACGTAGTCGTCGTTCAGGCGCCGACAGAACAGTCGCAGTTCGCCCGCTTCCTGTACCGTCTGTATCTTCTCCTCGGCCGACCCCGGATTGTAGTACGCGGGCACGAACACCGCCGTCTCGCTGTCCGGGTCTTTCTCCACGACGAGCAGGTAGAACATGCTCGCGTCCTCCGCGCGGAACACGTCCACGTCGGTGAACTCGGCGTCCGCGGCGACGGCTTCCAGTTCCTCGTACTCGGAACCGGGCAGCACCACGTCGATGCCGGTGCGGAACTCGGAGTCGACGAACACGGAGTCGCCGGGGTGGAGTTCGACCGTGGTCCAGCCGCGGTCGCGGTACGCCTCGGCCGTCGCTTCCATGTCCTCGATGACCGGCTGCCAGCCCGAGGCCGCCTGGACGTTGTCCGGCGCGCCGTTCGCGGGGTTCTCGCTCATGTGTCCACGGCGGGTGGCGCCGGGGATAAGGTTTGCCCAAGTCCCGCAAGCTATTTCTTCGCCGCCCTGTGAATACCTCTCAGTGACCGACCTCCTATCTCTCTCCGGCCTCCGGACGCAGTTCAAGACGGAACGCGGCGCAGTGAAGGCAGTCGACGGCATCGACCTCACCATCGAAGAGGGCGAGACTGTCGGTCTCGTCGGCGAATCCGGTTCGGGGAAGAGCGTCACGGCGCTCTCCGCGATGGACCTCGTCGACGACCCCGGCGAAGTCGTGGACGGCTACGTGACGTTCCGCGGCGCCGACCTCGCGGCCGACATCGCCGACGAGTTCGACGGCGCGGTCGTCCCGTACCCCTTCGACCTCGTGGACGCCGTCCGCGAAGTCGTCGCGGACCTCGACGTCGGCGACCGCGTGGACACCACGCCAGCGGAACTCCGCGGGATGGCCGACGACCTCGCGGGTCTCGACGACCCCGCCGGCCTCGCGGACGAACTCCGGGACGCCGCCGACCGCCTCGACGACGACGCCACGCCGTCCGTCGTCGCGGACGCACTCGACGACGCGCTGGACGAGGCCACCGACGGCTTCGTCTACTTCGACGACCGCGCGCGCGAACGATACCAGAACGGCGCCGCCGCGACCGACGCGGGCGTCGAGGACGGCGTCATCGACCTGACCGCGGCGCCAGAGGAGGCGATGCGGAAGGTGCGCGGCGGCGAGATGGGGATGATCTTCCAGGACCCCATGACGTCGCTGAATCCCGCCGTCACCGTCGGCGAGCAGGTCGCCGAATCCCTCCGCCTCCACCAGTACGGCGGCCGCAAACGGGACACGTGGCTGAACGCAATCCGGGAGATTCTCCCGAAAATCGGCGGTCGCGAGCACGACGAGGAAGTGATGGAGGACGTCGTCGACATCCTCACCGAGGTCGGCATCCCGGAGGCGACGACGCGCCTCGAGGAGTACCCCCACGAGTTCTCCGGGGGGATGCGACAGCGCGTGCTCATCGCCATCGCGCTCGCGTGCCAGCCGAGTCTCCTTGTCGCCGACGAACCGACGACGGCGCTGGACGTGACCATCCAGGCCCAGATTCTCGACCTCATCGACGACCTGCAAGACGAGTTCGGGATGTCGGTGCTGATGATCACCCACGACCTCGGCGTCGTCGCGGAGACTTGCGACCGGGTCGCCGTGATGTACGCGGGCGAAATCGTCGAGGAGGGCCCGGTCGAGGAAATCTTCCACAACCCGAGTCACCCGTACACGTACACCCTCCTCGAGTCCATCCCGACCGAGGAGAAAGACCGCCTGACGCCCATCGAGGGGAACGTCCCCGACCTCATCGACATGCCCGATGGGTGTCACTTCGCGGACCGGTGTCCGTGGGTCCAACCCGAGTGCCGGGAGGGCGAGATTCCGTACCTCCAGCACGGCTCCGAGGACGTCGACCACCGCTCGAAGTGCATCCTGCCGTCCTTCGACGAGAGCGAGTACGGCACGCAGGGCGTGACGTCGGCGACGGACACCGACATCGGCGACCCCATCGTGGAAATCGAAGGACTGCGGAAGTACTACGAGCAAGAAGACGGCTTGCTCGACCGATTTTTCCCCGGCGAGAAGCCGAGCGTGAAGGCCGTCGACGGCGTGAGCCTCGACGTCCACGAGGGCGAGACGCTCGGTCTCGTCGGCGAGTCCGGCTGCGGGAAGTCCACCGCGGGCCGCGCCATCCTCAACCTCGACGCCCCGACCGACGGAACCGTCGTGTTCGCGGGCCAGGACCTCGGCGACCTCTCGAAGTCCGAACTCCGGGAGAAGCGCAAGGACATGCAGATGGTGTTCCAGGACCCGATGTCGAGTCTCGATCCGCGGATGACCGTCGGGCAGACCATCATGGAGCCGTTGAAGATTCACGGCCTCGCGAAGGGTCGGCGCCGACAGCGCGTCTTCGAACTGCTCGAAGAGGTCGGCCTCGACCGCAGCCAGTACGACCGCTACCCCCACGAGATGTCCGGCGGCCAGCGCCAGCGCGTCGGCATCGCCCGCGCGCTCGCGGTCGACCCCGACTTCATCGTCGCGGACGAACCCGTCTCCGCCCTCGACGTCTCCGTGCAGGCCCAGATTATCAACCTCATGGAGGACCTCCAGGAGGAGTTCGGGCTGACGTACCTCTTTATCGCACACGACCTCAGCGTCGTCCGCCACATCTCCGACCGGGTCGCCGTGATGTACCTCGGCGAAATCGTGGAGGTGGCCGAGACGAGTGCGCTGTTCGACGACCCGAGACATCCGTACACGAACGCGTTGCTCTCCGCGATTCCGGAGCCGGACCCGCGCGCGGACACGGGCGACCGCACCATCCTCAAGGGCGACGTGCCGTCGCCCATCGACCCGCCGTCGGGGTGTCACTTCCGCACGCGGTGTCCGTCCGTGATTCCGCCGGAGGACCTCGACATCGAACAGGAGCGCTACCGCGAGGCGATGTTCTACCGCCAGCGCGTCGAGTCTCGCGACATCGACCTCGAAGCCGTCCGCGAGGAGGCCGCCGAGGCGTCCGAGCCGGCGCGCGCCGTCGCGGACGGCGGCAGCGGGTTCGCCGCGGTGCTCGACCGGGAGTTCTTCGACGGGCCGCTCTCGGGTCGCGCTCGGGACGCCGTCGACGAGTCCTATCGCCACCTCGAAGACGGCGACTGGGACGCGGCCGAGGACGTCCTCGAAGAGACCTTCGAGAGCGTCTGCGAGCGAAAAGACCCCGCGCTCGGTGACAGCGACCACCCGGCGGCCTGTCACCTCTTCGAGGACGCGGAGTAACGAACCTGCGGCGGCGCCGACACGTTTACTCGCTGTGAAGTAACTTACCGGTAGAACTGACCGACTACACACCGTTCCCGTCCGGTAGTATTATCTATGTAGGTGTATGGGGTTTTCTCATGGCAGGCAATAACAGCCAGGTTTCCAGGCGCAGTTTCCTGAAGGCCGCCGGTAGCGCAACTGTCGCTGCGACCGCGACGAGTTCCGTTGCCGGCTGTATCGGTGGCGGCGGCGGTGGCGGCGGAACGCTCCGCTACGGCCGGAGCGCTCACTCCGACACGCTCGACCCGCAGAACACCACGAGCGGCGAAGTCGCGAAGGTCACGAACCAGGCCTACGAGGGCCTCATCGGCTTCCAGCCCGGCGAATCCTCCATCACGGAGGCGCTCGCGACGGACTGGGAACTCGACGGCACGAACGTCACGCTCACGCTCCGCGAGGACGTGACGTTCCACGACGGCAGCGACTTCACCGCCGACGACTTCATCGCGACGTACCGCCGGTTCGTCGACGAGGACTACGAGTACTACTTCGAGGACGCCTCCGTCTACGGGCCGTTCACGCTCGGTAACTGGATCGAGAGCGTCTCCAAGGACGGCGACTACACGCTGAACATCACGCTCTCGCAGCCGTACGCGCCGATGCTGCGCAACCTCGCGATGTTCGCGTCCGTCGTCATCTCCCAGCAGGCCATCGAGAGCGACGACGTGAACCTCGGCCAGGAGATGGTCGGCACCGGACCGTTCGAACTGGAGAACCTCGACAACGCGAACAACCGCATCCAGCTCACGTCCTTCGGCGACTACTGGGGCGACTCGCCGAACGTCGGCGAGGTCATCTTCCTCACGCGCGGCCAGAACTCCACGCGCGCACAGGCGCTCATCGAGGAGGAGATGGAGATCATCGACGGTCTCGACCCGGACACCATCCAGCAGATCAACGGCTCGGACACCGCCGAGGCCCGCACCGCGACCGGCATCAACATCGGCTACATGTCGATGAACATGTCCCGCGTCGAGGCGTTCCGCGACAAGCGCGTCCGGCAGGCCATCAGTTACGCGATCAACACCGAGCAGATCGTCAACGAGATCTACTCCGGTATCGCGACGCAGGCCGACCAGCCGTGCCCGCCGGCGCTGTTCGGGCACAACGACGACATCAGTCCCTACGAGCACGACCCCGAGGAGGCCCAGCGCCTCCTCGAAGAGGCCGGCTACGGCGACGGGCTCTCGTTCGAACTGACGACGTTCCAGAACGCGCGCGGCTACAACCCCGCGCCGCTCCCGACCGCCGAAACCATCCGGACGAACCTCTCGGAAGTCGGCATCGACGTCACCATCGACGACCGCCAGTTCTCCGACTACCTCACGTACACGTCCGAGGGTCGCCACGACGCTTCGCTCTCCGGTTGGTACACCGACAACGCCGACCCGGACAACTTCATGTACGTGCTGATGCACCCGCAGGTGGAGTCCCCCGAAGGTCAGGACTGGGTCGACTGGGGCACCGAGGGCTTCAACACGTCCGACCGTAGCGCGTGGGCGAACCAGGAGTACATGGACCTCATCGAGGAGGCCCAGCAGGTCTACGACGAGGACGAACGTGCGTCCCTCTACCACGAGGCCGCACAGATTGCCCACGACGAGGCGCCGTGGATCTACATCGACTACGCCGACGAGACGCGTGGTGTGAGCAACAGCGTCAGCAACTACACCATCTCCGCGATCGGTGGGCCGCACCTCGACCTCGTGGAAGTCGAGTGACGAGTCCGTAGTCGACGCACGACGGGACATTTTTTACCCCTCGTCCTCTCCCCTTGGGTAATGGTATCAAAGCGGTTTGTAACCAAACGACTACTGCTGCTCGTTCCCGTGTTGTTCGGGGTGGCGTCGCTCGTCTTCGCCGTTCTCCACCTCTCGCCGGGCGACCCCGCCGTCGCCATCGCCGGCGACCGAGCGAGCCAGGAGTTCATCAACGAAGTCCGGGCCGACCTCGGCCTCGACGACCCGCTCTGGCAACAGTACGTCCGCTTCCTCGGCGAAGTTGTCACGTTCAACTTCGGCGAGTCGTACCAAGTCCAGCGCGGCATGCCGGTCAGTGAACTGCTCGCCGACCGCCTCCCGGTCACCATCGAACTCGCCATCCTCGGGCAGATTGCGGGCCTCCTGTTCGGCATCCCGCTGGGCATCCTGAGCGCCGTCAAGCAGGACACGCTCACGGACCACCTGACCCGCGTCGGCGCGCTCGCCGGCATCAGCGTCCCCATCTACTGGAGTGGCCCCCTGCTCATCCTGCTGTTCGCGCAGGTCCTCGGCATCCTTCCGACGAGCGGCCGCATCGGGTCGGCGTACTTCATCGACTCGACCACCGGCTTCATCCTCGTGGACACGCTCCTCGCCGGGAACATGGCGGCGTTCCGGTCCGCGGTGATGCACCTGCTGATGCCCGTCGTCGTCCTCGGCATCTACTCGATGGCGTTCATCTCGCGGATGATGCGCTCCTCGCTGCTGGAGGTCATCCGGCAGGACTACATGCGGACCGCCCGCGCGAAGGGCCAAGGTTCGAAGATTACGGTCCTCAAGCACGGCCTCCGGAACGCGTTCATCCCCGTCATCACCATCATCGGCATCCAGTTCGGGTCGCTGCTCGGCGGCTCCGTCCTCACCGAGACCGTCTTCGAAATCAACGGCATCGGGACCCTGCTCGTGGACGCCATCAGTCGTAGCGACTACCCGGTCGTGCAGGCGACCGTGTTGGTGTTCGCGTTCCTGTACACGCTCGTCAACCTCTTCGTGGACATCACGTACTCCGTCCTCGACCCCCGGATCGACCAATGAGCACCGAAACCACACAATCGTCTGACGTAGAGCGCAGTCTCCTCGACCGCCTCCGTGCCAGCCCGTTCCTCACGGAGCTGCTGTCGAACCGAATCGCCGTCTTCGGCCTCGTGCTCATCCTCGGGATGTTCGCGCTGGCCATCTACGCGCGGTTCGCGTACGACCTCCAGGCCATCGTCGCCACGCAGTTCGGGTCGAACCCGACCGAGGCCGCGCCGAGCGCCGAGTTCTGGTTCGGCACCGACGGGCAGGCCCGCGACATCTTCCCGCGCGTGCTGTACGGCGCGTGGTTCGCGCTGAAGTTCGGGACGGCGACCGTCCTCGCGTCGACCGTCCTCGGCATCGCCGCCGGGACGCTCGCGGCGTACTACGGCGACCTCGCGGACAACGTCATCATGCGCACGATGGACGTGTTGCTCTCGTTCCCGTCGCTGCTGTTGGCGCTCGCGCTCGTCACCATCTTCCCCGAGTCGCTGGGGCTGTGGCGCGCCGTCGCGGCGCTCACCCTCGTGTACACGCCGCGGTTCGCGCGCGTCGTTCGCGGCGCCGCGCTGAAAGTGCTCGAAGACGAGTACATCGAGGCGACCCGGGCGCTCGGCGCGACCGACCCGCGCCTGCTGATTCGCCACGTGCTCCCGAACTGCCTCGCGCCCATCACGGTCCAGTCCACGCTGAACTACGGGCTGGCCATCATCGACATCGCGGCGCTGTCCTTCCTCGGGTTCGGTGCGAGCCCCGGCGACCCGTCGTGGGGGATGATGCTCTCCGAGGGCGTCGAGCGCGGCCTGTTCTCGGGCGCGTGGTGGTGGTCGTTCTTCCCCGGCCTGTTCCTCGCGCTCGCGGTGCTCGGGTTCAACCTCCTCGGTGACGGGATGCGGGACGCGCTCGACCCGCGCATGCGGGACACCGTTGACTGACGACGCGTCCCCCGGTTCGGCCGCACTGGGTCGCCGCCTCCGCGTCCTCGTCCCGGCGGCGGCACGCTGGCTGGCGGTCGGCGCCGCCGTCGGCGTCGCGCTCTCTGTGGGTCTACTCGCGGTGCGGACGCCGCGGGCCGCGACGGACACGGCGTTCGCGCTCGGCCTGCTCGTCCTCGGCTTCGGCGTCACCGCGTGGTCGACGGCTATCGGCCTCGGCGAGACGATAGAGGGCGTCCAGGCCTACATGGACGTGAGTTCGGGCTGGACCGAAGCGAGCGCTCGCGAGGCGTTTTTCGTGCTGTCGTGGTCGGGCTTCGGGTGGGTGTTCGGCGCGGCCGCCACGTCGCTCGCGCTCGGCGTCTAACGCCGGACGTTCTCGCCGCCGTGGGCGGCGAACTCCTCGCCGTCCCACACCACCGTTCCGCGAATCATCGTCCACTCCGGGAACACCCCTCGTTTCCCCTCGAACGGCGTCCACTCGCAGTTCGAGTGGAGGTCCGCGCCGCGAATCGCTCGCGACTCCTCGGGGTCGACGAGCACGAGGTCGGCGTCTCGGCCTTCCTCGATTCGCCCCTTCTGCGCCAGTCCGAACACGTTCGCGGGGTTCGCGGCCGTCACGTCGCGCACGCGCTCGTAGGTCAGTTTCCCGTTTCGCGCCGCCTCCAGAAGAAGCGGGAGCGACGTCTCGACGCCCGGCACGCCCGACGGCGCGTCCCAGATGCTCGCGTCCTTCTCCGCGCGCGTGTGGGGCGCGTGGTCCGTCGCCACCATGTCGACGCGCCCGTCCGCGAGTCGCTCGAACAGCGCTTTCCGACGCTTCTCACTCCGGAGCGGCGGGTTCATCCGCCCGAACGTCCCGAGTTCGTCGAGGTCGTCGCGAGACAAGAAGAGGTGGTGGGGCGTCACCTCGCAGGTCGCGCCGCCGGCGTTCGCGGCGTCCACGCCCTCCGGCGTCGACGTGTGCGCGATGTGGACCGTCGCCCCGGCGTCGCCGCCCACCGAGACGGCGCGCTCGACGGCCACTTTCTCGGCCTCGGCGGTCCGGTACGCGCTCCACGCGTCCGCGTCGTCCCGCGACTTCGCCGCCTCGTCGAACAGGTCGGCGTCCTCCGCGTGGACGGTGACGACCACGTCCTCGTCGGCGGCCTTCTCACAGGCGTCAGCGAACAACTCCGCTTCGATGCCCATATCGCCCGTGGAGTCCGCGAGGAACACCTCGCCGAGCGCGAACAGCGGCCGGTCGAACAGCGACTCGGGGCCCCAGTCCGCCGTCACGCCGCCGTTGATGCCCCAGTCCACGACGCTCTCGCTCGCGTACTCGGCCTTCTCGTCGAAGGCGTCGCCCGTCACCGTCGGCGGACTCGTATTTGGCTGGTCGACCACCGTCGTCACGCCGCCCGCGGCCGCGCTCCGCGACCCGGTCGCCCACGTCTCCTTGTGGTCGTAGCCGGGCTGTCGGAAGTGTACGTGAACGTCGACGGCGCCCGGCAGGAGGAGGTTCCCGTCGGCGTCGATGGCTTCGTCGCCGGTCAACTGCTCGCCGACCGCGTCGATGCGGCCGTCGTCGCCGACGCGCACGTCCCGCCGCCGGCCGTCCGCGAGGGTCGCGTCCCGGATGACTCGCATGGGTGTAGGTCTGTGGGCGCGAGCGTAAGTGCTGTGAAGACATCCGAGGAATCGCCTCCGAGAACGCCCTCGCCGTCTCGCCCGTTCAGTCCGCCAGGGAACCGGCTGTGTCACTGGCCGTAAAATCGGTGGCCGCCGCAGTCACGGTACGCGCTCGACGGTCGGGACCGAACCGCCTACAAGAGCGTCTTCGACTGCCTCGCGGACGCGCTCGGGGTCGCCGCCCGAGTCCGCCACACTCCCCACGGAGTCGGGGTCGAAATCGACGCCGAGCGCCGGGTAGACGTCCGCTAACACGCTCGCTATCTCCTCGCGGTCGTCCACGACGAGCACGCCGGAGGTGAGCGCCGCGCCCTTCGTGACGCGCTGGGCGACGCCCGCGAGTTTCCCGTCGGCCTGCACCGAGTGGTCGCCGGGACAGAACGAGTCCGCGGGTTCGCCCTCGCGGGCGTCGACCCCCACCGTTTCGAGTGCGTCGAGCACGTCCGCGACCATCGCGTCGTAGCGCGCCGACAGCCCCGAGCGCACGTCGCCGATGGGTTCGATGCGCGCGAACGCGAGCGTCGTGTCCGTGTACGCCACCGCGCGCCCGCCGACCTGCCGCTCGACGGCGGGGAAGCCGTGTTCGCGGGCGGCCTCGCGGGCGTCCTCGTAGCCGTCCTCGTTGGCGTCCCGCCGCCCGAACGCCACCACGCGTCCGGGCGCCCACACACGAACCGCGGACTCGCCGGTCTCGCGAGCGAAATCCAGCAGGTCGCGGGTGGCCTCGTGGTCCGCCTCTCGGGTGTCGGCCCGGCCGCGGAGTACGCGCATACCCCTCGTTGGGACCGACGCAGGTAATTCCTCCCGGTTCCAAACCGAGGGCATGGTCACGCTGTCCGGCGACGTGCTCCGCCGGTATCCCCGGGTCTCTCGCTACAACTCGCCGTACCCCGCCCACGACGCCGGCTGTGCGGTCGACCTCTATCCGGAACAGAACCGCGCGACCAGCCCGGTCGCCGGCGAGGTCACGGAGACGCGGACGGTGCGCTGCCCCGAGAAGCCGTACGCCGCCGACCACGACCACCTGATCGTCGTGGACATCGGCGACTACCTCGCGCGGATGCTCCACGTCGACCCGGCGGTCGAACCCGGTGACCGCCTCGCCGTCGGCGACGACCTCGGGCAGATGGTTCGCTCGGGCTTCTTCGCGCCGTGGGTCGACAACCACGTCCACCTCGGCTTCCGCACGCGCGACCAGAACCCCGTCCGGGCGTCGGGGTCGCTCCCCCTCGACCTCGGGCTTCCGGTGGAACCGGTCGCGTGGGACGGCGGGGCAACCGTCCTCGACGTGGGCGAGACGTGGGCGCTCCTCGATGCGCCCGCCCACCCCGCGCCCGGCGAGGCGTTCGCGGGACTCGCCAGCGACGACGGCGGCGTCGTGGACGGCGGACTCCCGCACTACGAACAGGGCTACGCGGACGGCGACGCCGCCACCGTCTCCCTGCTCGGTTCAGTCGTCGGCGACCGCACGGGCGACCGGACTGTCGCGTGGCGGGACGTGACGCCGACGGCGAACGGCGCCCCGATTCGCGGCCTGTCGCTGTGGCTCGGCCTCGACCGCCTCGGCGCGAAACTCGTCTGTCCCGGTCACGACCTCTCGGCCGGCGACGACGTGACGGTCGGGATTCGGGACGCGTAGTTTCTCGCGTCCGCGCGACGATTCCGGAGCGTCAGGCGAACGTCACGGTCTCGCGCTCGGCGAGTTCGCCGAACAGCCAGTCGGCGTGCTCGACGGCGTACTCCCTGTGGTCGTCCTCGATGTAGCCGACGGCGTCCTCCACGAGCACGGGCCGGTAGTCCCGGAGACCGGCGGAGCCGGCGGTGTGGAGGACGCAGACGTTCGCGAGCGTCCCGCAAATCAGGAGGTCGTGGACGCCGTGGCTGTCCAGATAGCCTTCGAGGTCGGTCTGGTAGAACGCGTCGTAGGTGTGTTTCTCGACGACGTGGTCGTCCTCTCGCACGTCCAGGTCGCCGTGGAGTTCGGCGTCCCACGACCCCTCGACGACGTGTTCGCCCCACCGGTCGAACTCGTCGTAGTAGTGGTTGTCCGCGAACTGCTCGGGCGGGTGGACGTCGCGCGTGTAGACGACGCTCGCGCCCGCCTCCCGCGCCCGAGCGACGAGGTCGGTGACGGGGCCGAGCGCGTCCTCGCTGGCGGGCGCGTACAGGCTCCCCTCGGGGTGACAGAAGCCGTTCTGCATGTCCACGACGACGACCGCGGTGCTGGCTGGGTCGAACTCCATACCGGCCGTTCGTCGCCCGGCGAAAAAGCAGTTTTGCGCGTCCGGTCAGGCCAGTTCGTCGCCGAAGTACGCGCCCGCGCCGCCCGCGATTGCCGTCCCGACACCCATCAACACCGCGTTCACGAGCGCCTGCCCGTAGTCGACGGAGAGCTGTGAGACCTGCGTCGACGCGATTATCTCGGCGAGCAGGAACAACAACACCGCGCCGACGAGCGACCCGGCGGCCGCCGCGACGGTCGCCCGGCGTTGCTCGCCGAGGCTGAAGCCGACGAGCAGTCCCGCGCCCGCGGCGACCGCGAACCCGACGTACGGCGCGACGCCGAGCGCCGTGTTCGTGAGACCGAGTTTGTACTGCTGGGTCGACAGCGACGCGCCGAGTTCGCTGCCGCCGAACGAACCGAGCAGTATCACCATCACGCCGATGCCGACGCCGACTGCCGCCATCACGCCCGCGACCGTCTTCGCGTAGTTCTGGGTCGCCTGCTCGGAGAGCAGGTCGGTGACCGACGGCTGCTGGCGGCCCGCCGGTCGTCGGTTCGCGCCGCCGTGAGGCTGGGCGTCCGCCAGGTGGTCTCGTTCGTCCGCGGCCTCGTTCTCGCGCTGGCCGCCGTCTCGTCGTTCGTGGTCGTCGTTCGACATCGTGGGCGGAGGTTTCGACTCACTAACTTAAATTGTGGGGGCGAACGCGACGCTCCGAGGGCGCAACCGACCGTTCTCGCGGTCGATGCGACCGCCCGAGGGAGTTTTACGTGTCCTACCGTTGACTTCCCGTGATGGCACGCCGTATCATCGCCGTCGCCGTGGTCTTCCTCGTCGTGCTCGCCGGGTGTCAGGGGGCACCGGGCGCCGACACCAGCACGACGCCGGACGTCACGTCGACGTCGCCCGCGGAATCGACGACCGAACCGCAGTCCACCGACGCGTCCTCGTTCGACTACGCCGACCCCGACGAGGACGTCCTCGGGTGGGAGGGCGGCTTCTGGTACAACGAGTCGATAGACGTCGACCGGTCGAACGGCCTCAACGACACCGAACTCGCCGCCGTCGTGAACCGGTCGATGGCGCGCGTCGAGCGCATCCGCGACATCGAGTTCGAGCGCTCGGTCCCCGTCGAAATCGTGTCCCGCGAGGAGTTCGCGAACGACACCGCGGACGCGTACGGGAACGTCTCCCGGAACGCCTCGCTCCACCAGAACGTCAAGTTCGAGGCGACGTTCATGCTCGCGGAGAACGAGAGCGCGATAGCGCAACTCCAGTCGAACCGCGCGGCGTCCGTCGGCGGCTACTACTCGCCGACCGAGGACCGCATCGTCATCGTCTCCGAGAACACGTCCTCGCCGAAGATGGACGAAATCACGCTGTCTCAGGAGTTGTTCCACGCGCTCCAAGACCAGCAGTTCGACATCACCGACTACAATCAGTCCACGCAGGAACTCCACAACGCCAGAGACGGCATCATCGAGGGTGACGGGAACTACGTCGACTACCTCTACGGCGAGCGCTGCGCCGAGTCCTGGGACTGCCTGATGCCCCAACAGCAGGCCGGCGGTGGCGGCGGGTCCGGCGACCGCCACCTCGGCATCGCCGCCATCAAACTCCAGCCGTACAGCGACGGCCCGGTGTTCGTCCAGCAACTCCGCGAGGAGGGCGGCTGGGACGCAGTGAACGCCGTCTACGAGCAGCCGCCGAAGAGCACCGAGCAGACCATCCACCCCGAGAAGTACGGCGAGGACGCGCCGACCGACGTGACGGTCGCCGACGCCTCGACGGACGCGTGGTCGACGCCCGACATGGGTAACGGGAGCGTCGACTTCGCGCAGTTCGGGGAGGCCGGCCTCTACTCGATGCTCTGGTACCCGAGTTACGCCGAGTCCATCGAGCAGGGCGCGGTGACGAACGTCGTCGTTCCGTACCGGCACTTCGTCGCGCCCGCGCAGAACTCCGGGACACTCGACCTCTACAACTACAGTTACGAGTACACCGCCGGCTGGGACGGCGACAAGCTCGTGCCGTACGTCACCGAGAACTCCGCGCAGAGCAACGAGACGGCGTACGTCTGGAAGACGGCGTGGGACTCCGACACCGAAGCCGGCGAGTTCGCCGAGGGCTACCGGCTGTTGCTCGAACACCACGGCGCCGAGCGCGTGGACGGCACGGCGAACGTCTACCGCATCCCCGAGGGCGAGAACGCGTTCGCGGACGCGTTCCGCGTCGTCGTCTCGGGTGACACGGTCACCATCGTGAACGCGCCGACCGTCGCCCAACTCGACGACGTCCACGCCGCCTGAGAAACGCCTATCCTCGCTCGCCACCAACACGGTGGCAATGCGCACACCCCTCGTTCTCGCCGTCGTCGCGCTCCTCGTGCTCGCCGGCTGTAGTGCCACCGCGCCGGCGGACGCGCCCCAGACGACCACGCCGGCGACGGCCGCGCCCGACGCCGCCGAGCGCCCGGACCCCGACAGCGACGTGCTCGGGTGGGAGGGCGGTTACTGGCACGACGACGCGCTCGCAGTCACGACCGCGGACGGCTTGAACGAGAGCGAGCGCGCCGCCGTCGTGAACCGGTCGATGGCGCGCGTCGAACACCTCCGCGGCATCGAGTTCGACGAACCGGTGACCGTCGACGTGGTGTCACGAGAGACGTACCGCGAGGAGTACGCGGGCGCCGGGCAGGCCAGCGACGCGCTCCGGACGTTCGACGACGCGAAGTTCGAGGCGCTGTTCCTCGTCGGCGAGGACCGAAACTCCATCGAGGTACAGGAGGCGAATCGCGGGTCGAACGTCCTCGGGTTCTACTCGCCGAGCGAGGACCGCATCGTCGTCGTCTCGCCGTCGGAGGCGCCGACCATCGAGGAGACGACGCTCGGCCACGAACTGATGCACGCCCTCCAGTTCCGGAACTTCGACGCCGACATCCCGTCGCCGACCCGTGACGCCGCGAACGCCCGAAGCGGCCTCATCGAGGGCGAAGCGCGCTTCCTCGACCAGCAGTACGGCGACCGCTGTGGCGCCGAGTGGGCGTGCGTCGAAGCGGGGAGCGGCGGCGGCGGTGGCGGCGACCTCCACCTCGGCATCTACGTGATGAAGTACTTCCCGTACAGCGACGGCCCGGGCTTCGTCGAGTCGTTCCACGAGGACGGCGGCTGGTCGGCGGTCGCGGCCCTCTACGACGCGCCGCCCGCGTCCTCCGAGCAGGTCGCCCAGCCCGAGAAGTACCAGGCCGACGCGCCGACGGACCCGACGCTGCGGGACCGCTCGAACGGCGACTGGTCGCGGGTCACCGTCGACGGGCGCGCGCCCTACGGCGAAGTCGGCGTCGGCGGCCTCACCGCGATGCTCGCGTACCCCGCCTACGAGACCGACCGCCACGACGACCGCGCCGTCCTGCCTCCCGCCGCGTTCCTGAACACCGACGGCTCCTCAGTCGACCTCTCGGACCCGTTCGACTACACCACGCCGGCGGTCGACGGCTGGGACGGCGAACGCATGTGGGTGTACGAGCGGTCGGACGGCGAGACGGCGTACGCGTGGCGCATCGCGTGGGACTCCGCGAGCGACGCCCGCGAGTTCGCCGACGCCTACCGCGAGTTGCTCCGGTACTGGGGCGCCGAACAGCGAACCGACGGCGTCTGGCGCATCCCCGAGGGCGAGAGCCAGTTCGCCGACGCGTTCCGCCTGACCGTCGACGGGAACCGCGTCACCATCGTGAACGCCCCGACGGTCGCCGAGTTGGACGCCGTCCACCGCCCCGCGTAAGCGAGGCTTTTTCGCTCGGGCGCCAGTAGACGCGCCCATGCACCACACCAGTCGGGGGGTCGCGGCGTGACCTTCGACGTCGTCCCGAACGACGCCATCGCGGACGGCCGCGCCACCGACGCCTACTTCCAGCGCACCGAAACCACGCTCGACCACGCCGGCGTCAACCCCGACGTGGTCGCGGAGGTCACCGCCGACCAGTTCCCGACCGGCGAGTTCGAACTGCTCGCCGGCCTCAAGGACGCCGCCCACCTCCTCGAAGGCCTCCCGGTGGACGCGGACGCGCTCCCCGAGGGGACGCTGTTCGACGGCGGCCCCGTGATGCGCATCGAGGGGACGTACCGCGAGTTCGCGCGCTACGAGACGTCGCTGCTGGGTTTCCTCTCGCACGCCTCCGGCGTCGCCACCGCCGCCCTCGAAGTCCGCGAAGCGGCGCCCGACTCGCAGGTCCTGAGTTTCGGCGCGCGCCACGTCCACCCCTCCATCGCCGCGATGGTCGAACGCTCCGCGCTCCTCGGCGGCCTCGACGGCTTTTCGCACGTCGCCGCGGGCGACGTACTCGGCCGGGAAGCCAGCGGGACGATGCCCCACGCGCTCCTCATCTGCTTCGGGCGCGGGAACCAGGAGCAGGCGTGGCGCGCGTTCGACGAGGCGGTCCCCGAGGACGTGCCGCGGGTCGCGCTCTGTGACACGTACAGCGACGAGAAAGACGAGGTGATTCGGGCAATCGACGCGCTGGGCGACGACTTGGACAGCGTTCGCCTCGACACCACGTCCTCGCGGCGCGGCGACTTCCGGCACATCGTCCGCGAGATTCAGTGGGAACTCGACGCGCGCGGCCACGGCGACGTCGACGTGTTCCTCTCCGGCGGCCTCGGGCCCGACGACCTGCGTCACCTCCGGGACGTCGCCGACGGCTTCGGTGTCGGTGGCCACGTCTCGAACGCCGACCCCGTGGACTTCGCGCTCGACATCGTGGAAGTGGACGGCGAACCCGCGGCCAAGCGCGGCAAACTCTCGGGCAAAAAGGACGTCTACCGCACGCGGGACGGCGGCCACCACGTCGCGCTCGCGAACCGCCCGGGCCCGACGGACGGCGAGTCGCTACTCGAACCGCTCGTGCGCGACGGGGAGGTCGTTCGGTCCTTCGACGTCGACGACGCCGCTTCGCACGCCAGGGACGACGCGGACGCGGTCGGCTTCCGGCGGTAACGCCGGGATGCAGTCGGTCAGGAAGTGAGTTCTTCGACGGCGGGTTCGCCGTCCTCGGTCTCCTCGTCGGTCTCGCGGAACACCTGCCCCTCGAACAGCGTCACCATCACGTCGTCTTCCTCCCACGCGCCGTTCGGGAGGCCGGCCTTCCGGCAGGTGCGGTCGAGATACTCGTAGACGCTCCATCCGTTCTCCACGGGGAGCGTGGGGTACATCCAGCCGTGCTTGCCGTCGCCGTCGATGGCGACGCCGTGGACCCCGAGTTCGATGTCCTCCACGGGGTCGTCGGTCAACACCAGATTCGACACCGTGCAGACGGACACGCGGAGGTTCGGGAGTTCCGCGGGCTCCACCTCGGAGCCACAGGACGCGTCGGAGGCGGCCTTGATGGACGCCTCGACGATGGCGTGCCCCAACTGCTGGCTGCCGTTCCCGAGTTCGCGCGCGGACTCCTGGGCGCCCGCGCAGCCTCGAAGTCGCCCGCGGCCGCGGGTGGACTCGAGTCGAACGAACGCGCTCGTTCGGTTGTAGAACGCGTCTCGCATGCTCCCTGGCTGCTCTCGCTGTCCGTTTCGAACGAACGCCTCCACAGATTCCCGCGCCAATTCGACGGTCCGAGCGCCGTCCTCGAAGGAAAGTACTACTGACTGGGCCTCGGCCATACGGAGTCTCTTACGCCCACGAATAACTTGAACTCTTCCCTTGTGCACGAAAATCGTGATGGATTACCCGTCAGGCGGTGTACTCGACGAAATCGCGTGCATCCGGCGACTACTCGCGGTTAGAAGAGAACTATCTGGTACATTCGACTGCTAATTCCGCGCGACGCGCTCACGAATCCATCGCCGGGGATCGCGTCGTGCCGACCGACGCCCCGAGCATCCGCGGAAAAACCGAACACCTTAACGACGGCGCACGCTTACCCGGGGGTGGGTAGAGGGAGCCCGGCTCCCGTGCCGCGAGGCATGAGGAAAGTCCCCCCACCAGTCGAGCGGGCGGCCGGACGCAAGTCCGGGGCGGGAGACCGCCGGCACTGGAACAGAGACGACACGTCCCTCTCCGACCGATGAGGCGCGCGACCCGACCCGGAAGGGAAGGAAGATAACCCGCCGAGGAACGCGTGACCGGCACAGCCGGTCACGCCGACGAGAGGGGAGCGATGGAACGGCCAATCCCCGCCGGTGCAAGTCCGTGCGGTAGGTAGCTCGACGACGCCCGCGAGGGCGCCGCGCGGACGCTGAGCCGAATGCCGGGCCGAACAGAAGGGGGCTTACTCCCCTCAACTCCACTTCGAAACGCCAGACAGCGACGTCGCTGTCGGCCGCGCTGGCCGTCGGAGCGGCTCGTTCCGCGTCCGTGGGAACGCAGCACACACTTATGTGTGGTCATGTCGAAGTTCCGAACATGTCTACGAAGCGGCAACTCGGCGCGAAGATTCTCGGTCGAAACGTGTCGTTCACGTACTCCGAACAGTGGGTCGGCTACTCCGTCCTCGGCCTCCGGCTCGTGATGGCGTGGACGTTCCTGCAGGCCGGCCTCGACAAACTCCTCGCCGGCGACTGGACGGCCGCCCCCTTCCTCCTGAACGCCATCCCGCCGGGCAATCCGCTCGCCGATCTCTTCACCACGCTCGGCACCGACTACGTCGGCCTCGTGAACGTCCTCAACGTCTGGGGGCAGATACTCGTCGGCCTCGCGCTCCTCGTCGGCGCGTTCGTCAGATTCTCGGCGTTCTGGGGCGCCGTCATGATGCTGTTCTACTGGCTCGCCTCGCTGGAGGGCGGCCTGTTCGACGGCCTCCCCATCGCCCACGGCTGGGTCGTCGACTCCCACCTCGTGTACGCCGTCCTGCTGTTCGGCCTCGGCGCCATCGGCGCGGGCCGCATCGTCGGCGTCGACGAGTACCTCGAAGCAACCAGCGTCGTCCAGAACAATCCGTGGCTGCGCTACCTGCTCGGGTAGCGCCACAGGAACCCGAGGCCGCGTTCGCCGCGCCGGCGAAAACCGAGTGACCGCGGTTACTCCAGTCCCGCCGTAGCGGTGAGCGGGGACGCGCCGCCGACGATGGCGCCCGCCGTCAGCACCGCCGCCGAGAGCGTCACGAAGTCGCCGCTCGGGTCGTAGCCGGCGAGGTCGGCGCCCGCCTGCACGATGAACACGGTGACGAAGAAGCTCACTATCGCGAGCACGAGGAGCAATGCGACAGCGATGACGCTGCCTACCAGTTCGCCGACGGAGTCGAGTATCCCCATCCGTTACACCTCAATGGAGTAACTCTTGGGTGTGGTAAAAAACCACTGCCCGCCGTGTTCGCGTCTCCGAGGGTCTTCGCTGGACTCCGGCCCTCGCTACTCCTCGAATCCGTCCTCCCACCGGAACGTGCCGTTTCGCTGCACCACTTCCCCGTCGACTTCGATGCGGGAGTCCTCGCTCATGTCCGTAATCATGTCGACGTGGACCGTCGAGTCGTTGGCCTCGTCCTCGTGGCCCTCCGGGAAGTTCGACCCGTAGGCGCGGCCGAGCGCGAGGTGGACGGTGTCGCCCATCTTCTCGTCGAACAGGATGGAGTCGGTGAACTGGTCGATGCCGCGGTTCATCCCGATGCCGAGTTCCCCGAGGCGCTTGGCGCCCGCGTCCGTGTCGAGGATGTCGCCGACGACTTCCTCGTTCTGGGCGGCGCTGTACTCCACGACCTCGCCGTCCTCGAAGGTCAGGTGGACGTCCTGCACGCGCTCGCCGCGAATCGTCATCGGCACGTCGAAGAACACCTCGCCCTCCGTGGCTTCGGGTGCGGTGAACACCTCGCCCGACGGGAGGTTGTGGGAGTCGTAGGCGACCGACGCCGCGGAGTTCACGGCGACCCGGTTCTCGATGTTCATCGTCAGGTCGGTGCCCTCCTTGACGATGCGGACCTCGCTCCCGGCGTCGAGCACGTCTTTCATGTTCGCCATCTCGTCGGCGAGCGTCTCCCAGTCGCGGAGGATGGCGTCGTACGCGAAGTCCTGATACTCCGCGTAGGACATGTTCGCCTGCTGGGCGAGCGACCGCGTCGGGTGGACGGTCGACACCCAGTCGGTGTCCATCCGCGCCTCCCGAATCTGCTCGCGGGCCTTCCCCCGCGCGGTCCGCGTCTCCGGCGGCACGTCCGACCCCTCGCTCGTGTTCCGACCGCCGCCGATGGACAGCACCACGTCGGCGTTCTCGTACAGCGCGAGTTCGTGGGCGGGGTCCTCGTCGAAGTCGCCGTCGTGGGCGAGCGAGTACGCGCGCCCGACCTCGCCAGACGCGTAGGTCGTGTGGAGGTTCGCGCCGCGCTCGCCGACCTTCTCGGCGACCGCGACCGCGAGCTCGTGGGCGTCCGGCCCGACGCTCAACACGACGTTGTCGCCGTCCTCGATTCGCGCGCTCCAATCGACCAGCACCTCGGCGTGTTCCTCGACGCGGGGGTCCATACTCGCAGTCCGGGTCGCAGTCGAAAAAAGCAGTCGGGTTCCGGTCGGCCGCGTGGGGTTACGCTCGGCGCGTCACTCGTAGACGAGGACGGTGCCGAACGACACCTCCAGCACTTCGACTTCCTCGCCGGAGGCGGCGCGGTACTCCTCCGTCACTTCCAGCCAGTCGGCGTCCAGTTCGAAGGACCGGCCGTCCGTCTCGACGGTGACGGTGTCCCCGGAGTGCATCTGGGCCTGAATCTCCGCGGGGTCGGTCTCCGCGATGGCCTGCATGACGGCGCCCGCGTCGCTCCGGAACTCCGGCCCGATTTCGGCGTCGTCGCCCTCGGCCTCGACCGGCACGAGTTCGACGTCCGGGCGGCCGTCCACGAGCTTGATGGGCGCGTTGACCGTCTCGCTCAGGTCGTAGGTGTCCAGCGTCGCGTCGCCGTCCCCGTCGAAGTAGAGTTCGACGCGGTCCAAGTCCGCGTTCAGCGGCATCCCGTTGTCGGACTTCCAGCGGCGCACGTCGCTCGCGACCTCCGCGATGCGCTCGCCCGCGAGTTCGGCGTCCTCGTCGAGCATGTCGACGTCCGGCCACGCGGCCTCGTGGACGCTCCCCTCGGTGCCGGGGAGGCCCCGCCAGATTTCCTCGGTGACGTGCGGGCTGAACGGCGCGAGCATCTTCACGACCGACGTGACCGCGGTGTACAGCGCCTTCTCGGCGGCGGCGCGCTCGCCCGGTCGGCCGTTGTAGAGCCGTCCCTTCACGAGTTCGACGTAGTCGTCGGCGAGGTCCTCCCACGCGAACTCGCGGAGGCGGCGCATCGCCGCGTCGAAGCGGTAGTCGTCCATCTCGGACTCGACCTCGTCGGCGACCCGGGTGAGTTCCGAGAGAATCCACCGGTCGGCGTCGCGGTACGCGGGCGCGTCGATGTCCGGGGTGTCCTCGTCGAAGTGGCCCTCGGAGAACTTCACGATGTTCCAGAGCTTCGTCAGGAAGCGCGAGGCGGACTTGACTTCCTTCCACTGGAACTGCACGTCGCTGCCGGGCTGGCCGCCGAGCGCGAGCGCCTGCCGGACGGCGTCCGCGGAGTACTCCTCGATGGCCTCGTCGGGCGCGACGACGTTCCCGCGGCTCTTGGACATCTTGTTGCCGTCCGGGCCGAACACCATGCCGTTGACGAGCACGTCGTCCCACGGCTTCTCGTCGGTGAGCGCGCCAGTGCGGAGGAGCGTGTAGAACGCCCACGTGCGGATGATGTCGTGGCCCTGCGGGCGCAGGCTCACGGGCTCGAACTCGTCGAGGTCGAGGTCCTCGGGCCACCCCGAGATGTGCAGCGGTGTAATCGAGGAGTCCATCCACGTGTCCATCACGTCGGTCTCGCCGGTCCACGACTCGCCGCCGCACTCGGGACAGTCACCGACCGCGGGGTCGTCCTCGGTCGGGTCGACGGGCGCCTCCTCGCGGCTGGCGATGTGCCAGTGGCCGCAGTCGTCGCACTCCCACGCGGGAATCGGGGTGGCGAACACGCGCTGGCGGGAGACGACCCAGTCCCACTCCATGCTCTCGGTCCAGTCCACGAGGCGGTCGTGCATGTGGTCGGGAATCCAGTTCGCCTCGGCGGCCTTCTCGAGGATGAGGTCCTGGTCGACCTCCACGAACCACTGTTCCTTCGAGAGAATCTCGATGGGGGTGTCACACCGCCAGCACGCGCCGACGCTCTGCTCGGTGGGTTCGGAGTCGTTCAGATAGCCCTCGTCGTCGAGCGCGTCCGCGATTTCGCCCTTCGCCTCGTCGATGGTGAGGCCCGCGAACTCGCCGGCTTCCTCGCTGAGGCGGCCGTCCTCGGTGAACACGGAGCGCAGGTCGAGGTCGTACTCCGCCCACCAGTCGACGTCCTGTTTGTCGCCGAACGTACAGATCATGACGGCGCCCGACCCGAAGTCGGCGTCCACGTCGTCGTCCGCGACGAGTTCGACCTCCTGGCCGAACAGCGGGACTTCGAACGTGTCGCCGACGCGGTCCTCGTAGCGCTCGTCGTCGGGGCTGACCGCCATCCCGACGCAGGCCGCGAGCAGTTCGGGGCGCGTCGTCGCGATTTCGATGTCGTCGTTGTCCACGCCGTCGAACGTGACGTAGTACAGCGTCCCTTCGCGGTCGACGTTCTCGACTTCCGCGTCGGCGATGGCGGTCTCGCAGCGCGGACACCAGTTCACGGGGTGCTCGTCGCGGTAGACCATGTCGTCCTCGGCCATCGCGGAGAACGACTGCTGGGTCTTCCCCCAGTACTCGGGGTCCATCGTGCGGTACTCGGCGCTCCAGTCCTGGGAGAAGCCGAGTTCCGTCATCGTCTGTTTCATCTCGTCGATGCGGTCGTGGGTCCAGTCGATGCACATCTCCCGGAACTCGTCGTTGGAGACGTCGGTCCGGTGGATGTCGTTGACTTCCTCGACTTTGACTTCGGTCGGGAGGCCGTGGCAGTCCCAGCCCTGCGGAAAGAGCACGGCGTCGCCCTGCAGTCGGTGGTAGCGCGCGACGAAGTCGATGTACGACCAGCCGAGGGCGTGGCCGAGGTGGAGGTTCCCCGAGGGGTACGGCGGCGGCGTGTCGATGACGTACTGGGTGTCGGAGTCGCTCGGATCGAACTCGTAGACGTCGCTGTCCTGCCACTCGGTCTGCCATCGCTGCTCGATGCTGTCGGGGTCGTAACTGTCCGGTAGGTCTGTCATGGGTGAGTCGGTCGTCGGTCGCGGTCACGCGGCTGTCCAGGCGGGTCGCGTCGCTGGACGAGAGAATGGAGCCTACACACGTACTACCGCGAACTCGACGCGCATACCTGCGATGAGCGCGGGCGCGCTGATAAAGGTTCCCGTCCCGTGTGAGGCGCGCTCGCGGTGTGTGAACCACTCTCGTTTAGGCCGACCGAAAAATCGACGGCCTTATTATCTTTAGGCCGGCCAAAATCTGGTATGCAGCGACGCACGTTCCTCAAGACCGGCAGTTCGGCCGCACTCGCCGCCCTCGTCGCGGGCTGTAACAGCCCCAACGAGGGCAGTTCCGACGACACCAGCACCGAGACGCAGGCACCCACCGACACCACCGAGGAGACCACCGCAGCGGAGACCACCGAGAGCGAGGAGACCACGCAGACCGACGCCTCGTACTCCGTCTCGATGACCCCGGTCGGCGAAGTCACGTTCGAGTCGACGCCCGAGAGCATCGCGCCGTACATGCCCGGCTACGCCGACATGCTCGTCGCGCTCGGGCACGGCGACGCCATCGAGTCGGTCGGCCAGAAGGGCCGCTTCCACACTGGCCCCTACGAGGAACTCGACGGCGTCAGCGTCGACGAGTCCGAGATGGTCGACCTCATCAAGCAGGAAATCTCCCGGGAGACCCTGCTCGACATCGACCCGGACCTCTTCCTGATGGACCCGAACTGGCTGACGAACGTCTTCGAGATGACGGGCGAGGACGTCTCCTTCCTCGAAGAGCGCGCCGCGCCGTTCCTCGGGAACACCATCTTCCGGCGCACCGACTCGTGGCACGACTACGACTACTACACGCTGTACGGCGCCTTCGAGAAGGTCGCCGAAATCGTCCAAGAGCAGGAGCGCTACGAGGCGTTCAAGTCCTTCCACGACGACTACGTCGGACGCGTCGGCGAGAAAGTCCCGAGCGAGGGGCCGCGTGGCGCGCTCGTCTGGGGCGGCGCGAACAACCCCAAGTCGTTCTCGCCGTACCACCTCTCCGGCGAGGGCGCGAACAAGAAGTCCTTCCACGACCTGAACGTCCGGGACGTCATCGCGAACTCCGACGTGGAGGCGCTCTCCGAGGGCACGCGCTCGAAGGTAGACTACGAGACGCTGCTGGACCTCGACCCCGAGGTGCTGTTCGTGCGCGGCCACGAGGGCAAGTCCGCCGAGGAGTTCCAGAACACGGTCGTCTCGTTCATGCAGGACCACGAGGCGGCGAGTCGAATCACCGCCGTCGAGAACGGCGACGTCTACCGGGGTGGCCCCATCTTCATGGGCCCCATCCAGCACCTGTTCCTCACCGAGCGGTTCGCCACCGAACTCTACCCCGACCAGTTCTCCGGCGACCTCTTCGACCGCGACGAACTCGCCGGCATCGTCACGTCGTAAACGCAACCCTTTTTGTCTCTTAGGGCGGCCTAAAAGATGAACTCGCGTCGCCGCCGCCGGCGACGCACCTCCACCATGACAGACGACCACTCCTCGCCACGGTCGCGCAAACTGGCCGCCATCGCGCCCGAGTTCGACGCCACGCTCCTCGGCATCGCCGCCACGAGCATGGCCCTCGTCTTCGTCTCGGCGGTCGTGCAAGTGCGGTACGGCGCCTACAACATGCCCATCGAGACGGCCGTGCGCGCGCTCTTCGACGAGAAAGTGCTCACCAACCCCGAGATTCTCGCCACCATCGTCCTCGGCGAGAACGCGGCGCGATTCTTCGGTATTTACGCCGACCTCTCGGTGCTCTCGAACGCCACCGTCGTCGTCTGGACCATCCGCCTCCCCCGGGTCGTCGTCGCCGCTTTCGTCGGCCTCAACCTCGCCATCTCCGGCGCCATTTTCCAAGCCATCACCCGGAACGAACTCGCCAGCCCCTACATCCTCGGCGTCTCTTCCGGCGCCGGCGTCGCCGTCGTCGCGACGCTCGTTCTCTCGCTGGGCACGTACTACCTCCCGGTGGCCGCCGTCGCCGGCGGTACGCTCGCCTTCCTCCTCGTGTACGCCGTCGCGTGGCGCGGCGGCACCACGCCCGTCCGCCTCGTGCTCGCGGGCGTCGTCGTCGCGACCATCTTCAACAGCCTCCAGACGGGGATGTTCTACTTCATCGAGAGCAACGGCGTAATGCGCACCGCCGTCGCGTGGCTCGCCGGCTCCCTCACCGGCGTGAACTGGACGGAAGTCCGCCTCGTCGCCATCCCCACGCTGTTCGTCGTGCCAGCCTCGGTACTCGCCGCGCGCCACCTCGACGTCCTCCTGCTCGGCGAACGCACCGCGCGCTCGCTCGGCATGAGCGTCGAACGCCTCCGGTTCGGGCTGTCGGCGCTCGCCATCGTCGCCGCCTCCGCCGCCGTCGCCGTCGCCGGCCTCGTGGAGTTCGTCGGCCTCGTCGTGCCCCACGTCGTCCGCCTGTTCGTCGGCAGCGACTACAAGCGCCTCATCACCGGCTGCCTGTTCGCCGGGCCGGCGCTCGTCGTTGTGGCGGACGTCATTGCCCGCCTCGGCCTCCCCGGCACACAGGTCCCGGTCGGCGTCGTCACCGGCCTCATCGGCGGCCCGTACTTCCTCCTGTTGCTCCGCCGCGCGGTCGACTTCAACGAGTTCTGACAATGCCACAGACACCACGCACACCCGACGAGACGCCCGAAGAGACGCGCGCCGTCGTCGACGAGGACCCCGTCGCGGACGCCGCGCTGTTCGGCACCGACATCGAACTCGGCTACGGCGACGGCGCGGTCGTGGACTGCGAGGACATCGTCGTCCCGGAAGGAGAGGTCACCGCGCTCGTCGGCCCGAACGGCTCCGGGAAGTCGACGCTCCTCAAGGGGTTCTCCGCCGAACTCGAACCCGACCCCGGCACCGTCCTGCTCGACGGCGAGGACGTCCACGAGCGTCCGCCGAAGGAACTCGCGCGCGACCTCGGCCTGCTCTCCCAGGAGAACGACGCCCCGGGCGGCCTCAGCGTCGAACAGTTGATTTCCCACGGGCGCTATCCTCACCGGGGATTCCTCGACCCGATGGGCGAGGACGACGAGGCCGCTGTCGAGCGCGCCATCGACCTCGCGGGCATCGACCACCTCCGGGACGCCGCGCTCTCGGAACTCTCGGGCGGCCAGAAGCAACTCGCGTTCGTCGCGATGACGCTCGCCCAGGACACCGACGTCCTCCTGCTGGACGAGCCGACGACGTATCTCGACTTGCACCACCAACTCCGCGTCATGGAGGTCGTCCGGACGCTCAACGAGGAACGCGACGTGACGGTCTGTGTCGTGCTCCACGACCTCCAGCAGGCGGCGCGGTTCGCGGACTACCTCGTCGCGCTAGACGACGGGTCGGTGTACGACTGGGGGCCGCCCGAGGACGTGGTGACCGAGGACCTGCTCGCGGACGTGTTCGGCGTCGACGCCGCCGTCAGTTACGACGACGAACCCCGCATCGTGCCGCGGCGCGCACTCGACTGACTCCGGCTACTTCTCCAGTTCCTCGACGCGCTCGCGCAGGTCTCGGAGTTCCGCCTGCAGGTCGGCCCGAGACGCCGGACCGGTGTCCTCGGTTGCCACACCGGCGAGCGCGACGATGGGCGCGGATAGCCCGACGGCGGCGCCGAGCACCAGCCCCCACGTCGGCACGTTCGCGTCGAGGAGGACGACCAGTACCACGTCGTTGACGACGAGGAGCGCGAGGACGGCGGGCAGGGACGTTCGCATGTCCGAGGCCTGTACCGGCCCGCACTGGAGTGTTCCGGTTCGGACCGTAACCGACTTCGGCGCCCGTGGTATTTCGAAACGTAATGGCCACGGAGGACAGCGTCTTCGACCAGTACCGCGACCGCGTCGACCGACCGCTCGTCCGCCTGTTCCGCGAGTACGGCGTGCCGGAGTGGCGCTACCTCGCGCTCGGGATGGCGGCGAACGTCGTCGCGCGGGTCGCCAGCCTCCTCCCGCCGCTCGTGCTCGGCGCCGCCATCGACAGCGTGTTCACGGGCGACGCGCCCTACGAACTCCCGCTCGTGCCGGCGAACTGGCTGCCCGCGACCGACGCCGCCCAGTTCGAGTTCTCCGCCGTCCTCATCGGCGCGTCGTTCGTCGTCACGGCGGTGTTCACGTACGCCTACGGCGTCACCGCGAACCTGTTCGCGCACCGCGTGATGCACGACGTGCGGACGGACTCGTTCGCGAAGATGCAGAGCCTCGACATGACGTTCTTCGACGACAAGCAGACCGGCGAAGTGATGTCGGTGCTGAACAACGACGCGTCGAACCTCGAAGTCTTCCTCGACAACGCGCTCCAGAACTCCGCGCGCCTCGTCGTGATGCTCGCCGGCATCGCCGCCATCCTGGTCTACGAGAACGCCCAGTTGGCCGTCGTCACGCTCACCGCGATTCCCCTGATGGTGGTGCTCACGTCGTGGTTCATGAAGCGCGCCGAACCCCGCTACGAGCGCCAGCGCGCCGCCGTCGGCAACCTCAACACGCGACTGGAGAACAGCCTCGCGGGCGTCGAACTCGTGAAGACGAGCGCCGCCGAGGACCACGAGACCGAGCGCGTCACGTCCGCGTCCTATCGCTTCTTCCAGGACACGATGGACGTGCTCCGGCTGAGTTACGTCTACCGGCCGGGGATGGAACTGCTCGCCGGCATCTCCTTCGCGGTGACGTTCGCCGTCGGCGGTTCGTGGCTCCTCTACGGCGCGCCCGGGCCGCTCACGGGGACGCTGACGCCCGGCGCGTTCGTGACGTTCGTGTTCCTCACCCAGCGGTTCGTCACGCCGCTCGCCGAGGTGTCGAACATCGTCGACCAGTACGAGAACGCGAAGGCCTCCTCGGCGCGCGTGTTCGGCCTGATGGACGTGCCCGCCGAGGTCACCGACAGCGACGACGCCACCGAACTCGAGGACGTGGCGGGCGACGTCACCTACGACGACGTTACGTTCGGCTACGACGACGAGCCGGTCGTCGACGGCGTCTCTTTCGACGCCGACCCCGGCGACACGGTGGCGCTCGTCGGGCCGACCGGCGCCGGGAAGTCCACGCTCTGCAAACTCCTCTTGCGGATGTACGACGTGGACGACGGCGCCGTCCGCGTCGACGGCCGCGACGTGCGCGAGGTCACGCTCGACAGCCTCCGCGAGCACGTCGGCTACGTCAGCCAGGACACCTTCCTCTTCGACGGCACTATCGCCGAAAACGTCCGGTACGGCGAGTTCGACGCCGACCGCGACGCCGTGGTCGAGGCGGCGAAGGCGGCGGACGCCCACGAGTTCGTCACGGCCCTCCCCGAGGGCTACGACACCGAGGTCGGGGAGCGCGGCGTGAAACTCTCCGGCGGGCAGCGCCAGCGCCTCGCCATCGCCCGCGCCGTCCTCCACGACCCCGAGATTCTGGTCCTCGACGAAGCCACGAGCGACGTGGACACCGAGACCGAGCGCCGGATTCAGGACAGCCTCGACGACCTCGCCGCCGACCGCACCGCCGTCGTCATCGCTCACCGCCTCTCCACGGTCCGGGACGCCGACCGGATTCTCGTCGTCGAGGACGGCGAAGTCGTCGAACGCGGCGCCCACGACGACCTGCTGGACGACGGCGGCCGGTACGCCGACCTCTGGGAGGTGCAGGCCGGACAGATTCAGGGATAGCGTTCGGCCACCGACTCCTGACGCCGGGCCGCGCCCGACCCGTCCGCGCACAACCGCAACCCCTACTTACCGCCGCCGGAACTGCTACCCATGGAACTCGGAGTCGTCGGCCTCGGCCGCATGGGGCGCATCGTCGTCGACCGCTGTCTCGACGCCGGCCACGACGTGGTGGCGTTCGACATCGACGCTGACGCGCGCGAGGACGCCGCGGACGCGGGCGCGACGCCAGCCGACTCGCTGGAAGCGCTCGCCGCGGAACTCGGCGACGAGAAGCGCATCTGGCTGATGGTGCCGGCGGGCGACCCCGTGGACGCCGCGCTGGAAGAACTCACACCGCATCTCGACGCCGACGACGTGGTGGTGGACGGGGGTAACAGCCACTTCGAGGAGTCGACGCGGCGCGCCGACGAACACGACTTCGCGTACCTCGACTGCGGCACCTCGGGGGGACCGGCGGGCGCCGAACTCGGCTTCTCCCTGATGGTCGGCGGGCCCGAGTGGGCGTACGACGACCTCGTGCCCGTCTTCGACGCCGTCGCCACCGGGCCGGACGGCCACGACCGCATGGGGCCGGCGGGCTCCGGGCACTACGTGAAGATGGTCCACAACGGCGTCGAGTACGCGCTCATGCAGACGTACGGTGAGGGGTTCGAACTCCTCCACGAGGGTCGCTACGACCTCGACCTGGAGGCCGTCGCGCGCACGTGGAACAACGGCGCAGTCATCCGGTCGTGGCTGCTGGAACTCTGCGAGGAGGCGTTCCGCGAGGAGGGCACCGACCTCGGCACCGTCGCCGACCACGTCGCCGGCGGCTCAACGGGCACGTGGACGGTCCAGGAGAGCCTCGAACAGGAGGTCGCGCTCCCCCTCATCTACCAGGCGCTCGCCGAGCGCTTCGCCTCGCGGTCCTCGGGCGACGGCGAGGGACGGTTCTCGCGGCGCCTCGCGAACCGGCTCCGGTACGGGTTCGGGCGGCACGAGGTCGCTCGGAAAGAGTGAGCGGAGCGAACGATTGAGAGCGACGAGTTAGCGAGCGGCGAACTGAGTGAGCCGCGAGCAGAGCGACCCGCGAGCAGAGGGCAGTCAGCGACGAGTGACGTAGACAGTCAGTACCCAGACTCGTACTCGATTTCGTCGGCGACTTTCTCGGCGAGGCCGGGCGAGCACTCGCGCTCGACGAGGTGGAGCGCGAGGTCGATGCCCGACGTGACGCCACCCGCGGTGAGAATCGTGCCGTCGTCCACGACGCGGTCGTCGCGCACGTCCACGTCGTACTCGGCGAGGTCGGCTTTCGCGGACTCGTGGGTGGTGGCGGGGCGGCCGTCGAGCAGGCCGGCTTCCGCGAGGAGCATTGCGCCCGTGCAGACCGACGCGATTTCGGCGCCGCCGTCGTGGAGCGTGTGCAGGCGCTCGGGGAGCGTGCCGTCTTCGACTTCGGCGCGCGTGCCGGCCTCGCCGCGGTCGTTCCACCCGCCGCCCGGAACCAACACGAGGTCGGGCACGCCGAGCAACACGTCGTCCGGCTCGACCGTGAGGCCGTGGCTCGCGGTCACGCGCTCGGCGGGTACGAGCGTGCGCATCGTGGCGTCGATGTCGCCGCCGAACTCGCCGGCCGTCCGGAACACCTCGTAGGGCGCGACGGCGTCCAACTCGTCGAACCCCTCGTACAGCAGTATCGCGACGTCCATGCGAACGCGTTCGCGGTGGGGTTTCAAAACTCGCCCGAAGCCGGCGTGGGGCAATCACAATACTGTTAAACACCGCTTCCGTACCGCCGCACATGGTAGACACACTGGGGCTGGTCTTCGGCCTCGGGATGGCGCTCACCCTCGTCGTGCTCCACTTCTTCAAGGGCACGTCGAAGCCCGTCCCGGAGGACATCGCACAGGAGGTCCTCGAACAGCGGGCTTCCACGGTGCCCGAGACGGACTTCCCCGAGCCGTACAACCGCTCCATCGGCGGTGGCGGCGCGGCCGGCGCCGTCGCGGGCGGCGCAGAGGGAGAACTCGAAGACAGCGAAGAGGAAGACGAGGGCTTCGACCCGTCCTCGATAGCCGACGACGAAGTCGAGTACTACGAAATCGAGTACGTCAAAGAGGGCGAGACCATCGAGGTCGCGAACAACGAGACCATCCTCGACGCCGGCGAAGACGAGGGCTGGGACCTCCCGTACGCGTGCCGCCAGGGGCAGTGTCTCTCCTGCGGTGGTCGCGTCGCCAGCGGCGAGGACTCCCACGACTTCGTCCAGCACTCGAACAACGAGACGCTGAGCGACGACGAGATGGAGAAGGGGTACATGCTGACGTGTACCGCGTACCCGACCGCGTCGTTCTCCGTCGAGACCGACGAGACGCCGTAGGCGGCAATTCACGCGGTTTGCCGGCTTTCTAGAAGTCGGAGTTTTCAAATTCTCCCGCCGCCTGGACTCCCGTAGTGCCCGACTCCCCGACTTCTTCCTCCATCACGGACGGCGACCTCCTCGGCCCGATGATTCGGCTCGCGTGGCCGATGGTCGTCATCCAACTCCTGCAGGTCGCGTACAACCTCGCGGACACCTTCTGGCTCGGCCAACTCTCCGGGAACGCCGTCGCCGCGCTCTCGCTCGCGTTCCCGCTCGTGTTCTTCCTCATCTCCGTCGGCGGCGGCTTCACGACCGCCGGCTCGATTCTCGTCGCGCAGTTCACGGGCGCCGACAGCGAGGGCTCAGCGGGGAAAGTCGCCGGCCAGACGCTCGGTTTCGTCGTCAGCATCTCCGCGGTGCTCGGCGTCGTCGGTCACTTCGTCACCGGCGACATGCTCGCGTTGCTGCCCGCCGACGAGGAGACCGCCGCGGTCGTCATCCCGATGGCCGCCGACTACATGGAGGTGTTCTTCCTCGGGATGCCGGCGCTGTTCGGGTTCTTCGTGTTCTCGTCGCTGATGCGTGGCTACGGCAACACGCGCACGCCGATGATCGTGATGTTCGTCAGCGTCGCCATCAACGTCGTCCTCGACCCCATCCTCATCTTCGGGTTCGCCGACAACCCCCTGTTCGGGATGGTCGGCGCGACCGGCGTCCAGTCCTCGCTGTACGCCGCCACCGGCTTCGGCGGCATGGGCATCGAGGGCGCCGCCATCGCCACCATCTTCGCGCGGTTCGTCGCCGCCATCCTCGGGCTCTACGTCCTCTTCTTCACGACCGCCGGCCCCGACATCGAACTCTCGCATTTCACTCCCGACCCGGCGATGATATCCCGCATCGTCCGCGTCGGCACGCCGAGCGCCGCCGAACAGTCCACGAGCGCGCTCGCGATGATTACGCTCACCGCGATGGTCGCGTCGTTCGCGCCCGGCGTCGTCGGCGCGTTCGGCCTCGGGAACCGCCTCATCTCGCTCGTGTTCCTGCCCGCGATGGGGCTCGGCAGAGCGACGAACACGATGGTCGGTCAGAACCTCGGCGCGAAACAGACCGAGCGCGCCGAACGCGCCGTCTGGCTCGCCGCGAAGTTCGCCGCCGCCGTCCTGTTCGGCATCGCCGTCGTCGCCGCACTCTTCCCCCGGCCCGTCGTCTCCGTGTTCATCAGTCCGGGCTCGGAGAACGCCGCCGCCATCGTCGACTACGGTTCGACGTACGTTCGCATCCGCGCCGTCGAGTTCGTGTTCATCGGCGTCCTCCAGGTCCTGCTCGGCGCGTTCCGCGGCGCCGGCAACACCAAGACCGCGATGGCAATCTCGATGGTCACGCTGTGGCTCGGCCGCGTCCCCACCGTCTACTTCTTCGCGTTCACCCTCGGCTGGGGCGCCACCGGCATCTGGGTCGGCATGGCCCTCGGGAACATCGTCGGCGCCATCGTCGCCGCCGCGTGGTTCACGCGCGGCACGTGGAAACGCACCATCGTCGACACCGACTCGACCGCCGGGTGACCGCGACCACTCACAACCGTTATACCGACGGTCGTACAAAAGGGATGTGAGGGCGCGTAGCTCAGCGGACAGAGCACTTGGTTCCGGACCAAGATGTCAGGGGTTCAAATCCCTTCGCGCCCGCTTCTCGAAAAACTCGCACCGGACAGCGACGCGCGCGTCGCTGTCCGTGCGGTGGCGGCGTGAGCGGGCGGGATTTGGACCCTGGAGTTTGAACTGTTCGCGGGGTTTGTAGGATGCACCGTCAGGAGTCGCGCCACTTGTGACCGCACTCGACGCAGGTGAACAGCCGGACTTCGTAGGAGCCGCCCGGTTTCGGTATCATCTCGTAGTCGGCTCGGTCGCTGTCGCAGTCGTCCGCCGGACAGGGCTCTTGCATCGTCTCGCTGGAGTCCTGGGTCGCGTCGGCCACGGCAGGCGTTCCGTCGTCCTGCTGTCCGTTCTGGGTCGTCATCGCCGCTTCTGCCTGCGAGTCGCGGTGCTCCTCGTTCCCACAGGCGCCACACACCCACGTGTCGCCCTCCGTGCGCATCATCGAGCCGCACCCGTCACAGAATCTCATACAACGTAAGAACGCACGGTTGTCGGATATATGCATCAACTTCCCGCCCACCGTTGATTGCAGGCGACTGTTCGTGCTGTACTTCGCGACTCAGCGTCCACCTAACGGGCGGTGGCACTGCGCCGTCCACGTTTAGCCGCCTCACGTCCGACCCGCTGGACGGTCGCAGAGTCCACGGAGACCGAACAGGCCGCCGACGAGGCCGCACGCAGACCGTGACGTTGCTTCGTTCGCTGGCTCGACTCCCGGTCAGTCCCGGTCGTCGTCCCCGCCGGGGAGCCTGCGAACCGCTTTCTCCCACCGGTCTTTCGCCGCCTGTCCGGGGTCCGCGACCGGGTCGTAGGTGATGTCGCCGCTGCCGGTGTGCGCGTGTTCGCCGCCCTGGGTCGACCGCCACGCGCCGACCACCATCGCGGCGACCAGCGACGCGAACAGGAACGCCAACAGGATTTTGGCGGCGCTATCGAGCGGAAACGCGACGTACACCACCGCCAGCAAGAACACGGCCAGTTGGAGCACGTAGAAGACGACGTTGAGAACGCCGCCCGACACGTCGATGCTCCGTTCCATCGACCGATACGTCACCGCCGCCACGAATAGTCCTTCCCCACGCGCGCCGTCCGCGCTAGTCCCGCGAAACAGAAGCCTGAAGTACGCCGGTCGACTGATTTCGGGTGCGGGCTCGTAGATCAGGGGTAGATCGCTTCCTTCGCAAGGAAGAGGCCCTGGGTTCAAATCCCAGCGAGTCCACTACTGTACCTGACCGCGAAGCGACGCGTGTGTCGCTTCGCGTCAGTTCTCGCGGTGGTGAGCTGGGATTTGAAGCCCTACGAGACGAGCGAAGCGAGTCTCGTTCTGGGTTCAAATCCTAGCGAGTCCACGTACCGGCGGTTCCGGTACGTGCTGGCTGTGGTGTGGTTCGGGCGTCGCGGGCGCTGTTCGGCGGTCGGTGTCACGCCACGAACTAGCAAAGTTTATGTCGGCACACCAAAGTTTCAGGAGTACCGACTCATGCGAGGGGAGGAGGCCCGACTCGGTTCGGCGAGCGTCCTCGTCACTGGGGGCGACGAGGCGGCTGACGCCGTCGAACACGAATCGAACGTCATCGGAGTAACGTACGAACGCGACGCGGAGTCGTGGTTGGCGCAGTGGTCGGGGGACGCCGACCGCGTCGTCGTCGTGAGCGTCGGGGAACAGTCTCGCGGGAGTGCTGCGGCGACGGCGAGCGCCGACTGCGCCGAGGCGGCGTCGGGCGTCGTGGAGACCGTTCCGAGGGAGAGCGCGGTCGGCGAGGTCGGCGCGCTCGTCCACGAGTATCTCTCGGCGTGGGAGGGAGCGACGACGGTTCGCGTGGACGACCTCGCGTCGATTCTCGACGCCGTGTCGACGGAGACGGCGTTCCGGTTCGTCCACGCGGTGCTCGCGCGAACCGAGGCCGGCGAGGACACGGCGGTCGTGTCGCTGGACTCGGACGCGTACCCGCCACACGTCGTGGACACGTTCGCGGAGTTGTTCGACGACGTGCGCTAGAGCCAGTTCTCGCGCCGGAAGTACGCGACGAGGATGCCCGCCGTCAGCGCCATGCCGAGCATCACGGCGGGGTAGCCGTACTGCCAGCCGAGTTCCGGCATGTTCAGCGCGCTATCCTGGAAGTTCATGCCGTAGACGCCGACGACGAACGTGAGCGGGAGGAGGATGGTGGCGACGACGGTGAGCGTCTTCATCACCTCGTTCGTGGACATCGACAGCGCGTTCAGGTAGATGTCTCGCGCGCTGCTCGTGAGGTCGCGGTACGTCTCCGTGAGGTCGACGAGTTGGACGAGGTGGTCGTAGACGTCCCGGAAGTACTTCTCCGTGGCCACGTCGACGTGTACGGGGTCGCCGCGCGCGAGCACGCCGACGGCGTCACGGGTCGGCCAGAGGAGGCGGCGCACCGACAGCAGGTCCCGGCGGAGGCTGTTGATGCGTTCGAGCACGTCCTCGCCGGCGGGGTCGACGACTTCGTCTTCGACGGCTTCGATGTCGTCCTCGATGTCGTCGAGGATGGCGTAGTAGTCGTCGACGACGCGGTCGATGCCGCGGTACGCGGCGAAGTCGGGGCCGTGGGAGAGCAGGCGCGGTTCTTCGCGCGCGACGCGGTCCCAGACGGCGTCGAGTGCGGCGACGCGGTCGGGTTCGATGGTGACGAGCCAGTCGTCGCCGACGAAGAAGCCGACCGGTTCGTCGCGGAGTTCGTCGGCGAACGCGACGTCGCCGCGGCGGAGCGTCGCGGCTTTCACGAGGACGAGCGTGTGTTCGTCGAACTCCTCGACTTTCGGGCGGACGTCGCCGAGCACGTCCTCGATTTCGAGCGCGTGGAGTCCGTAGCCGGCGGCGATTTCGTCGAGTTCCGCGTCGGTCGGGTCGACGACGCGCACCCACGTGGTGCCGGCGTCGTCGCGCGCGTCCACCGGGTCGTCGCGGGCGCCGTGCCCGTGCTCGTCGTAGACGACGGTCTCGACGGTCATCGCGGCACCTCGCTGCCGGACCCGATGCTCGCGAGCGTGATGCCGACGATGACCGCGGTGACGCTGAACGCCCGCCCCGGATAGGGCGCGAGGACGCCGGCGACGTAGCCCGCGACGCCGGCCGCGGTGAGCGCGACGCCGCCCGCTCGCGTTCGGTCCATAGTCGCGTCCTCGCCGCCGACCGTCAAAAAGGCTCGCCGGCGAGCGGCGTTATTCGACGCGTTCGCCCTGGTAACTGCCGTCGTATGTGTCGTCGTGGTCGCCCTCCGCGAGCACGAGCTGGGCGACGCGCGCGCCGCGCTCGAGTTCGACGTCGTGGTGGACCTGCAGGAGGCCTTCGCCCTTGCCGGTGTAGCCGGCGTCCCAGACGGCGGTGTTGAGCATACAGGAGTTCCGCATGAGCGACGACCGCGGGTAGACGAAGCCGACGTGGCCGTCGGGAATCGAGATGGTTTCGGCGTACTGGAGGACGTAGCCGCCGGGCGGCAGGTAGAACGTGTCGGTGTCGCCGTCGCCGGCCTCGGGGTGGCGGCGCTGCCGGTCGCCGATTTCCTTGCCGTCGCGGCCGATGCGGCCGGGTTCGCGCTGTTCGAAGACGGCCTCGACGGTGAGGTCGACGCCGTTGGGCTGGACTTGCTCGGCGGTGACCGGGTCGACGTGTTCGGCGACGAACGAACCGCTCTCGTACATGCTGAAGCCCTGCGCGTTCGGTGCCTACTCTCTGTCGGTTCGGAAACGCCGCGCGAATTTATTTCCGTTCTCAGCGAACTAATTTACGCTAACTCTAGAAAGATATTAAGTTGGGTGGCGCTCACGTGGCGGACGGGATGGCAGACAACACCAACCTCACGCGGCGTAGTTTCCTCGGAGCAACGAGCGCGGCAGTCGGGTCCGTGGCGATGGTCGGCGCGGCGTCCGGGTCGCCCGGCAACGGCGAGGGGCCGGACCGACGCGAGTACATCGTCGGCGTGTCCGGCGCCGAAGACGACCCCGAGGGGTACGTCGAGCAGTTCCTGAAGGGCAACGAGGAGGCAGTGAAAACCAACGACGCGCTGAACGCGACGGTCGTCGGCCTGCCGGAGAACGCGGCCGAGCCCGCCCACGAGAACTTCGTGGAGCGACTGGAGCGCGCGGACGCCGTGAAGTACGTCGAGGAGAACGTCGAACTGCAGGCGCAGGTCGCGCCCAACGACCCGCGGTACGGCGACCAGTACGCCGACCAGCAGGTGAACGCGCCCGAGGCGTGGGACGTGACGTTCGGCGACTCCGGGGTCACCATCGGCGTCGTCGACCAGGGCGTGAAGTACGACCATCCGGACCTCGACGGCAACATGGACGGGTCCGTGTCGAACTACGGGCGGGACTTCGTGGACGACGACAGCGACCCCTACCCGGACGTGCTCGCCGACGAGTACCACGGCACGCACGTCGCCGGCATCTCCGCGGCGGAGACCGACAACGGCGAGGGCGTCACCGGCATCGGGAACTCCAGTGTCCTCTCCGGGCGCGCGCTCTCCGAGCAGGGCTCCGGCTCCACGGCGGACATCGCGGACGCCGTGACGTGGGCGGCCGACCAGGGCGCCGACGTCGTCAACCTCTCGCTGGGCGGCGGCGGATACACGGACACGATGAAAAACGCCGTGTCGTACGCGACGAACAACGGCGCGCTCGTCGTCGCGGCGGCGGGCAACGACGGACAGGGGTCGGTCTCGTATCCGGCGGCCTACTCGGAGTGTCTCGCCGTGAGCGCGCTCGACCCGGACGAGACGCTCGCGTCGTACTCGAACTACGGGAGCGACATCGAACTCGCGGCGCCCGGGACGAACGTGCTGTCGACGTGGACCGACGACGGCTACGACAAGATTTCGGGCACGTCGATGGCGACGCCCGTGGTCGCTGGCGTCGCGGGCCTGACGCTCGCACAGTACGACCTCACGAACGCCGAACTCCGGAGCCACCTGAAGGCGACGGCGGTGGACGTGGGGCTGTCGAGCGACCAGCAGGGTTCGGGGCGCGTCGACGCTGGGAACGCCGTCACGACGACGCCCGGGTCGGGCGGTGGTGGCGACGACGGCGACGGCGGAAGCGGCGACTCCACGACGTCGACGGCCTCCGGCACGCTGTCGAGTAGGTACGACGACAAGTGCTGGACGTACAGTTTCTCGTACAGTTCGCCGAGCGAGGTGGTAATCGAACTGTCCGGGCCGTCGACGGCGGACTTCGATTTGTACGCGAACGACGGCACCGGGACGTGTCCGTCGACGTCGAGTTACGACTACCGGTCGTGGACGACGAACTCCGAGGAGACCATCACCATCACCGACCCCGACACGTCGACGGACCTCCACGTGCTCGTGGACTCCTACGACGGGAGCGGCGACTACACGCTCACCATCACGGAGTACCAGTAGTCCTCGCGGGCCGCCGTCGGACGCCCCGCGTCGGGCGCAAACGCCCACTTCCCGTTCCGTGTTCACACGCCCCAAATAAGGGTGTGGGGTGTGTATAAGGCGAATGCCCGAATCCTGAAACACGCGGGATTTATAATCGTAGAAAGTCCATCTCGGGACGCTATGGGACAGACGCTTACGGAGAAAATTCTCGATGACCACCTCGTCGAGGGCGACCTAGAGCCCGGCGAGGAGATCGGCATCGAGATCGACCAGACGCTCTCCCAGGACACCACTGGGACGATGGTCTGGCTGCAGTTCGAGGCCCTCGAGATGGACGAAGTCCAGACCGAGCTGGCCGCGCAGTACTGCGACCACCAGACCTACCAGTTCGACTTCAAGAACACCGACGACCACCGCTTCCTGCGGTCCGCGGCCGGCACCTACGGCGCGTACTTCTCCCGACCGGGCAACGGCATCTGCCACAACGTCCACAAGGAGAACTTCGCGGCACCCGGCAAGACCCTGCTGGGCTCGGACAGCCACACGCCGACCCCCGGCGGCCTCGGTCAGCTCGCCATCGGCGCGGGCGGCATCGACATCGCCGTCGCGATGGGCGGCGGCGCGTACTTCGTCGAGATGCCGGAAGTCGTCAACGTCCGCCTCGAGGGCGAACTCCCCGAGTGGGCGACCGCGAAGGACGTCATCCTCGAGCTCCTCCGACGCCTCTCCGTGAAGGGCGGCGTCGGCAAGGTGCTCGAGTACACGGGCCCCGGCGTGGAGACGCTCTCCGTTCCGGAGCGCACCACCATCACGAACATGGGCACCGAACTCGGCGCCACCTCCTCCATCTTCCCGACCGACGAGCGCACGGAAGAGTGGATGGAGCAGTTCGACCGCGGCGACGAGTTCGTCGACCTCTCCCCGGACGAGGACGCCGAGTACGCCGACGAGATCGTCGTCGACCTCTCGGACCTCGAACCGCTCATCGCGCAGCCGTCGATGCCGGACAACGTCGTGCCGGTCCGCGAGGTCGCGGGCCAGGACGTCGAGCAGGTCATCGTGGGCTCCTGTACGAACGGCGCCTACGAGGACGTGCTCCCGGCCGCGAAGATGCTCGAAGGCCGCGAAATCGCGAAGGAGACCGAGATGATCGTCGCGCCCGGCTCCAAGCAGGCCTCCGAGATGCTCGCCCGCGAGGGCTGGACGGCCGAGATGATGGCGGCCGGCGTCAACTTCTCCGAGGCGACGTGTGGTGCCTGTATCGGCATCGGTCACGTGCCTGCCTCTGACTCCGTCTCGCTCCGGACGTTCAACCGGAACTTCGAGGGTCGCTCCGGCATCGAGGACGACTCCGTCTTCCTCTGCTCGCCGGAGGTCGCGGCCGCGGCCGCCCTGAAGGGCGAAATCGTGGACCCGCGGGACCTCGCCGACGAACTCGGCGACCTCGAGGACCCCGGCTTCGAGATGGGGACGTCGTACTCCGGCGGCTACGGTGAGGGCGACGCGGACATCATCACGCCCGAGGAGTCCGTCGACGACGAACTCATCAAGGGCCCGAACATCTCCAGTGTGCCCGTCAAGGACCCGCTCGGCTCGGACGCCGGCGGTGAAACCCTCCTGAAGATGGAGGACAACATCACGACGGACCACATCATCCCGGCGACCTCGGACATCCTGAAGTTCCGCTCGAACATCGAGCGCCTCTCCGAGTTCACGCTCTCGCGCATCGACGACACGTTCGCCGAGCGCGCGAAGGCCGCCGAGAGCGGCGTCCTGGTCGCGGGCGAGAACTACGGTCAGGGTTCCTCCCGCGAGCACGCCGCGATGTGCCCGATGTTCCTCGGCGTCGAGGCCGTCCTCGCGCAGAGTTTCGCCCGCATCCACAAGGCGAACCTCTTCAACTTCGGCATCGTCCCGCTCAACATCGACGAGGACACGTACGCCCGCATCGAGCAGGGCGACGACGTCGAAATCGTCGACGACGTGGCTGAGGCCGTCAAGTCCGGCCAGGAGGAGTTCACGGTGCGCGTGAACGACGACTGGGAGGCGACGGCGACCCTCGACGCGTCCGAGCGCGAGCGCCGCACGCTCGCGGCCGGTGGCAAGCTGTCGCTCACGAAGCAGAAACACGACGACAGCGGCGCTGCCAGCCCCGCGGACGACTAAGCGGAATCTCCGTTCTTTCTTTCGACGCGCTCGCCAGCGACAGCCGTGGCCGTAGGTCATTTATCCCGTGTCGCCCTACCGGCTACCGTGACCACCGTCGAGCCAGCGGAGGCAGGCGTCTCGATTCGGCGCGCGACGCGCGCTGACTTGCTCGACGTGTTCCGCATCGAGCAGGCGGTATTCGAGCAGCCGTGGCCGTACTCGGCGTTCGAACAGCAGGTGGGGACGCCGGGCTTTCTCGTGGCCGAGGACGCCCACACCGTGGAGTCGCCGCCACCCGTCTCGGGGTACATCGTCGCCGACGACATCCCGAACCACGGCCGGCCGCTCGGGCACGTCAAAGACCTCGCGGTGCGGCCCGAGCGCCGCGGCGAGGGGGTGGGCGCGGCGCTGTTGCGCCGTGGGTTGTCGGCGCTCGCGTCCCAGGGCGCGCGCAGCGTGAAACTGGAAGTCAGGGAGAGCAACGAGCCCGCGAGGGGGCTCTACGAGAAGTTCGGGTTCGAGTATCTGCGCACGCTCCCGAAGTACTACGCGGACGGCGAGGACGCCTACGTGCTGGTGGCGAGCCTCGAGGACCGTGACGGGTTTTAGGCGGTAGTCCCTCACTTCGGGTATGGGATACGAGTGTCCGGTCTGTGCGTCCGCGGAGGCCGACGGCGAACACCTCGCGAACCACGTCGCGTTCACGGCGCTCGTGCGCGGCGGCGACCACGAGGACTGGCTGGACGAGCACGTGCCGGACTGGGCGGACCGCGACCCGGAGTCGCTGGCGCCCGAGGTGACCGAGCACGCGACGGAGACCGACGTCGAGGTGGCGTCGGCCGAAGCCCACGACCACGAGCCGCCGGCCGTCGAGCGAACGGGGCAGGCCGACCTCTCGGGCGAGGCCGCGAACATTCTGGAGGAAGCCCAAGAACTCACGCGGGAGATGCACGGTAGCGAGAGCGAGGACTCCGAAAGCGAGTAGGGCGTGGGCGCCCCGAACTCGGGTATGACCGAGACGCGCGGCGTGCTCGCGCCCGAGACCGAGAGCGAGGTCCGCGAGCAGTTCGAGGCGGTGGGGCCGGCGGCACAGACAGTCACGCGCGAACTCGCGCGCGAACTCGAACTCTCGAAGGAGGAGTACGACGAGCAAGTCACCGGCGAGGTCGTGGGGACGGCCCGCGACGCGCTGTTCGCGTCGCTGCTGGAAGTCGAAGTGGGAGACTACGAGGCCTTCGAGGCCGCGCAGGACGAGCGCCCCGAGGCCGAGGTGTTCGAGAACGGGAGCAGCGAGGTCGACCGCGCGGCGTGGGTGTACGTGCCGTTCGCGGACGCGTTCGTCGCGACGACGTTCCAGAGCGAACCCGACGCCGCGGTGGCGACTTTGCGCCGCATCGCGTTCGGGCGGTTCTACCGGGAGGCGCTGTAGTCGAACGTACACTCCGCGAAGTCGGCGTCGGGCGCGCGACACTCTCCCGAGCACGGGTGGTCGACGTGGTCTGCGAGCGCGTTCGCCGTCTCCGCGGAGAGCGCTTGGCCGACGGCGTCGGCGTCGAGGTTGTCGAGGTCGAGGTCGTCGGTCGCGAAGTTCTCGACGACGCAGTGTTTCCACATGAGTTCGCGGGTCGCGGCCTCGCCGTCGTCGGTGAGCGTCGCGCCGGCGTAGCGTTCGTAGTCGACGAGCCCGCGCTCTGCGAGGTCGCCGAGGCGCTCGGTGACGGTCGCGGGGTTGACGTCGAGTCGGTCGGCGACCTCGCCGGTCTTCGCGGGCCGCCCCTCGCTCGCGGAGACGAGCAGGATGGCGGTCAGGTATCGACCGGCGCTGTCCGTGAGTTCGACGCCGCTCATCAGTCGTGTGTCCGCCGCTCGGAGGGATAAGGCTGTCCCCGGAGCCGTGAGACTTAGTGGGGGCGCGCGAACCTTCGGGCATGGACCACGACTGGCCGGTGCTCGAATCCGAGACCGAGTACGAGACCGGATGGTACGACGGGGGGTACGACCGCGTCGAACAGCCCGACGGCTCCGCGAAGAACTACTACTGGGCGGCGCTGCCGCCCGCAGTCGTCGTGCTCGCGGTAGACGACGGCGACGTGCTGTTCGTCGACCAGTACCGCCCGACCATTCGCAAGCAGTGCATGGAACTCGTGGCCGGCATCGTGGAGCAAACTGACGACGAGACGCCCGCCAACGAGGTGGCGCCCGCCTCCGACCGCGAGTCATACGTCGCGGCCGGTCGGCGGGAACTCCGCGAGGAGACCGGCTACGAGGCGGGGAACGTCGAGTTCGTCGAGGAGTTCTGGACGGCGACGGGCGTGCTCCGGCACAAGCGCGGCATCGTGTTCGCCGACGACCTCACCGAGGTCGGCCGCGACCTAGACAGCAACGAGTTCCTGTCCGTCGAGCGCGTGCCAATCGAGGACGCGCTCGCCGTCGCTCGCGCGCCGCCGGCGAACGACGCCACCATCGAGGGCATCCTGCTCGCCGAGGCCGACGGCCACCTCTGACGGGTCGCTGACCGCAAGCCCTACCTCCGCGCGCCCCCACCCGTCGTGCATGGACGGCGAAGTCTCCGCCGAGGAACTGGCGGCCGTACTCGACGAGGACGGCGTGCGCGTCGTCGACATCCGGCGGCGCGGCGCGTACGCGCAGGGCCACATCCCGGGCAGCGAGTGCATCCCGTTCGGCGAACTCCCGCAGTCCGTCGACGACCTCGCGGGCGCCGAGCGCGTCGTCACGGTGTGCCCCCACGGCGAGTCGAGCGTGCGCGCCGCGCGCCTCGTCGCGTCCTACGAGGGACTCGACGACGACGCCACGGTCGAGAGTCTCGCCGAGGGGCTGGCCGGCTGGCCGGGCGACCTCGAAGCCGCGTCGAGCGACGAGGGGCCCGCGACGGACGCCCCATTCTAGTCCGGTCGCTCGCACGCGTCGCTACCGAGTAGCGTCGAGAGGAGAGTCAGTGCCGACGGCGGGAGTTAGGCGACGTTGAAGCCCTTGTCGCGGAGGAAGTCCTCCACGCGCCCCGAGTGGTTGCCCTGGAGTTCGATTTCGCCGTCCTCGACTGTGCCCCCGCAGGCGAACTTCGACTTGAGGTCCGAGGACAGGCTGTCGAGGTCGACGTCGCTCGGGTCGAATCCTTCGATGACGGTAACCTCCTTTCCGTAGCGGCGCTCGTCGATGCGGATTTCGATTTGCTGGGACTCTTTGGCGACGTCCTCGCAGACGCAGAGTTCCTCGGGCAACCCGCACGTCGAGCAGACTTCCGACATTACAGGTCGGATTACGAAATCCGTGTATTAAACACTATCGCCGAGGCGACGGGAGGCGGCTGTATTCGCCGGCCAGCGACCGCGCGAGGCGTTTCGCTTCCGCCGCCGTCTCGTCGTCGGCGACTCCCGCGTACCTGGCGCGCTCCCGCAGGTCCGCGACGCGTTCGGCGCGCTCGTCGGCGCGCACGTCGGCGATGTAGTCTCGCACCGTCTCGCCGTCGCCGCGCTCCCGGTGGCGCTTTCCGAGGACGTACTCGACGCGCTCGAAGGCGGCTTCTATCTCCTCGTCGGGGTCGCCGCTCGGGAGCCACCGCAGCCAGAGCGCGCGGTACGCGCGGTCGGCGAGCCCCGTGAACCGGAGCGTCGCGGCGGCGCCGCCGACGAGGACGGCCCAGACGGTGAGCGTCGTCAGCGGCGGGAGCGACGGGCCGCCCCCGCTGTTACCGCCACCGCCCGCCTCCGCGGCGCCCGGCGCGGTGATGTTCGCGACGTTCGCGGTGGTCTGGCCGCCGATGCCGTACTCGGACTGCTCGTCGGGCGCCTCTTGGAGGCCGCTGCGCGTCGACTCGGTCGTCCCGAGGTCCTGGAGCGTCGTGGTGGTCGTGGTCGTCGGCGTCCACGTGCCGTTCTCGCTGCCCGCGGTGTCGACGCCCTCGACGCCGTTCAGGCGCGCTTCCTGCACGCGCTCGTCCTCCGCGGTCGTACGGGAGGCGGCGGGCGTCGGGTCGAAGGTGACCCAGCCGCGGTCGGGCACGTACACCTCGACCCACGCGTGGGAGTCGACGCCGCGCACGACCCACTCGTCCTCGGCGACGCGCTGGCCCTCGGTGAAGCCGACGACGAAGCGCGCCGGAACGCCCTGCGAGCGCAGCATGACGGCCATCGAACTGGCGTAGTACGTGCAGTAGCCGACGTCGCTCTCCAGGACGAACTGGTTCACGAGGTTGTTGCGCGCGCCCCGTGCGTCCAGCGAGTAGCGCTTGTTCGTCTCCAGCCACTGCTCGATTGCGGCCGCCTGCTCGTAGTTCGAGTCGGCGCTCTCCGTGATGCGGTCCGCGAGGTCGACGACCCGGCCGTCCGTGTTCTGTGGCGTCTGGAGGTAGCGCTCGGCGACGGCGTCGGGCACGTCGCCGGTCTCGTCCGCGAGCGTCGCCGGGTCCGAGGGCGGCGCGCGGCTCTCGACCTCATAACTGTCGCCGGGGTACAGCGTCGCGTCGGACACGACGAGACCGCCCTCTGTGATGTCGGCGTCGACGCCGTCGATGCGCTGGGGGACGGGCGCCGCCGGCACCAAGTCGAGCGTCCGTTCGGCGGTGATGCGTTGCGTGATGCGGTCGCCCGACGGCGGCGGCATGTTCTCCTGGGTGCCGACGTCGGCGGTCTGCACCCAGCCCGTGCCGGTGAACCGGTCGTAGACGGCGGTCCGGTAGTACGACGGCTGGTCGGCCTCCACGACGAACTGGACCTTCGGGTCGAGGCGGAGGCTCCCGCCGACGCCGACGTAGCCGTCCGCGCTCACCAGACTCCCCGCGGTCGCCGTCGACGACGACGGCACGAGCGGGGAGCGACCGCCGGGAACGGCGGTGACGGTCGCCGAGCCGACAATCATCAGCGCCAGCACGGCCGCCAACACCTGCGCCTGCCGGCCGCCCGCGCCGTGGTGAGCGAGCGTCCCGAAGCCGACCGCGCCCGCCGCCGCGAGCACGCCGACGAGCGTCACCGTCGTGTTGCTGTCGCCGGTCAGCACGAAGAACGCGAGCGCCGCGGCGGCGATGCCGGCCGCGCGCGTGAACTCGCCGCGCGCCGCGAAGTACGCCGCGAGGAACGTCGGCGCGGGCGCGACCGCGATTGCCCACGCGCCCGCCGCCGGCATCCGCAGCACGGAGTAGCCGGTGAGCAACGCGACCGTGTCCATCGCGACGCGCGTCGGCGACATCGCCGCGAAGTATGCGGGCGGGACCGCCCGGAGGTAGAGCGCGAGCCCGCCGACGAGCAGGGTCGCGGCGAGGCCGAACGCCCACTTCCACGGGAGCGCGCGAAGCACGCCCGCGAGCAGGACGGCGCCCGCGACGGCGCCGAGGAACGTCGCCGTGCCGCCGACCACCGACACCACCTCGTAGAGCACGGAGAGGTACGCGCCGACGACGACGGCGACGCAGGCGCCCGCGACGGCGCTCGCAGCGGACGGTCGCTCCCAGTCGGCGCCGACCGCGGTCCGCAGGTCGGCGACGCTCACGCCGCCACCTCCGCGTCGCTCGCGCTCGTGCGTCCGCCGACGAACTCCTCGTAGCGGTGGTCGTTTCCGGCCACCGTCACCGACACGTGTTCGCCGCTCTCGGGCGCGTGAACGACGATTTCCGCCTCGTCCTTGCGGCGGCGCCGGAGTTTCCCCCGCTGGAAGCCCGCGAGCACGCCGAGCACGCGCCGCCGGTGGGGGTCCCCGCTCGCCGGGTCGAGCGCGCCGTTCGGCGTGGCGACGCCGACCGAGACGCCGGCGTCGAGGAGGTGGGCGGCGATGCTCGCGGCGGCCTCCGCGACGGAGTCCGCGCGCGGCCCGAGGGACTCCGCGGCGATGGTGACGCGGTCGGTCGCGCCCTCACCGGCGTACTCGGTGACCGCGAGGCTGCCGGGGTGTTTCGCGCTCGCCTTCCAGTTCACGTCCCGGAGCGGGTCGCCGCGCTCGTACTCGCGGACGCCCGCGAACTGCTCGCGCTCGTCCGTGATGCCGACGTAGCCCCGAATCAGGGACGCCGTGTCGTCGAGGCCGTGGACGCGCGGGAACACCGTCACCGTCTGCGGGTCGGCCGCGACGAATTCGACCTCCCAGAGGCCGAACGGGTCGGTCGCGGTGACGAAACACGGGCCGACGGCGTGGACGCCGCGGCGCGCGAGCTCCACGTCGTACGCGAGTTCGCGGCCGTCGATTTCGGTGGCGAGTTCGCTGTCTCCGCGCAGCCCGTCGGCAAGCGAGTCACGCACCGTCGCCGGATACGACCGGTCGGCGTCCACGAGGAGTTCGACGGTTCGGTGGTCGCCCTGGTGGCCCTCGCGGGGCGTGACGCGCTCGACGCCGGGTTCGGGAATCGACCGGGCGTAGACGTGCGTGGCGACGAGCAACGCGGCCGCCGGCACGACGACGGCGTTCAGGCTCCGGCCGCCGAACCCGTAGCCGAGCGCGACGCCGAGGAGGGCGACCGCGAGCACCACTTGCCCGCGGCGAGTGAGTGCGGGCGCCATCTCACTCGGGGTTCACGGTGTCGAGCGCGCGCTGGACGAGCGTGCGCGCGGCCTCGCCGCCGAGCGTGCCGCCCGCTTCCGTGCGGATGCGGTGGGCGAGCGCCTCGCGCGCCTCGGCCTGCACGTCGTCGGGAACCACGTAGTCGCGGCCATCGAGGACCGCGCGGCCCTGTGCGGCCCGGAGCAGGGAGATGGAGCCGCGGGGGCTCACGCCGAGCGCGGCGTGGTCGCGGGTGTAGCGCGCGAGTTCCGTGACGTACGCCTTCACGGGCCGGGACACCTCGACGGCGCCCGTGGCGGCGCGGGCGCGCCGCAGGTCCTCGACGCCGGCGACGGCTTCGATGTCGTCGATGGGGTGGCCGCCGACGACGCGGTCGAGGACGTCCACTTCCTCCTCGCGGTCGGGGTAGCCGAGGCTGAGTTTCTTCATGAAGCGGTCGAGTTCCGCGACCGGGAGTTCGTAGGTGCGGTCGCGCTCGACGGAGTTCTGGGTCGCGATGACGAGGAAGGGGTCGGGGAGGGCGCGCGTGTCGCCGTCGGCGGTCACCTGCTCTTCCTCCATCGCTTCGAGCAGGGAGGACTGCGTCTTGGGGGGCGCGCGGTTGATTTCGTCGGCGAGCAGGACGTTCGCGAACACGGGGCCAGGCTGGAATTCGAACTCGCGGGTCTTCTCGTTGAAGACGTTCACGCCGGTCACGTCCGTCGGGAGGAGGTCGGGAGTGAACTGGACGCGCCGGAAGTCGCCGTCGAAGGAGCGAGCGACCGCCCGCGCGAGCATCGTCTTCCCGACGCCCGGCACGTCTTCGAGGAGGACGTGCCCGCCGCCGAGGACGGCCGTCAGGACGTGCTCGACGACGTCGCGCTTGTCGACGATGACCGTCTCGATGTTCTCGACGACGCCGTGAGCGAGGTCGCTGGCCTCCGACACCGACATCGGGGCCGGGGCGTCGGCGTGTGTCCGCGGGTCCGCGACGGCGCGAGTATCGTGTGCATCTGTCATGGTGTAGCGTTGGGGGAACCGGCGGGGAGTCGACTGTCGAAGGGTAGGGGAGGAAATACTTGTATGTTTATTGGTCGCACGCCTCGCTGCCGGTTGTCGTCCACGGCACGCAGTCCGCACAGACGCGCTCGCCGTCGGCCGTCCAGCGACGCGCCGCCGACTCGCCGCAGGCCGAACACGCCGCGTCCGCGCGCCACGAACTCGTCACCGGCGCGGGGTCGGTGCGCTCACCGTCGTCGTTCGACTCGGCCGCCCGGTCGCCGAACGCGTCGAGTGTGGCGTCGTCTGACACGGGTCGGCGTTCGGCCGCCACCGGCATAACGCTCCCGGAGCATCTAAGGCGCCGGCCCCGCGAACTCGAAGCATGGTTTGGGTTATCGACAACGTCACCTCGATGGTCGACCACTTCGCGACCGCCGCCAGCACCGACCCGCTATCGGCGGCGCTCATCGCGCTCGGCGGCCTCTTCGTCACCGTCTCCGCGGGCGCGTTCGGCGTGCTCGCGCTCGGCGGCCTGCTCTCGGAACTCGTGCCGGACGCCGCGACCAAGCGCACGCGCCGCCAGCGTTCCTAGACGCCGGCCGCGTCGAACGCCTCGCCGAGTAGCCTGACTGCGTTCTCGCGGTCCGGGCCGAGTGGCGACCCCGCGACCACGCTGTCAACGTGTTCGCCGACGGCCGCCAACTGCTCGGCGACCGACTCGGGGTCGCCCGCGAGACAGAACGCCGTCAGCATCGCGTCGGTCACCAGGCCGAAGGCCTCGGAGAACTCGCCCGCCTCGATTTTCTCGCCGATTCGTTCCGCGCGCTCGCGGTCGATGTCGTGCCGGTCGAGCACGGGCGGCGCCGCGCCCGCCGCGATGAACGCCACCGGTGGCCGCGCCGCCGCGAGCGCCTCGTCGGCGTCCTCGGCTATCGACACCGACGCAAACGCCGCCACGTCCACCTCGCCCTCGACGACCCGGTCTTCGGCGCCCTCGGCGACGCGGTCCGCCGACCACGCCAAGTCGCGGGGGTGGCTCGCGTTCACCAGCACGCCGTCCGCGTGCTTCCCCGCCATCCGGAGCATGTGCGGGCCCTGCGCCCCGACGTAGACGGGAATCTCGCCCGCATCGTAGTTCAGGCCGGCGTCCCGCGCCACGAACGTCCCGTCGTGGTCGACGCGCTCGCCGTCCCAGAGGTCCTGTGCGACCTTGAACGCCTCCAGCACGCGCCGGAGCGGCTTCTCTCGCTCGAACCCGAGATTCGACAGCGTCGACGCGTCGCCAGCGCCCACGCCGAACACCGCGCGCCCGCCGCTGGCCTCGTCGAGCGTCGCCACCTGCGAGGCGAGTTTCACGGGGTGGGTCTCGTAGGGGTTCGCGACGCCCGGCCCGACGCGCACCGACTCGGTCGCCGCCGCCACCCGGTCGAGCGCGACGAACGGGTCGCGGTTGTTGTAGTGACACGACGCGAACACCGAGTCGAAGCCCGCGTCCTCCGCCAGCGCGCCCAGTTCGGCGACCTCGCTCACGGGAATCTCGGGCGTCAGTTCAATCCCGCGCATACTCCCACCCCCGGAGCGCCTGCCGCACGAAGTCGCCCTCGACCTCCCGGTAGAGCGCGTCGCTCCCGCCGTGGTCGCCGAACGCGAACTCACGAACCACGACCACGGGCGTCCCGCCGTCGCCCTCGCCGGAGACGAGGTTCGCCGTCGCCGCGAGTTCGTCCACGACGCTCTCCACGGTCACTTCGAGTTCGTGGCCGTCGCGGTCCGTCTCCCCGCGCCAGTCGCGGGACGCCGGCATCCCCGCCCACCCGAGCGCGACGCCACGTTGGCCGTGTCGGAACGGCCGCCCCGAGGTGTCGGTCACCACGACGGCCACGTCGGCGTCCAGCCCCGAACGGATTCGCTCGGCGCTCTCGGAGGGGTTCTCTGGTAACAACAGCAACTCGGCGTCGCCCGTGTTCGAGCGGTCGATGCCGGCGTTCACGCCGACGTGCCCGAACCGCGTCTCCGTCAGCAGGAACGGCGCCTCCATCAGCAGGTCGACGGACTCCTCTAAGACGGCCTGCGCGAACCGCGGGTCCTTCTCGTCGCCCGTCGCGGCCTCCAGTTCCGAGGCGATTTCGCGGGCGCGCGGTCCCGCCGGGAAGTCCGCGAGCGACGCCGTCCGCCCCTCGGCCTTCGACACCACGGTGCTGGCGACGCAGACCACGTCGCCGTCCTCCAGTTCGGCGCGGTCGCCGACCAGCGCGGCGAGGTCGTCCCCCGGCCGCACCTCCGGCAGCCCCGACACCGCAAACGCGTGCATATCACCGGGTTCGACGCCACCGACAAAAGCCCCGGCGGTACCGGAGACGACTCACTCCCAGCGCGGCGTCACGTCCGCGTCCTCGCCCTCGACGTCTACGAGCAGCAGCGACGCCGAATCCGCTGGCTCCGCACCCGTCGCGCTCCCCGGGTTCAGGAGGCGCACGTCCCCGACGGTCCAGTCCCGGAGTTCGTGGGTGTGCCCGCAGACGCCGACGGCGTCGGGGTCGTCGCGGGCCCCCCGAATCTTCTCGGCGACGCGGTCGTCGTAGCCCGCGAGCCGCCCGGTGCCATGCGTGACGACGAACTGCACGTCCTCGACCCACACCGTCTCGACCGCCGGGAGTTGGAGGCCGCGCGGGTCCGTGTTCCCGTGGACGGCCACGAGGTCGTCCGCGAGGTCTCGCACCGTCTCGTACGCCTCGCGGCTGTCGAAGTCGCCGGCGTGAATCACGAGGTCGGCGTCCTCCATCTCGTTCGCCGCGAAGTCCGGAATCTCGGGCGCCCGCGACGGCACGTGCGTGTCGCTGACGATTACCACGGTTTGCATGCGTGAACGTTCGGCGCCGACCGGCAAATAGGTTCAAGCGCGACGCGGCCCACGCTCCCGACATGGCGACCGACGTGGTGACCGTGTTCCTCCGACACGGCCCGGACGTGCTCTTGCTCCGACGGAGCGACGCGGTCGGCTCCTACCCAGGCAAGTGGGGCGCCGTCGCTGGCCACGCCGAGGGCGACCCGGACGCGCTCGCCCGCGAGGAAATCGCCGAGGAGACCGGGCTGACCGACGCGACGCTCGTCAGGCACGGCGACCCGTTCGCGGTCGACGACCCCGACCACGGCACGTGGCTCGTCCACCCCTTCCTGTTCGACGTGCCCTCGCGGGCGGTGACGACGAACTACGAGACCGCGGAACACGAGTGGGTGCCGGCGACCGAGATTCGGCGCCGCGACACCGTCCCCGACCTCTGGGCGTCCTACGACGCCGTGCGTCCGACCGCCGAGAGCGTCGCGGGCGACGGCGAACACGGGTCGGCGTACCTCTCGCTGCGAGCGCTGGACGTGCTCCGCGACGAGGCGGCGGTCGCCGACGACTGGGACGCTGTCGCCGAGACGGCGCGCGCGCTGCTCGACGCGAAACCGGGGATGGCGGTCGTCCGGAACCGCGTGAACCGCGCGATGCACGCGGCCGACGGGCGGACGCCCGAGGCGGTCGAGGCCAGCGCGCGCCGGGTGGCCGGGGAAGCCGCCGAAGCGGACGACCGCGCCGCCAGCGAGGCCGCCGCCGAACTCGGGGACGCGAGCGTGGTGTTCACGCTCTCCCGGTCGGGGACCGTGCTCGCGGCGCTCCGCGAGTATGAACCCGACCGCGTCTGGGTCGCCGAATCCCGACCCGGAAGCGAGGGCGTCGGCGTCGCCGAGGAGTTGGCCGACGCGACGGCGGTGACGCTCACGACGGACGCGAACGTTCCGGCGGCCGTCGCGGCCTGCGACGCCGTTCTCGCGGGCGCGGACGCCGTCTTCCCGGACGGACGCGTCGTCAACAAGGTCGGCACGCGCGGAGTGGCGCTCGCCGCGCGCGATGCGGACGTGTCCGTACTCGTGGCGTGTGCCGCGGACAAGGTCGCGCCCGAGGAACTACCAATCGAGGGTGGCGACCCGGCGACACTCTACGGCGGCGAGGCGCCGATTTCGGTCGAGAATCCGGTGTTCGAGGCGGTGCCGGCGCGACTCGTCGACCGCGTCGTCACCGAGGACGGTGCGCTGAACGTCGGCGGCGTCGCCGCCGCGGCGGCCGAACGCCGCGCGTGGGCGGACTGGGAGTGAAAGGGTCTTGTCCGGGGCCGCCCAACGGACTCGCGGGCGACGGTGACGAGGAGTTACCCCCTCCGAGCCCCTTGTGACGAGGCCTTTCTCCCGAGTCGCCCCCTCGATTTCGTGCAGACGGCCGTCCCGCCCGCGAGCCGTCCGGCCGTCGTTCCGAAGTGGTCGGCTCGCGGTGACTGTCACGTCACGGGGCGGCGTGGTCGCGTCCCCGTACTTGAGGCTACGCCGTCACTCGACCGGCGCTCCGCGGTCGACGCTGCAGTTCCGCGGGTCGCCCGTGCGGGCGAGAAACCACACCAGCACCGCGATACCCGCGAACCGCAGGAGGTTGCCGTGGAACGGGAGCGCGGCGAGCGCGCCCGCGAACCCGAACAGGCCGAGCAGGCCCGCGCCGCAACTCGCACACCCTGACGCTACGAGACCGGGGAGGACGCCGGTGACGCCGCCGGCGCCGGACTGGTCGCCGTACCGGAGTTGGCCGACGGCGGCGACGACGGCGACGCCGGTCGTCAGCGCGTACAACACGACCAGCGCGAACCCCACGGTGCCCGCCGTCGCCGCCGTGTTCTCGGACAGCGCGACGAGCGCGTCGTCCACGTACGCCACGTCGGCGCGCACCATCTGGGCGGTGTACGACGGGAACGCGCTCAACACGAGCACGCCGTACGCCACTGCCGCGGCGACCGACGCACCGAGGACGCGTCGTCCCGTCGAGCAGGCGTACCCGAACGCCGCCAGCAGTCCGGTCGCGGTCGCTCGCGTCATGCGTCTCGGATGCGCTCTACCGCGGTCTGGAACCGCGAGTACGGTTGTGCGCCGACGACCCGGCCGGCTTTCTCTGTTCCTCGCTTGACGAACACCGACGTCGGCGTCGCCCGGACGCCGTACGTCTTTCCTCGCTCTACGTCCGCCGCGATGCTGTCCCGAATCGCCTCGCCGTGGTCGTCCGCGCACGCCTCGACGGCCGCCGCGTCCACGCCGTCCACGTCCTCGGCGATGCCGAGGAGGTTCTCCCGCGACGCCCACCCCGAGTTCGGCTGGCCCTGCTCGTCGAACAGCGTGGTGTGCCACCGCCACCACGCCTGCGGGTCCGACTCGCGGACCTGCCGCCACACGCACCGGTCGAGGACGGCCGCCGTCGTCGACGCCGGGCCGATGTTCGGGAACTCCACGAACACGAGGCGGGCGGTGCCAGACGACACCTCGTTCGAGACGAGTTTCGGGAGCGCGTTCTGCTCGAAGCGCCCGCAGAACGGGCACTGGTAGTCAGTGTAGTAGTAGACGTCCACGGGCGCGTCCATCGACCCCATCACCGGGTGACCGTCGAGGTCGAGGCCGAGACTCGTCGTCTCCGTGGTGTGGTGGAGGGGCGCGGACGACGCGCCGTCGCCGCCAGTCGAGAGTTTCGACATCCCGTAGCCGGCACCCCCGGTGATGGCGAGGGCGCCCGCGAGACCGAGCAGGCCGCGTCGCGTCGTCTCGTCGAGGCGACTCATCGTCCCTAGACGCTCGTCGGGGCTCCGTAAGCGCTGGGTTCGCGGACCAGAATGCTGCCGGTCACGCGAAGAACTTCTTCAGGTCGTCGCGCTTCGCGGCTTCGAGGTGGCTCTTCATCGCGTCCTCGAAGGGACCGATCTTCCCCTTCTTCGCGGTGATGGGCGCGATGACGTCCCGCCACTGCTTCCACGGCGGGTAGAGGCCGAGGCGGTCCGCGATGTCGTTCAAGCGCTCGTCGCGGTCCGGGACTTTGTCCATCTTGTTCACGGCGACGACCGGCTGGATGCCGAGTTCCTCGAGGAGGTAGTAGAGTTCCACGACGTGGGGAATCTCGTCGTCGCCGCTGTGGCGGTCGATGATGTCGACGGCGGCCTTCCCGTCGAGGACGAGCACGCCGACCATGACGTTCTCGGCGTACTCCTCGACGTACTGCACGACCTCCGTCTTGATGGCCTCCTCGTGGCCCTCCTCGACGCCCTGCATGTAGCCGAAGCCCGGCAGGTCGGTGACCATGAAGTCCTCGCTCGCCCAGTCGAAGTGGTTGGGTTCGCGCGTGACGCCGGGTTTCTGTCCCGTGGGGACCTTGTGGCCCGTAATCTCGCGCATCAGCGTGGACTTCCCGACGTTCGACCGGCCGACGAGCACGACCTCGTCGCTCCGGTCGGGGCGGTTCTCGAACATACTCGCTGTTGCCCGCGAACGGGGTTAAGTCCCGCGTCACCGGCTCGAACGCTCAAACGACCCTTTCAGTCCCAGAGACCTTCAAGAGGTGTTGTGTCGTAGACAGTCTCGTATGCAACGGAAGACACTCCTGATGGCCGTCCTCGGTTCGGCCCTGCTCGTGAGCGCCGGCGTCGCCGGCGCGCTCGCGCTCGGCAGCGGCTCCGCCGCGGCCAGCCAGCCCGACCAGTCCGGCAAGTCGATTACCGTCTCCGCGAACGGCCAGGTCGAGGCCACGCCCGACCAGGCCATCGTGCGCGTCGCCGTCACCGCGACCGGCGACGACTCGACGGCGGTCCGCGAGGAACTCGCGTCCGGCGCCGAATCGCTCCGCAGCGCGCTCGAAGACTACGGCATCGCGTCCGAGGACATCCGCACCGCGCACTACGACATCCGCGAGGAACGCGAGCGCACGCCCGAAGGCACCGAGACCCGCGGCTACCGCGGCGTCCACGCGTTCGAAATCACGCTCGCTGACACCGAGGCCGCCGGCGAAGTCATCGACCTCGCCGTCGAGAACGGCGCCGACACGGTCAACGGCGTCTCCTTCACGCTCTCCGAGGAGAAACGCGAAGAACTCCACAACGAGGCGCTGACGAAGGCGATGGAGAACGCGCGCAACCGCGCCGACACGCTCGCCGCCGCCGGCAGCGTCTCCGTCACGGGCGTCCACACCATCGTCTCCGCGGACACGAACTACCGCGGCTACCGCGTCGAAGCGGCGTACGCGAGCGCGGGCGGCGACGCCGGTACGTCCATCCAGTCCGGTCCCGTCACCGTCACCGCCGACGTGCGCGTGACGTACAACGCGACCGCCGCGTAACGCTGCCGACCCGAGAGACGGCACTCGCCCCTGAACGCTTTTCTTCGCCCCCCCTCAATCGGGAGGCGTGCGACTCGTACAGGTGACGGTGCCCGCGGGGAAACGCGACGCCGTCCTCGGCGTCCTCGACGACGAGGGCATCGACTACGTCGTGACCGACGAGACGAGCGGCCGCGAGTACACCGCGGTCGTCCACTTCCCGCTCCCGACGGAGGCCGTCGAAGAAGTCCTCGAATCGCTCCGGAGCGTGGGACTCTCCGAGGACGCGTACACGGTCGTCGTGGACGCCGAGACGGTCGTCTCCCGGCGGTTCGAGGAACTGGAGGCGCGCTACGAGGTGGACGCGGAGAACGGCGACCGCATCGCCCGCGAGGAACTGGTGGCGCGCGCCGAGGACCTCGCGCCGTCCCGGCAGACGTACGTCGTGATGACCGTCGTCAGCACCGTCATCGCGACCGCCGGCCTGCTGTTGAACTCGCCGGCGACTGTCGTCGGGTCGATGGTCATCGCGCCCCTGCTCGGCCCGGCGATGTCCGCGAGCGTCGGCACCGTCGTCAACGACGAGGACCTGTTCCGGCGGGGCGTCCGCCTCCAGTTGGTCGGCGTCGCGCTCGCGATACTCGGGTCGACGGCGTTCGCGCTGTTCGTGAAGGAGACGAACGTCGTGCCGCCCGGCCTCGACGTGCTCTCGCTCACCGAGGTCAGAGAGCGCCTGCGCCCGGACTTCCTCTCGCTCGTCGTCGCGCTCGGCGCCGGCGTCGCGGGCGCGTTCAGCCTGATGACCGGCGTCTCCGCGGCGCTCGTCGGCGTCGCCATCGCCGTGGCGCTCATCCCGCCGGCAGCCGCCGTCGGCATCGGCGTCGCGTGGAACATCCCGACGCTCGCCGTCGGGTCCTCGATTCTCGTCGCGGTGAACGTTCTCTCCATCAACCTCGCGGCGCTCGTCGTGCTGTGGTACTCGGGCTATCGGCCCGAGCGGTTCTTCCGCGTCGGCGAAGCGCGGTCCTCGCTCGTGAAGCGCGTCGCCGTGCTCGCAATCGCCATCGCGGTGCTGTCGGCGTTCCTCGGCGGCGTCACGTTCGCGTCCTTCGAGTCGGCGTCCACCGAGCAGGCCATCAACGACGCCGTCGACGACGTCGTGGCCGAGGACGGGTATCCGGGCGTCACGCTACTGGACACGCGCTTCGAGTACGAGCGCGGCCTCATCGTCCGCCAGCCACAGACCGTCGTCGTCACACTCGGCGTGCCGCCCGACGCCGACTACCCCGACCTCCCAGAACAGTTGAACGACCGCATCGACGAGCGCGCCGGCCGCGACCTCGCTGTCGAAGTCAGGTACGTCGAAGTCGAGCGCGTGGACTGACGCGAGAACGGTCGGACCGACGACCTCGACGTCGCCTAGGAGTCCTCGAAGGGCAGTTCGGGCTCGTACCCCGCCGCTTCGACCGCCGCGTCGAGCGCGTCCTCGACGCCCTCGCCTTCCTCGATACTCATGTAGCAGTCGGCCTCCACGTCCTCGGAGAGGTCGGTCTTGTTGCAGACCGTGACCAGCGGCGTGTCGCCGAAGCGGTCGGCGACCTCCGCGCGGAGCGCGCGCTGGTCGTCGAGGGGGTAGCCACACGTCCCGCTCGGGTCGAGGAAGAACAAGATGACGTCGCCGGCGTGGGCGAGCGCGGAGACCGCCTGGTCCTCGATTTCGTTGCGCTCGTCGGCCGGTCGGTCGAGCAGACCCGGCGTGTCCACGAGTTGCCAGCGCACGCGGTCGTTCTCGAAGTGGCCGACGCGCACGCCCTTCGTCGTGAACGGGTACTCCGCGGTCTCGATTTTGGCGTTCGTCACGGTGTTCACGAACGACGACTTCCCGACGTTCGGGTAGCCCGCGACGACCACGGTCGGTTCGTCCGGCCGGATGTCCGGTAGCACCTTCAGCGCGTCACGCGCCCGCCCGACGGCGTCGAGGTCGTCCTCGACCTGGTTCATCACGGAGCCCATCCGCGCGAACCCCTGCTTGCGAATCTTCCGGGCGGCGTCCGCGTCGTGCGGGAGTTTCCCGATGTACTCGCGGCCGAGGTCGTGGGTCTTCTTCGACGCCCACGAGAGTTCCGAGAGGTGCTTGCGGAGTCTGTCCACGCCCTCGTCGTCGGCGAACTCGTCTCGCAGGATGGCGTCCGCGAGTTCGTAGTAGAACTCGTCGACGTGGTCGAAGTCCGGCCACTCCGTCACGACGTTGTGGAGGTTGTCCCCGAGGATGTTCGAGGAGGTCTGGAGCATCGACTCCTGTGCCTCCCGGCCCTGCTTGGCGCGCCCCGCGCGTGCCGCCCGGGAGAACGCCTTGTCGAGGAGTTCCTCCGACGTGGGGGTCGTCGGTAGGTTCTCGAAAATCATGGCCGTCGGTAGACGCGCGACACGTAAAAGGCCACGTATCGGCGCGCGAGGCTTTTACGCCCGCGTGCCGTCCCCTCGCGTATGGTCAAGTGGCGCGCGGTGTTCGCGGGGTTCGCGGTCCAGTTCGTGCTCGGCGTGTTCGCGTTCGCGATTCCGGGCGTCGGTCACGCGGCCGCCGGCCTGCTCGGCGGCTTCACCGCCGGCTGGCTGGCGAAGGAGGGCGTCTGGGGCGGCGCGGTCAACGGCCTGCTCGCGGGCGCGCTCGGCGGCCTCGTCGTCGCGTCGTTCCTCGTGCTCGCGAGCCTCGTGGTGTCCGCGACCGGCCTCGTGCCCGCCGGCCTGCTCGGCCTCGGCGTCGCCGCGTTCTCCGTCGTCGTCTTCCTCTTGCTCGCCGTCGACTCCGCCATCGCCGGCGCTATCGGCGGGTGGCTCGCGGCGCGCTAACCGAGGAACTGCCGAACCTCGTCTTCGAGGGCCGCGGGCGCGGTTTCGAGGGCGTGGTGGCCGGTGTCCGGGAGCACCGACACGTCCGCGTCCAGTCGCTCGGCGACCGCGTCGACCGCGCGGTGGACGTGGTCGTCGCTGGTCTCGCCGACGAGCACTCGCGCCGGTGCACCCACGTCGGCGTCGAACTCGTCGACGCCGTACTCGACGACCACGTCGTGCTCGCGGACGACGGTGTCCGCGATTGGCGCAATCTGTTCGATGGGCATCCGGTCGACCAGTTCCTGCCCGCCGTACCCGCGGAACAGCAACTCGACGGCGGCCTCGCGGTCGCCCGCGTCGAGCAGGTCCCGCATCCGGGCCGCGCGCTGCACGCCGCCCGGGTGGTCGCCCGCGACGACGGCGGGCTCGTAGACGAGCAGTCCCGAGAGGGCCGCATCTCCGGCCGCCGCGAGTGCGACGAGACCGCCGTAGGAGTGCCCGAACAGGACGGGGTCGCCGGCGTCCGAATCAGCGCGGACCGCATTCAAAACTGCGTGGACGTCCTCAACTTCGCGTTCGAGCGCGTACCCGTCGCCGTCTCCGCTGTCGCCGCGACCGCGCCGGTCCATCGCAACGACGCGGTAGTCGTCGGCGAGGCGGCCCGGAACCGTCCGCCAGCTCGCCTTGCTGCCCGCGATGCCGTGCACGAGCACGAGGGGTTGGCCGTCGCCCCGCGCCTCGTACGCGATTTCCGTGCCGTCGGCCGAGACCACAGACTCCATGACGAACGGAGCAGTCGCCGGGCCGTCGGGAAAGCGATTCGGTTCCGCCGAGGGGCGCGCGCAGAATAGCCGTCGCTCTTCGTCGTTAGAGAGACGGGGTAGGTCGGCCAGCGGAACTGCGCGTGGAAACCACGCGAGTTTGAAAGGCGACTGGCCGACCGTGCCGTCCGATACACGCTACCCGGCGTCGGCGGATAACCCCTCCGGTACTCGGACGCCAACCGACGCGCCAGAAACTCGATTTCGGCTACCGACGGGACTCCAGTTCGTCCAGCAGGGCGTCGGCGTCCACGTCGTTTTGCGCGAGCACGACGAGCATGTGGTAGATGATGTCCGCGCCCTCGTGGGCGAGTTCGGCCTCGTCGCCGTCCTTCGCGGCGAGCAGGAACTCCGTGGCCTCCTCGCCGAGCTTTTCGAGGGCGGCGTTCTCGCCCTTCTCGTGGGTGAACAGGCTCGCCGTGTAGGAGTCCGCGGGGAGCCGTTCTTTCCGGTCCTCGATGACCGCGAACAGTTCGCGGAGCACGTCGTCCGCGCTCGCCTCGGCGTCGCTCATCCCTCCATCACCTCGCGGATGTCCCGCAGTTCGTCGAACGTCCCGGGGGCGCGCCGGCCGTCCTCGAAGACGTCCTCGGCCACCTCGACGGGCGCGTCCGTTCGCGCGGCCAGCGCCAGCGAGTCGCTCGGGCGCGCATCCACGACCTCCTCGCCGCGAGGCGTCTGGACGTGGAGGTCGGCGTAGTAGGTTCCCTCTTCGACGCGGGAGACGACGACGCGCTCGACGCGCCCGCCGAGTTCCTCCACGAGGTCCAGCGTCAGGTCGTGGGTGAGCGGGCGCCCGATGTCCGTCGCGTCGAGGCCGCGCGCGATGCTCGACGCCTCGTCGAACCCGACGAAGATGGGGAGGACGTCGTCCTCGCCGTCGACGCCGAGGATGACCACGGGGACTGGGCCGTCCGGCGTCCCGGCGACGCGGACCGCATCGATGTGCGCGTTCACGTTCGTACCACGACGGGAACGGTCAAAAGACTGCCTCCTCCCGCGCGAAGAAGGCGAGGTCGTGGATTCGCGGGTCGTCCGTGAGTTCCGGGTGAAAGGACGTGCCGACCACGGGACCGTCCCGCACCGCGACCGGGCGGCCGTCCCACTCGGCGAGCACCTCCACGTCGTCGCCGACGCCGTCGATGAGCGGCGCGCGGATGAACACCGCGGGGAACGGGTCGTCGAGTCCGGTCACGTCCAGGGGCGCCTCGAAGGAGTCGACCTGCCGACCGAACGCGTTCCGGTCGACGGTCACGTCCAGTACGTCGAGGGTGTCGACGCGCTCGTCGTTCGCGTCCGTCGAGGAGACGATGAGGCCCGCACACGTCGCCAGCACGGGCTTGCCGGCGGCGACGTGGTCGCGAATCTCGTCGTCGATGCCCTCCCGGGCGAGCAGTCGAGAGATGGCGGTGGACTCGCCGCCGGGCAACAGGAGGATGTCGCAGTCGGGGACGATGCCCGACTTCCGAATCTCGACGACCTCCGCGTCCTCGCCGTGGGACGCGGCGGCGCGCCGGATGGCGTCCGCGTGCTCGGAGACGTCGCCCTGTACGGCGACGACGCCGGCCTTGACAGTCATGACTGCGAGTACGCGGCGGGCGCGAAAAAGCCTCTCGCTCTACACGAAGAACTGGAGCAACAGGATGGCGACGCCGAAGAACGCGCCCGTCGCGACGACGGAGCGCGGGTCGATTTGCATCGCGTTGGGGTCCTCGGAGTCGAAGTAGCGAACGAGCCCCGCGCTGGACATCAGCCCGCCGGAGTTCTGACCACTGCTCATGTACGCTCCCTGACGCCGCGACGGCCTAAACCTTTCGAGTCACCCCGACTCGCGGCAAGCACCCACCCGTGAGAAACCCTTAAGCGCGGGGCGCGGCAAGCCTCGATAGACCGATGACCGTCACCCTCAAAGACTTCTACGCGGACTGGTGTGGCCCCTGCAAGACGCAGGACCCCATCCTCGAAGAGCTCGAGGAAGACTGGGACAGCGTCACGTTCGAGAAGATCGACGTCGACGAAGCCGAGGACGTCGCCAACGAGTACCAGGTGCGTTCCATTCCGACCATCGTCGTGGAGAACGACGACGGCGTCGTGGAGCGATTCGTCGGCGTCACCCAGCGCGAACAGCTCGAGGACGCGCTCGAAGAAGCGGGCGCGTAGTCGGTCACGCCGATTCTCCGCGGTTCAGTTCGCTCGCCAGCGGCGCCGCCGGCGTCGCCCGAAGCGTCCCGTCGCCGTCCGCGTGCGCCGGTCGCTGCCTTCCGGTAGCCTCATTTGACGAGCGTTCGTCCGCGGTGGTATGTTCTCGCTACCGCTCGCCGCGTCGGGCGGGACGCCCCCGGTGACCACGGAGATGCTCGTGGTGTTCGCCGTCGTGCTCGGGTCGCTGGTGTTGTTCGTCACCGAGTGGCTCCCCATCGACGTGACCGCCATCCTCGTGATGGTGGTGTTGGTGGTGCTTGGGGACTGGACGAACGTCTCCACGGCGGAGGGCATCTCGGGGTTCTCGAACAAGGCGACCGTCGCGGTGCTCGCGATGCTCATCCTGAGTACGGGGGTGAGCCGGACCGGCCTCGTCCAGATTCTCGGCCGGAAGATGGCCGACTTCGCGGGGACGAGTCGGCGCCGCCAACTCGCGGCGACCATCGGCTCGGCGGGCCCCGTCTCGGGGTTTATCAACAACACGCCCGTCGTCGCTATCCTCGTGCCCGTGGTCTCTGACCTCGCGCACAAGGGGAAGACGAGTCCGTCGAAACTCCTGATTCCGCTGTCGTTCGCGTCGATGCTCGGCGGCATGCTGACGCTCATCGGGACGTCCACGAACCTGCTCGCGAGCGAGACGGCGGCCCGCCTCGGCGAGGCCGAGGGCATCGAGAGCCTGCACGCGTTCTCGATGTTCGAGTTCACGCAACTCGGCGTCGTCGTGCTCGTCGTCGGGTCGCTGTACCTGTTCACCGTCGCGCCGCGCCTGCTTCCCGAGCGCGTGCCCGCGGCCGACGACTACCTCGCGGAGTACGAGATGGAGGACTACCTCACCGAGGTGGTCGTCCGGGAGTCCTCGCCCATCGTCGGGAAGACGGTCACGCAGGCCATCGACGAGCGCCGGTTCGACGCGGACATCCTCCAGATTGTGCGGGGCGACGACCGGTTCATCGAACCCATCGGGCAGAAGGTCATCCAGGCCGGCGACGTGCTCACCGTCCGCACCGACCGCGACACGCTCGCGTCCATTGCGGCCGTGGACGACCTCTCGCTGGCGGGAACGCCCGAGTCCGAATCCGAACTCGAACCGACCACCCAGGAGGAGCAGACGCTCGTCGAGGTCGTCATCCAGTCGGGGTCGTCGCTCGTCGGCGAGACGCTGAAGTCGACGGGGTTCCGGAGCCGCTACGACGCGAACGTGCTGGCGTTCCGGTCGCGCGGGGAGACGCTCCGGAGCCGGCTGGACGACGTGGAGATGCGCGTCGGGGACACCCTGCTCGTGCAGGCGCCCGAGGACAGCATCGACCGTCTGTCGACGAATCCGGACTTCATCGTCGCGCACGAACCCGACGAGCCGAACTACCGAACCGAAAAGATTCCGTACGCAGTCGCCATCATCGTCGGCGTCGTGCTCGCCGCGACGGTCACGCCGCTGCACATCGTCACGACGGCGCTCGGCGGCGTCGTCGCGATGGTGGGCACCGGCGTCCTCCACCCGAGCGAGGTGTACGACTCCGTCGACTGGAACGTCATCTTCCTGCTGGCGGGCGTGATTCCGCTCGGCATCGCGCTCGAACAGACGGGTGCGGCCGCCCTGCTCGGGTCGCTAGTCGCGGCCACGGCGACGATGCTCCCCGCGATAGCGGTGCTGTGGGTGTTCTACGTGTTCACCGGGCTCATCACGGGCGTCATCAGCAACAACGCGAGCGTCGTGTTGATGATTCCGGTGGCCGTCGAGGCCGCCGTCGACATCGGCGCGAATCCCTTCGCGTTCGTGCTCGCGGTGACGTTCGCGGCGTCGACGGCGTTCATGACGCCGGTCGGCTACCAGACGAACCTCTTCGTGTACGGGCCGGGCGGCTACAAGTTCGGGGACTACTTCCGGGTCGGGATGCCCCTCCAACTCCTGCTGTCGGTGGTGACGGTCGCCGGCATCGCCGTGTTCTGGGGCGTCTAAACCGGCTTCTTCTCGACGCGCCACTCGCCGGCGTCGGCGTCGAAGACGAACATCCGGGAGCCCTTGTCCGACTGGAGCGCGAGCCGCGTCTCCCCGATTTCGAAGCGCGTGAGCATCTTCAGTTCGAGTTCCTCGCGCACCGTCTCGAAGCGCAGCATGTGCCGGCCGTTGGCCTCGTAGACGCCGACGCCGGTCATCATCTGCGTGTCCGAGGATTCGAACTCGCAGCGCAGTCGCTCGTCGGTTCGCTCCGCCATCGTGCCGCCGTTCCGGGTCGCCCACGATTCGAACTCGTCGGCGAACCCGTCGGCGACGCCGTCGCCGTCCCAGACCGCGTCCATACCCCTACGAGAGAGCGGGCTGATTTAGCAGTTGGGGGTTCAGCGAGGCGGGTTCGCGCACGACCGACGCAGGGGACCGTCCATCCAAACGCTTAATTACTCGGTTGTATCACCTAGTAGTATGCCGTTCGACTCGTTCGCCGACGCAGACGAAGCGCAGGTCACCCGCGCAATCGCCCGCCAGTGGACCGAGGAGTTCGTCGACGACACCGAGACCGACGTGATAATCGTCGGCGGCGGCCCCTCCGGCCTGATGGCCGCCAAGGAACTCGCCGACCGCGACGTGGACGTCACCGTCGTCGAGAAGAACAACTACCTCGGCGGCGGCTTCTGGCTCGGCGGCTTCCTGATGAACAAACTCACCGTCCGCGCGCCCGCCGACGACGTACTCGACGACCTCGGCGTCCCCTACGAGTACGACGACGAGACCGAGGGGCTCGCGGTCGCGGACGGCCCGCACGCCTGCTCGTCACTCATCAAAGCGGCCTGCGACGCCGGCGCGCGCATCCAGAACATGACCGAGTTCACGGACGTGGTCGTGCGCGACGACCACGAGGTCGCGGGCATCGTGATGAACTGGACGCCCGTCCACGCGCTCCCCCGCGAACTCACCTGCGTCGACCCCATCGCCGTCGAGGCCGACCTCGTCGTCGACGCGACGGGCCACGACGCCGTCGTCGTCTCCAAGCTCCAGGAGCGCGGCGTCGTCGACGCCGCCGGCATCGAGCACGCCGAGGAGCACAACACCGGGATGGACAAGACCGAGGACGGTGAGTACGGGGCGCCCGGCCACGACTCGCCCGGCCACGACTCGATGTGGGTCGCGGACAGCGAGGACAAGGTCGTCGAACACACCGGAAAAGTCCACGACGGCCTCATCGCCGCCGGCCTCGCCACCGCGACCACGCACGGCCTCACGCGGATGGGGCCGACGTTCGGCGCGATGCTCCTCTCCGGGAAGGCCGCCGCGAACGCCGCCATCGAGGAACTCGGCGTCGACGCTCCCTCGGTCGACCTCCCGAGTCGCGCGTCCCCCGCGGCCGACGACTGATGCCCGCCGACGCCCCGACGCCGCCGGTCGCGCTCACCGTCGCCGGGTCCGACAGCGGCGGCGGCGCGGGCGCGCAGGCCGACCTCAAGACCTTCGAGGCCTGCGGCGCGTTCGGCGCCTCGGCTGTCACCGCCGTCACCGCGCAGAACACCCGAGGCGTCGCGGCGAGCGACGTCCTCTCCCCAGACATCGTCCGCGCGCAGTGTGACGCCGTCGTCTCGGACTTCGACGTGGCCGCCGCGAAGACCGGGATGCTCGGGGACGCCGACGTGGTCGAAACCGTCGCCGATGCGCTCCGCGACGCCGCCTTCCCCGTGGTCGTCGACCCGGTGGTCGTCGCGCAGTCCGGCGACCGCCTGCTCACCGAGCGCGGCGTCGACACCGTCCGCGAGGCTCTGCTCCCCGCCGCGACGCTCGCCACGCCGAACGTCCCGGAGGCCGAACTGCTCGCTGGCGTCGAAATCACTCACGAAGGAGACCTCCGGGAGGCCGCCGAAGCCGTCGCCGACCTCGGGCCGGACGCGGTCTTGCTCACCGGCGGCCACCTCGACGGCGACCCCGTCGACGTGTTCGTCGGCGACGCCGCGCGAGCGTTCACCCGCGAGCGCGTCCACACGAGCGACACCCACGGCTCCGGGTGTACGCTGTCGGCCGCAATCGTCGCCCGCCTCGCGCACGGCGACGCGCTCTCGGATGCGGTCGAACGCGGCGTCGAGGGCGTCGCGGCCGCCATCGCTTCGGAGCGCTCGGTCGGCACCGGCGACGGTCCGGTCGACCACCGCGCCGTCGGCGACGCCCGCACCGACACCGCGGACGCAATCACCGCCGTCCGCGACGTGGTCGCCGCGCTCGAAGCCGACTGGCCGCCCGGTTTGGTTCCGGAAGTCGGCACGAACGTCGCCGTCGCACCCGCCGGCGCTCGCTCGCCCGCGGACGTGGTGGCGGTCGACGGCCGCCTGCACGCCACGTCTCGCGGCGTCCGGGCGACGGGGAGCATCGCGCCGGGCGCGTCCAGTCACGTCGCGCGCTTCCTGCTCGGCGTGCGCGAGACCGACCCCGGCGTCGCCGCGGCCGCGAACGTCCGGTACGGCGAGGCGCGGGCGAGCGCGCTCCGCGAGCGCTGGGACGCCGAAACCGTGGACCGCGCCGACGAACCCGCGGACGCCGACGGCACGATGGACTGGACCGCCCGCGACGCGATGCGCGGCCGGGAGCGCGCGCCGGACGCGGTGCTCGACGAGGGCGCCGTCGGGAAGGAACCGATGATTCGCGTGCTCGCTCGTGACGCCGGTGCGCTCCGCGAGAAACTGGCTACCGTCGCGTCACTCGAAGCGGACGCCGACGTCGTGTAGACCGTCGTTGTGGATGGCGAGGTTGATGAGCAGCGGCGTCAGCGACTCCACCTCCGCCGCGTTCGCGAGCGGCCCGGCGTCCAGCGCGCGCAGGCCCTCGATGCCCGCCGCGAGGTCCTTCACGTTCTCCTTCGCGTCGCCGTCGTCCCCGACGACGAGCGTGTCGAGGTCGAGTTCCACGTCGAGGTTCGCGAGGCGGTCGGCCGCGAGGTTCTGGAACGCCCCGACCACGGGCACGTCCTCGGGCGCGGCCTCCGCGACCAACTGGGTCACGCTCCCCGCGCTCGGGGGGTTGTACCGGAAGCCGCCCTCGCCCTTCTGCATCCCCACGGCGGGCGACACCAAAAGCGAGTCCTCGTCGAGGCGGTCGGCGATTTCCTCGGTGAGGTCGGCGACGTGATACGGCGGCACCGCCAGCACCACCACGTCCGCGCGGTCGGCCGCCATCTCGTTGACGAAGCCCGTGACCTTCTTCTCGACGCCGCGGCTGTCGAGTTCGGTCTCGTACTCCTCGGCCTTCGCGCGGGCCTTCTCCGGGTCGCGGGAACCGATGACGACCTCGTGGTCCGTGTGGTACGCCCACCGCAGGGCGAGTCCCTCGCCGATGTCGCCGGTCCCGCCGAGTAACGCGATTCGCATACCCTGTCAGTCTCCCGGCACCCGAATAAGGATTGCGCGGCAGGTAGGCGTGGCCGGTTCCGGTCAGGCGCCCGCGGTGCGCTCCGCGCCGAAGCGCTTGCGCGCCGCGGCCGCCGCGAGGTAGACGCCGCCGACGAACGCGACGAGCGACAGGAGGCCGGCGAAGTCGAAGGGAACCAGCGACGCGGCTTCGACGGCCGCGCCGCCGACCACCGCCGCCGCGACGACGAACACGGCGAACCCGGACCCGTCGCTCCCGCCGGGCGCGCGCACCGCGACCCAGACGCACGCGGGCAACGCCGCCGCCGCGACGACCGGCAGGAACACCACCTGCGTTATCGGGTCCGGCGGCGCCGCCATCCCCGCACCGGCGAACCCCAGAATCACGGCGGCGACCGTCGTCCACCGTCGGCCCGCCGACGCGTCGCTCACCGTTCCCCCGCGAGCAGGTCGGGCAGGTCGTTTACGATGTCGAGAACGTGGTCGGCGCCCGCCTCGCGGTACTTCCGCCGGCCCGCTGCGCCCGTGAGACCGCCCGTGAGCACGCCGACAGCGTGGTACTCGCGTTGAGGGTCGGCCTCCCGCGCGTTCAGCGCCGTTTCGATGTCGTCCAGCGTGTCCCCGACGAACACCACCGAGTCGGCGTGCGTGCGCTCGGCGAGCGCCACCAGCGCGCGCGGGTTCGGCTTCCCCTCCTCCCAGTCGTCCATCGTAAACCGGCGCTCGTCGGGGACGTCGAGGCCGACGCGGTCTAACGCGATGTCCGCCTCGTCGCTCGGGCGCCCGGTCAGCACGCAGACCGGCCAGTCCGCCGTGAGCGCCTCGACGGTCGCCGGCGAAATCAACACGTCCTCGTCGTGGATGAACCCCTCTACGTCCAGCTCCGGCGTCTCGCCCTCCAGTTGTTCGTAGAGGTCGGTGCCGAGGTAGAGCTGCTGGAACACGTCCCGCAGGCGCTCGGGGTCCCACTCCTCGCGCACCCGGCGCACCGCCTCGGAGTCGAGACTCGACTCCACGACCGCTTCGGCGCCCGCCAGCCCGCCGCCGTGGGCCGCGACGGCGTTCGTGAACTCCGCGACGCTCCCGACGCCGCCGTCCTCGCGGCGAGCCAGTATCCAGAGCGCCGCCGCGTCGGTCAGCGTCCAGTCGTTGTTGAACCCCCCGGCGTCCTTGAACTGCTGGACGGCGGCCTTCTCGATGGTCTCCCCGTACACGTGCTCGATGGACTCCACGATGGCGCGACGGTAGGAGTCGGCCACGTCCACCAGCACGCCGTCGATGTCGAGGACGACGGCGTCTACGTCCATGCCCCGACGCAGGCGCGCCGGAGAGAAGTCAGTTACGCGTCTCCGCGACGAACACCGTCCCCGTCGCGACGGTCACGCGCGCCACCGGAACCGCGGGCTGGTCGCCGCCCAGCGTCGTGAACAGGCAGTCCGCGCCCGCGCGCTCGGCCACGTCGCGGAGCGGCCGGTGGAGTTCCGGCGGACAGTTCAGCGCGTACACCGCGTCCGCGCCCTCGTACACCGCGGCGTCGGGGTCGGTCACGTCGTCCACGACGAACCCCACGCCCTCGGGCACCTCGCGCTCGTACACGTCGGTCGCCGTCACCGAACACCCGCGCTCCGTGAGGTCGCGGGCTACCCCCGTGCGCCGACCCACGCCCACCTCCACGAGCTCGTCGTACTCGGCCAACACGTCCGCGACGTTGGGCGGTTTCACCACGCCGGGATGTTTATGCTTCGCGGCGTTTAACGTCATCCCATGCGGGTAGATATCGTCCCCGTCGGCGACGTGCCCGCGCACGTCAAACGCGAGGCCTCGTCCAGCCTCCGGTCCGTCTACGACTGCGAAGTCGTCGTCGAGGCCGAACAGGACGTACCGACGGAGGCGTACGACGACGCGCGCAGCCAGTACCGCGCCGCCGAGTTCATCGACGTCGCGACGCGCGTCGGCTCCGGCGACAAGACCCTCGCCATCACCCCCGAAGACCTCTACTACCGCCGCCGCAACTACGTCTTCGGCCTCGCCTACCTCGACGGCCGCGGCTGCGTCGTCTCCACCTACCGACTCCAGACCTCCTCCGACGGCGGCTTCTCCGAACGCCCCGCCAGCGACGTCTTCGACGACCGCGTCCGGAAGGAAGTCGTCCACGAACTCGGCCACACCCTCGGCCTCGAACACTGCGACAACAACCGCTGTGCGATGAACTTCTCCCCCACGGTCCGCGAAGTCGACCGCAAAGAACAGTTCCTCTGTGGCAGCTGCGAACGGACGGTTTTCTAGAACCCACTTTTTGCGCTGCACGAGGCGCGGCGACGCCGCGCCTCGTGCAGCGCAAAAACTTGGGGAAAAAGCCTCGGTCACCCCCATTCGGGGGTTCCGTCGGCCTCCGCTCACTGCGTTCGCGGAGTGAACCGCTCGCGCGTTCCGAGGCGGCTTCGCCGCCTCGTGGCGCTCGCGGATGCTCGTCGACGGGAGTCGAACGAGCGACCACCTACGACCTCAAACTCGCTGCCTACACGCTCCCGGACGCGTCGGTGATACTGCCGTCTTCGGCGCGTTCGACGGTGAACGAGAGCGTGACGTCGCTGACGTCCTTCTCGAATCGGTACGAGCCGGGTCCGGGGCACGGGGCGGACGAGGACGCGAGGACGCTGAACTTCGTCGATACGCGCTCTCCGGGTGCCAGCGACTGTTGGAAACCGATGGACTCCACCGCCACGTTCGCGCCGAGTTCCCAACAGCCGTCGCGTGACCCGGGAATCAGGCTGTCGCCGTCCACCGGAAACACGTGCTCCCGGTCGTCGGGGACGAGCGCGAGCGCCCCGTCGGTCGAACTGTACTGCGTGAACGGGAACGTTGCGCCGCCGGAGACGCTGACTCCGTGGTCGGCGACGTTCGCGAGTTCGACGCCCACCCGAGGCGGACTGCCTTCCGGAGACTCGTCCAGAACGCGCGCGTCGAACGCGAAGTCCTCGGCGGTCGGCGACTCGTACGTCACTCGTTCCGTCGTGGTCGTCGTGCCCTCCGTGGTTGTCTCGCTCGTGGCGGTTCTCGCTTCGGTGGTACTGACTCCGTCTCGACCGTCTCCGAGGCAGCCGGCCACCAGTACGGCGCAAGCGCTGGCCACGCCACCGAGCACCTCCCGTCTCTCCATTAGTGAAACACGAAACGGGGCGAATGAAGTGTTTTGTGGGGCTACTCGCCGAAGTCTGCGGTGCGCCCCTCGGCTTTCGCGACGACCTCGGGTCGCCCCTCGAACGCGAACGAGATGGCGTCGCCGTACTCGATTTCGCGGACGGTGCCGTGGTCGTGACACCACGAGACGAAGGCGTTGCCGGCGTCCGAGTTCGGGACCGTGAGTTCGACGCGCTCGCGCTCGGGGAGCGCGTCGCCGAGGCGGTCCCGGAGCGCGTCGACGCCAGCGCCCTCGGTGGCGCTCGTGACGACGGGGTCGCCCGCGAGGTCAGCGACGACCCCCCGTTTCGAGTCGAGCGCGCCCGCCTCGTCGCGCTTGTTCAGGACGGGGACGAGCGTGCCGTCGCGGTCGTCCAATTCCGCCAGACTCGTCTCGACCTTCGCGCGAATCGCCTCCGGGTCGTCGGTCGCGTCGATTACGAGCAGAACGGCGTCGGCTTCGCGGGCGGCGGCGAGCGTCGTCCGGAACGAGGAGACGAGCCAGTGCGGCAGGTCGTCGACGAACCCCACCGTGTCCGTGAGGAGCACGCGGTGGTCGTCGACGGTCGCCCGGCGCGTCGTCGTGTCCAGCGTCTCGAACAGGCGGTCGCGGGACGCCGCCGTGTCGTCCAAGTCGTCGTGCTGGACGGCGTTCTCCTCGACCGAGAGGTCGTCCGCGAGGCGGCGCAGGAGCGTCGACTTCCCGGCGTTCGTGTAGCCCGCGAGCGCCACCAAATCGAAGCCGGACTCGCGGCGCGCGTCCCGCAGGTCGCCGTCGGCGTCGTCCAACTGGTCGAGTTCGTCCCGCAGGTGCTTGATGCGTTGCTTGTAGTCGGCGCGCATCTGGGCGGCCTGTGGCTCCTCGCCGCCGCTCTTGAACCCGCGGCGGCCCGAACTCTCGCCCCGCCGGGCTTTCGCCTCGGCGCGCGGGAGTTCGTACTTGAGTTCGGCGAGGCGGACTTCGAGGCGGGCGCGCTTCGTCTCGGCGCGCTCCGCGAAGATGTCGAGGACGAGGCGCGTCCGGTCGATTACGTCGGCACTCACGGCTTCTTCGAGGTGGAACGCGCGACCGGGGTCGAGTTCGTCGTCGACGACGAGCACGTCCACGTCCTCCCGTTCGACGCGCTCGGTCATCTCGGCGACCGCGCCCTCGCCGAAGTCGTAGGTCGGGTCGCGGGGCCGGACCTGCGTGCGCTCGCCGACCACGTCGAGGCCGGCCGACTCGCAGAGCGCGCGAATCTCGGTCGTGTCTACTGGTCGGTCTGTGCTGCGTTTCGCTACGAGTGCTGTGTTGCCGCGTCGTGACATGCGTGCGTGGGTGAGGGAGTCGAACGTCGATGCACGTCGTGACGCCCACGCGGCGAGGAGGAGCCGGCTCGCGCCGACCCGCCGGGCGGACGCCCGGCTAGAAGTCGAGGACCGTCATGTGACCGAACCGACAGCGGCGACCGGAAAAACGTTACCGGTGGTGTGTCACTCGATGCCGAGGAGCGGGACGGCGGTCAGCGCCCACGCGACGGACACCGGCGGCCCGGTCGTGGAGTTACCGGGCGTCTCGTTCGTCGGCGGGCCGCCAGTCGTCACGGGCGCCGAACCGAGCGACGCGTCGTTCTCGGTGTCGGTCTCAGTCTCGTTCTCCACCTCGTCCACCACGTCGCTCACGGTCGCGTTCTCGGGGAGGTCGTCCATCGAGACGTCCTGCAGGTCCGCCACGGAGACGTTCTCCGGCAGGTCGCCGACCGAGACGCCGTCCGGCAGGTCGACGTCGCTGTCTCCCTCGTCGTCGGTCTCGTTCGCATCGTTCTCACCGAACGGCGGTCCCTCACCGTCGCCCTCGAACGGCGGCCCGCCCATCTCGCGCGCTATCTCGGATATCTCCGGGCCGGAGAGGTTCCCCGCGGCCGCCCGGAGTCGCTGTAGCGACTCGGCGCTCACGCCCTGGGCCGCCAGCGCTTCCGCCGGGAGTTCGGTGGACTCCTCGGTCGTCCGGTTCAACAGATTGTTCGCGGTCGACAGTTCGGCCGCCACGCTCGCCATCTCGGCGCGGAACCGAGCCTGCGAGATGGAGCCGTTCTGCTTGGCCTCGATCAGCGCCTGCTTCCGGTCGCGGAGCTCGGAGAGGCGCTCTTCGAGGTCGCCGCTCTGGTTCGCGAGCACCGCCGCCTTCGAGGCGTTCGACTTCGCCGCCGCCATCTGCAGGCCGAACGACCGGGACGCCAGGTCGCCCTCGACCTCGGCGCCCTGCACGCTCACCACCGCGGCGAGTTGGGCGCCGGGCGCCGTCCCGTTCGTCTCGTTCGCCGTCTCGTTGTCCTGTGCGGCGACCGACGCCACGCCGCCCGACGCGGCGTCACCGGCCGCGGCGTGGCTGCCGACCGCGCCGACCGACAGCGGAACGCCGGCGGCGACGACCAGCACCGCCACGAACAGAGCAGTCCGTCTCATGCTGTCCGGTCGTTGGCGTCTCCACCCCTTATACCCGCAGGACCGTGCGCGCGACTTACTGCAAATTAACCCCGATTAACCCGACTTAACGGTTCGAAATCGCTACACGGCGACGAGCCGGTGGGCCTGACCGGCTCTCGCCCGTCGACCCGGAATGCGCGCGGCGAGCGCGCGAAAACAGGACCGCGAGCCGACGGTTCAGTTCGTGTAGTAGTACTCGCCGTCGCGTTTCTGTTGTTTGTCGAGTTGGCTGTCGGGCTTGTTGATGCGCGGGCGCCCGAGGTTCTCGTCGCGGCGGAAGGTAACGTCGAGGTTCGCGAGGAACTCGTTCATGCCCGAGCGCATCTCCTGTGGCGTGGACGCGTGACCCTGTTCGGCGGGTTCGCCGTCGAACACCATCAGGCGGTCCGCGAGCAGGTCTATCATGTAGATGTCGTGGTCGATGACCATCACGGTGGTCTCGCGGTTCTCCGCGAACCGCCGGATGGCGCGCGTCGCGAGGACGCGCTGTTCCACGTCGAGGTGGGCCGAGGGCTCGTCGAGCAGGTAGAGGTCGGCGTCCTTCGAGAGCGTCGCGGCGATGGCGACGCGCTGGCGCTCCCCGCCGGAGAGGTCCGTGAGGTTCTGCTCCATGATGCGGTCGAGTTGGAGCGGGTCGCCGATTTCGGTCTTCCAGTAACTCGACCCGAAGTCGTCCGTAATCGAGGAGAGGAACGCGTCGACGCGCATGTGCTGGTCGGCCTCGACGTACTGGGGCTTGTACGCGATGTCCATCCCCAAGTCGAGGTCGACGCCGTCGGCCTCGATGTCGCCCGCGAGCAGTTTCGCGAACGTCGACTTCCCGATGCCGTTCGGCCCGACGACGCCCAGCACCTCGTTGCGGTGGACGTCGCCGCCGTCCACGGACAGCGAGAACTCGCCCTCGCCGTAGGACTTGGCCATGTCGGGGTAGGAGACGAGCGTCTCCTCGCGGCTCGCCGGCCGGGGCGCGTGCTCCTCGAACTCGATGGCTTCCGGCCGGATGCGCATGTTCTCGTTGTCGAGGTAGCCGCGGAGGTACTCGTTGATGCCGTTGCGCACGCTCTTCGGCGGCGTGACGACGCCGTACACCGAGGGTTCACCGTACGCGACGTGAATGGAGTCCGCGAGCAGGTCGAGGACCGCGAGGTCGTGTTCCACGACGAGCACGGCCTTGTCCTCCTCCTCGGCGAGTTCGCGGACGATGCGCGCCGCGGTGACGCGCTGGCCGATGTCGAGGTACGGCGTGAGTTCGTCCACGAAGTAGAAGTCCGCGTCCCGCGCCAAGGTGGCGGCGAGCGCGACGCGCTGGAGTTCGCCGCCGGACAGCGAGTCGATGGACTGGTCGATGACCGGCCGAATCGAGAGGCGGTCCACGAGGTCGTCGAGGACGCCGCGCTCGTCCGTGCGTTCGAGCAGTTCCCGCGTCGTGCCGTCGAACTGGTCGGGAATCTGGTCGACGTACTGGGGCTTGCGCGCGACGTTCACGTCGCCGTCCCGGACCGCCGCGAGGTAGTCCTGGAGTTCCGTCCCGCGGTACTCGTCGATGACCTCCTCCCAGTCGGGCGCGTCGTCGTGGCGCCCGAGGTTCGGCGTGATTTCGCCCGCGAGAATCTTCACCGCGGTCGACTTACCGATGCCGTTCGGCCCGAGCAGGCCCGTCACCTTCCCGGACTCGGGCACCGGCAGGCCGTACAGCGAGAACGCGTTCTCGCCGTAGCGGTGGGTGGGTTCGTCCTCCAACTCCTGGGGGAGGTTGATGATTTCGATGGCGTCGAAGGGGCACTTCTCGACGCAAATCCCGCAGGTCTCCCCGAGGCAAATCTCCTCGCTGATGCGCACTTGGTCGGGGTCGCCGTCCTCGGCGTCCTCGCCGCGGAGCGTGATGCACTCCTTGCCCGTTCGGTTCGGCGGGCAGTAGTTCGAGCACTCGTAGTTGCAGCGGTCGGGCTGACACCTGTCGAGGTCGACGACCGCGATGCTGTCCTCCGCCATCGTTACAGGCTGACGCCTTCGCTCAGGAGCACGCCCCACGTCACGAACCAGAGCGCGAACGTCATGAACAGGACGTAGAAGTGGTCTTTCATCCCGAACTCGGTCACGTCGACGCCGAACAGCCGCATCGCGGCGAGTTCGACGAGCACCACGCCGAACATCACGAGCAGGCCGGTTCTGCTCGACGGATTGGACACCGCGACCTCCGAGGCGAAGGCCGCAGCGACGCCGCCGAGCGTGGCGATGGTGGTCACCTTCAGGCTCCGCCGGTGGGAGGCCTTCCGGTCCACGGTCTCTGTCATACCGGGTTCTCCGGTAGCCGCGCTCAAAAGGTGTTCGCTTGCCGTACGAGGCACGCGACGCTCGCGTTGCTCTCGGGCCACGTACGTCGACCGTACTCGGAGACAACGCGGGCTTACGCGTTCGTAGGACGTGTATAGCAAAGCACGCGTCGTCCTTTCTCCGGTCTCATGGGAACGCCACCCAGTGCGAACAGACGGCGCGTCGTGCAACTCTCCGGAACAGCGCTCGCAGTCGCGCTCGCCGGTTGCGCGGGCAACGGCGGCGGGGACGCCGACACGACCACCGAGACGACCGACGGGGCGGGAACGACGGAGACCACGACGACCGCCGATGGAACCACCGAGACGACCGACGGGACGACGACGTCCGCGGGCGACGGCGGCTACCTGCGCGCGGTCCACGCGTCCCCGAACGCGCCGGACGTGGACGTCTACGTCGACGACCAGCTCGCGTTCGAGGGGGCGCCGTTCGGCGGCGTGACGCCGTACGCGTCACTGTCGCCGGGCGACCACGACGTGCGCATCACGGCCGCGGGCGACGAGAGCACCGTCGTCTTCGACCAGACCGTCCCGGTCGCCGAGGGGTTCCAGTCCGCCGTCGCGTACGGCGAACTCCAGACCGGCGGCGGGACGACCACGGCGGACGGGACGACGACCGCGAACGGCACCACCACCGAGCAGATGGACGGGGACACGGCGTTCACCGTCGGCCTGCTCGAAGACCAGTCCGAGGCGCCGGGCGCCGACGAGTCCGTGGTGCGGTTGTTCCACGCGTCGCCGGACGCGCCCGCGGTGGACGTGACCGTCGAGTCCAGCGGGTCGGCGCTGTTCGACGGCGTGGCGTTCGGTGAGTCGTCGTCCTACGAGACGGTGCCCGCGGGGTCGTACACGCTGGAGGTGCGCCCAGACACGGAGGACAACTCCGGGGACGTGGTGACCACCTTCGACGTGACCGTGGAGGGCGGCACCGCGTACACGGCGTTCGCGGTCGGCTACCTCGCCGACCAGGAGCCCGGATTCGACCTCGTGACCGCGGTTGACGGCCGGACTGGGGAGTCCGAGTCGTGACGCCGTGGGAAGACCTCCCGCAGTTTTAAGCGCGTGGAGTGTTTCGAATCGTAATGATGGCTGGAGACGACAGTGTGCTGGAGGACCTCCCGCCGAGCGCGAAGCTCGTCTTCAAGGTACTCGAGTACGACGGCCCCCTGACCCAGAAGCGAATCGTCGAGGAGACCATGCTCTCTGCGCGCACCGTCCGGTACGCGCTCGAACGACTGGAGGACCGCGGCGTCGTCGACGAGGACATCTACTTCGCCGACGCCCGGCAGAGCCTCTACCAGCTCACCTGCGAGAAAGACGACGCCGGCGCCGAGGCCGACGCCGAAGCAGCGTAACTACTCCTCGCCGAGTTCGTACGCCTCGAACTCTCGTGCGACCTGTTTGACCGTCTCGTCGAGTTCTCCGACCGTCTCGGTCTGTTCGGTCGTCGCCGCCGCGATGTCGCTGACGCGCCCGGACACGTCGCGGGTGCGGTCGGCCAACCGCTCGATGTCGCCTTCGAGACTGCGCGTGCGGTCGGCCTGCTCGGTGACGGCGTCCGCGACCGACGCCACGTCGGCGGTCGCCGCGCGCACGTCGTCGGCGATGGCCGCCTGCGTCGATTCGAGGTCGCGCGCCTCGTCGGTCGCCGCGCCGAGTCGGTCGTCCAACTGCTCGACGCCCGCCACCGTCTCGTCGATGGTGTCCCGGGTCGCCGCCACCTCCTCGGTGACCTTCTCGGCTTCCTCCTGTGCCCGGGTCGCCAGTTCCTTGACCTCGTCGGCGACCACCTCGAAGCCGTCGTTCCCGCCGGCGCTCGCGCGCGCCGCCTCGATGTTCGCGTTCAACGCGAGCAGATTCGTCTGCGTCGCCACCTCCTCGATGGTCTCGGTGACCCGCGTGATGGCGTCCGCGCGCTCGTCCAACTCCTCGGCGCGCTCCCGCACGTCGGCCGCCACGTCTGCCGCCGACTCGACGGACCCGACGACCGCCGTCACCGACGCCTCCGCGTCGTCCATCGCGTCCTCGATGTCGTCGCCGCGGGCGTCCACCGCGCGAGCGGTCTCGGCCGCCGCCTCACTCTCCTCGCAGACCGTCCCGAACTCGCGGCGAATCGACGCCACCTCGTCGGCCTGCTCGTCGGTCGTCGCCTCGATGGCCGCCGCGTTCTCGGCCGTCTCGGCCAGCGCGTCCCGCAGGGACTCCGTCGCCGTCGCCACCTCCTCGGTGACCCGGTCCTGCAACTCCGAGAGCGCGCGGTTCTTCTCCACGATTTCGGTGACCTCGGTGTTCACCTGGAACGCTCCGACCACGTCGCCGTCCGGCCCCTCGACGGGGAACGCCGCGCCGCGGACGTGCCACGACTCGCCGGTCGGCGTCTCCCCGGAGCGAATCTGGTCCTCGACGACCGTCTCGCCGGTGCGCGCGACGCGCTCGGAGAGCACCTCGTCCTCGCCCTCGGTGCCGACCACGTCGTAGGCCGTCTGCCCGACGGCCTCCTCAGCGGGGACCTGTACGAGGTCCGCGAGGCCGGGATTCCAGTGCGTCACGACGCCGCCGTCGTCGACCACGCCGACGGGGTGCGGGAACGACTCGACGGCCGACTCGAAGAGGTGTTTGTAGAAGTCGCGTTGCCGCCGCAGCGTCTCGGCGTCGTCCGGTTCGCCCGCGATGTCCTCGGGAAGCAGGCGGTCGGTCGCCGTCGCCGACCCCCTCCCCGTCGTCGTACTCATGTCCGGCGTGTCGTCGGACCAGCGACATTAAACCTCGGTCCGGCGGCGGGGCGGTGCCGGCTACTCGTTGGGAACGACCGACACCATGCGCTCGGCGTCGATGGCGCGCTCCAGTTCCTCCGCGATGGCCGACCCGCGCGAGACCTTGATGTCGCCGCCGCGCCCGACCGTCGCCGTGAACAGATACTCGCCGTCCGCCTGCACCTCCACCGTCTCTCCGGAGCGGTCGCCGGACAGCGGGAGGATGATGTGCCGGCTCGTGATTTCCGGCGTCACGATTTGGCCGGACTCCTCGGCGCCGTCGCCGGTGCCACTCGCACCCTGCGTGCCCGCGGGCTGGCCCGGGCGCTCGTCGAGCGTGCGCACGTCGATGTTGATGCCGAGTCGGTTCTCGATGTCCGCGATGCGCCCGCCGCCCTTCCCGATGACGTGACTGATGTCGTCGTCGGAGACGTAGACGACTGCCTCGTTCGGCCCGCGGATGTCGACTTCCACGGGGCCGCGCGTGGCGGCCTGAATCTCTCGCTCGACCTCCTGTTTCGCGAGGCGGTCGACCCCCGAGTCCGTGCTCCCGTCGTTCTCGTCGAGGGGCACGGTGACGACCTGGCGGTTGAACGTGTAAATCTCGTAGGCCGGCGTGCCGGTCGAGAAGTCCCGAACCTGAATGACGGGCCGGGCGAGGTCTTCTTCCATCAGGCCCTCGGGCACCTTCACCTCGGTCGTCACGTCGTAGACGGTCTCCACGTCGCCCTCCTCGATGTAGACGACGGTGTCCACGATCTGCGGAATCATGCCGAGTTCGACCCGGCCGACGAGGCGCTGGAGCGCGTCGATGGGCCGGGTGGCGTGGACGACGCCGACCATCCCGACGCCCGCGAGGCGCATGTCCGCGAACACCTCGAAGTCGTCGGTCTTCCGCACCTCGTCGTAGATGGTGTAGTCCGGGCGCACCATCAGCAGACTGTCGGCGGTCTTCGACATTTCGCCGCCGAGTTCCGTGTACTGCGTGACGTTCTCGTCCAACTGCAGGTCGCGGGGTTTCTCCATCGTCTTCACGACGTTCCCGGCGTCCGAGAGGAACTCCGCGACGGCCTGCGCGAACGTCGACTTCCCGGCGCCCGGCGCGCCCGCGATGAGCACGCCGCGGTCGCGCTCCAGCAGGCGGTCCCGGAGTTCGTCGGCGTGCTCGTAGTCGTCCATCGTCGTCTTCACGATGGGCCGCACCGCCGTAATCTCGATCTGCTCCGAGAACGGCGGCTCGGAGATGGCGATGCGCATGTCACGGACCTGCGCGATGGTCATCCCCTCCTCGGAGAGTTCCACGAACGCGTCGTCCGCGCGCTTCGCCGTCGAAATAATCTCGCCCGCGTACTCCTTGACCGTCTCCACGTCCAGTTCCTCGTCGCCGATTGGCTGGTACTCGACTTCGCCGACCTCGCCGCGCTTCGCCATCGCCACCATCCCCGGCTTCAGGTGGACGGACATCGTCAGGTCGTCGAAGTACTCCTCGATGGCGAGTTCGCCGAGTTCGTGTTCGAGCGGTTCGAGGAACTCCACCTCGATGCCCTTCCCCTTCGCCACCTCGGCCTGCACGATGTCGCTCGTGACGAACACCGCGTCGTACTCCGCCGCCACGTCCCGGATGATGGCGTCGATGGCGCCCGCCGACGCGCGCTTGATGTCGTCCTCGTCGGCGCGCTCCCCGACGTAGTGAACCTCCACGCGCCCGTCGTCCGCCAACTCCACGAGTCGCTGGAGTTCTTCGAGGGCGTCCCAGCCGGTCTGCCGCCCGCTGTTCGCCTGTGCTTCGACCTCGCCGACCACGGCCTCGGGGACGTATATCGTGGCCCCCTCGTACTCGCCGTCCTCGACGCGCTGCGAGATGCGGCCGTCGACGACGACGCTCGTGTCAGGAACGACGTTCATGTTGACTGCTGGTAGTCGCGGCGCATTGATAAGGGTGTATACGCGTTGCCGCGGCCCCGTCGCTTAAGCCACCGACGCTCCACCTCCGGCGTGATGCCCGAGTCGAACCCCTCCCGCGTCGGTCCGGGCGACGCCCTCGACGCGACCCCGGGCCGCGAGGTCGACGCCCAGACGTGGGTCGCCGAGGCCGCCGAAGACGGTGCGCCAGCGGCCAGCGACGCCTTCCAGACGCTCGCCAGCGACGTGCGCCTCGCGGTGCTCGTCCACCTCCTGCGGGCCGAACGCGACGGCGCGTCGCCGACGTTCTCGGACCTCCAGTCGGCGGTCGGGTCCGACAGCTCCGCGCGGTTCGCGTACCACCTCCGGCAACTCGACGGCCACTTCGTCCGGAAAGCGGGCGACGGCTACGAACTGACGCGCGCCGGCCGCCGCGCCGCCGAGGCCGTGCTCGCCGGCACGTTCACGTCGAACGACTCGCGTCGGGCGAGTTAACTCCCGCGCACCGCCCGCAGTCGCTGTTCCTCGACGCGCTCGTGGCCGTCGTCGGTCACGAGCGTCGCGTCCACGTCGGCGACCGAGAGGTCGTCTACCGCCGCGTCGAGGCCGGCGAGCGCGAGCGCCAGCGCGCCGTCGGCGCTCAGTTCTTCTTCGTAGTCGTCCTCGAATTGCTCGCGGGCGACGCTCGCGTTCCGACCGACGGCGTCGGCGCGCCACTCGCGGGTCGCGCCCGACGGGTCGATTTCCACGAGGCCGGGCGCGCCGTCGTGACCCGCGACGAGCAAGGCCGTGCCGTACGGGCGCGCGCCGCCGGTCTGCGTGTACTCCTGGAGGTGGTCGGCGACGACCGTTCCGAGTTCGGCGACGGGCGCGCGCTCGCCGTACCGGACGCGCTCCTGCTGGGCACGCTGGCGAGCCAAATCCACCAGTTGGCGGGTGTCGGCGGCGTGGCCCGCGCCCGCCACCGCGACGTGGCCGTCCACCGTGGCGACCTTCTCGGCGTCCCCATCGACGGCGAGTGCGGAGCGCTCGGCCGCGTGAGCCGCGAGCACGACGCTGTCCTCGCCTCTGACGCCGACCACGGGCGCGCCCTGTTTGACCGCTTCGCGGGCGTACTCGACCTGGTAGAGCCGGCCGTCCGGCGAGAAGATGGTCGTCCCGCGGTCGTACGCCCGCTGGTCGGTGCCCTGCATCAGGCCACCTCCGAGGCCGCGTCGTAGTCGTCGAGTTCGACGCCCTCGCTGGTGACGGTGGCGACGGTGACGCCGTCGCCGCTGGCGGTGTCGCGCTCGCTCGCGCTCCCGACGGCGCGCGCCGCGACGCTGCGGGCCGCGTCCACGGCGAGGCCGGGTTCGTACTCGCGTTCGAGGACGCCGTACGCGAGTTGCATCCCGCTCCCGCCGGCGGCGTAGTCGTCGGTGAGGACGCCGCCGCCGCCGTCGAGCGTGACGACCTGCGGGCCGTCCTCGTCCACACCGCCGAGCAGGGGGGAGACCGCGAGCGGCGACGACCCGAGGATGCCGCCCGCGAGCGTCGAGAGCGCGTCGAGGCTCGGCGGGTCGCCGCGCCGGTCCTCGTAGAGGCGCGCCTCGGAGCGCAGGACGCGCACGAACTGCTGGATGTGGCCGACGGTGCCCGAGAGCGCGGCGGCCGCGGTCGGGTGGACGGCTTCGACCTTCTGGGTGTCCTTGTTCGTGACGAACCGACCGCCGCTGACGCTCGCGCGCTTGTCCGCGGCGAGCACGGCGGCGTCCTCGGTGGTGACGCCGACGACGGTCGTCCCCGTCTCGGCGACCTGTCCGTCGGCGTCGCCCGTATCGACGAGGCTCGGGTCGCGCTCGTGGAGCGGTCGGCGGTCGCCGCGGGCCGGTTCCGCGGTGGGCGATTCGGGGGTGCGGTCGGTCGCTTGCGGTGTCTGTCTCACGTCTCGTCGGAGGCGCCCCGCGCGGAAAAGTATAATCTAAATTATATTTTAGTTGGGCGGGCGACCGGCGCACCCCGACCACACGGCTAAGGCCGCGGACGCCCACGCACCGGTGTGTCCGAACTCACCGACCTGACCGAGCGCCTCGTCTCGATTCCGAGCCACGAAGACGAGACGCAGGCGGGAGACGCCATCGAGTCGTGGCTCCGCGACGAGACGGAAGCCAACGTCACCCGGGACGACGCCGGCAACGTCCGCGCGTGGCGAAACGAGAGCGCCGACGCCCCGTCGCTCGCGTTCGTCGGCCACCACGACGTGGTGCCGCCGGACGACTCGCAGACTGCCGACGGCGGCGAGTACGTCGTCTACCGCGACGACGGTCGCCTCCACGGCCGCGGCACCGCCGACATGAAGGGCGCCGTCGCCGCGATGCTGTTGGCGTTCCGCGAGGCCGACCCCGACCGCCCGCTCGGGTTCGCGTCGTTCGTCGGCGAGGAAGTCGGCGGCGAGGGCGCGCGCTTCGCCATCGAGGGCGGCTTCGACCCGGACTACGCGCTCGTCGGCGAGGGGTCGACCGGCTACTCCGCCGACGGTGTGCTCGACGTGGCCGTCGCGCACAAGGGGCGGCGCGCCAGCACCGTCACCGCGGCGGGGACGAGCGCGCACGCCAGCGAGCCCGAGGCCGGCGAGAACGCCGTCTACCGGGCCTGCGACGCGGTGGACGTGATTCGCGACCTCGACGCACCGAGCGCCGACGTACTCGGCGAGACGCTGTCCGGGAGCGTCGCGGTCACCGAAATCGACGGCGGGACGGCGTGGAACGTGATTCCCGACGAGTGTGCGGTGACCGTCGACGAACGAACCGTCCCCGGCGAGCGCGCGGACCTCGCGAGTGTCGAAGACATCGCGGGCGTCTCGTGGGCGGTCGACCAGGACCTCCCGCCGATGGCCTGCGACGACGAAGCGTTCGCGGACGCCGCCGTCGCCGCCGTGCGCGCCGAACAGGACGGCGCCGGCGAGCGCGTCAGCAAACCCCACGCCACCGACGCCGGGTGGCTCGCCGACGCGGGCGTGACGTGTCTCGTCTGCGGGCCCGCCGAACCCGGGGAAGCCCACACCGCCACCGAGAGCGTCTCGGTCGACGTGCTCGGGCGGTGTCGTCGCGTGTACGAGCGCGTCGCCGAGCGGTGAGGCGCCGGCGGCAGAGCGCGGGCCGCGACGACAACCCTCATAGTCCCCGGGGCGTCAAGAGCGGGTATGGCGACAGAGGCCACACAGGAGGCCCCCGAGGCGTACGACGCCCTCCTCGACCACTACGAGACGATTTCGAACATCAACGGCGCGAGCGGCATCCTCTCCTGGGACCAGGAAGTGATGATGCCCGAGGGCGGCACGCCCGCGCGTTCCAAGCAGAAGTCCGCGCTCTCCTCCGTCTCCCACGACCTGCTCACCGAGGAGCAGGTCGGGGAGTGGCTGGACGAACTCGCGGACGCCGACCTCACCGGCGAGCAGGAAGCCGTCGTCCGCGAGATTCGACGCCAGTACGAGCGCGCCGACCGCGTCCCCAGCGACCTCGTCGCCGAAATCTCGGAGAAGACCTCCGAAGCCCACCCGAAGTGGAAGGAAGCCCGCGAGGAAGACGACTTCTCCATCTTCGCTCCGGTCCTCGAAGACCTCATCGAACTGAAAAAGGAGTACGCGAACCACATCGACCCGGACGCCGACCCCTACGAGGTCCTGTTCGCGGACTACGAGCCGTACCTCGACCTCGAAACCGCGGAGCAGGTGCTCGAACGCCTGCGCGACGAACTCGTCCCGCTCATCGACGACATCCGCGAGAGCGACGCCGAACTCGCGGACCCGTTCACGGGCGAATTCGACGTCGACACCCAGGAGGACCTCGCGCGGGACGTGCTCGACACGCTCGGCTACGACTGGGAGCACGGCCGCCTCGACACCGCCCCGCACCCGTTCTCGTCGGGGAACCAGTTCGACGCCCGCGTCACCACGCGCTTCGACCCGGAGAAGCCCGTGGACGCCTTCATGTCCACGATTCACGAGTTCGGCCACGCGCGCTACACGCTCGGCCTGCCCCGCGACCAGTTCGGCAGCCCGCTCGGCGAGTCCCGGGACCTCACCGTCCACGAGTCCCAGAGCCGCCTCTGGGAGAACCACGTCGGCCGCAGTCGCGTCTTCTGGGAGAAGTTCCTGCCCGCCGTCAAAGAGCGCTTCCCGCAGGTCGAGGGCACCCCCGAAGAGGCCTACGAGGCCGCCAACGAGGTCCACGAGAACAACCTCATCCGCGTCGAAGCGGACGAACTCACCTACCACATGCACATCGTGGTGCGCTTCGAAATCGAGCGCGAACTCATCGAGGGCGACCTCGACGTGGAGGACGTGCCCGAGGTCTGGAACGACAAGTACGAGGAGTACCTCGGCATCCGCCCCGAGAACGACGCGGAGGGCTGCCTGCAGGACATCCACTGGAGCCACGGCTCCTTCGGCTACTTCCCGACGTACTCGCTCGGTAGCGTGCTCGCCGCCCAGATTTACGACGCACTCGTCGAGGACGTGGGCGACGTGGACGAGAAGGTCCGCGACGGCGACTTCGACGTCATCGCAGACTGGCTGGAATCGAACGTCCACAGCCACGGCGCGCGCTACACCACCCCCGAACTCATCGAGGAAGCCACGGGCAAGGCGTTCACCGCCGACTACTTCCTCGACTACGCCACCGAGAAGTACACGGAACTCTACGACCTGTAGCCCGGCTTCGTAGCGAACCTCCACGTATCGACTTCCTTCTACACCAGAAAGCCCTCGGCGCGCTCGCGTCCGCTCGCTCGCCGCGGTCCTCGGCCGTCGGCCTGCGGTCCTCGCGTCGCGAGCGAACAAGGCAAGCGCGAGCGCGCCTCGCCCTTTCGATCCACCAGGCTGCCGGCTGACCGACTGCCGTCGCTTCGCTCGGTGTCGCGGGCCCTACCTGGCGGAAATCGCGGTTCAGACAGAAATACTCCGAAACGGAGTCACACGCGCACCGAAGACTTATGCTCGGACCCGAGACCAAATTCGCGTATGCCCGGTCCCGTCTTCCTGTCCGGCGAATCGGTGACCCTCCGACCGACCGAGCGCGAGGACCTCCCCGCGATTCGGGAGTGGATGAACGACCCCGGCGTGTGGCGTCCCGCACTGGACGCGAAGCCGATGAACGCCGACCTCGGCGAGGAGTACTTCGAGCGCGTTCTCACGACGGAGGACGACGTACACGTGACTGTCTGTGCGGACGACGAGCCGGTCGGGCACGCGAGCCTGACGACGAGCGAGTACGGACCGACGGCGACCGACCGCGCCCGGAGCGTCGAACTCGCGTACCACCTCGGTTCCGACCACCACGGGAACGGGTACGGGAGCGAGGCCGCGGAACTGCTCGTGCAGTACGCCTTCGAGGACTGGAACATGCGCCGGGTGTTCGCTCGCGCCGGCGCGTTCAACGACGCCTCGATGGGGCTGCTCGAATCGCTGGGGTTCCAGCGCGAGGGTCGCCGCCGGCAGGCCGCGTACTACCGCGGCGACTACTACGACATGGTGCTGTACGGCCTGCTTCGCGAGGAGTGGGACGGCGTCTAGGTTTCCGCCGGGCGAGGTTTAACGTACTGACGTGTCACACGTCGTAGTATGGCCACGGAACCGCCCGAGACGGACGCCTACGACGAACTCGAAGACCGAACGAAGCGACTCGCGTACCTCGGGGACGCTCGGGGCGTGCTGGCGTGGGACCAGCGCGTGATGATGCCCGAAGGCGGCGCGCCCGCCCGCGGGAAGCAACTTTCGGCGCTGTCGACGGTCCACCACGACCTGCTCACCGACGACGAGGTGGCGGGGTGGCTGGACGAACTCGAAGACCGGGAACTGGGCGACGACGAGCAGGTGACGGTGCGGGAGATGCGCCGGCAGTACGAGCGCGCGGACAGCGTGCCCAGCGACCTCGTCGCGGAACTCACGGAGACCCAGAGCGACGCCCAGCAGGTGTGGGAGGACGCGAAGGCCGACGCCGACTTCTCGCAGTTCGCGCCCGTGCTCGACGACCTGCGCGAACTCCACACCGAGCGCGTCGAACACATCGACCCGGACACTAACCCCTACGAGGTGATGTTCGAGGACGGCGAACCCTACCTCCCGCTCGAACGCGTCGAGGAGATTTTCGACACGCTCCGCGAGGAACTCGTCCCGCTGATTGCGGACCTGAAGGACAGCGACACGGAGTTTACGTCGCCGTTCTCGGGGGAGTACGACGACGACACGCAGATGGAACTCTGCCGCGAAATCGTCGACCACCTCGGCTACGACTGGAACCGCGGTCGCCTCGACACGGCACCCCACCCCTTCATGGTGGGGCCGCAGTTCGACGCGCGCATCACCACGCGGTTCGCGGCCGACGACCCGCTCGGCGCGGTGATGAGTACGATTCACGAGTTCGGGCACGCGTCCTACCAGCACGGCCTCCGGGACGACCAGTACGGCCTGCCGCTCGGCCAGTCCCGGTCGTCGGGCGTCCACGAGTCCCAGTCGCGGTTCTGGGAGAACCACGTCGGGCGCACCGAGGCGTTCTGGGAGTACGCGACGCCAATCGTGAACGAGCACCTCGACGCGGACGCCGACCCGCGGGACGTGTACGAGGCGGTCAACCGCATCTACCCGGAGAACAAGATTCGCGTGGAGGCCGACGAACTCACCTACCACATGCACATCATCCTCCGGGCGGACGTGGAGAAGGCGTTCGTCGGCGGCGACCTCGACGTGGCTGACGTGCCCGAGCGCTGGAACGACCTGATGGACGACTACCTCGGTGTGCGCCCGGAGGACGACGCCGAGGGCTGCCTGCAGGACATCCACTGGTCGGGCGGGTTCGCGTCCTTCCAGAACTACACCGTCGGGAGCGTGTTCGCCGCCCAACTGGACGCGGCGATGCGCGAGGACCTCGACGTGGACGACCTCGTGCGCGAAGGCGAGTTCGGGCCGATTCGCGAGTGGCTCACCGAGCACGTCCACGAGCACGGCCAGCGCTACACCACCGACGAACTCATCGAGGTGGCGACCGGCGAACCGCTGACCGCGGACTACTTCGTCGAGTACGCCCGCGAGAAGTTCGGCGACCTGTACGACGTTTAGACGCTTCCTCCCGCTCGATTTTCGCGGCCGGGAGCGCTCGCCTGTCACCCCGACAGTTTGAAGTAGTGGTGTGGTATAGCATACCGTGTATGTCGAGCGCACAGACTCCGGACGACTCCCTGCTGGACGAGTTCCTCGAAGACCGCGGGCACGACACGCAGACCTGGGAACGAAGCTACAACAAAAAGCAGTGTCCGGAGTGTGGCGGCCTCCACGACGTAAACGCGACAGACTGCGGCGTCTGCGGCTGGACGCCGTAGCCGGCCACACCGAATTGCCCGCTGACAACTTCTCCCGTCGTTCGCGTCGCCAGCGCAGCGAGTGCTCCGAACGCCGAGCAGTCGTCAGCGAGCGTTGTGCCGGCCAGTACGCCTAAGACGAATCGTGAGAAAGGCCGAGTGAAGCCATGCCGGAGTGTCAGAACTGCGGGTCGTTCGTCACTGACGCGTACGCGAGAGTATTCACGCCGAACGAACACGGCGCGCCCCGCGTCTGTCCGAACTGCGAAGACAAGATTCGGGACGGCGCCGAGGTACGGGAAGCGCGTTCGACGCGACGCACGTAACGCCGGCGGCGTGGCTGGGGCCGCGAAGGTCGTTTTCTCGGGGGTTTTCGTGACGACAGAATTTCAAGCGGTTTATACCCGTTCGGTTCCTCTAGTTGTCCAATGACGGACTCGGAGCCGGAAGTTACGCGGCTGTTCGGTGGTCCGGGGAGCGGGAAGACGACGGCGCTCCTCGACCACGTCGAGGAAATTCTCGAAGACGACGACGTCTCGGTTCGTGACATCCTCGTCGTGTCCTACACCCGCGCTGCGGCGGCCGAGATCCGGGAGCGGCTCGCCGAGCGCCTCGACATGAACCCGCGCTCGCTGCGCGGAAACGTCGCGACGATGCACGCGAAAGCCTACGAACTGCTCGGGCTGTCGCGCAACGACGTCGTCGGCGAGGACGACAAGGAGAAGTTCTGCGAGGAGTACGGCATCCCCTTCGAGGACGAGTACGCCTCGGGCTCCCGCCGGACGGCGCGCTCGACCACCCTCGGTAACAAGGTCATCGCCACCTCGCAGTGGCTCCAGCGGACGCGACGCGACGTCGCGGACTGGTACGACGTGCCGTTCCGCTGGAACGACGAGGAGGTCCGCCTCCCCCCGGACATCGACGACAACGCCCAGACCGGGAACAAGTACACGCCGACGTGGCCGTCGAGCGACGACCGCTACGACATCCCCGAAGCGATTCGCGCGTGGCGCTCGTACAAGGGCGAGAACGAACTCGTCGGCTTCGCGGACATGCTCGAGCGCGTGAAACAGCGCTCGCTGCTCCCGAACGTTGAGTACCTGGTCATCGACGAGTTCCAGGACATCACGAGCCTGCAGTACGACGTCTACGAGGAGTGGCGCCCGCACATGGAGCGCGTGCTCATCGCGGGCGACGACGACCAGGTCGTGTACGCGTGGCAGGGCGCGGACCCGAAGCTCCTGCTCGACACGAAGGTGACCGACGACCGCGTCCTCCCGAACTCCTATCGTCTGCCCTCGGAGGTACTGCAGGTCGTCCAACAGGAAATCGGGCACATCGAGACGCGACAGGAGAAAGACCTGAAACCCCGCAAGGAGGGCGGGAGCGTCGAGGCCATCGACAGTCCGTCGATGCTCGACCTGGTGCGGAACGTCCGACGCACCATCGAGTCCACCGAGGACGACACGGTGATGGTGTTGTTCCGCGCTCGCTACCAACTGTTCGACTTCGTGGACGAGTTCATCGGCGAGGGCATCCCCTTCAAGGCGCTCACCGACCAGCGCATGTGGACGGACCGGCTCCAGCAGTACATCTCCGCCGTGGAGGCCCTGGAGAACGACGAGTCCATCGACGGCCTGCAGGCCCGACGCCTGATGGACATGCTCCAGGACTCGGCGTTCGGCACGCGGGAGCGCAGCGACCTCCGCGAGGCCATCGACGAGGCCCAGGGCGAGGACACGGACCTCACCGACCTGACGTTCACCGCGGACTTCATCCGGGACTACGTGCCGTTCGTGCCGGGGCCGTCGGCGGCCGCCGACATGCTCCGGAAGGTCACGCGCTACCAGCGCCGCAGCATCGACGCGTACTTCCAGGGCGACTACCGCGGGATGGACCCGGACCGCGTGCGCGTCGGCACCATCCACTCCGCGAAGGGCCGCGAGGCCGACCACGTGTTCCTCGCGACCGACCTCACGGAGAAGGTCGTCGAGCAGATGGCGGCCACCGCGGACCCCGAGGACGTGCCCGAGGACATCGAGTTCACGAGCAAGACGAGCCCGGTGCCGATTCTGACGGACAACGAGCGCCGCGTGTTCTACGTCGGGATGAGCCGCGCCCGCGAGCGCCTGGTGATGCTCCAGAACCTCATCGGCGGCGCGCCGACGCTCCCCATCGACGTGTTGCTGTACGGCGAGCAGACGGGCCAGACCCTGGAGGAGGCCCTCGAAGCCGACACGCCGGTCCAGCTCCCGTGAATGCGGTCGGCGGTTCTCGACCGCGCGCTCGCTGACGCGGGCGCCGACGCGTTCGTCCACGTCGGACCGCCCGACGACCCGCTCGTTCGCTACCTGAGCGGCGCCGCTCTGCCGTGTCGCGCGGCCGTCGTGTACGCGGGCCGGGTCGCCGTCGTGCCCGAGTGCCCCCTCGCCGAACGCGTCTCGCTCCGCGACGGCGTCTCTGTTCTCGACCCCGAGCCGACGCCAGCACAGCGACTGCCGGGGCTCGTCGCGGACAGCGTGCTGGCGCCGCGGACGCTCCCGCACGACGCCGCGCTCTACCTCGAGAACGACGGCGTCGACGTGGCGTCGACGACCGCCCACGAGGACGCGCGGGCGGTGAAGACCGACGGCGAGCGCGACGCAATCGAGGCCGCACAGAAAGCGGCGGAGGCGGGCGTGGCGGCGGCCGCCGCGCTCCTCGCTGGCGCTGACGGCGACCCGCTCGAAGACGACGCAGGGGTCGTCACCGCCGAGCGCGTGCGCCGGGCCGCGAACGCGGCGATGGCCGGCGAGGGCGCGACGCCCGAGGCAGTCGTCGGTGCGTCGGGCGCGCTCGCGGCGAGCGACCCGGTGCCGGTTCGCGTCACCCCGGCCGTCGGCGGCTACCGCGGCCTGCTCGCGCGGACGTTCGTCGCGGACAGCGACGGCGGGTGGGAGCGCCGCGCGACGCTCGCGGGCGAGTACGCCGTCGACGCCGGCCTCGACATCCTCGAACCGGGCGAGACGACGGCCACCGAAGTCGCCGACGAGGCTGTCGCCGAACTCGGTTCGTACGGCTTTTCGCCGTCGGCCGGGTCCGCGACGGCCCACGGCGTCGGCCTCGAACGCCGGGAGGCGCCGACCGGCGACGCGACCGTCGAACCGGGCGCGGTACTGGGCGTGACGGCGACACTGGACGACGAGGGCGCGGTGTGGGTCGCCGATTTAGCGTTCGTCGGCGACGAGGGCGCCGAGCGCGTCGGCGCATTCCCGCGCTCGGTGGTGCCGCGAGCCGACTACTGATTGTCGTCGTCGGGGTCCTCGGCGACGACCTCGGCGGTCTTCTGGGCGGCGAGCGCCGGGAGGTCGGTGGGGGTCGTGAGGTAGCGCTCGAACGCGAGGATGCCGGCAGCGAACCCCAAGAATACCCAGCCGGTCTGGTCGCCGCCGAGCAGCGTCTCGACGCCGAACAGCGCGGCCGGCGCGGCGAACGCGACGGCCACCGCGAGCGAAATCGCGTCGAGGATTTTCACGTCTCAGCGTGGGCGCTCGGGACGGATAAGCGTCACCACGTCCGCGCCTGCAGGAGTTCGGCGGCGCGCACGCCGCCCACGTCGCCGTCGTCGGTGCGCACGAGGACGCGGACGTCGTCGCCGTAGTCCGCGATGAGTTCACGGCAGACGCCACACGGGGAGACGACGCGGGCGGCGTCGCGCTCGCCGCGCGGGTGTTCGACGGCAGCGATGCGCTCGAAGTCGTGGGCGCCGGCGGCGACGGCAGCGCGTTCGAGGAGAGCGTTGTCGGCGTCGGTGAGCGGGGAGAGGTCCATACCCCGTGGTGAGGGGCGTCGGGCAAGTGTCTTCGGCCGCGTTCCGCAACACTTTCGTTACGGATGACGAAATTGGAAGCGTGTTCACCGGCATCATCGAGGAGACGGGCACCGTCGAATCGGTCGAAGACGGCGACGGCGGCCGCCGCCTCCGCATCTCCACGGGCGACCTCTCCGGGTTCTCGCACGGCGAGAGCATCAGCGTCGGCGGCGTCTGCCTCACCGTCGAGGAGTTCGGAGCGGACTGGTTCTCGACGTTCACCGCGACCGAGACGCTGGAGAAGACCACCCTCGACGCAGTCAGCGAGGGCGACGCGGTCAACCTCGAACGCGCGCTCCCCGCCGACGGCCGCCTCGACGGCCACGTCGTGCAGGGCCACGTCGACACCACCACCGAGGTCGTCGGCGTCGAACAGGTCGGCGAGGACTGGACGTTCACGTTCGCGCTCCCCGACGGCCACGAGCAGTACGTTGCGCCGAAGGGCTCTATCGCGCTCGACGGCATCAGCCTCACCGTCGCGGACGTGGACGACCAGGCCAACACGTTCTCCGTCGCAGTCATCCCCACGACCCACGACCTCACGACGCTCTCGGAGCGCGACCCCGGCGACCGCGTGAACGTCGAAGTCGACGTGATGGCGAAGTACGTCGAACGCCTCGACGCCTACTCGTCGTCGGACGCCGCGGCGTCCGTCTCCGACGCCGTCTCCTCGCCCTCGGAGTAGTCCACGCCGTCTACCGCAGCGCTCTCGTCGCTCTCGCCGGTCTCCTCGTCCAGTTCGTCCTCGTCATCGTACGCCTCGCTCGCGCCCGTCTCGACGTAGGCGTCGCGGTACGCCGTCAACTTCCGATAGAGGACGTAGAAGAAGAAGCCGTCGAACGCCACGACGAACGCGAGGAAGGCAACGCCCTGCGAGAGGCCGATTGCGTCCGCGACGGCGCCGAGGTTCGTCACCGACGTGTTGTACGTCGCGTGGATGAGCGACGCGATGACGAGGCCCTTCACGACGATGGGGCCGCGGTTCTCGGGGTTGAACTTCGCGAGGCCGAGGTAGTAGCCCGCGAACGCCGAGTAGATGACGTGACCCGGCCCGGCGAGCGTGCGCACCGCCGCCGTCTGGAGCGCCACGTCCGCGACCACCGCGTTCCCGGCGGACTGCGAGACGACGATGACCTCGCGGGCGATGTAGATGGCGTTCTCGATGGTCGCGAAGCCCAGCCCCGCCATCGCGCCGTACACCGCGCCGTCCACCACCGCGTCGAAGCGGTCGCTCCGGAACGCGTAGAGGCGGACGGCCAGCCACTTCACCGTCTCCTCGACGGGGCCGACGACGAGGAAGAAGTAGAGCGCGGGCGCGAGGAACGCCAGCCACGCCGGCGAGTCCGACGTGAACTGGAAGAAGAATCCGGAGAACGCGGAGTTCAGGACGGCGGCGAACCCCGCGAACAGGAACCCGAACGCGAACGTCACGACGAGCAGTTCGAGGGGTTCCTGCATCGTCACGTCCGCCCGCCAGATGTACGCCGCCATCCCGAGCGCGGGCACCACGGACAGCAGGACGTAGACGGCGACGGCGGGCCGGTTCACGTAGACGAGGCCTGCGGCCGCCGCGAACTGCGCGACCACGATGAGCACCGCGAGCGCGACCACCGACGCCCGCGCCCCCGTCACGAGCGTCCCGTACAGTCGCGTCGACGCGCGGTCGAGGAACGTGCGTTCCTCCCACGTCGCCACGTCGTACAGGTCGAACTCCCCCTCCCCAGCCTCCTGTACCGGGTCCCGTTTCTCGGTCATGCCGGGCCGTTCAGCCCCCTCCCTCTTCTGTGTTCCCGCCGACTGTCCTTGTATGTCATTAAGTGCCTAAAGGGGTAACCTTTTCAATTCGTTCCGAGTCCCCGTGGCGCATGGCATTCAGTTCGAGTCGCGGCATCCTGTACTCCAGTCCGCCGGAGCCGAATCGAGGACGAGACGAACCGACACCCGAGGCCGACGCCGACGCGACGCCCGCGCCCGCCGACGACTGAAACGCTTTCAATCCCGCGCGACCAAGCGGGGGTATGCTCTTCGACCAGCGAACCCGGGAACTGCTCCGGGACGCCGGCCTCTCGCAGGACGACATCCAGCGCGTCGAGCGCGACGCCAGCGAGCAGGCCCGCGAGACCGCCGACCGCGTGGAATCCTTCTTCGACGGCCTCGACACCGTCTACTCGGACATGGACCAGACGCACTCGGCCGCCGACTACCCCGAACACGACCTCGACTACGTGGACCTGTTCACGCACAGCGAGGACATCCGCGGGTTCGTGCGCTTCGACTCGTGGGGCGCGTACGTCGAGGACGCGCGCGTGCTCTCCGAGGACGCGGTGGAACTGACGCTCGGCCCGACGATTCACGGCCGCGTGCGCTTCGCCGCCGAGCGCGAGCACCTCGAATGACTCGCGTCCGCGTCCGCGGCATCTACGCCACCGCGCTCACGCGCCGCCTGCTCGACGCCGGCCACGACGTGGTCGCGGCGTCCCCGCCGATTCAGCGCCGGTTCGACGCCGACCTCCCGGAGGCCGAACCCGACGCAGACGTCTGGATGACCGACGACCGGCAGGGCGTCGGCGTCGCCGCGCCGACCGACGCGGCCGACGCGCTCGCCGACCTGCTCTCGGACCTCGGACGGGACACATTCGTCTGGCGCGACGACACGCCCCGCGGCGCCGTCTTCGACGGCGTCGTCGACCGCACCGTGGGCGGCGGCGCGATTCTCGACCTCGGCGACGGCCGCGAAGCCTACCTCCCCTTCGACGCGGTGGACGCCCACGTCACCGAGGGAGACGCCTACCGCGTCCAGATTCGGGAGCCGTCGGCGCCGTGGGAGCGCGACCGCGCGGTCGCCACCGCTGACTTCGAGGTGAAGGGCGCGCTCGCCAGCCTCGACCGCGGCGTCGACGCGCTGGTGTCGGGCGCCGCGACCGACCGCGACGCGCTCGCGCGCACCACCGAACTGCTCGACCCGGACGTGCCCGACGACTGGGGCGTCTACTGGCACTACGGCGCGAGCGAGGCCGACACGAGCGCGCTCGGCGACAGCGTCGACGCGCTCGCCGACCGCGCGCGAGACCTCGACGCCGCGCTCGCGGACGCCGACGGCGACGACCCCGGCCTCGTCGCCGCGCCCGCCGACACGCTGTGGGCGTGGTTCGGTCGCGAGACCCGCAGCGAACTCGACGACCTTCGCCGCGAGGTCACCGCGACGATGCCCGGCCACCACCGCGTGAAGGCCGGGAGCGCGAGCGCGAGCGACGCCGTCGACTTCGCCGAATCCCTCGGCGCCACGCCCGACGAGTTCGCGTTCGGCGCGGTCACCGACCAGTTCGGCCCCGCGGCGGGCGACACCGTCGCGCTCCACCACGGCAAGCCGGACGGCCGACTCGTCACGCTCGGTCGCGGCGAGGTCACCGACCGGAACGTCGAGAAGGGGCGCGTCTCGGTCGAGCGCGAGATGACCGGCGGCGGCACGTACGACGCGCTCGGCGTCGACCGCGAGGCCGGTGACACCGCCACCACGCGGTTCACCGAGGGGAACTGGTGGTACCCGACGGTCTACCGGAGCGCGGACGGCGACCGGAAGGGCACCTACCTGAACGTCTGCACGCCCGTCGAGGTGTTCCCCGACGCCGTCCGGTACGTCGACCTGCACGTGGACGTCATCAAGCACGCCGACGGCACCGTCGAAATCGTGGACGAGGACGAACTGCGCGACTGTGTCGACGACGGCACGGTCAGCGAGGAACTCGCGGAGCAGGCGCTGTCGGTCGCAGAGCGCGTGAAATCCGCAGTGGAGAACTGACGGCTGGCCGCCCCGAGCCGTCCGGAATCAGAAGTGCGAGTCGGAGTTCGGACTGCCTTCGCCGCGGCCGCCGCGTCCGCCCTCGTTTCTGTCGACGCCCATGAAACTCTCCGCCTGGTCGCCGCCCCAGCCGCCGCCGTCGCCGTCGGTGAAGCGCACGACCACGTCGTCGACGGCGTCGAACTCCGCCGCGAGGTCCATCTTGATGCGCTGGGCCGTCCGGGGGCTGATGCCACAGCCGGAGCACGCGCCGCCGAGTTCGACGACGACCTCGCCGTCCTCGGGGTCGGCCTTCCGCACGGCGCTCGTGCCGCCGTGACTGCGGATGATGGGCATCTGGGCGGTGAGCCACGTTTCGACGCGCTCGTGGAGGTCGCCCGCGCCCGCTGACTCGCTCATGGCCGGGCGTACGCGCTGGAGGTGTGGTATACCTTCGGTTAGTCGCGGCGTCGCCACGCGGCGAGGGCGGCGCCGGACGCCGCCGTGATGCCGGCGAGCACGCCGAACCCGGGCGTGGAGCCGCCGGACTCGCCGCCGCCGCTGTCGTCGGACTCCGTGGTGGTGTCGTCGCCGCCCGCGGACGCCGTGGTGCTACCGCCGCTCTCGGTGGTCGTCTGCGTGGTCGACGCCGTGGTCTGCTCGGTGGTCGGTTCCGTCGTCGCGGTGGTCGTCGTGGTCGTCCCGTTTTCCTCCTCGACGAGCGCGGGCGCGTTCGCCTGCTCGCCGGCGCGGTTCGGGAACGTGTAGACGCCGGTCGCGTAGTCGCCGCTACCTTGCATGTTGCCCGCGACGAACGCCTCCTCGGAGACGTACTGCGCGCCCCAGAACATCGCCTGCTCGGGCTGGCGCCACCACGCGATCTGTTCGGGGTTCGCGGGGTCGGAGACGTCGTGAATCTTCACGCCGCCCCGGTACCACGACGTGTAGAGGCGGTCGCCGTGGAAGTCGAAGTTGTGGGAGGTCGTCCACACGCCGCCGCGGGTGGGGTCGGGCGTCGGCGGGCCCTCGATGAACGACAGTTTCTCCGGGTTCTGGGGGTCGGAGATGTCCCAGAGGTCGATGCCGCCGGGCGCGCCGATCTCCTCGGTCTCCTCGACGTCCCAGGACTCCGCGCCGGACGCGAGGAGCGTGGCGTCGTCGTTCACCGCGACGTAGTGGGAGTTCCCCGGTTTCTCGGTGCCCTCCGCGATGAGTTCGCTCCGGGAGCGCTCTCGTAAGTCTTCGAGCGCGTAGTGCCCGAAGTCGTTGATGTACGTCGGGTTCTGGGGGTCCGAGACGTCGACCAGCCACGTCCCGGCGTCCCAGTGGGCGATGTACAGCGTGTCGCCCTGGACGTACACGTCGTGGTTCGACCGCGGGTAGTAGAAGATGTCCAGCCAGCCCTCGTCGTGGTCCGCGATGGACCACCGGGAGAGTTCCTCGGGGTTGGCGGGGTCGGAGATGTCGACCATCACGACGGGGTTCCGGGCCTGCTGCTCCGGGTCGGCGACGTTGTCGTAACTCAGCGCCGTGAGGTACGCCACGCCGTCGTGCAGGTAGGAGTTGTGAATCGCGTAGTCCGTCTCGTGGAACGCCACGCGCTCGGGGAGTTCGGGGTCGCTCACGTCGTACAGCGCCATCCCCTGGAGGGTGTCCTCCCGCGTGGGGTTCGCGGGGCCGACGACGGCGAGCGTGTCGCCGTCGACTTTCACGTCGTAGATGCCGCTCATCGGGCCGCTCTCGCGGTCCGCGAGCAGCGAGGACGCCTTCGAGAGCACTTCGGGGTTGGCGGGGTCGCTGACGTCCACGACCGCGAAGCCGTCGGTGGTCGCGGCGTACGCCGTCGTCCCGTCGTCGCCGACCACGACTTCCTTGGTGCCTTCGAGCGCCACGGAGCCGAGTGGCTCGTAGGACTCCTGGGTTCGGGCGGTGACTGCGCTACTCGCCAGCGGGAGGGCTGCTGCGCCGACCGTCGCGCGCAGCACGTCTCGTCGTCGCATGACACGTCTTCCGCGAGGAACGTCTAAAAGTCCTGCGACGACTCACGGCGCCTGCGACCGGTCGCCGGTGCCGCCCGTGAGCGCGGACGCCACCGCGCCCCGCAACACCACGTCGTCGCCGAGCGTCGTCAGTCGCACCTGCGGGACGTTGTTGAACACGCCGTCGTCGAGGTGCTCCCGAATCGGGTCCAGGACGAGGTCGGGGTTGTTGAGCGCCACCGCGCCGCCGACGTACACGACGAGGGGGGCGTACGCCTGCACGAGGTTCGTCATCCCGACGGCGTTCCAGAAGCCGACCTGGTCGACGACGTGGTCGGCGAACTCGTCCTCGCCCGCGTACTCGAAGACGTGTTTCGCGGAGAAGTCGGCGTCCTCCAAGGGGAGTGCGGTCTCGACGCCGCCGTCCTCCTCGGCGAGCATCCGGGCGTACTCCGGGATGTTGTTCCCCGAGCAGTACGCCTCCCAGTGGCCGTCGCGCCCGCAGCCACACGTCCGGCGGCCCTGCGGGTCGACGACCATGTGCCCGAGTTCGCCGGCGTTGCCGTCCCAGCCGGCGAGGACGTTGCCGTCGACCGCGACGCCCGCGCCGATGCCCGAGGAGATGGTGACGTACGCCATGTCGTCGGGGTTGCGGTCGGCGTGGAAGCGCTCGCCGATGACGCCCGCGACGGTGTCGTTGTGGAGGTAGACGCGCTCGGACTCTACGAGTTTCGACACCGGGCCGACGAGCGGGATGGTGTCCACGGAGTCGGGGAAGTTCGCGGGGCCCTCGACGGTCCCCTCGGCGAGGTCGAGGGGACCGATGCTCCCGACGCCGACGGCGCGCACGTCGGTCGGGTCGACGCCCGCGTTGTCGCAGGCGCCCCGGAGCACGTCGAGGACGGCTTCCGTGACCTCGATGCCGGTCGGGCCCCGGGGCGTCCCGCGGCGGTGGCTGGCGACGACTGCGCCCGTCTCGTCGGCCACCGCGGCGCGCACGTTCGTCGCGCCGAGGTCGACGCCCGCGTAGTGCATTCAGGTGAACAGGGCGGCCGAGCGCACTTAACTACACAGTTTTCACTCGGACTCGTGTTAGTCTCAGCGCTCGGCGCGCCGCGTTCCCACCCAGACCGCGCCGCCGGCCACGCGACAGACCGGCGTCGCGTCCTCCAGCGCACCGGCGCGCTCCACGGTGACGTCCGCGTCGCCGTCGAACGCCACGACGTGGTCGGCCGCCACCGCGTACTCGCCGTCCACGTCCACGCGCTCGACGCGACCGCGTCCCGCGAGGAAGGCGGTGCCGTCGCCCGACAGCGTCGTCAGAAAGAGGCCGACGCCGCGGTCCGGCGCGTTCCCCACGCGCCCCGCGCCCACTCGGACGTCGCCGGTCGCCGCGAGGAACGTCGACCGCGCCGCGCGCACCGTCCGGTCGCCGAGGTCGCAGGCAGCCAGTTCGCCGTGGTGGTCGGGCGCGAACCGCGCCGTCGTCTCCCGCTCCGCGCTCACGCGGACGGGCGTCTGCTCGCGCTGGCGAGCGGCGTTCGCCACCGACCGCAGGACGCCCTCGCGGGCGCGACTCACGCGCACGCCGCCATCGTGGTCGAGGAGCGCGCCGGCCGCCGTCAACAGCGAGTCGCCAGCGTCGAACTCGACTTCGAGCACGCCCGCGACGCCGTCTCCGACGCTCGCGTCCATCAGTGGTCGCTGCGCACGAACGTCACCGGACACGGCGCCGACAGCAGGACGGTCTGGGCCGTACTCCCGAACACCGCCTTCCCGGTCGGCGAGCGCTTCCGGCCGCCGACTACCGCGAGGTCGGCGTCCACGTCGTCCGCGAGCGAGACGATGCTCTCGCCGTGTTCGCCGACGCGGCCGCGAATCTCGTGTTCGATACCCGCGTCGTCGAGGCGGTCCTGTATCTCGCGGCTCGTCTCGTGGCGGCGCGCCACCGCGTCCGGCGACACGCCGTCGTCGGCCTCCGCGCCGAGGTTGATTCGCGCGTCCTTGTACTGCTGGTCGGTGAATACGTGCGCGAGGGTGACGGTCGCGCCGGTCGGTCCGGCGATGTCCGCGACGGTCGACGCCATCGGGTCGACGCGCTCGCTGTCCCCCGGCCCGACGGCGAGCAGGATGTTCTCGATTGCCATGCCGACGTGGTGACCGCCGAACGGCATAAACATATGGCCGCGCGGCCGGAACACACCGCCATGCTCGAACCCGACCTCGCCGGCCGCACCGTACTCGTCACCGGGAGTGCAAGCGGCGTCGGCCGCGCGTTCGCGCTGTCGCTCGCGGACTGCGGCGCCAGCGTCGCCGTCCACTACAACACGAGCGGGGACGCCGCCCGCGAGACCGCCGCCGACGCACGCGAACTCGGCGCGCCCGCCGCCACCACCGTGCAGGGCGACGTGACCGACCCCGACGGCGTGGACGCCCTCTTCGACGCCGTCGAGGCCGACCTCGGGAGCGTGGACGTGCTCGTGAACAACGTCGGCGCGTTCGCCCCCGACCACTGGGCGGACATCGACTTCGAGACGTGGCAGACCGTCATCGACACGAATCTCACCGGCACCTACCTCTGCTCGAAGCGCGCGCTCCCCGCGATGCGCGAGCGGTCGTGGGGCCGCATCGTCAACGTCGGCTACGCCTCGGCCGAGAAGGGGCTGGTCTCCCCGAAGAACTTCCCGTACTTCGCCGCCAAGCAGGGCGTCCTGATGTTCACGCGGATGCTCGCCGCCGACACCCAAGACGACGGCATCACGGTCAACGCCGTCTCCCCGTACGTCGTCGAGAACTCCGACGAGTACCCGGACGAGGCGCCCCGCGGCCGCTGGGCGACGTTCGAGGACCTCGCGCAGGTAGTCAGATTCTTCTGCGACGAGGGCAGCGAGTACGTCTCCGGCGAGAACGTGGAGGTAGATGGCGGGTGGCTCCCGGAGGACGTCTGAGCCGATAGCGCGTCAGTCGTCGTCAGCCCACGGCCCGACGCCCGCGACGGCGCCGGCGAGCCAGCCGACGAGCAGCGGGCCGACGATTGCCAGACAGCCGAGGCCGACCCACTTCGCGGGCGGCGGCTGGAGCGCGAGGTAGACGAGGTAGGCGGTGCCCACCGGCAGGAGGAGCCGATTAACACCGGTTCCGAAGTCGGCGTTCACGGGCTGTCTCGGGGTTCCGGACGGAAGAATCCCGCTACTCGCCGCTCGGAGGCGTACTGCTTGCACCGAGCGACAGCCCTTTCTCCCCGGCCCGTGTCAGCGACTCGCAATGCACGAGCGAGCCGCGGAGTTCGCGGAGCGGGCGCGCGAGGAGTACGGTGTCGAGGTAGACGTCCACGAGTTCGACGAGGGCACGAAGACGGCGGCGGACGCCGCGGACGCAATCGGCTGTGACGTGGCGCAAATCGCGTCCAGTATCGTCGTCGTGGCGGACGACACGCCCGTCGTCGTGATTACGAGCGGCGCGAACCGCGTGGACCTGGAGAAGGTCGCGGTGTACGCGGACGCCGCCGACGCCCGGATGGCCGAAGCCGACGAGGTGAAGAACGCGACGGGGTGGAGCATCGGCGGCGTGCCCCCGGTTTGCCACGAGAACGGCGCACCCGTCTTGCTGGACGAGACGCTCCTCTCCCACGACGAGGTGTGGGCGGCGGCGGGCACGCCGACGGCGGTGTGGCCAATCGACCCCGAGCGCCTCGTCGAGTTGGCGGGCGCGGAGGCCGCGGACGTGGCGGAGTAGGGGCCCTGGGCGTTCGCGAGCGCGTGCCGCGACCGATAGACCTTCCCTGATTCGGTCCCTGCACTCGTCCAATGAGCGAGGACTACATCGAGGTCCGAGGGGCCGAAGAACACAACCTCAAGGACCTCGACGTCCGGCTTCCGCGGGAGTCGCTGAACGTGGTGACCGGCCTCTCCGGGTCGGGGAAATCGTCGCTCGCGTTCGAGACGATTTACGCCGAGGGCCAGCGCCGCTACATCGAGAGCCTGTCGGCGTACGCCCGGAACTTCCTCGGGCAGATGGACAAGCCCCAAGTCGAGTCCGTCGAGGGCCTGAGCCCCGCAATCTCTATCGACCAGAAGAACGCCGCGAACAACCCCCGTTCGACGGTCGGCACCGTCACCGAACTCCACGACTACCTCCGCCTCCTCTACGCTCGCGTCGGCACGCCTCACTGCCCCGAGTGCGGGCGCGAGGTCGGCGAGCAGTCCGCCCAGCAGATGGTGCGTCGCATCCTCGAACTCCCCGAGGGGACGAAGGCGAAGATTGCGGCGCCCGTCGTGCGCGACCAGAAGGGCGCGTTCGAGGACCGCTTCGACGAACTCGTGAGTGAGGGGTACTCGCGGGTCGAGGTCGACGGCGAGGAGTACGATTTGGCGTACGACACGCCCGACCTCGACGAGAACTACGACCACACGGTCGACGTGGTCGTGGACCGCGTCGCGGTCAGCGAGGACGCGCGCTCCCGCATCACGGACAGCGTCGAGACCGCCCTCGACGAGGCCGACGGCGTGCTGAAGGTCGTCGTGCCGGACGCCGACGACGACCTCGAACTCGGCGGCGCGACCGCGCGGAGCACCGGCGACCTCGCCGAGGACGACGGCGACGACCGCCTCGTCGTGGAGTTCTCCGAGGAACTGGCGTGTACGCACTGCGGCATCGACATCAGCGAAATCGAGACCCGGTCGTTCTCCTTCAACAGCCCCCACGGCGCGTGTCCCGAGTGCGAGGGCATCGGGAACACGAAGGAGGTCAGCGAGGACCTCGTCGTGCAGGACACCTCGAAGCCACTGAAGGACGTCTTCGAGGCGTGGAGTTACAACCGCTCGTACTACCAGACGCGACTCGACTCCGTGGCGGCGCACTTCGACGTGAGCGTCACCACGCCGTTCGAGGAACTCGACGAGGACGTCCAGCAGGCGTTCCTCTACGGTACCAGCGAGCAGGTCGTCTTCGAGCGCCAGACGAAAAACGGCACCCGGCGCAAGGAGAAGCGCTTCGAGGGCGTCATCCCGAACCTGGAGCGCCGCCACGTCGAGACGGACTCCGAGAGCACGCGCGAGCACATCGAGGACTACATGAGCGTGACGACGTGCCCGGCGTGTGACGGCACGCGCCTGAAGCCGTCCTCGCGGGCCGTGCTCGTCGACGACACCCCCATCAGCGAGGTGAACCGGATGAGCATCGGTGACTGCTTGGCGCACTTCGAGGGGATGGAGGACGGGATGGACGAGCGGGACACGAAAATCGCCGAGGAGATTCTCAAGGAGATTCGCGCCCGCCTCGGGTTCATGGAGGAAGTCGGGCTGGAGTACCTCACGCTCGACCGCGAGGCCTCGACGCTCTCGGGCGGCGAGAGCCAGCGCATCCGCCTCGCCACCCAAATCGGCTCCGGCCTCGTCGGCGTCCTCTACGTCCTCGACGAACCCTCCATCGGCCTCCACCAGCGCGACAACGACCGCCTCCTGAACACTCTCGAAGAACTGCGCGACCTCGGGAACACGCTCGTCGTCGTGGAACACGACGAGGAGACGATGCGGCGCGCCGACAACGTCGTCGACATGGGTCCGGGGCCGGGCCGCCACGGCGGCGAGGTCGTCGCCAACGGCTCCGTCGAGGACCTGATGGACGCCGAGGAGTCGATTACGGGCGACTACCTCGCGGGCCGCAAGCAGATTCCCGTCCCCGATGAGCGCCGCGACTGGAACGAGTCGCTGACGATTCGGGGCGCGCGCCAGCACAACCTCCGGGACCTCAACGTGGACCTCCCGGTCGGCGCGTTCACCGCGATTACCGGGGTCTCGGGGTCCGGGAAGTCGACGCTGATGCACGACATCCTCTACAAGGGCCTCGCCCGCGAGATGAACGACAACACCTCGGTCGACCCCGGCGACCACGACGCCATCGAGGGCGTCGACCACGTCGAGACGGTGCGGCTCATCGACCAGAGCCCCATCGGGCGCACCCCTCGGAGCAATCCGGCGACGTACACGGGCATCTTCGACTACGTGCGCGAGAAGTTCGCGCAGACCAAACTCGCGAAACAGCGCGGCTACGAGAAGGGGCGGTTCTCGTTCAACGTGAAGGGCGGCCGGTGTGAGGCCTGCGGCGGGCAGGGCACCCAGAAGATAGAGATGAACTTCCTCTCGGACGTCCACGTGCCCTGCGAGGAGTGCGGCGGCGACCGGTACAACGACGAGACGCTGCAAGTGGAGTTCAAGGGGAAGACCATCGCGGACGTGCTCCAGATGAGCGTCGAGGAGGCCCACGACTTCTTCGAGGCGGACAGCCGACTCGGGCGCCGCCTCCAACTCCTCAAAGACGTGGGGCTGGACTACATGCGCCTCGGACAGCCCTCCACGACGCTCTCGGGCGGCGAGGCCCAGCGCGTGAAACTCGCCGAGGAACTCGGGAAGAAGGACTCCGGCGAGACGCTGTACCTCCTCGACGAACCGACGACGGGCCTGCACTCCGCGGACGAGCGCAAACTCATCGAGGTGCTCCAGCGCCTCACCGACCGCGGGAACAGCGTCGTCGTCATCGAGCACGAACTCGACCTCGTGAAGAACGCCGACCACGTCCTCGACCTCGGTCCCGAGGGCGGCGAGAACGGCGGGAGCGTCGTCGCCACCGGTACCCCGGAGGAGGTCGCGCGCAACGACGACAGCCACACCGGCCGGTACCTCCGGGACAAACTCCCGCGCGTGGACCTCGAAGGCCCGCGGAGCGACCGCGAGAAGCCCGAAGCCGAGGAAGCGCCGGCGCCAACCACCGACGACTGAGACGCGAGACGAACCGGCGATAGCACGCCTGAAACCCGGTTACGCCGGGGTTACTCGTTCGGGCGCGACTCGCCGGTGGGCGTACCCTCTTTTCCCGGGCGCGACTCGTATCGCGTGTGAGCCAACAGACGAAATCCGACTACGTCGACGACGTCGACGTGGACGACGACTGGGACGACCATCCGACCGACGACGAACTGGAAGCGACCGTTGAGAACCTCGAAGCGTCCGGCTTCGACGTGGAAGTCGTCTCCGACGCCGAGGAAGCCCTCGACGTCCTCGTCTCCGAGATTCCCGCCGGCGCGTCCGTGATGAACGGGCACTCGACGACCCTCGAAGAAATCGGGTTCGACGACTACCTCGGCGAGGGCGACCACGACTGGGAGAACCTCGCCGCCGACATCTGGAGCATCGACGACGACGCCGAGCGCGACGCCGCCCGCCGCGCCGCCCAGACCGCGGACTACTTCCTCGGGAGCGTGAACGGCATCGCGCAGGACGGCACGCTCGTCGCCGCCGACCTCTCCGGTAGCCGCGTCGGTGCGTACCCGTTCGCCGCACAGAACCTCCTGCTCGTCGCGGGCGTGAACAAAGTCGTCGAGGACGTCGAGGCGGCCCGCGAGCGCCTCCACGAGTTCGCCTACGCGTTCGAGAACGAGCGCGCACAGGAGGCCTACGGCGTCGAGAGTTACCCGTCGAAGGAACTCGTCTACCGGCAGGAGGGCACCGAGGGCCGCACCACGGTCGTCCTCGTCGAGGAGACGCTCGGCTACTAAGCCGAAGGCTCTTTCTTCCGCGCGGCGTAGGACGGCCCGATGTACGACTTCGCGGTGGTCGGCGTCGGTCCCGCCGGGGCGCGGTTCGCGCGCCGCGCGGCCGAACGCGGCTTCGACGTGGTGGCCTTCGAGTCGGGCGAACTCGGGAAGCCGCTGGCGTGCTCGGGGCACGTGAGCCTCGACGTCTGGGACCGGGTGCCCGAGGCGCACCGCGAGGACCTCTTCCAGAACGAGATTCGGGGCGCGCGCTTCCACCTCGGGGGCGCCGACTCCGACGCCTATCCGTTCTACCGCGACGGCCCGATTTCGAACGCCGTCGACCGCGTGCAGTTGGACAAGGTGCTCGCGGACGCCGCCCGCGACGCCGGCGCAGACGTTCGCGAACAGCACACCGTCACCGGCGTCACCGAGCACCGCGACCGCGTGGAACTCACCGTCAGGGGTCCCGACGAGACGTTCGACGTGACCGCGAAGATGGTCGCCGGGAGCGACGGCCCGCGCTCCCGCGTGCGGGACGCGCTCGGCCTACCCGAGCCGGACGAGTTCCTGCACGGTGCGCTCGCGTTCGACCCCGACCCCGACCACGAGGACTTCGTGGACGTTCACCTCACCGTCCCGGAGTTCTTCGCGTGGCGCATCCCTCGCGGTGAGGGCGGCGTCGAGTACGGCCTCGCGGCCGCGCCCGGCGAGGACGTTCCCGCGCTGTTCGACGCGCTCGTGGAGGACTACGGCGTCGAAATCGAACACCGGTGTTCGGGCGTCATCCCCATCGGCCCGCCCGACACCGTCACGAGCCACCGGGGGTTCCTGCTCGGGGACGCCGCCGGCCAGACGAAGCCGTTCACGGGCGGCGGCATCCTCTACGGGATGCGCGCGGCGGACTGCGCGGCCGACGAACTTGACCCCGACAGGCCGGGGACGCTCGCGGGATACGAGCGCGCGTGGCGCGACGAACTCAGCCGCGACATCGCACTCGGCCACCTCGTCAGAAAGGGGTACTCCGCGCCCGAACCGATTCAGCGCGCGGGAATGCGGCTGTTCTCCGGCGAAATCGCGGTCCACATGGACGAGCCGACGAGCCTCTTCTCCGCGGCGCAGTTGCGCGCGCTCCTCCGGTAACTACTCGTAGGTCGGGAGTCGCGCCGAGCGCTCGCCGCCGTCCACGAACGGCAGGTCGGCGAGATTCGCGCTCGCGTCGCCGCCGTCCGTCTCGACGGCGAGTGCGCCGTCGCCGGCGTCGCCGCCCACGTCGTAGTCCACGAACGCGAGCGCGAGCGGTTCCTCCAGTGTCGGACTCTCGGCCGCGCGCGTCACCTCGCCGACTTCCTCGCCGTCCTCGGTGACGGTCGCGCCGGCGTCGGGGAGCGTCTCGCAGGTGAGGCCGACGAGCCGGGAACTCGGCTCGCCGCGGTTCTCGACCTTCGAGACGACTTCCTGCCCGACGAAACAGCCCTTCTCGAAGTCGACGGCGTTCCGCAGGCCGACGACGTTCGGGATGCGGTCGCGGAGTTCCGTCTCGAACAGCGGCGTGCCCGCCTCCAGGGTCAGTGTCTCCCACGTTCGGCGGCCGAACGGCACCGCGTTCAGGCCGCGGACGAGCAGCGTCTCGAACACGTCGCTCGCGCCCTCGGCGCCGCAGACGACGAGGTAGCCCTCCTCGCCCGCGAGGTCGTCGTCGCGCACGACCGTCACGCCCGCCTCCATCTCGCCGCGGACGAACGTCAAGCGCTCCTCGGGCGGACTCGCGTGGTGGAGGACGCTCGCCACCTTCTCGGTGGCCTTCGGGCCGTGGACGCCGAACGTCCCGAAGTCGTCGGTCGCCAGTTCCACGTCGACGTCCTGGACGAACGTGCGCTCGTTCCACTCCTCGGCGACGGCCCCGCCCTCGCCAAAGGGCAGGAACAACAGGAGGCTGTCGCCCGTCGCGAACACGTAACAGTCGACGCGAATCCGGCCCTGCGGGTCCAGGAGAAGTGCGTACGCGCCCTCGCCGTCCTCGGTCGGGACGCGGTTCGTCACGGTGTCGTCGACGAACTCGCGGCGGTCGTCGCCCGACACCACCAGCACGTCGAAGGCGTGTTCGGTGACGCCGACGGCGTTCCGCACGGCGCGGTGCGTGCGCGCCGCGCGACCGTACTCCGCCGGGACGGCGCGCCCGGCCACCGCCTCGAACGTCGCGCCGTGTGCCTCGTGGGCTTCCCTGACGACAGTCATCGCTCGAACGTCGGTGTCTCCGCGGCGTAAACCCACCGCATCAGAACCCCATCTTCCGGCGAATCGCGTCGATGATAGACGCCTCCTCGGTGTGGTCGTCGGCGTCCGGGACGACGCGGTCGTCGACCGTGAAGACGGTGCGGTCGCCGTCGTCCTCGGCGTCGATGAGGTCGTCTTCCTTGAGCGCGCCGAGCGCGCCCTCGATGTCGTCGATGCTGGCGTCGACGCGCGACCGCAACTCGAAGACGGTCATCCCGCCGTTCGTCCGGTCGACGAGCGCGTCGAGTACCGCCACCTCGGTGTCGTCCCGGTCGCGGAACTCGCGCTTGGCCTGCATACGTGGACCGACGCGCGCCGGCGTCTTATCGGTGTCCCCGGCGCGTACCGGCGGTGGTTCCGAACGGTAGTCTTTTGCCGTTGGCCCGGATACGACCCTGCCAATGGGTCTCAGGTGTTCCCTGCTCGGGCACGACTACGGCGAGTCGTTCGTCGAGCGGGACCGCGAGGAACGCGGGAACGAAGTCGTGGTGACCGAGCGCGAACTACAGGAGTGTGCGCGCTGTGGCGCGGAACGAGTCACGAGCGAGAACACCGAAGTCCGGTCGCTCGAACCGGACCCGGAACCGGCGACCGAGGAGACGGCGTCGACGCCGGACCAGCAGACCGAGCAGGCGGCGACCGCGAACGCTGGCGCCGACGACTCGGGCGGGTCGGGCGCGTTCACGTCCGCCACGGACGCCATCGAGCAGGCGGAAGCCGGCGCCGGTGCCTCGACAGAGGACGCGGGCGGCGCGGCCGACGCCGACCCGGACGGCGAGGACGCGGTCATCCTCGACGACGACGCCGACGACGGGACGCCCGGCAGCGACCAGTGGGACGAACCCGAGGACGAGGTCGACCCCACGGACGCGCCGGAACCGACCGCCGACCCCGACGAGGAGGACGTGGAGTTCGTGGACGCCGGCCCGGACGAGACCACGGGCGCGGCCGACACCCAGTCCGCCGAAACCGACGCCCAGCAGGCCGGCGTCGGCGCGTCGACCGAGACCGCTGACGCCGGCGGCACGCAGGCCGCGGCCGCGGAGACCGACCGGCCGCGCGGCGAGTGGCCGGAGCCCGACGGCGAGGACGAGGGGTTCGACGCCACCGACGGCGACGCCGAGGACGCCGCCTTCGAGTTCGGCGACGACGAGGAGTTCGTCGAAGCCGACACCGGCTTCACGAGCGCCGGACCGGTCGAGAGTTCCGACGGCGACGACCTCGACTTCGAGTTGTACTGTCCGGAGTGTGGCTTCGAGCGGTACGCCGCCGGTTCCAGCCTGCGCGCGGGCGACATCTGCCCCGAGTGCAAGCGCGGGTACCTCGCCGAGGACCGCTGACGAAGGGATTAAAGCCCTCGCTGTTCTTCTCGCCTCCATGAAGGAGTACAAGATGCGGAGAGGGGAGTACCTCGAAGAGCGCATGCCCGACCTCGAAGCCTCCGTGGAGGAGTACTTCGGTGAAATCACGGAGACCGAGGAGTACAAGGGCAGCGACCTCTACGTCGTCGGCGACCCGAAGAACCCGGTCTTCGAGCGCGTCGTCGCGGGTGCCGTCTCCTACTCCGGCAAGAAAGACAAACTCGGCGTCGACTTCGAGGAGCGTCCCGCCGAGGACGTCATCGCCGAGGGGAACGCGGACGCCGCCGCGGACGCCGTCGACGCGAAAAACGACTTCCTCCTCGAAGCCACCGGCCGCGACGCGAAGTCCCGTCGCGACTCCATGAAGCGCGCGGTCGAAGACGACGCCGACAAGCCCGACAACGTCTCGTAGGCCGTCAGTGGCGGTTCAGTTTCGACCGGCTGATGGCGATGCCGTTCGGCGAGACGATGAGTTGGTCGTCGCCCTTCTGGACGATGTCGCCGCCGACCTCCGTCGCCACCTGCCGCAGTTCGTCGACGACGTGTTCGACGGTGCGGTCTTCGGTGCGCAGGCGCGTGATGTCCGCGATGACCATGTCGCCGTCGTACACCGCGTCCTTGATAGCGATGACGTCCTCCTGTCCGTCGATTTCGGCGACGTGTACGGTGACGCCGGCGTCGCCGTTCTCCGTGTCGAAGTCCTCGATGTCCAGTTCGACGTAATCCTCGGTGGACCCACCGCCGCCGCCGAGAATCTTGTCCATGAAGCCCATGCGTACACGACGCGCCCGCCGCGGGCATAGTTCTTGCGTCAGACGCGAGGAGCCAACCGGTTCGCGTACCGTTTAGGGCGTCGAGTGCCACGGGACGGACGTGACCTTCAGCATCTGCGTCCGGGAGTCCTACGAGGACGACGAGGGCGACGAACAGTTCCGGTTCGGCGTCGCGGTGACGACGCGCCTGCCGGCGGTCGGCGTGCCGTGCCCGCACGTCAACGAGCACGGCGCGGTCGCCACGCAGAGCCTGACGAACGTCGAACTCGGGTCGCGGGGCGTCGAGTACCTCGCCGACGGCCTCGGCATCGAAGACGCCCTGCAGGCCTTGCTGAACGCCGACGACGGGAGCGCGGACCGCCAGCTCCACGGCGTCTCGCGGGACGGCGCGTTCACGTTCTCCGGCGACGGCTGTTCCGGGTGGTACGGCCACACCGAGGGCGAGAACTACACCGTCGCCGGCAACCTCCTCGCCGGCGAAGCCGTCATCGAGCGCACCGCCGACCACTACGCCGACCACCGCGACGACGGCGACCCGCTCGCCAAGCGCCTGATAGACGCGCTCGGCGCGGGGCAGGCCGCGGGCGGCGACAAACGCGAAGACCTCACCGTGCAGAGCGCCGCCGTCCGCGTCGCGGACACCGGCGACGACGAGCGCCCGTACTACGACGACCTGCGCGTCGACGCGAGCGAAGACCCTATCGTCGACCTGCGCGAGACCTACCGGCTCGCCAAGCGGGGCTACGAGGACGCGCTCGAACGGTACGCAGAGGACGCGAGCGAAGAAGACAGAGGCGGCGAGTGACTCAGACGGAGAACTCGAACAGTTCGTCGCCGACGTGGTGGAGCGACTCCACGACCTTCCCGGAGTCGCCGACCATCTCGTCGCCGTCCACGAGCGCGCGCCCAATGCCGAGTGTCTTCCCGTGGGCCTCCTCCTGAATCACGACGAGGTCGCCGGCCTCGATGCTGTCGCTCGCCTCGGTGATGCCCGGTCGCATCACGTCCGCACCGTCGCTCACGAACGACACCGCGCCCGCGTCCACGGTGACGACGCCCGTCGACGGGTCGGTGGCGTTCGCGCCCTTCACGGTGACGAACGGTTCGCCGTCCGGATACCAGACCAGCGGCTCGCCGTCCACGAGCACGACGTCGAAGTCCTCGTCGGCGAGTTCCACGAGTTCGAACGAGTCGGCGTCCAGTTCGACGCCGAGTCCCTCCGCGAGCGCGTCGGCGATGGCGCCGATTTCGTCGCTCCGAAGGTGGTGTCGCGAGGATACCTCCATACCGGACCTCCGTCGTCGTCGCGCTTAAAACGCCCGCTCCGAGCCGAACGCCCGAACCCTGCTGTCGTACTCGGTGTCCGGCGCGAACCCCCGTCGCACACCGGCCAAATCGCTAAGTGGTCGGCCAGCGAACCACTACGTGATGTGGGGGTCAGCGAACGACCCGGTCTCCTGTATCGCCTGCGGCGACTCCGTCGAGCGGAGCGACGCCCGCGAGTACGACAAACACGGCGACCGCTGGGACCGCGACGGCAAGGAGTTCGAACACCTCTGCAAGCCCTGTTTCCGCGACCTCACGAAACACGCCCGCGACGGCCTCGAAGACACACTGGAGGCCGCGGGCGCCGGGCGCGTCGGCGACGACGAGTTCCTCGCGCGCTTTTTGGCCGAGACCACCGAGGAACCACCGGGCCGCGAGTGACGGCGCGGCGATACGCCTAACTGGGGGAGCGGGCTACGTGGTGGTATGTCCAACGACGCCGGGGCCCAGCAGGGAACCATCGAAGACCAAGGGCCCGTCGAAGTGTCGCCCGAACTCGCCCGCCAGATAGAGAACAAGCGAGAGGACCTCTTCGAGAAGTTCGAACTCCACGACGAGTTCCCGCCGGAAGTCATCGAGGAGGCCGAGGAACGCACCGAGGACGTACAGGAAGAGATTCAGAGCGAAGTCGAGGAGCGCGCCGACATGCGACCGCTCCCGACGTGGACGACCGACCCCGTGGACGCCCAGGACTTCGACGACGCCATCAGCGTCCTCGAGCGCGACGACGAGTACGTCGTCTGGGTCCACATCGCGGACGTCACCCACTACGTCCACCCGGACTCGGCGATGTGGGACGAGGCCATCGACCGCGGGAACACCGTCTACCTCCCCGGCTACACGATGCACATGCTCCCGCCCGTGCTCGCGGAGACGGTGTGCTCGCTGGTCCCCGAGGAGGACCGCCTCGCGCACACCGTCGAGATGCACCTCGACAAGGAGGACCTCTCCTACCAGAACATCGAGATTTACAAGTCCGTCATCCACAGCGACGAACGCCTCACGTACAAGGAGACCGAGGCACGCCTCGACGACGAGGACGCGCCCCTCCACGACGAAATCTCGCTCGTCTTCGAACTCGCCGACCAGATGCACGAACAGCGCAAAGAAGAGGGGAGCCTCGTCCTGAATCCGCGCCGGGACCGCGCGCACACCATCATCGAGGAGTGCATGCTGAAGGCGAACAAGGCCGTCACGCACGAACTCATGTGGAATCGCGGCGTCGAAGCCGTCTACCGCGTCCACCCCCAGCCGAGTCCCGACGAGTGGGACGACGCGCTCCGCGAAATTCAGGAACTCGACGGCGTCTCCATCCCCGGCGACTCGTGGGACGACCCCCGGAAGGCCGTCAACGCCACCTTAGAGCAGGCGCCCGAGCGCCAACTCGGGAAGATTCAGTGGGCGGTGATGAAGGTGATGCCGCGAGCGAAGTACATGAACGACCCGTTCGGCGGCCACCACGCGCTCAACTTCGAGATTTACGGGCACTTCACGAGCCCCATCCGCCGCATGAGCGACCTCGTGAACCACTGGATCGTCTACCAGAACGACGTCCCCGAGAACCTCGTCGAGTTGTGTGACACCGCCAGCGACAAGCAGAAAGCCGGCGAGTCCGCCGAACGCGAGTACCGGAACTTCCTCGAAGAGGTCGGTCTCGACCCGGACGCCATCAACAACCGCGGGATGGAAGTAGTGGACGAAGACGAGGCGGAGTAACGCCCGCTACCACGTCGTCGCCGCCGGCTTCTCGTCGCCCGGCCCGGTCTGGAACGGCTTCGGGTAGCCGTCCGTCCACAGCGAATGCCCGAGCCAGTAGCCGAGGTGCCAGCCCGGCCGGTCGTGCCCCGAAGCGCCGACGACGATTCTCGCGCCCGTGTAGTACTCCGGCTTCGGGTCGTCGTCGACGCTCGGCCCCTGCCACTCGACGCAGGACTCGCTCGGCCCGACGACGGGACAGCCGTCGACGTCGTCGGTCAGTGACACCACCACGTCCGCCGTCGACGGGTCGTCCACGAGCGAGAACGACGGCGGTCGCGGCACCGCGCCCCCCGCACCGCGCTGGTAGTACTCGAGAGCGCTCCGCACGCGCGCTCGCTGCGCGTCCGTCACGCCGCCCTCGGCACTCGTCACGGCCACGGCCAACTGCTCGGACGCCCACGGGTACTCGCGGGCGCTCGCGTTCACCACGTCGACCGGCGCGCGTGTCGACAACTCCTCGGACATCACACCGAGACCGTCGCCGTGCCGGTAGCCGAGCGTGTGCCCGAACTCGTGTTTCAGAATCTCTCGGGTTGTCGCCGAGGAGTGCCCCGCGCGAACGCGAATCGTCACCGTGTCGTCCACGGTGTCGTCGGCGTCCAAGACCGGCGCACACCCCAACGCGACGCGGTCACCGTGTACACCACACCCCTCCACGGTGCGCACGAGCACCACGCGAATGTCCGGGTCGTCGGCCTCGCTGCGAAGCCGATAGTTCGGGCGGTACGCCGCGTCCCGGCCCGCGGTCTCCTCCCAGTACTGCAGCGTCTTCATCACGTCCGGCGCGACGTTCCGCTCCATCCCCGCGGCGTCTTTCACCACGACGGTAATCTCGTCCGTGCGCCACGGGTTGTCGTACGCTCCGTACGGCGGATTCGACACGCTCCGGTCGTCGTGTGGCAACTCCGCGGCCGGCGCCTCGCTGCGCTCGCCGCTCGTCGGGTTCGCCGTCAAACACCCCGACAAGACGACGAGCGCGAGCAACGCGAGTGCCACCGCGTGGCGTGCCATCGACTCCCGAATCGGACGCGGCCCGTATTAACGTACCGCTCGGACGTCACGTACACGGCGCGAACACCGCCGCTACGTCAGCAATACGCGCGTCGGTCTCGGAGAGATATGGACTCGCTGGGAGTGCCACGAGCGCAGCGAGTGGCACGTCGGCGCGGCTTCGCCGCGCCGGGATTCCCGCGAGCGAAGCGAGCGGGAAGTCAACGAGGGAACGAGACTCGCTTCGCTCGTCTCGTAGGGCTTCAAATCCCAGCTCACCACCGCGAGAACTGACGCGAAGCGACACACGCGTCGCTTCGCGGTCAGGTACAGTAGTGGACTCGCTGGGATTTGAACCCAGGGCCTCTTCCTTGCGAAGGAAGCGATCTACCCCTGATCTACGAGCCCAATAAGGGGAGAGCGTGTGACACGCCGCGAGGCGGCGTTTTAGTCTTCGAGGACGATCTCGATGTTGACGTCGTTCGGGACCTGAATCCGCATCAGCTGGCGGAGCGCGCGTTCGTCCGCGTCGATGTCCATGAGACGCTTGTGGACGCGCATCTCCCAGTGCTCCCACGTCGCCGTCCCCTCACCGTCCGGGGACTTGCGCGAGGGAATCTCCAGCGTCTTGGTCGGGAGCGGGACCGGCCCGCTGACCTTCACGCCGGTCTTGTCCGCGATCTCCTGCACGTCGTCGCAGATGTCGTCGAGGTCGTCGGGATCGACGCCGGCGAGACGAACGCGAGCCTGCTGCATGGATTAGGACTCGTTGACCTCGAGGACCTTCCCGGCCGCGATGGTCTGGCCCATGTCGCGCACAGCGAAGGAGCCGAGCTCCGGAATCTCGGAGGACGGCTCGATGCTGAGCGGCTTCTGCGGGCGAACCGTGACGACCGCGGCGTCGCCGGACTGGATGAAGTCCGGGTTGTCCTCTTCGGTCTCGCCGGAGGCCGGGTCCATCTTCCGGTCGATGGACTCGATGGTACACGCGACCTGTGCGGTGTGGGCGTGGAAGACCGGCGTGTAGCCCGCCGTGATGACGGACGGGTGCTGCATCACGACGACCTGCGCCGTGAACGTCTCGGCGACCTTCGGCGGGTCCTCGGCGGGACCACAGACGTCGCCGCGGCGGATGTCGTCCTTGCCGATGCCGCGCACGTTGAAGCCGACGTTGTCGCCGGGTTCGGCCTTGTCGACTTCCTCGTGGTGCATCTCGATGGTCTTGACCTCGCCACCGACGTCAGACGGCTGGAAGCTGACGTTGTCGCCCATGTTCATCACGCCGGTCTCGATACGTCCGACGGGGACGGTACCGATGCCGGAGATGGTGTAGACGTCCTGAATCGGGAGGCGCAGCGGCGCGTCCGTCGGCGGCTGCGGCTCCGGCAGGTCGTTCAGGGCCTCGAGCAGGGTCGGGCCTTCGTACCACGGCGTGTTGTCCGAGTGGTCGGCGACGTTGTCGCCCTCGAACGCGGACGTCGCGATGAACGAGGCGTCCTCCGTGTTGAAGCCGACCTGACCGAACAGGTCCTTCACGTCGGAGACGACCTGCTTGTACTCGGACTCGTCGTAGTCGACGACGTCCATCTTGTTGACGGCGACGATGAGCTCGTCGATGCCGAGCGTTCGCGAGAGGAACACGTGCTCGCGGGTCTGGGGCGCCACACCGTCGTCGGCGGCGACGACGAGGACGGCGTTGTCCGCCTGGGACGCGCCCGTAATCATGTTCTTGACGAAGTCGCGGTGACCCGGACAGTCGACGATGGTGAAGTAGTACTCGTCGGTGTCGAACTCCTGGTGGGCGATGTCGATGGTGACACCGCGCTCACGCTCTTCGGCGAGGTTGTCCATGACGTAGGCGAACTCGAAGCCGCCCTTGCCCTTCTCCTCGGCCTCTTCTTTGTGCTGTTCGATGACGTGCTCGGGCACACTCCCCGTCTCGTAGAGGAGACGCCCGACCATCGTGCTCTTCCCGTGGTCGACGTGGCCGATGACGGCCAAGTTCTGGTGCGGTTTGTCGCTCATGGTCGGATATCGCGCGAAAGGCGCGCTCTGTGGAATGTATTCGGCAGTTCGCATTAAAACCATTTCGGTACGGCTTCAGCCCGAACCCGCCGCCCGCTAGGGGTTTGTGGGAACACGGCACACGAATTGGCCCGCGGAGGGGCCGACCGTAGTCGCGCACTAACCCCGACTCGTTCGCGGACACGTTTCCCGCCGAGCGACGTGGCAGTCGCGTTCGACTGTCCGGCGGACTACGAGAGCCGGTCCACGTCGGCGAGCACCGCGGTCGCCGTTTCGGGCCCGCCCGCCCCGCGCCCCGAGAGGTTCAGTCGGCCGGCGTGCTCGGTCTCCAACTGGACGATGTTCATCGTCCCCGAAACCGCGAGCGTGTCGTTCTCCGGCACGAGCCGCGGCCCGACGCGCGCCTCCCCGCCGGTCACTTCGCCGACGAGACGCACCGTCCGGCCGTCTTCGGCGGCGAGTTCCAGCGCGCTCGGCGGCAGGTCCGTGATTCCCTCGACGGCCACGTCGGCCAGCGAGTAGCCGCCGCCGTGGAGGACGTTCGCGAGGATGGCGCACTTCAACGCCGCGTCCGTCCCCTCCACGTCGAACGTCGGGTCTGCTTCCGCCACACCGAGGTCTTGGGCCTCCGAGAGGACGTGTTCGTAGGACAGCCCCTCGGCGGCCATTCGCGTGAGAATGAAGTTCGCCGTCCCGTTCAAGACGCCGCGTGCGCCCGTGACGCGCTCCGGCCCGAGCCCCGCAATCGTCGAGAGTGCGGGAATGGCGCCCGCGACGGTCGCCTCGAACAACACCTCGCCCGCGCTCTCGCGTTCGAGCGCGCGCACCTCGTCGTAGCGCTCCGCCACCGGCCCCTTGTTCGCGAGGACGACGTGCCGGTCGGCTTCGAGTGCCGCCCGCACGTGCCCGAAGCCGGGCTGGGCGTCGCCGAGCGTCGTCGGCGTCGCCTCCACGAGCGCGTCGTAGTCGGCGGCTAACGCGTCCGCCGGGTCGGCGTCTCCAACCGTTCCATCCCCCCGCTTCCGGTCGAGCGCCGCGTCCACGTCCACGCCGTCCGCGTCGACCACGGCGCTCGCGGAGTCGGCGAGCGCCGTCACCGTGTGCCCGTACTCGCTCGCGAGGTCGGCGACCGACCGGCCGACGGCGCCGGCGCCCAGGACGGCCAGTCTCATGCTTCCCCCACGAGCGGCTCGACGACCGAGAGGTCTTTCTCGGCGGCCACGTCCCGAACCGTCGCGAGCGCGCGCTCGACGCTCCCGGACTCGATGGCGAGCCGCAGGCGCGCACTCGACACGCCGTCGGTGCCCGCGTCCGCGGTCAGCGAGAAGTCCGCGACCGACGCGCTCGAACACGTCTCCAGCTCTCTGAGGGTGTCCGAGAGGTCCGTCTCCACGAGGTCGCCGACGAGCAGGACGGTCACTGCTTCGCCGTACCGCTCGGCGTCCGCCGCGATGACCGTCACGCCCGCGTCCCGGAGCGCGTCGATTATCTGGTCGAAGCGCTCGGGCGCACACTCCAAGTCCACCTCCACGGGGATGTGTCCGCGGGGCGTCAGCGACCCGCGCTCGTGGAAGATAGAGAGGAGGTTCCCGCCGTTCTCCGCGATGGGTGCGAGCGCGCGCAACAACTCCCCGGGCTCGTCGACGAGTTCCAACCGGAGGGTGTGCGCGCGGTCCGCGGTGTCACTCATCGCGGCCCTCCACGGCCGACGCACCGACTGTTGTCGGCCGGAAGCGAGACTGCCGTCGCTCCGTGCCGATGCCACGCGTGGTGCGTCGCCGTGCGTGCATGCCCCGAGATGGGGCGCGTCCACGGTATAAGCCTTCGGCTCGGTCAAATCCTACCGCTGTTCGAACGCTGAAGACACCCCGTCGAGGGGTGGAGACAGAGAGGAGAGAACCGCGTCGAGCGAGCGTTTAGAAGTAGTTGATGCTCTCGGGCAGTTCCGTCTTCATGCCCTTGCGCTGGCGAATCTCGTCGATAATCTCCGGCTGAAGGTTGTCGGCCATGACGCGGAAGCCGGCGTTCTCCGTGTTCCACGACGCGCGACCCTCGGTCGCGGAGCGGATGTCACTGGAGAAGCCGATCATCTCGTCGACCGGTGCGATGCCTTCGACGACCATGAGGTCGCCCTCCTGGTACATGTCGTCGACGCGGCCGCGGCGGCCCTGAATCTCGCCGGACGCGGCGCCCATGTGCTCCGAGGGCACGTCGATGCGGACGTCCTGAATCGGTTCGAGGAGGCGAATCTCGGCGTCGATGAGCGCGCGGTGGACGGCGTCACGCGTCGCCGGGATGACCTGTGCGGGACCGCGGTGGATGGCGTCCTCGTGGAGGCGCGCGTCGTGGAGACGGATGAGGGCGCCCTCGACGGGTTCCGCGGCGAGCGGGCCGTCTTCGAGGGAGTCCTGGAGGCCGTCCACGACGAGTTCCATCGTCTCGTTCAGGTGCTGGATACCCTTCGTGTCGTCGATGAAGATGTTCTTCCCGATGATGTTCTCGACGTTCTGGGAGGTCTCCTTGTCCATGCCGGCGTCCTGCAGGACTTCGCGGCGTTCCTGCTCGGGCATGTCCATGGAGACGTCGCCGAGGCGGAGTTTGTCGAGAACCTCGTCGCTGAGCGGGTCGACGGTGATGTAGAACTTGTTGTGGCGGTTCGGGGAGACGCCCTCGACCTCCTGGGAGGACGTGGTGGGCGTCTCGCGGTAGACGACGATGGGTTCGCCTGTGTTCACCGGGATGCCCTGGTTGCGCTCGATGCGCTGGGTCTGGACTTCCAGGTGGAGTTCGCCCTGCCCGGAGATGAGGTGTTCGCCGGTGTCCTCGTTGATCTCGATGGAGATGGTCGGGTCCTCCTTGGAGACTTGTCGAAGCGTCTCGATGAGCTTCGGCAGGTCGTCCATGTTCTGTGCCTCGATGGACTTCGTGATGACCGGCTCCGAGATGTGTTCGATGGACTCGAACGGCGTCATCTCGACGCTGGAGACGGTGGAGCCCGCGATGGCGTCCTTGAGGCCGGTGACGGCCGCGATGTTCCCGGCGGGGACGTGCTCGACTTCCTCGCGCTCGCCGCCCATGTAGATGCCGACGCTCTGCACGCGGTTCTTGCCCGCGGTGCCGGAGACGTACAGTTCCTGGCCCTTCTCGATGGTGCCGGAGAAGACGCGACCCGCGGCGATTTCGCCGGCGTGCGGGTCGATACCGATGTCGGTGACCATCAGGACGACTTCGCCGTTCTCGTCGACGAGCTGCATGCCCTCCGCGATTTCGCTCTCGTTGTCGCCGCGCCAGATGCGCGGGATGCGGCGAGGCTGGGCGTCGATGGGGTCCGGGAAGTGCTCACAGACCATGTCGAGCACGACGTCCGAGAGCGGCGTGCGCTCGTGGAGTTCCTGGCGCTTGTCGTTGCGCTCGAGGTCCATGATGTCGCCGAAGTCCATGCCGGTGCGCTGCATCGACGGCATCGAGACGCCCCACTTGTAGAGCGCGGAACCGAAGCCGACGGTGCCGTCCTCGACGGAGACCGTCCAGTCCTCGATGTCGTCCATCTCCTCGGTCATGCCGCGGATGAGCTCGTTGACCTCGTGGATGACAGAGAGCAGGCGCTCTTGCATCTCCTCGGGACCCTCCTGCAGTTCGGAGATGAGGCGGTCGACCTTGTTGATGAACAGCGCGGGCTTGACGCCCTCGCGGAGCGCCTGCCGCACGACCGTCTCCGTCTGGGGCATCGCGCCCTCGACGGCGTCCACGACGACGAGCGCGCCGTCGACGGCGCGCATCGCGCGGGTCACGTCGCCGCCGAAGTCGACGTGGCCCGGCGTGTCGATGAGGTTGATGAGGTGGTCCTCGTCCTCGTACTCGTGGGTCATCGAGACGTTCGCCGCGTCGATGGTGATACCGCGCTCCTGCTCGTCCTCCTCGGTGTCCATCGCGAGCTGTTCGCCCGCGGTGTCCTGCGAAATCATGCCGGCGCCGGCGAGGAGGTTGTCAGTGAGCGTCGTCTTCCCGTGGTCGACGTGCGCGGCGATGGCGATGTTCCGAATTTGCTTCGGTTCGTCCATCAGCCGTTCGCACTGTTCGACAATCTTCTTTCGTCGGCCCATTGGGGATTCATACTGCCAGCGGGTTCAAAAGGATAGTGTTTTGCGTGGACCACGGTACGCCGGAACACGCCTGTACGGCCCCAGATTACAGAGTTCGGTTCGGGGGGCTGCCGGTGGCGTAAGAGTCTTTGTCGGAACTCCCTTGGTAAATTGTATCATGGAGTTGCGCGTCACCGGACCCGGTCCCTCGGCCCCCTTCCTCGGCGCCCGCGACGTGTTCGAGACGGCCCACGACCTCGACCACCCCGTCCACGTCCGCGTGCGAGAGAACCCCGACGAGCGCACGTGGGCCGGCCACTACGACGACCACCACGTCCTCAACATCTCCCGGCAGGCCGCCACCAGCGTGATGGCTCGCGAACTCGCGCTCCACGAGTTCGCGCACATGCGTCGCCACGAGGACGCCCACCCGAGTCACGTCCTCTCGATGGACGAAGTCCTCTTCCTCGCGCTCACCGGCCGCGAGGTCGAGCGCCGCGTGCTCGCGCACTGCTATCAGATTGCCAACCACGTCAAGGACATCTACGCCGACGACATCACGCTCTCGGTCGGCCCGACGGACAAACTCGTGACGTTCCTCGAATCCGAACTCGCGGCCGCCGTCGCCGACCGCCCGACGCCGGGCCAGCCCAGCGGCCAGCGCCTCACTGCGGGCGCCGACCCGTCGATGACGGCGGTGAACGCGGCGTTCGCGCTCGCGCTCCTCGAACGCCACGACGCCGTCCCCGGCGACCACCGCATCTACGACCTCGCGCACGCCGCCGGCGAGGACGCCCCCGAAATCGACGTGGACGGCTTCCGCGAGCGATTCGGCGCGCTCGCCCGCGACCCCGACGAGAGCGACTGCCGGCGCGGCCTCGTCGACGCCATCCGCACCTACGTCGACGCACAGGAAACCACGACGGGGCCGGCCGCCGACTGACTGACGGGGCCGGCCGCCGACTGCCTACTCGGCCGGGCAAATCCGCACCAGTCGGTCGTCCCCTTCTTTCGGGAACCCCTCGCGTGCGCGGCCGTCGCGGTTCGACGTAGTGGCGTACAGTTCGCCGTCCGGCCCCTCGGCGACACATCGGACGCGCCCCAGCGACCGGAGCGTGTGCCACGCCGTCGCGTCGTAGTCGTCGGCCAGCCAGTCCGCGTCGAATCGCTCGCCGCCCGCCGCTGGGGGCCGCTCCTGGTCGTCGGGCGTCAACGACGCGACACCGACGCGCTGGGCGATGAGTTGGCCGAACACGAGGCGGTTCTGCCACTCGGGCACGGCGTCGCCCGTGTAGAACGTCCCGCCGGTGGGCGCCCACGAGTCCTCGAACGCCGTGCTCAGGACCGGTCGGTCGAATTCGGGACGGCCGCGGTACGCCGCCGGTTTCCGGACTTCGGGCCAACCGTAGTTCCCTCCGGCTTCGAGGACGTTCACCTCGTCGAGGCCGCTCGTCCCGTGCTCGGTCAGCACGGGCGTCGCGTCCGGGAGCCACGTGATGCACTGGGGATTCCGGTGGCCGAGCGTGTAGACGCGGTCGTCCCAGCCGTCCTTCCGTGGGTTGTCTTCGGCGGGCGCGCCCGTCGCCTGCACGCGGAGCACCTTCCCCGCCAGCGACTGCGGGTCCTGGGCGTCCGGTCCGTTCCCGGCGTCGCCGGTGGTAATCCAGAGGTAGTTGTCCGGGCCGAACGCGAGCCGACCGCCGTTGTGGACTTTGTCCGCGGGGATGCCGTCGACGAGAATCTCGTGCGTGCTCGCGGGGTCGTCGGCGGTGGCGTCGTAGCGCGCGACGCGGTTCTCCCAGTCGCCGCCGTCGGTCGCCGTGTAGTAGACGTACAGCCAGCCGGGGTCCGGGTACTCGGGGTGGACGGCGACGCCGAGGGTCCCGCCCTCGCCGCCTGCCACCCACCAGCGCTCGTAGTACGGTGTGTCGTGGGGTTCGTCGTCGACAGCCGATACGTCGATGGCGTCCGCCGGCTCGGTGACCGTCGACAGTTCGTCGCCGTCGAAGCGCCGAATCCGGCCGACGCGCTCGGTGACGAACAGCGTGCCGTCGGGCGCGAACGTCACGTCCCACGGCACTTTCAGGCCGGTGAGCACGTCCTCGGCGACGACGTCCATCGCGGGCGCGGTGCTCGGCGCTGTCCAGTCTGGGTCGTAGCCACTCCACGCAGTCGGGTCGTGTCGCAGGTCGTCGTCCGGGCGACTCCCGGAAGCGAGACAGCCAGCGAGGCCGAACGCCGTCGCTGTGGAGGCGGCGGCGAGGAATCGGCGGCGCGAATCGTCCATGCCACAGAAGTTTTAGGCTAGCCTAAAACAGTACCGAATTAGGCTGGCCTAAAGAATCTGCGCGGCGGCCTCACGCCTACCGGCTCGGAGAGCGGGAGGGGGAGAAGAACCGACTTACCGCGCCGCGGCGGCGACGCGTTCCTTCTCTTCTTTCTGCCCGACCGCGTACGTCTGCACGTCGTAGTCGGCCGCGCCGATGAGCTGGTTCGCCAGCGCCTCGGCCGCGTCCGTCGGCGACTTGAACGACGCCGAGTACGCGCCGTCGGCGATGAACTTCAGACCCTGGTCGACGCGACGCTGGGGCGCCACGTCGACGGCCTGCGGGACCGAGATACCGCCGTACTTCAGGCGGACGGTCTCCTCACGGGGCGCCGCGTTCTCGACCGCGGTCACCAGCACCTGCACCGGATTCTCGTCCGTGCGGTCGGCGACCTGGTCGAACGCGTCGTCCACGATTTTGAGGGCCTTCTGCTTCTTGCCCGTGTTGTCGCCCGTCTTCATCAGACGGTTCGCGAGACGCTCGACGACGCTAATCTCGCTCTTCTGGAACTGCTTGGACGCGTGTCGGCCCATCGTGTGGGCGACCGGCGTCACGGAGAGGTAGCGACGGGTGCTCGGGTCCGCGTACTGGATGCCCGTCACGTCCCACTTGCCGAAGAGCTGCGCGTCGACGTCCTCGTCGTCGGTACCAGCGGGCGCGTCGGGTTCTGGGGCTTCTTCCTCGCTCATGTTATCTGACCGGCTTCTCCGCGTTACCGCGAACCAGTTCTTCGAGCGAGACGCCGTTGACCTTCTCGACCTTGTAGTTCACACCACCGAGGTCACCCATCGCGCGACCCTTCGCGCCGCCGATGCCGGCGATGGTGACTTCGTCGTGCTCGTCGATGAAGGACACCGCGCCGTCACCCGGCAGGAACGCAGTGACCTGCTTCCCGTTCTTGATGAGCTGCACCCGAACGCACTTCCGAATCGCGGAGTTCGGCTGCTTGGCTTCGATGCCAATCTTTTCCAGGACGATACCTCGTCCCTGCGGTGCGCCGTCGAGGGGGTCGGACTTCTCGCCGAGCCCCCGCTCTCGCCGCGCGTACTCAGAGTCCGACCACCGGTGCTTCTGGCGGTCGTTCTTGAGTTTCCGAGCGGCGTACTTGCCGTTCGCCATACCGCCGATTACCCGATGGAGCCACTTAAACCACTCCTTTTCCGGTTCCGTCACGACTCGACCGAATTCACCGTGACGCGCCCCGAAAGCTCCCGACCGGGCGTCGGACTCGCGTCCACCCCCGCGTCCGCCAGCGCATCCCGGACCGCTCGCGTCAACCGCGACTCCACGCGGGCCACCTCGGCGTGCGTCGGCTCCCGAATCCAGACGCGGACGGTCAACACCACGACGCCGTCCCCGAACGAGGCGAGGGTCTCCGGCGGCGGCGACGACGCCACGTCCGGCACGCCCGCCGCCGCCTCGCCCGCCGCGTCGGTCGCCGCCGCGAGGTCGGCGTCGTGTGCCACCGCCACCGAGACGGCCGTCCGGTACCGACCGCGAGCGTACGGCGCCCGCACCGCCCGCGTCGCCAACTCCGCGTTCGGCACGGTCACGATTTCGTTCGCCGCCGTCCGCACGCGCGTCGACCTGAATCCGACGACCTCCACGACGCCGCCCGTCCCCTCGCCCCACGCCACCCAGTCGCCGACGTTGAAGTTCCGGTCTGCGACGAGGAACCCCCCGCTCACGACGTTCTCGAACACGTCCTGTCCCGCGACGCCGACCGCCAGCGTCGCCGCTGCCACGACGACGGCCGACTCCGAGAGCACCCACCCGTAGCCCGACGCGACCAGCGCCGCCACCGCCGCCGCCACCACCCCGACGACCCGCCCGTACGCCCGAACCGCGTTCACGAGCGTCTCGTTGCGCGGATTCCGCGCCCTGACCGCCCGAACCACGCCCGGCGTCACTAGCCACACCACCGCGAGATACGCGCCGGCGGCTACCACGACGGTCGTCCCGACGGTCACCGCTATCTGCTCCCAACTCGCGAACACGCCACCACGGTGGCGGGCGAACGCCGTTGCTATGCGGCGACTACCCGAGTAAGGAACGGCTACGGGGCGACCGTGCCCCGCCCCCTCACGTCAACTGGATGTCGTCGACGTCGAAGTGACGCTTGGCCAGTTCCTTCGCGGTCTCGATGTTCTGGCCGTCCGCGCCGATGGCGACGCCCTTGTCGTCGTGGGCGACCTCCGCGTACGCCACCGTCGTGTCGTTCTCGCTGATGGTGACGTTGTACACCGCCGCCGGCGAGAGCGCGTTCGCCACGAACCCCTCCGCCGTCGGCGCGTCCTCCACCAGCATTACGTCCCGGCCGAGTTTCTCCTCCAGCTCCTCGACGCGGCTACCGCCCGGACCGATGGCCGACCCCATCTCGCCGGCGGTCACGACGAACACGACGCGCCCGCGGTCGTCGTCGACGACGCAGTCCACGGCCGTCGCGTCGGTTTCGTCCTCGAACGCGGCGATGAGACGGCGCGCCTCGTCGGAGAGCCGGACCGTCATCAGTCGCCCTTGCCGGCGCCCATCCGGAGGTTCACGTCCCCGGTGCCGAGCCGCACCGGCTTCCCGACGATGACGTTCTCGATGACGCCGTCGAGGTCGTCGGCCTCCCCGTAGATGGCGGCGTCGAGGAGGTGGTTCACCGTCACCTCGAACGCCGCACGCGCCAGCACGGAGTCCTTGTTGCCGGAGATGCCGTGCCGGCCGATGGACTCGATGGTGCCGTCGTTGGTCATGATGTCCGCGACCAACATCAGGTGGCGGATGTTCACGTCGCCGAGACCCTGCTCCTCGAGGGTGGTCATCGTCTCGTCGATGATGGCCTCGCGGGCCGCCTCGATGCCGAGGGTCTTGTGGACCTCGTGGATGTTGTTACACGTCGTCCGCGACGCGTCCACGCCCTCGATGTTCAGCGCCTTCTTGAACGCCGACCCCTCGGTGTAGAGGACGAACTCCTCGTGCCCGTCGTCCATCTCCTCGCGGCGGATGACGACGCGGGAGACGTCCTCGATGCCTTTGAACACGATGTCCCGGAGCTGCTCGACGAGCTGGAGCAGTTCGCGGTAGGACGGCTCGCTCGGGCCGAACTCCAGAACGGTGCCCTCCTGGGTCACCTTCACGCCGAGGCTCCCCTCGATGGTCTCGGCGATTTCGCCCGCGATTTCGGTGGTGTTGTCGACCCGCGGCCAGCGCTCCTGGAGCGTGTCCTCGTTCAGGTCGATGCGGACGACCATGTCCGCGACGTTCGTGGAGATGTCCCCGAGCGCCAGAATCTTCGTCGCCTCCAGCTTCCAGACGACCTCGTGGGCGCGCTCGCGCTCCTCTGCGTACTCGTCCTCGAGGAACACGTTCATCACCGGCGTGTCCGGCGTCTTCCGCGCGTCCACGAGTTCGATGAGCCGCGGCAGGCCCTGTGTCACGTCCATCTCCGCGACGCCCGCGTAGTGGAACGTGTTCATCGTCATCTGCGTCCCCGGCTCCCCGATGGACTGCGCGGAGACGGTGCCGACCGGGTCGAGGGGGTCGACGCGCGTGTCGAGGTACTGCGCCTCGACGGCCGCCGCGATTTCCTCGGCCTGCGACTCGGTGACGCCGTCCCGGCCCTCGATGGTCTCGAGGACGCGGTCTTTCAGGCGTCGCGGCAACTCCGTGTCTTCGACGATGGCTTCGAAGGCGTCAGTCATCGGACTCCACCTCCCAGCTCGCACCGTGCTCGGAGAGATTCGTCGGCGGCTCCTGCACGCCGAGGAACTCCTCTTTCTCGTCCTCGCTGTCGAACTCGGACTCCACGATGCGGTCCGCGATGGACTCCACGTCGATTTCGGTCTCGGCGTCCGACGCCACCTCTACCGGCGAGGTGCCGTCCTCGCCGAACTCGAACTGCACGATGGTGTCCGAGGTGTCCCGGACGGTGCCGTCGTACTGCGTCTCCAGTTCGGAGAGCGCGTTGATGAGACGGCGCTGCAGGTAGCCGGACTTCGAGGTGCGGACTGCCGTGTCCACCAGCCCCTCGCGGCCCCCCATCGCGTGGAAGAAGAACTCCTTGGGCGTCAGCCCGCTCGTGTAGGAGTTCTCCACGAAGCCGTGAGCCTCGCTGGAGAGGTCGTTGGGCTTGAAGTGCGAGAGCGTTCGGTCCTCGTACCCGCGGTTGATGCGCTCGCCCCGGACTGCCTGCTGGCCGACGCAGCCGGCCATCTGCGTGAGGTTCAGCATCGACCCACGCGCGCCGGAGTTCGCCATCACGACCGCCGGGTTGTCCTCGTCGAAGTTCTCCTCGGCGACGTCGCCGGCGGAGTCACGAGCCTTCCCGAGGGTCTGCATAATCTTCATCTCCAGGGTCTCGTCGACGGTGCGGCCCGGCAGCGACTCGAGGTCGCCGTTCTCGTACGTCTCGATGAGTTCCTGCACGCGGTCGTACGCGGACTCGATTGCTTCGTCGATGCGCTCTCGGGCCTCCGTCGACACCGTCTCGTCGTCGATGCCGATGGAGAATCCGAAGTGCATGATAGAACGCATCGCGAGCGCCGCGACTTCGTTGATGAAGATGCGGGCGCGCGTCCGACCGTGGACCTTCGCGATGGTGTCGACGATTTCGCCGCCGAACCCGCCGACCTCGTCCTCGGCGATGGTGCCCTCGACGAGTTGGCCGTCCTCGATGACGACGCTCTCGCCGACGGTCCCCGTGAAGTCGAGGTTCAGGTCGTCGGGCAGCAGTTCGCTGAACAGCTGGCGACCCGTCCAGTACGGCTCGCCGTCCTCGGTGCCGACCGGCTCGGGCAGTTCGTCGATGCGCGTCTGCCGGAGCAGGTCCGAGGCCTGCGTCTCGTTGAAGTGCGGGTTCGAGTTCGTGAGCAGGTACGTCCCGCTGATGTGGTCCTGAATCGCGCCGATGATGTTCTCACCGAAGCGCGGCGAGAGAATCTGCTCCTGGACGCGCATCAGCACGCGCGCCTCGGCACGCGCCTCCTCGTTCTGGAGGGCGTGCATGTTCATCTCGTCGCCGTCGAAGTCGGCGTTGTACGGCGGACAGACGACCGTGTTCAGGCGGAACGTCTTGTACGGCATCACGACCACTTCGTGGGCCATGATGGACATCCGGTGCAGCGACGGCTGGCGGTTGAAGATGACGATGTCGCCGTCGATGAGGTGTCGCTGGACCTCCCAGCCCGGTTCGACGCGCTCCGCGAGTTCCTCGCAGACCTTCTCGGTGACGCGGACGCGGCGGCCGTCGGGTCGCGTGACGTAGTTCGCGCCCGGATGGCCCTCCGGCCCGTTGCGCACGTAGCGTCGCGCGCGCTCGACGTTCTGCTCGTTGACGACCATCGTCTGGGTCATCTCAGTCGCCACGCGGTCGGGAACCCCGACCTCGTTCAAAGAGAGCGTCGGGTCCGGACTGATGACGGTCCGCGCGGAGAAGTTCACGCGCTTCCCGGACAGCGAGCCGCGGAACCGCCCCTCCTTGCCCTTCAGGCGCTGGCTGAGCGTCTTCAGCGGGCGCCCGGAGCGGTGACGGGCGGGCGGCGTCCCCGAAATCTCGTTGTCCATGAACGTCGTGACGTGGTACTGGAGCAGCTCCCAGAGGTCCTCGATGATGAGCTGGGGCGCACCCGCCTCGCGGTTCTCCATGAACCGCTGGTTGATGCGGATGATGTCCACCAGTTTGTGAGTGAGGTCGTCCTCGCTGCGCTGGCCGTTGTCCAGCGTGATGGAGGGACGCGCCGTCACCGGCGGCACCGGCAGGACCGTGAGAATCATCCACTCCGGCCGGCTGCGTTCGGCGTCCACGCCGAGCGCGCCGAGGTCCTCGTCCGGGATGTCCTCGAACCAGTCCCGGATGTCCGACGGCATCAGCTTGTTCATGTCCTCGGTGGTGAGGTCCGCGCCGATGGCGGCCTCGATGGCCTCCCGGTCGTCGCGTCGCGGCCGGAACTCGCCGGACAGAATCTCGTTGATGCGGTCGATTTCGATGTCCGTCTGCTCGGCGAGTTCCTGCGGGCTGATGCCCGCGTCGTCCTCGTCGTCGGGGTCCGGCTGCATCGACGCCGCGATGCGCTCGGAGTAGTCCGACGCCAGCACCTGCTGGACCTCGTAGTACGTCGTCGGCTTCTCGTGTTTGATGTCGTACTGGACCTCGCCGCAGTGCGGGCAGTGGTCTTTCTTCCGGGCCTCCCGAATCGCCGCCGTCATCACGTCGGAGACGTCCTGACGGAGGCTGCGGGTGCGCTCGAGGTCGTCGCGGTACTCGTCTTTCTCCTCCTCGGTGAGCAGGAGGTGCGCGCACTCCCGGCACGTCCCGCGCAGCAGGCGGCGGATGAGCTTCGCGAACCCGACGTGGATGACGGGCGCCGCGAGTTCGATGTGGCCGAAGTGGCCGTTACAGCTCCCGGAGCGCTGGCCGCACGTCTTGCACTCCAGCCCCGGGTCGATGACGCCCAGGCGCGGGTCCATCAGCCCCATGTCGATGGGGAAGCCGTCGTCGTCGTACGTGTCCGCGGTGATGACCTTCGTCGCGGACATGTCCCGGTACTCCTCCGGGTCCATCAGCCCGAAGCTGATTTCCCCGATTTCCTTGGGTGATTGGCCTGCACTCATACTGCGTCCTCCAGTTCGAGGCGCGGCGCGATGCCGAGCGCCTTCATCTCGTCAAGCAGCAGCTTGAACGCGTAACTCATCTCGATGCTGTGCACGTCCGTCTCCTCCTCGCAGTTCGGACAGTAGACTCGACGCTGCTCGTAGTTCTCCACGGCGGTCATGCCGCAGTTCCCACAGACGTGGACGTCCTCGCGGTCCGAGGAGTCGAGCAGGCGCTCCTTGAGCACCATCGCGGCGCCGTGCCCGATGACGGTGTCACGTTCCATCTCCCCGACGCGGAGACCGCCCTCGCGGGCGCGCCCCTCCGTGGGCTGGCGCGTGAGCACCTGCACGGGGCCCTTGGAGCGAGCGTGAATCTTGTTCGACACCATGTGGTAGAGCTTGTGGTAGAAGATGGTGCCGACGAAGATTTCGGCCTCGATCTTCTCCCCCGAAACTCCGGAGTACAGCACTTCCTTCCCGGAGGACATGAAGCCGCGGTCCTCCAGCGTGCCGCGAATCTCGTCCTCGTCCTCGCCGGTGAACGCGGTGCCGTCGACGGACCGCCCGTCCATGGCGCCCGCCTTCCCGCCGAGCATCTCAAGCACGTGGCCGACCGTCATCCGGGACGGCAGCGCGTGCGGGTTCAGGACCAGGTCCGGGACGACGCCGTCCTGCGTGAACGGCATGTCCTCGTGGGGCGCGAGGTGGCCGACGACGCCCTTCTGGCCGTGTCGGCTCGCGAACTTGTCCCCCAACTCGGGGATGCGCTCGTCGCGCACGCTGACCTTCGCGAGCTTCGAGCCGTCCTCGCCCTCCATCAGCGTCACCGTGTCCACGACGCCGTCCTCGCCCGAGCGCATCGTGACGGAGGTCTCGCGTCGCTTCTGCGGGCTGAGCCCGCCCATGTCCTCGGGCTCTTCGAGGAACCGCGGCGGACTCGTCTTCCCGAGCAACACGCTGTTCTCGTCGACGCGCGTCTCGGGGTTGACGAGGCCGTCCTCGTCTAAGTGCTTGTACGCGTCCTCGCCGCGTGCGCCGCGCACGTCGTCGCTCGGAATCTCGAAGCGGTCCTCCTGACCGCCGGGGTAGCGTCGCTCCTCGCCCTCGTAGGTGCGGAAGAAGTGCGAGCGAGCGAGCGCGCGCTCGACCGAGCCCTTGTTCATGACGAGGGCGTCCTCGATGTTGAACCCCTCGTAGGACATCACGGCGACGACGAAGTTCTGTCCCGCCGGGCGGTCGTTGTACCCGATTTGCTTGGTGGTCTGCGTGTCCACCATCGCCTTCTGCGGGTAGTGCATGAGGTGCTGGCGGGTGTCCGGGCGGATGCGGTAGTTCGCCGCCGGCAGCCCCAGGCTCTGTTTCATCATCCCCGCGCCCATCGTAATGCGCGGACTGGCGTTGTGCTCGGGGTACGGAATCATCCCCGCGCCGATGCCGAAGATGAGCTGCGGGTCGATCTCGAGGTGGGTGTGGTCGACGGTGAGTTCGTCGTTGTCGACGCCGACGAGAATGTCCTCCTCTTCCTCGGCGTCGATGAACTCCACCTTCCCCGCGCGAACGAGGTCCTCGAAGTCGATGTCGCCGTTCTCCAGGGCGTCCATCTCCTCGTCGGTTACGAGCGTCTCGCCGTCCTCCACGACGAGCAGCGGACGGCGGGCGCGCCCCGCGTCCGCGTTCACGATGACTTCGCCGGTGCGCTCCTTCACGGAGACGTTCACCATCTCGGAGACCTCTCCGCGGCGTCGCGCCTCCCGAATCTGTGCTGCGAGCTCCTCGGGGTCGTCGTGCGTCCCGACGAGGCTACCGTTGACGTATACTTTGGCTTCGCGTTCCGTGCTCATGTTAGTCGTCCGCAGACGTCGGTTCCGTGTTGATTCCAGGGATACCCTCTACCCCCATCGACGACAGCTCGCGTTTCAGTTCGCGCTCGTCGTCGACGTTCTGTGAGAGTTCCATCGCTTGCGCGAAGTTCTTCACCAGCCCACAGTTCGGCCCCTCGGGCGTCTCCGACGGGCAGATGCGACCCCACTGGGTCGCGTGCAGGTCACGCGCCTCGAAGTGGGGTTGCGAGCGACTGAGCGGGCTGCGCAGTCGCCGAAGGTGACTGAGAACCCCCATGAAGTCGGTGCGGTCGACGAGCTGGCTGACGCCCGACCGGCCACCGACCCAGTTCCCCGTCGCGATGGGGTGTTCGAGGCGCTCGGTCAGCACGTCCGACCGAACCACCGTGCTCACGGTGAGTTGGCGGTTCCGCATGTTCGCGCGCTCGAGTTGGTACTTCACGTCCCGCGCGAGTTTGTTCAGCGCGGTCCGGAACAGGTCTTTCATCAGGTCGCCGGAGACCTTCAGGCGCTTGTTCGCGTAGTGGTCCTTGTCGTCGGCCTCCCGGCGGTCGAGTGCGAGTTCGAAACACGCCTCGGCCATCCGGCAGAGGTAGTAGGACTTGTTGATGCGCGTCTCCTCGTCCTCGACGCCCTCCTCGTGCAGGTGCGGGAGGAGGTAGCGGTCGATGACGTAGTTCGCGCGCTTCAACTGGTAGTTCTTCCCCTGGCCGGAGGCGACCCGCTGGCCGAGTTTCTCGATGGCCTCCTCCTGGGTCTGGACCTCGGCCTCCTCTAAGTTCTCCAGCATGAACTTCACGATCTCGGGGTCCTCGCTGACGCGGTGGACGATCTCCTCGTCGGATTCGAGGCCGAGCGCGCGCACCAGCGTCACGAAGTTGATCGAACCCGAGACCGAGGGGAACGAAACCTCGAGTAGCCCCTCGCGGTTGCGTTCGACGAGCACCAGCGCGCGGTAGCCGCGGCGCTGACTGAACGTCTTCGCGACCTGAATCTCGTCGCCGTACTTCGAGTCGTACTCGGCGAGAATCTTGTTCGGCGCGAGGTCCTCGCTGGTCATCAGCACGCGCTCGCTGCCGTTGATGATGAAGTAGCCACCGGGGTCGGCGGGGTCCTCGCCGATCTCGATGAGTTCCTCGTCGCTGAACCCAGCGATGTTACACTTGTCCGACCCGACCATGATGGGCATCCGACCCACCTTCGTCTCGGTCGTGTCGAGGACGCGCTCTTCTTCCTCTTCGCCGCCGCGCACGATGCTCATCTCCATGAACACCGGCGCGGAGTACGTGATGTTCCGCAGGCGGGCTTCCTGCGGGTAGAGGAGTTCCTCGGAGCCATCCGCCTCGCGCACGCGGGGCGTGACGATGCGGACGTCGCCGAGTTCCACCCACACCGGCTCTTCCTCTTCCTTGTCGCCGATGTCGGTCTCGATTTTCTCCTTCTCGGTGACGACGTCCTGCATGCCGCGCTCGAGGAAGGAGTTGAACGAGCGGTAGTGGTGTTCGGCGAGTCGTTCCTTCGAGAAGTACGATTTCGACAGTTCGCGTCGGTCAACCTCGTTCATCTATTCGATCACCAGTCGGTACACGACGGCTGTGTCTGTCGTTCGCGAGTCCCGGACGATCTTCAGGACGTCCCCCGGTTCGGCGTCGTCGGGGAGCGCGGGGTCCTTGCGTTTGATCTTGGGGAGCTCCGTGCGGTCGATGTCGTAGTCCGCGAGCATGTCCTCGACCTCGGCCTCGTCGAGGACCGTATGCTCCGGGACGAGTTCGTGTTGGCTTACGTCTACCATGGGTACACCTGGGTGGGGGGAGAACTGACTCTCACGAGATACTACAGGCCAATTGTCCCGCAGCGCATTTAACTCTTGTCAACTACTGTTTCAGGCGTCCTGCACGGCATCACGACCCACACGCCGTCCGTTTGGAAAGCCTTAAGCATAACACCCGGCTACGAAGGAGTGCAGGCAAGCCCGGATGGTGTAGTGGCCCATCATACAACCCTGTCACGGTTGTGACGCGGGTTCAAATCCCGCTCCGGGCGCTTTCTTAACTGACGCAATCCGCCGAGAGACGGTTCTGTTCCGCTTCGGCGTTTCTCCGAACCGCCGACCGCGAAGCGACGCGTCTCCTCGTAGACTTTGACTCAAACTCGTCCCCTAGACCGACGCAGAACAACCGCTCGGTGACCTCACGACGCCGTCTCGAAAACTCCGTCGCGACTACTGCGCGAACCGCGCTGTCACGTCGTACTCTTTCCCCGTCGCGATGTACAACACGTCCTCGATGACGCCCCCCAACTCGGGGATGATGCGCAGGAGCGCGAGCGTCAACACCACGAGCACGACGACGGAAAGCGACTGTGCGAGCACGCGGTCCGCGAACAGGTACGACACCATGTTCGGGCTCGGCGACCCGAACATCATGTCTACGAGTGACTCCACGACGCCGCCCGCGAACCACTGCTCGCCGTGCGCGATGGCGATGAACACCACGCGCACGATGTTCAGCCCGTAGATGATGGGGAACGTAATCGCGACCGCCAGCAGCCGACGCCGCAGCGGCGCGTCGACGGCGAGCGCCAGCCCGCCGACGATGGACATGCTCCCGACGCCCGTACACGCCAACAGCACCGTCGTCGTGAACCGGTGGCCGGCCTCCCCAGTCACCTGATTCTCGCCGAGGAACACGTACTTCGCGTGGTAGCCGTGGTCGCCGTCCACGATGGGCGGATAGTAGCCGAGTTGCGCCATCACCCACTCGCCCTGCTGGGCGACCGTCTCGATCATGAACTGGCGCAGCACCTCGATGGTCTGGAACGGCAAGTACAGCAACCCCATGATGGCGACCGCGCGCGTCAACGTCTCGGGGTTGCGCTTCCCCGCGCCGACGAGGTACGCCGTGTACAGGCACGCGGGTACTGCCGCCGCCGCCAGCACGCCCTCGATGATGCTCTGCTGAGTGAACGCGAAATGCGGCGTCAACAACCCCCAGAACGCCGCGAACAACACCCACGCAGTGACTGCGAGGTATCGACTCCACTGCCGCGACTGTCCCTGCAGGAGCGCGCTCGTCCCGAACGCCCCGACGACGAACCACGCGAGCGCGTCAGTCACGGCCGTCATAATCTCGTCGGAAACCACGACCGTCCCGCAAATATGCGTGTCGGTCCCGGTGGGACGCGTCCCGCGACAGCGCCGCCGCTACCCGGCGTAGCGTGCGAAAGAAAAAACGAATTCGGGTCAGCGACTGGAGTGGTCTCGGGGTGCGTTACTCGCGCAGGGCGAGGAGCGCAGCGCCGAGGACCGCGACCAGCGCGATGCCGACACCGAAGCCGGGGACGCCACCGCCGGAGGAACCGTCATCCTCGGTGGTGTCGTCGCCACCGTTGCCACCAGTGTCCTCGGTGGTCTGCTCGGTGGTCTGCTCGGTGGTCTGCTCGGTGGTCTGCTCAGTCGTCTGTTCGGTGGTCTGCTCGGTGGTCTGCTCGGTGGTCTGCTCAGTCGTCTGCTCCGTGGTGTCCGTACCAGTGGATTCGACGATCATGCCAGACACACCGGTGACGAGCTCACCGCCGGTCGCGACTTCAGTGACGGAGACAGTGAACGTGGAGTCCACGGCCGTGTCGCTGAAGTTCATCGTACCGGAGAACTGGCCGTCTTCGACGGTCAGCTGCTTCGCGGACTTGATGAAGCCTTCACCGGGGGTCTGCTGGGACTGCACGCGGATCGTGACCTGCGTGCCGTCCGCGAGCGTGGTCGTCCCGGAGATGGTCTGACCGTCCGCGTTCGCGATTTCGATCTGGTCGCCCTCGTACGTGAGCTCGGTCGTCTCCTCGACGACGGAGTACTCAGCGGAGACGCTCTGGTCCTCGCTGACGAGCTGCGTCGCGCTCGTCACCGTGAAGGTCGCGTTGTAGGCGTCGCCCGTTTCGAGCGAGCGGCCGTCGTCGTACGGGAGCATGTCGACGTCGCTAACGACGTAGAACGTGTCGTTCGCGGCGTCGAGAGCGACCGTGGCGTTACCCTGCTGCAGGGCGGTGCTCACGTTGATGACCTTGGCTTCACGGTTCTGACCGACCGTGGCCGCGGTCTGCTGGATGGACAGGCTGACTGCGCCGTCCTCGCTCGCGTTGATGAACTTCTGCTCGACGGTGCTGCCGTTGTACGCGTCGATGGCGCCGTAGATACCGGAGGCGCTGAACTCGTGAACGGCGTAGTCGCCGGAGGCGATCGTGTCGTCCTGCGTGAGCGGGCCGTCGGCGATGACGTCAGCCTGCGCGACGGTGCCCGGTGCAGTCCAGATGTTCTGGCTGTTGATGCTGCCCTGACGGAGGTAGAGCTGACCGATGTCCTGCGCGTTGCTCACACCGCTCGCGCGGACAGTGGTCTGGTAGGTACCCGTCGTGATGGGCGCCGGCAGGGTGGACTCGTCGTTGACGGCGACCGTGTCGCCGGAGTCGTCAGCGACGTAGTAGGCGTCGTTGCCCTGCATGTCGCCGCGGTTCGCACCCATCGTGTAGGTGTTGGCCTTGAATTCGACGTAGCCGTCACCGTTGTTGTCGGTGACCGTCAGGTCGGCGACGTAGCCGGCGCTGTCGGAACCGATGGTGATGTTGGCCGTGTTGGCGGAGGTCAGGGAGACGTTGAACGTCGCGATGTCGCCGCGCTGCTGTTCAACGGTACCCGTGACGAAGGTCGCTTCCGCGTCCTGCGCCTGCGTGACCTCGATGGTCGCGGTGTCCGTGGCCGTCGTGTCCGTCACGTCGACCTCGAACGTGTAGTTGCCCGCTGCCACACCGTCGAAGTTGAGGGTGTGCGGGCTGGTTGCTTCGATGTCGGAGACAGTGATGAAGTATTCACCGTCGTCGTTCTGCTCGACGTCACCTTCGCTAATCCCGGAGAAGGCCTGCGCGAAGTCGGCCTTAGCGAAGCCGGGGACGGTCACCGTCGCGTCGTAGTCGTTGCGGAGGTCGGAAGCGACGGAGAGGTCGACTGTGGTACCGTCGTTGACGACGGAGCCAGCGCCGAACTCAGCGGAGATGGACTGCTCGACGATCTCGAACTCGGTGGTGCTCCGGTTGAGGTCGCCGCCGCTGAGGAAGTAGTCGCTCGTTTCGAGGCTGGACGTGTCGAAGGTGACGTAGAGGCTGTCACTGACGGTCAGCGTCTGGGCCGGCGTCGAGGAGCCGCTGCCGGTGCTCTGACGCAGCACGACATCGTCGCCGCGGTTGAGGTTTTCACCGTCAACGTCGACCGTCACAGTCTGACCGGAGTAGACCAGCGAGTCTGCAAGCTGGCTCCCACTGCTGAACGTGCGGTCTGCAGAGGGTGCGTCAGTGTCGTAGATGGTCAGCTGCTGGAAGTCAGTGAACGCGCTGTCGTTGGCGTCACTGTAGTCCTGGTCCGCGTTGGCGTCGACTGCGAACTCGGCCTGTGCCGTCACCGTCCCGTCGACATCGCTAGGCGCGGCAACCGTCTCAATGTCGAACGTGACGTTCACCGTCTCACTGTTGACGCCACCGGAGTCCTGCAGCGTAACAGTGACAACGTTGGTGGTCGAGTTAACGTTGTTCGAACCGAACGTAACGTTACCAGCGTTAACAGCGGTGTTCGTCACACCGGCGCTGGACGTATCGAGAGCGTCCGGCAGGGCCACTGCGAATACCTGATTACCGTTACCACTCGTGTTGACGCCCGTCGCTTCGAGCGTCACCGTGTGCGTGTTAGTCGTACCTTCGTCGACTGCCGCCGGCGAAATGCTGCCGCCGTTCGTCGACGCCGCAGCGGCTCCTCCCGTGAACGCGATGCCGGCTGCGAAGACGCTGCCGATCATCAGCGCAGTCAGGAAGACCGCGCGGAGCTTGTTTGTGGTTTCTGTCATGGTTTTGTTGAACTGCATCGGTCGGCACCGTTGTCGTCCTCACCCACGGAGGGCGATACTGGACGCTGGCACCAGTGGGTAGGGGTGTACGGGACAACAGGCGTTATCGGTAAATACTTTGTGTTATTTTCACTTCTTAGTGGCACGAATCTGTGTGACTGTCTCACACGATAGTGGGCGCGAGAGGCGCTGAAACCGCCGGTCGCGCTCTCGGTGTCACGCACCCGCACACCGAACGTTTAAGTAAGGTTTCGACGGTTCGTCGGCGCGTTTGCGGATGCGCTACGACCTTCGTGCTCGGTCCGTCGCTCGCGCACGCGAACCGAACACGCCGCCTCCGTCGCGTCGTCGACCACCAGCGCGTCCCCCGTGGAATGCGGGAGCCGGGACGCCACGTCGCCCGAGAGGAACGTCGGTCGCGCGTCGGCGAGCGCCGCCACGTCGCGCTCGCTCGTCAGTCGGTGCGCGACGAGCAGGTCGGACTGCGAGACCGCCACCTCCGGGAGCGCGCTCGGGCGCTGGGTCGCGAGCACGACGCTCGCGCCGGGCGCTCGCCCGCGCGTGAACAGCGTCTCCACCGCCGACGCCGCGACACCGCTCGCGCACGCGTGCGCCTCGTCCACTAACAACCACGGGAGCCGGCTCGCGCGGTCGTCGACCGCCGCCCGATACAGCGCCGTCGCGACGGCGTACACGACCGCCCGGAGCGCCGCGCCCTGCAGGTGCGTGCAGTCCAGCACCGCGCCGCCGTCGAGCAGCGACGCGACGCCCGGCGCGCTCGGGCTGAAGCAGTCCCACGACGCCGCGAGTGCGAGGTGGTTCGACGCCGCCCGCACCGCCGCCGGGTCGGCGTCCCGCGACTCGACCCACGACCGCATCCCGTCGAGTGTCGTCTCGGCTTCGGCCGCCCGCCACACCAGCGTCCCCGCCGGACTCGTCGCGTCCAAACCGAGCAGGTCACACCACGCCCGCGGCGGCAGCGCGCTCGCTCGCGTGCGCGCCCGAACTACCTCTATTCCCGCCGCCGACAGCCCGCCGAACGCCCCCATCGGGTCCACGACAACGGGCGCGACGCCCGACGCGTCCGTCAGCGCCTCGGCGAGCACGCCGAGCGTGTAGGACTTCCCGCTCCCGCGCTTTCCCACGACGACGCCCGCGTGCGGCCCCGAGAGGTCGACGCCCACGCGCTCGCCGACGCTCCCGTCCGCCGCGAGGTAGTGCCCGAGCGTGCCGTGCGGTCGCCCGTCGCCACCGAGTACGTCCATGGCCCGGGCTGGTCGCCTTCCCGGACAAGAACTCTCGCACGAGGCTTTATGCCGGAGAGCACGACCACCGCCTCCCATGTTCGACCCGAGTCCGTACCTGCCTGATTCGCTGCACTACGGCGCGTTCGCGACCGACGAGCGCGCAATCGAGGGGCTGCCGGTGCGCCTCGTCATCGCGTTCGTCGTCGGCGTCGCGACGCTCAGCGTGATGCTCAGCATGGTGTCGGGCGTGAACACGCTCGGCGTCAGCGAACTCGACGCGAAACCCAGCCCCGACGTGGTGACGCCCGGCGACCAGACCATCGACGTGACCGCGGTGGACGCCGACGGCGACCCCGTCTCGGGCGCGACTGTCGTCGTGAAAGCCGGCACCGCCGACGTCGACGGCGTCGCCACCGCTACCACCGGCGACGACGGCGTCGCGACGCTCGACGTCGCGCCCGAACTCGGCCCGAACCAGGCCGAGGGAACCCTGAAAATATCGCTGAAACCGCCTGCTGGCACAGAGTACGTCGACCGCCGCGAGAACACGGCGGTGCTGGTGGTCGCGGACTAGCGGCGCTCCCAGTCGATCCACTCCTGTTCCCAGCCGGCCCGGGACTCGGCGCGCGCCGCCGAGCGCTCGCGGTCCTCGCGCACCGTCCGGTTTCGCTCGACGGCGCTCGCCTGCTCGCCGTCCACGAGCAGCGGCGCGAACGCGATGGGGCCGAACACGCCGGCGACGCCGTCGCCGTCGGCGGCGACGAGTCGCTGGTCGCTGGCGCCCTCGGGGTAGACGACCCGGCCGCCGTCTGCGAGTTGGTCGACGAGCGCGCGCGGTACTTCGACGGTCGCCGCCTCCACGAGCACGCGGTCGAACGGCGCGTACGCCGGGAGGCCGTCGCTCCCGTCGCGGCAGTCCACGAGCACGTCGCCGTAGCCGGCGTCCGCGAGGTTCTCGCGCGCGTCGTACACGAGCGCGCGGTCGATGTCGACGGCGTGGACGTGTGCGGCACCGACTATTTCGGCGAGCACGGCGACCGTGTAGCCGACGCCCGCGCCGACGACGAGCACGTCGTCGCCGGGCTCGGGCAGGAGAGCGTCCACCATTCGCCCGACCGTCGTGGGCGCGAGCACTCGCGTGCCGCGGTGCTCGAAGGCCTGGTCGGTGTACGCGCGGTGGCCCGCGTCCACGAACTCGTGGCGCGGCACCTCCCGCATCGCCGTCCCCGTCGGGTGCGCGTCGACGCTCCCCTTCGACGCGAGCGCGTCGACCATCTCGTCCCGGAGCGCCGCGAACTCCATACGTTCGGATTCGCGCCCAGCCTATTCAACTGCGCGCCTGCGCCCCGCGACGAGTCGGTACGCCGTCCCCGGGACGTCGCTCTCCCTGACGCCCTCGAAGCCGGCGTCCCCGAACCACTCGCCGAGCGTCGCGGCCGCGTGGCACTCGCCGGCGTCGGTCGTCGCGAGCAGTTCCGCGGTCACGGCGGCGTCCGGCGTCTCGCCCCGCAACACGTCGACGTGGACGGCGTACCCGCCCTCGGCAGTCGCGTCTCGCGCGGCTTCGAGCAGGCGTCGGTTCTCCTCGGCGCCGTGCTCGCGGGCGACGCCGGCGTGGAACACGAGGTCGAAGTCGCTCTCGATTCCTTCGAGGGGGTCGCCGGCGACAAGTTCGACGCGCTCGCTGTCCAGCAGGGGTTCGACGGCGTCCACGACGCCCGGTTCGGCGAGCAGCGTCACGTCGAACCCGCGGCGCGCGAACTCGCGGGCGTGGTGGCCGGCGCCCGCGACGACGAGCACGGAGTCCGCGTCGGCGTGCTCGCGGACCGCGGCCGTGACCGCGGCGCGCACGCTCGCGTCGTCCTCGGCGGCGGCCGCGCCGAGCCGGTTCCGGAGTTCGTCGCCCCGGGGCTTCGGCGGGTGGCCGCGCTCCATCGTCTCCGGGAGCGCGACGAGCGCGTCCACGTGGTCGAGCCGTTGGGGGAGCGTGCCGATAGAGCGCACGTCCGTCTTCGTGATGAACCCGAGCATCCGGTTGGTCGGTTCGACGCCGTCGCTCACGCGTTCCAACAGCCCCATGTCACAGAGCGCGTCGACGGTGAGTTCGGCCGCACGCGGCGTGATGCCCGCGCTCTCGGCGACGTCGCTCGGCGTGTCGGCGTCGGAGACGAGCGCGTCCAGCACGCCCGTCTCGCGGGCCGCCCGCAGCAACAGCAGTTCGCGGTAGTCCATACTCGCCGATACAGCGCCGCCCGGATAAACGCTCTCGCCGCGGCCCGGATTTCGACTACTCGCCGCCCTGCATCCGGACGAACCGCACCGCGCCCTCGTCGCGTTCGTCCAGCGTGCCGTCCTCGCGTTTTGCGGCGTACACGAGGCGCTGCCGGTCGGTCCCGAGTGGCGCGACCAGCCGACCTCCGTCTCGGACTTGGTCGACGACGGCGTCCGGGAGGCTGGGCGCGGCACACGTCAGGTAGGCGGCGTCGTAGGGCGCGCGCTCGGGCCACCCGTCGTGGCCGTCGCCGACGCGAACCGAGACGTCGCCGTAGCCCATGCTCGCGAGGTTCTCTCGCGCTCGCTCGGCGAGCGACTGGACGTACTCCACCGAGTGGACGTTCTCCGCGCCGACCAGTTCGGCGGTGACGGCGGCGTGGTAGCCACACCCCGCGCCGATTTCGAGCACCGCCTCGCCCTCCTGCAAGTCGAGGACGCTGGCGACGATGGCGACCATGTGCGGTGCGCTCACCGTCTGCCCCTCCCCGATTTCGAGCGGGCGGTCGTCGTACGCGGCGTGTCGCTGGTCGTCGTCGAGAAATTCGTGGCGTGGCACCGCGCGAATCGCGTCCGCCACCCGGTCGGTGACGTTCGGGCGCGCGGCGAGCGCGTCGGCCAGTTCCGCTCGGTCGTCGGCGAGCGTCATCCTACCAGGCGGACCACGCGCGACTCGACTCGTCCTCGCCGTAGACGCGTTTCACGTCTTTCGCGAACACCGAGTCGCCCTCCTCGCCGAGTTTCGGGAACTTGTACGAGTCGACGGCGCTCTCCCGGACGTGGATGCCCGTCACGGAGAACTCCTCGTCGCCGAACTCCACGCTGTCCCCGACGACGAACTCCTCGTCGCCCGGCACGTGGATAGTGAGACTCCGCGAGTGCTCGTCGTCGCCCTCCTTCGGGTGGACCGTCACGTCCACGGAGACGTTGTCCACGGCGCGCGTCCACAGCGTCTCGATGTCTTCGGCGTCGGCGCGCGTCGTCCGGTCCTCCGGACCGACCTCGATGCTCGTCACGCGCACCTGTGCGATGGTCTCCTCGGTCTCCACGATGAACTCGTCGCCCTCGTAGACCGTCTCCTCCGGGTCGAACTCCCGCTTCCCGGTGAAGGAATCGCCGTCCTGCGAGACGACGACCTCTCGTTGTACGGTCGTCTCGTCCTCGAAGGCCTCCTTGTGGACGTGGCCGCAGTCGGTACACTCTATCGTCGCCTGTCCCCCGCCGGTCGTCAACACTTCGTGCACGGTTTCGAGGTCCGGCGAACACGACGGACACTCCACGGGGACGTGCTCCCCAGCGGTAACGCTCATACAGGCGTTAGCGTCCGCGAACGTAAAAGCGCGCTGAGTCCGCGCGAACCGCTCGCAGCGAGGTGCCACCGCGCAATCTTGGACGGACCCGACGTAGCGGCGAAACGGTGGGTGGCCACAGGCCCCCTCGGCTTTCACGCCGCCCGACAGCCGAGTGGTAGCGAGGTCGGTGGCCGGGGTTAGCGATGGACCGCGAGACGGAGAACTGCGACGACGAGCCCGAGTGCGACGCCCGCGAGGAGGCTGAACCGCAGGGAGTTGTCGTTGAGGTAGAGGACCGTGGCGAGCGTCGCCAGCACGACGCCTCCGATGAGCAGCGCCTCTCCCTGGAGACCGATTCGACTCCGGACGAACGAACCGTCGTCTGACTCGTTGGAACTGGCCATACGAAAACACGTGGTTTGGTTGAAGGAAAGTTTTGGCTGGTGGCGGGCGATTCTCCGATTGGACGTGCAGTTACCGGAACGGGTGGCCGGGCGGAGCCGTGTCGGTGGGCGACACGAAGTGCGACTCGTCGGTGACGTCGTAGCCGACGGCAGCCACCGGGATGTAGTTCGGAACTGTCCCGAATATCGTGTCGACTTCGTTCACGCCCGCGGTGATGGAGTCCGTGTCCGAGACGAGCGCAATCGCTCCACCCAGGAGCGTGACCGCAACGGCGAGCCCGGCAGACGACACGTAGGTGGCGATTGCGGCGGCCACAGTCGTGATGCCGATGTCGTTGACTCGCTGAGTGAACTCGATTGCGCCGCCCTTGAACTTGTGGGTGTAGTTGCCGTGCACCGAGCAAGACCCCGTCTCGGCGCTGACCATCTTCTGTCGCTCGATGACTCCCTCATTGTCCATGGGCTGGACGCCGGTCGCCGTCACAGTCGGCTCCGGCTGCCGCCTGGTCAGTGATTTGAACTCGGATTCGTCGATTTGCGCCACCGCTAGCTCGTCGTCGGTGCCGTCGCTGACTCCAGGCCCCGAAATCGCCGCGTCGCTCGTGGCCGTTGCGTCCGTTGGCCGAACGACCCGGGTCTTGAAGTAGTCCGTCGCCTCGACCTTCCCGTTGCCGTCGTATTTGACGACCTTAACGACGTATTGGAGGACTGTCGACGCCTTCGTCGGGTGGTCGGTTTCACCGACCTTCCGGACGGACTTGATGTCGACGTTCGGCTGCCCAGTACTATCGGTAGCGGCGGCGTTATTCGAGAACCCAGCGATGGTGGCTCCGGCCACGGCGGTGCCGCCGATTCCCTGGAGGAACGTCCGGCGAGGGACAGTAGTTGAATCGTCCGACTCGACGTGCTCGGAAGTGGATCGTTCACCAGACATCAAAACACCATTTCCAATCGTAAAATTATAGCATTACTGGATAATATAATTACGCGGCGGAAGCAATCACTCGGACATTGGGTGCTCGCTCGACGATTGACGTTTCTCTCGTTAGTCGCGGACTTTCACAACGCTGGCAGTCGCTTCGTCACAACAACTGGCCGGAAACCGAGGTTCCTGCCAGTCGAATAAAGAGAAGTGTGTCCACAAATTGTCCTCCACAATGTAATTTCGGGTACTTCTCACTGATGGTGAAATTACACGGTATACTTATTCTAAACTAATAGAATACCGTAATATGTCGGCCAGTTCCGGGGTTCTCCAGGTCGTTCACAAGCGCTTGGACATACTGCGGTACGTCTGCGACCAACACCCCTCCAAACGGAAGTTAGCGGACGCAGCCTCGAAATCGCGCGCGACGGTCGACCGGGCTGTCCGCGAACTCGAAGAGCACGACCTCGTGTATCGGACGGACGGCCAGTGTAAGCCGACACTCGCCGGAGCGAAGGCCTGTGAACTGTACGTCGACGTCGAGGAGTCGTTTGCCGTCCTCGACGACGTAACACCGGAACTGTCGGCTCTCTCACCGGACGCGGACCTGCCGTCTACCCTCTTCCGTGACGGCTCGGTGTTTCAACCGCCGGCGCGTGCTCCGTACGAGCGAATCGAACCCCTTTACGAGGACCTCAGCCGGGCAGATTCGCTGGTCGCGGTCACCCGCGTATTCCTCTCACCGTACGTGGACCAAACCATGTCTCGTGGAGCGAGCGGCGAGATGGACCTCGAGTTACTGGTCGACGAAGAGATGATCGATGCGATGCCGGACGCACAGCATTCGGTACTCCGCGAGTGCATCGACTCCGGAGCGACAGTGTACGCCGTGGACGAACCTCCCGACTATACACTCTTCCTCGTCGACGGCGAACGGCTCTACGTCGCGCTGTACGCCGACTCGAATCACCTTTCGGCGGTGATTCAGAACACGGGAACCCGGGCTGTCGAGTGGGCGGCCGACCGACTCTCGCGGCTCCAACGCCGGGCCACCCAACTCTCGGCGGCGTCAGTTTGAGATTCTAGGCGGAAGTCTCGTTTCGCTCGCTACGCTCGCGGCAACTCGACTTCCTCGCCGTCCGCGTACACGGTCGGCTCTCGGATGATGCCGTCGAGGTGGAGGGGGGCGTCGGTGTCGCCGCCGATGCCGGCGTCGTCGCCGATGGCGATGTGGACGGTGCCGGCGGCCTTCTCGTCGAGGAGGACGCTCCCGACGAGGCTGGTGACGGCGACGTTCGTGCCGATGCCGAGTTCCGCGAGGTTGTAGGCGTCCCGGCCGACTTCCTCGCTGGCTGCTTCGACCTGCTCGCGCACGTCGTCGTCAGAGATGTGGGTGACGTAGCCGTCCTCGACCTCGAATTCGAGTTCCTCGCCGTCGGCGAGCAGTTCGTGGGGCATCATCGTGCCGTCCACGACGTACGTGCCGTTGGCGTCCTCGGGGGAGACGAACACCTCGCCCGCGGGGAGATTCGAGAAGTCGCCGTCGTCGTGGACGATGCCGGTGTCGTCGCGCCACGCGCGGTCGCCCGGTTCGAACGTGATGTCCGTCCCCTTCGACGTCGTCACGCGAATCTCGTCGGCGCCCTCGACCTGCGCGAGCACGTCCTCGCAGTGCTGGGCGATGGTCTCGTAGTCAGCGTCCAGCCCCGTGGTGAACACCTCCTCGGTGATGCCGGGGAGCGTCGCGCCGCGGGCGCCCGCCTCGTTCGCGGCGCCCCGCGCTCGCGTGTGACTCAGGCTCTTCGTCGTCGGCGCGAGGAACACGTCCGCGGACTCCATCGCGGCCGCGACCGGCGCCGGCGGCTCCTCGCCGTGCTGGTCGCCCGGCGGATACCGGACGATAGTGGCGTCCTCGGTGATTTCGCTCGCGACGTCGTAGAGCGCCTCGCCGATGGGCTGTCGCTTGTCGTCGGTGACGATTACGCAGGACTCCTCGGGCTGGAGGCCGAGGCACTGTTCGACCGCGGTCTCCGCCGCCGCGCGCAACTCTGTCATGGCTCGTGTTTCTGCCGGGGTCGCGTTAGGTCTTGCTCATCCGGCGCGGCGTCCTTACTCTCCCCGTTGTAAATCGCTTCTACGAAACGATTATCCGGCGTCCCGTGGGATGCTCCGGTATGATTCGCGTCGGCATCAACGGCTACGGCACCATCGGGAAGCGCGTCGCAGACGCCGTCCGCGACCAGCCCGACATGGAGGTCGTCGGCGTCGCCAAGACCCGACCGAACTACGAGGCCGAACAGGCCCTCGAGCGCGGCTACGACCTCTACGCCGCCATCGAGGACCGCGCGCACAAGTTCGCCGACGCCGGCATGGAGACCGCCGGCCTCGTCGACGAACTCGTCGCCCAGAGTGACGTGGTCGTGGACGCCACGCCCTCCGGCATCGGCGCGCAGAACCGCGACCTCTACGAGGAGTACGACACGCCCGCCATCTACCAGGGCGGCGAGGACGCCGACGTGGCCGACGTGTCGTTCAACGCGCGCTCGAACTACGACGAGGTCCGGGGCGCCGACCACGTCCGCGTCGTCTCCTGTAACACCACCGGCCTCTCCCGTCTGGTCGCGCCGCTCCGCGAGGCCTACGGCGTCGAGAAGGTGCGCGCGACGCTCGTGCGACGCGGCGGCGACCCCGCCCAGACCGGTCGCGGCCCCATCAACGACATCCTCCCGAACCCCATCTCGATTCCGAGCCACCACGGCCCGGACGTCAACACCATCTTCCCGGACCTCGACATCGACACGCTCGGGATGAAGGTGCCCGCGACCCTGATGCACATGCACAGCGTGAACGTCACGCTCGAAGCCGAACCCGACGCCGAGGAGGTCCGCGAACTGCTCGCCGACCAGTCCCGCATCATGGTCATCGACGAATCCCTCGACATCGAGGGCACCGGCCCGCTGAAGGAGTACGCGATGGACATGGGGCGCCCGCGCGCCGACCTCTGGGAGAACTGCCTCTGGGGCGAGTCCGTCACCACCGAGGGCCGGGACTTCTACTGCTTCCAGGCGATTCACCAGGAGTCCGACGTGGTGCCCGAGAACGTCGACGCCATCCGCGCCATCACCGAGAGTGCCGACGCCGCCGAGTCCGTCGCCACGACGAACGACGCGATGGGCATCTGACGCCGACGCCGCGGTTGTCGGAATCCCTACTTATTTGGTGTCGGACCAGTATCGCTCGGTGTCATGTACTGTACTGACTGCGGCGCGGCAGTCGGCGACGACGCCGCGTTCTGTACCGAGTGCGGGGCGGCGGTCGACGGCGCCGCCGGCCAGGACTCGGCGGGGACCGCCGAACGGAACCCGCAACGCGACGGCCGCGAAACCGACTCCGGGTGGGCGACCAGTCGCCTGCTCGCCGCGGGCGGTGGCGCGCTCGCCGGTGTGAGTCTCTTTCTCCCGTGGGTGACCGCCGTCCGCGGCAGCTTCTCCGCCGACGGGATGGCGACCGAGTTCGCGCCCGTGTTGATGGCGGGTGTCGCCGCTGCGCTCGTCTTCGCCGGTGTGAGTTGGGGCCGCGGCTGGGGGTGGCTGTCGATGATTCTCACCGGCCTCGCCGGCGCCGGCATCGCCGCCGTCGCGTTCGTCTTCCGGGCGACCATCTCGGAGACGACCACGTACGGGTTCGTGCAGATAAACGGCAACGAGGTGCCCATCGCCGCTGTCGAACCCGCGACCGGCGTACAGGTCGCGCTCGCCGCCGGCGCGCTCGTCACACTCGCGTCGCTCGCCGGCATCGCCGGCTCGCTCACCGGTTCGTGACGCTCGCGACTCGCGAATGCCGTCTGGTCTTCTCACGCAGGCTGACACAGCCCGAACCCTTTTCCACACTCCTCGCTTAGCCGGGGACATGAGACGAGACGACCGGGACGACCCGTTCGACGACATCTTCCGCGAGATCGAGCGGATGATGGACGAGATGATGGGGGACGCACAGGGGCTCGACGGCGGCGACCAGTCCGGGTTCTCCTCGGGCACGCACGTGGACGTCCACGAGAACGACGACACGATTCGCGTCATCGCGGACCTCCCCGGCGTCGAGAAGGAGGACATCTCCATCAAGTGCGACGGCGAACACGTCACCATCAGCGCGCACACCGACACCCGCGAGTACGACGAGCGCGTCGCGCTCCCCGGGCACGTCGACGCGCGCTCCGGCGACGCCACCTACAACAACGGCGTCCTCGAAGTCGCGTTCGAGCGCACGAACAACTCCACGAACATCGACGTCCAGTAGCCCGTCAGCGACGCTGTCCGCCCCGCTCTCTCTTCAGTTCTCTTCGGCAGTTCGCTCGACGAGCGCCGCGAGCCGGTCGTAGAAGCCGTCCTCGTACTTCGCGTCGTCGTCGATTGTCGGGCGCGCGTTCGTCTCGTTGACCACCGCCTGATCCCCGGACACGAGCACGTCAACGCCGAGGAAGTCGACGCCGAGCGCGTCGGCGGCGTCGACCGCGAGGGCCCGGAGTTCGTCGGGGAGCGCGACGCCCTCGGCGGTCGCGCCCCGGTGGACGTTGTGCTTCCAGCCGTCCGAGGCTTCCCGCCGGACCGCCCCGACCACCTCGCCGTCCAGCACCATCACGCGGTAGTCCGCGGCGTCCGGGACGTACTCCTGAATCAGGTAGGACTTGTCGCCGGTCGCGCGGTAGTCGTGGACCAAATCGAGGTAGTCCGCGACCCCGGAAAGCGAGTCCGCGTCGTGGACTTTCGTCACGCCGACGCCCCGCGTCGTCGAGTTCGGCTTCACGACGACTGGCGACCCGACGCGCTCGAACGCCTCGCGGACGGCGTCCTCGTCGGCGGGGTTCGACACGTACACCGTCTCGGGCACGGGCACGCCCGCGTCCGCGAGCGTCGCGAGCGCTCCCGCCTTGTTCCGCGACCGGAGCACCGCGTCCCGGCCGTTCACCCACGGCACGCCGAGGAACGCGTCCACCACGCCGCCCTCCATCAGTCGGCCGGGGTAGACGAACCCCGCGTCGAACCGACTCGGGTCGACGGGCGGGTCGGCGAGCGGCGTCACGTCGCCTCGGACGGAGACGTGTTCGGCACGAATCCCGCGGTCCGCGAGCGGGCCGCGCATCCGCTCGAACGTCTCCGCGTCGTTGGCGACAGCGAGTCCGACCATACCCGATAGTGGGGGACGCGAGTCTAAAATCTGCGGTTAGCCAGTTCCGACGGCGAGCGGACCGTCAGTCGTTCACTCGCGGGTCGCGGTCCAACCGGCGATGTCGCTCCGTGGCCTTCCGGTGGCGGATTCAAGGCGAGAGTTGCTGGACGACGACGAACCCGCCGAGCCCGATGAACGCGACGCCGATGAGCGTCGAGAGTCGTTCCTCGGACACCAGATTCGCGTACCGGGACGCGAGGAACGCGCCGGCGACGCCGCCGAACCCGCTGACGGCCAGTGTTGCAAACGGGACGGAAGACTCGACGACGAAGTGACTCGCGCCGCCGGACAGCGCCGTGAATACCATGATGAGCACGGACGTCCCGACCGCGGTGTGGACCTCGTACTCGAGGACGAACGTGAGGATGATGAGAATCATGACGCCGCCGCCCGCTCCGAAGACGCCGGTCATCGTCCCGATGAAGGCGCCGGAGAGTACCGACGCCACCGTCTTGTGCTCGCGTACCGACGAGAGGTCGGTGTTCTCCCTGAACGACGCGAGCCGTTCGTCGAGGGACTTCCGCGTGAACGAGACGCCCATGAGGAGGATGACGAGTCCGGACAGGCCGCCGAGTGCAGTCGGGTCGACGTCGCCGGACAGCCAACTCCCCGCGACCGCCGCGAGGACTGCTGTGACGGCGATAGCGAGGCCGTTCCGCAGTCGGACGTTTCCGTTCCGCCAGTACGTCGCCGCGGAGACAGACGACGCGAACACGTCCGTCGCGAGACTGATTCCGATTGCCGTGTAGGGGTCGTACCCGAGAACCGTGACGAGAACGGGCGTCACGATCACCACCGCGGACGCACCGATCAAGCCAGTGACGACACCCGCGCCGATACCAGCCAGTAGAACCACGAGTACCTCGATAGCCACGTACGATGACGGTTGTCCGGTCGTTCCGAAAGTGATTCCGAATTCGACTGCTGTCGACGCGAATCCTCGAGAGCGACGGCTACGAGTGGAGAACCCGGAGAGAAGCGGGAGCCGGCTTACCGGACGAGCAGTTCCTCGCCGCGCTCGACCTTGATTTTGCACGGCGGCGTAATCTTGTTGTACGCGCGGCGGAACGCCTCCTTGACGGCGTCGGCCTGGTCGACGTCGCAGTACGCCGTGAACAGCGGTTCGCCCGGCCAGATGCGGGCGGCGGTGCCGACCGGGACGCCGAACGCCTGACGCATCCCGTCGGAGACACGGTCCGCACCCGCGCCGGTCGCCTGCTTGTTCTCCCGGATGATCTGGTGGGGGAACTTGCGGAGGCTCATCTTGTAGTTGCCCTCGCCGAGTTCCTTGATGAGGTGGCGGTTCGCCGAGAGGCGGGAGGCCTCCAGCGAGCCGTGGCGGAGCTGACACTCCTCCTCGGGAACGAGGCTGATCTGAACGGGGTAGTCATCGGCGTCCTTCTGGAGGTCGCCCATCTGGTGCTGTGCGATCTTCGAGCCCGGAATGCCCGTGACGTAGTCTCGACGGGTGTACGACGGCTTGTCGATCTTCCGGTACATGGAGGCCGGCTTCTCGGACATGGTTACTACCCGTATCTCAGGGTCAGCCCGCGAATAAAGGCTTCGAACCAGTTCCGTCGGCTCGGGCCGCGACGCCCGGCGGACGCGGGCCGGCGGGCGTGGGGCAACGGTTTTCCCACCGGATTGCGTGGTCCCGCCCGATGGCAGACAGCGCCGAGGACGGCGACCAGCGTATTCACGTGGGGGAGACTGCGGACGGCGACGACCTCTCGTTCCCCATCGTGGAGGTGTTGACGGGGCGCGCGTTCATCACCGGGAAGTCGGGGTCCGGGAAGTCGAACACGACCAGCGTGGTGGTGGAGGAACTCCTCGAAGCCGGGTATCCCGTCCTCATCGTGGACACGGACGGCGAGTACTACGGCCTGAAAGAGGAGTACGAACTCCTGCACGCGGGCGCCGACGAGGAGTGCGACATCCAGGTGGACGTCGAGCACGCGGAGAAACTCGCGCACCTCGCGTTGGAGGAGAACGTCCCCATCATCCTCGACGTTTCGGGGTACTTGGACGACGACGTGGCCGACGAACTGCTCCGGGAGACGGTCAGACACCTGTTCGCGAAGGAGAAGAAGCTGAAGAAGCCGTTCCTGCTGGTGGTCGAGGAGTGCCACGAGTACATCCCGGAGGGCGGCGGGATGGACGAGACGGGGAACCTCCTCATCAAGGTGGGGAAACGCGGGCGGAAACACGGCCTCGGCATCGTCGGCATCAGCCAGCGTCCGGCGGACGTGAAAAAGGACTTCATCACGCAGGCGAACTGGCTGGTGTGGCACCGACTGACGTGGGAGAACGACACGAACGTCGTGAAGCGAATCGTCGGGTCGGAGTACGCCGACGACGTGGTGGATTTGGACGACGGCGCGGCGTTCGTGCAGATGGACTGGCGAGACGACGCGGTGACGCCGGTGCAGTTCAAGCGCAAGCGCACGTTCGACGCGGGCGCGACGCCCGGTCTCGACGACTTCGAGCGCCCCGACCTGAAGTCCGTCTCCGGGTCGCTGATGGAGGACTTAGACGACATCACCACTCGGAAGGAACAGGAACGCGACCGCATCGCGGAACTGGAGGAGAAGGTCGAGAACCGCGAGGAGCGCATCGCCGAACTCGAATCCGAACTGGAGACGGCCCGCGACGTGTCGGCGGCGGCGCGGAAGATGGCGAACGCGCTCGCGCACGGCGACGGGTCGCCGCCGGACGGCTACCAGTCGACCCTCCAGACGAAAAACGAACAGATAGAGCGCCTCGAAGCCCGCGTGGACGAACTCGCCGAGCGCGTCGACGCCGACGACGGTGACCCGAGCGCAGACGCCGAAGCCGACCCGGACGACGGCGAGGACGACGAGCCGGACGCCGACACGGCTGACACACCTTCGACGGACGCTGCCGATGGCAGTCCCGACGCCGCCGCAGACGCCTATTCCGTGTCCGACGACGAAGACGCCGAGGGCGACGACGGCCCGAGCGACGTGGTCGTAGACGCTGTCCAGAAGCGCCTGCGGCGGCGCGGCGAGCGCATGCAGTTACAGGACGGTGACGACGAGAGCGACGGCGAGAGCGACCAGCCGAACCCGGAGGCGGTCGTCGACCTCCTGCAGGCGCCGCCGGTGGTGACGCGCGTGAACGCGGCGCGCCGCGAGTCCCGCTGTAACGAGGACGCGGCGTGGAGTGTCGTCTCCGAACTCGCGACGACGCCGGGCGCGACCGCCCACGACCTCGCGGACGCCGCAGACGTCGACGTGGAGGCAGCCCACACGCTCCTCAGCGAACTCAAGTCCCGAGACCTCGTTCTCCGGCAGAACCGCGAGTACGCCTTCCACGTCGACCGCCTCCGCGAACTGGTCGAGCAGGACGACCCCTCGAAGCCGCGGACGGAACTCCGCGACCAGTGGGAGCCGTAGGTTCCGCCACGCCAACACCTAACGGCGTCGCGACCCCACGTCCGGTATGGCTTCCGAGAACGCGAGCGACACGTTCGACGTCGGCGGCGAGTACACCGTCCACCGACTCGGGTTCGGCGCGATGCGAATCACCGGCGCCGACATCATCGGCCGACCCGACGACGAGGACGAAGCACACCGCGTCCTCCGTCGCGCCGTCGAACTCGGCGTCGACTTCGTCGACACCGCGGACTCCTACGGGCCGGGCGTGAGCGAACGACTCATCGGTGAGGCACTCGACCCCGACGACGCGCTCGTCGCGACGAAAGCCGGCCTCCTCCGGAACAGCGACGGCGACTGGCTCCCGCACGGCGACCCGGACTACATCCGGAACCAGGCGCTGTGTTCCATCGACCGCCTCGGCGTCGACTCCATCGACCTCTACCAGTTCCACCGCCCCGACCCGGACACGCCCTTCGAGGACTCCGTCCACGCGTTCGCGGAACTGAAAGACGACGACCTCGTCGACCACGTCGGTCTCAGTAACGTCTCCGTCGAGCAACTGGAGACCGCCCGCGACATCGTGGACGTGGCGACTGTCCAGAACAACTTCAACGTCGCCAACCGCGAACACGGCGACGTGCTCGCGGCCTGCGAGGACTACGACATCGGGTTCATCCCGTACTTCCCCATCGGCGGCGGCGACCTCGGCGAGACGCGCTCGGACCTCGAAGCCGTCGCCGACGCCCACGACGCGACGATTCGACAGGTCGCGCTCGCGTGGCTCCTTGACTACTCGCCGGTTACGCTTCCGATTCCCGGCACCTCGTCGGTCGACCACCTCGAATCGAACGTCGCCGCCAGCCACCTCGAACTCACCGACGACGACCGCGCGCGACTCGACTGAAAAACCGGCTTCGGCTCGCGGCGCCGAGCGAGTCGGGCCCTGACGCGCTCAACTACCGAGGTATCGCGCGGCGCCGGCAGCCAACATCACGAGTGCGCCGGTGACGAACGTCCCGGGAATCGGGAGCACGAACAGGAACGCGCCGAACGCGAGTGCTACTGTGGATGCGCGCACGCTACCAGAGACGGCGTCCGGACGGGAATGGGTTGTGGCCGGAGCGGACGCGTCGCTGGGGGGCGTGAGCGTCTGAAAACTGTGCGTCCACGCCAGCGCGAGGCTGGCAGTTCACCGAACTACAGGCGGGTGAGGTTCGTCGCGCGCGGGCCCTTGTCGGCCTGCTCGATGTCGAACTCCACTTCCTGCCCTTCCTCGAGGTCCGGACCGCCAACGTCCTCCATGTGGAAGAAAACGTCCTCGTCCGCGTCCTCAGTCTCGATGAAACCGTAACCGCCAGTGTCGTTGAAGAAGTCAACCTTCCCTTTCGCCATTGCAGGCTACCAGACGCGCTTGTAGTTGATAATCCTTGTGGGGCGCGCGTTCGCACCGGAGATACCGCTACGGGCGCTCTCCCGGCAGGCGAGCGCTCGAAACTCGGGCCGCGGCCTGTCAGCGCTCCACGATGTCGTGGAGGTCTTCGAGGTCGTCGATGATCCACGTCGGCCACGTGTTCAGGTCCCAGTCGCGGCGGTGGGGCCGCCGGATGAACGCGGAGTCGATGCCGGCGTTCTCGGCGGCGCGCACGTCGCTCTCGTTGTCACCGACGAACAGCGCGGAGTCGGCGTCGAGGTCGGCGAGCGCGCGGTCGATGTAGTGGGAGTTCGGCTTCCGGCGACGCAGGCTCTGAATCGTCGGTTCACGCCCGTAGGCCGCGCCGAACATGTCCCGCACGTCGAAGTGATCGAGCACGAAGTCGACGGTCGCCTGCTGGTTCGAACTGACGATGCCCATCGAGACGTCTAAGTCGTGTAGTTCGTCGATGTCGTCGTACAGCGTCTTCCGGCCCGCGCGGACCTCCTCGTACTGGGCTTCGGCCGTGGTGCGGTCGCGCTCCGGCCAGAAGTCCTTCGGCGAGAGTCCGTACCGGCTACAGACGTCGCTGACGGTCTTCGGGGTCGCTCCGACGGTCATCTCTTCTACGTCCTCGGGGTCGGGGTCGCTGACGCCGAACTGCTCGAAGGTGTCCTCCGCGGCCGCCTCCAGCACGTCGTACCGCGTCCGGCCGACGAGGACGCCGTCGTTGTCGAACACGACGGTGTCGTAGGTCATACCCTCTATTGAGCGCTCGCACGGATAAGCGTTTCAGCGCGCCCGCCGCGGCGAGTGCTAGCACGAGCGACCACGGTTCGCCCCGGGAAACCGGCGGCACGTCGGACTTTCTCGCACTCATTACGCCCGGCGCGGCCGCGACCCCGTTGGCCCGCAGAAACTGTCGCCTCCTCGGCTCGAAGCCGCCAGTCCGCGCGCTCAGCCGCGTTTACCATCCTCATAAGTTAGTATCCCAGCGCCCGACTCGGCTCATGCGACGAGCACACTGGCTCACGGTCGCCGTCGTCGTCCTGGTCTCTCTCGCCGGGTGCGCGACGGACCCGACAGCATCTCCACAGAACCCGGACGCCACGTCGACGACTGCGCCACCGCCGGCGTCGACCGACTCGGCTACCGACGAACCCGCGGAGTCGACACGGTCACCGTCGACGAGTGAGCAGTCTCCGGACGCGAATCAGTCGGCGGGAGGCGAACCGTCGGAGTGTGACTGTGACCAGAACGCGACCGGTACCGAAACGACCACAGCGCCGCCGACGACGCCCTCACCTACTTCCGAGACGAAGACGACGCCCTCGCCGACCACGACGGAGAACCCACCGACGACCACTTCTCCATCGACCTCTACGCCGACCACTACGACGACTATCTCGCCAACTACCACGGCTGCTCCACCAACGACTCCTTCGCCGACCACCACGGAGACGACGCAGCCGACGACAACGACGACAACGACGACGCAGCCGACTACCACGGAGACGACGCAACCGACCACGACAACGACGACGCAGCCGACTACCACGGAGACGACGCAGCCGACTACCACGCAGCCGACGACAACGACGACGCAGCCGACGGACCCCGACGACCCGGGCGAATCGAGCTACGCGACGGGAGAGGAGACCATCACCGCGTCGGGAATCGAGTCCCTCATCCACCAGCGAGTGAACGAAATCCGTAGCCAGCAGGGCCAAGACCCGCTCGGTTCCGACGTGACGGTCGCGTCAGTCGCGCGGGCACACAGCGAGGACATGGCGGACCGAGACTACTTCGCCCACACCAACCCCGACGGCGAACAGCCCTGGGACCGGTACGGCGACGTCGCCGACTCGCCCTGCCGGACCTTCGGCGAGAACATCGCGATGGTCACCGTCGGACCGGACGCGACGGAGGATTCGGTCGCGAACCGCGTCGTCGACATGTGGATGGACTCGAGCGGTCACCGCCAGAACATCCTCTCGGCCGCTTGGAACGAGGAAGGCATCGGCGTCTACGTCACCGACGGAGGCGAGGTCTACGTCACGCAGAACTTCTGCGGCTAACTACGCTCTACGCTCCCTCGCTGGTTCGCAGGAAAATGCCGCCTCCCCGATTTGAACGCCGTGAGACGTGCTCGCTTCGCTGCGCGCGACTCACGAGCACAAATCGGGTCAGGACACGTTCTGGATTCGAACGCTCCTCGCTACGCTCGTCGGTTAGAATCACAGAAGTGCCGCCTCCCCGATTTGAACGGGGGACAGCTCGATCTTCAGTCGAGTGCTCTCCCAGTCTGAGCTAAGGCGGCTCGCACTCCGAACGAGGGGGACTACCGAAAAAAGGATTTCGAATCGGCGACGGCGACGCGGTCCGGACGCGTCGCTACGCTGGCCGGTCGACGGCGACGTTGTCGACGTACTGCTCGGTGCCCGCGCCGACGACTCGCAGCGCGTCGACACCCGTGGCGTCGCCCCAGAACGCGTGATTCGAAGAGCGCCCGACGCGGTCGCCGTCGAGCGTTCGCGCGCTCACGTCGAACCGACCGTCGTCGTAGTCGACGTTCGACACCGTCACCTCGTAGGTCGTGTCGGCGTCGAGTTCGACGCCGGTGTCGACGTACTCGTCGCCGTCCCACGTCAGGAGGTGGCCGGCGCCCGCGACGCCGCCGTCGTCGACCGCGACGAGGAACGCGTCCGTCTCTCCGGAGCGCGCCCAGACCTGGGGGCGGCCGTCTTCGCGGACGGACGGCACGCGCCACAGCCACGAGACGCCCGCGTACTCGTCGCGTTCGAACGTCGTCTCGGCCACGAAACTGTCGTCCGTGTCGCCGCGGCCGTCGAAGTGGAGGCTGTAGTCGCCCGCGAGCGACCCCGGCCACCGAACCTCGAAGCCGGCGTCCGCGTCCCACAGCGCCGCGTCGCCCGTCTCGAAGTCCCGCACGAACGCCGGGATGCCGCGGCCGCCGTCGTCGCTGGGCTGGCGGTCCGCGTCCTCGTCCGCGAACGCCAGCGGGATGCCGCCGCTCGTCACGCCGTCGTGGACGACCGGGCGGTAGCCGTCGTCCACGAGCACCGTAATCTCGCCGGGGTCGCCGACGTAGTCCTCGTGTTCCTCTCGCGTCCCGCGCTTGAACTGGAAGACGGTCATCGCTCGTCCTCCCTCGCGAGGTCGTTCCCGCCCGGCGTCTCGCCGTCGTGAACCGAGAGCCGGCCGTCGTCCAGACTCATCACTGGCTCGCCCGGCGCGCCCGTGTAGGCGTCGACCCGCCGGCCCGCGCTGCGTTTCGCCTGGAACGACTCGCCGTCGACGCGTGCGGCGACGTTCCGCGCGCCGACGCGCCCCATCTCGTCGTACCCCGCCTGGGCGTAGTGGAGTTCGTTCTCTTGGAGGCCGCGCTCCGGGAACGACGCCTGTTTGTCCGACACGAGGTAGGTGCGGGACTGTTCGCGCACGACCTCGCGCTGGGCCTCGCGAACGGCCCGGAACCCCGATGTGTCGCCCGACGCGCGACGCCCGAGTTCGAACAGCCAGACCGGCATCCCGGCGCCGAACGCGTCACGGTACCTCGCTATCATCCCCTCCAGCGCGCGTCGGTAGTCCCGCCGGGTCGCGCTCCCGCGGTCTATCTCCATCGCGTCGCGCTCGCCCTGGTGCCAGAGCACGCCCCGGAACGTCGGGTCGTAGCCCGCGGCCTCGAACGCCGCGAGCGCGTCCTCGGCGAGCCGAATCAAGTCCTCGTCCAGCGCCCCGCCGTCCCAGTCGCCGGGCCGGCCGCCCGCCCGCGACGACTGCGCCGTCGACCCGCGCGCCGCCCCGACGATTCCCACCGGCCGCCCGACGCGCTCGTGGTACTCGATTGCGAACGCCGGCCACGCGCTCCCCGTGTCCGCGGCGTCCCCGTTCCCCAGCACGGGGTCTCGGAGCGGGTCCGCGAGCGAGTCGGTCGTATGCCGGTACTCGATGGCGGTCCCTCGCTCGGGGCGCGGGCTCCGCGACCGCCGCCCTCTGCCGACGGCGTTGCTCTGCCCGCCCACCGCGAACACGTCGATAGCCGGCACGGCTACAGCGTCCCCATGTCGAAGTCCGCCTCGATTCTCGCGCTGTCACCGTCTTCTTCCACCCGCAACCCCCGTCCGACCTCGATTCGTCGCACCCCGGACGCGACGACGTCGCCGTCCGCCGCGAGGTCGACCCCTTTGCCGTCGCCGCCGTCGCCAGCCACTCGTTCCTCGTCCTCGTCGTAGCGCCGCGTGTAGAGGTCGCCGTCGTCGTCGACGTACAGCGCCACCTCGTCGTCGTCGTATTCGTCGTCGTCGGGTTCGTCGTCGCGTCGTCGAAGGAACACGTAGTCCGCGTACACCGCGTCCTCGGTGACGCCTGCGAGCAGTTCGTCCAGCACCTCGAAGTTCTCGTTCAGCGGGCGGTTCCAGTCTCGCGCGCCCCTCGTCGGCGTGTTCAAGTCGTGGTTGTCGGTCGTCGGGTACTCCTGGCTCATGCCGTCCCCCCGTAGCCGTACTCGCCGTACCCCTGCACGCCGAACTCCGACGACGCCTCCGTGGTCGTCCGCGTCGGCTCGGCGGTCGTTCGCTCGTTCGTCGAACCCACCGCCGTGGTCACCGGTCCGCCACCGCTTTCCGTGTCTCCGCCGCCGCCTGCGTTCCCACCGCCGCCACGACTGCCACCGCCCTCGCTCGGATTTCCGCCACCGGCGTTCCCGCTGCCCGGATTTCCGCCACCGCCGCCCGGACTGCCGCCACCCCGCCCACTCTCGTCACTCGACTCCGATGTCGTCTCCGCTGCCGTCGTCGGCGTGGTCGCGGTCGTCTGCGTCTCCGTGGTCATCTGCGTCTCCGTCGCCGTCGTGACTACCGTGGTTCGCGTCGTCGCCGACGGCGCTCGCGTAGTGGTCGCCGTTGTCGTCTCGACCGGCGTCCCGCCGTACCCGAACGTCGTCGTCGGTCGCGTCGCCGTCGAATCGGGCGCGTCGGACGGCGTCGAACTGCACCCGGCGACAGCCACCATACCGGACACCAACCCAGTGAGAAAACCACGCCGTCGGAGGGAACGCCACCGTTTGGCCATGGCCCACAGAACAGCCAGAACGCGCATAAGTTTAGTTACCAACAAGTTCCCGAGAGCGGCGGCCGATGGGCGCAGCAGTCGGTCTGTCTCGGGCGGACGCTCACCGGTGGAAGATTCGTTGTCGCTCGTCTTCCAGAACTCGAATCGCCCTCACGCTCATCTCGCTCCTCGCGTTCGCTCGTCGCAGAAAGTGAGTGGGTTCGGGCGGATTCTCACCGGAGGAAGACGGTCGCCTCGCTGCGCTCGGCGCTGCGTCTTCCAGGGTTCGAATTCGCGACCCACTACTTCGGTCGCTCGTAGCGACACACGCGTCGCTACTCGGCGACGTCTCAGTAAGTGGGTTCGGGCGGATTCGAACCACCGACCTCGGCCTTGTAAGGGCCGCGTCATAACCAACTAGACCACGAACCCGACAGTCGGAATCAGCCGTCGGGCGGCAAAAACCGTTTCCCTTCGTCGGAACGCCCAAACCGTGGGATGACGTATCAGCGGGCATGGTTCGACGCGCGCTCGCGGTGGTGTGTCTGCTCGCTGTGGCGGGCTGTGTGGGCGGCACGCCGGCCGCCGACTCGACGACGACGCCCGCCGAGACGGTCGCAGATACGACTCGCGAGACGGCGGTGACGACGGAGTCGGGGCCGAGCGTGACGGTGCTCGCGCGGAACGGGACGGAACTCGGCGCGGTGGACGTGATGGTGGCGGACACGCCGAGCGAGCGGTACACGGGCCTCAGCGACACCGAGTCGCTCGGGCCGAACGAGGGGATGTTGTTCGTGTACGCGGACGAGGGCCGGCACACGTACGTGATGCGGTCGATGTCGTTCCCCATCGACATCGTGTACGTGGACGCGGACGGCCGCATCACCGAGATTCACCACGCGCCCGTCGAGGACGACAACGAGGACTTGACGCGGTATCCCGGCCGCGGAAAGTGGGTGCTCGAAGTGCCGTACAACTGGACCGTCGAGCACGGCGTCGAAGTCGGTGACGTGGTGCGCGTCGATACCTGACGGCCGGAGGTGTTTCGATTCGTAGGAAACTCTTTTGGCGAGTGGTATCTTTGGCTGAGGGGATGAGTACCGCGACAGAAGACGACGACCCCTTCGAGGACCAACGCGAGGAGGTCGACGACGCGATGTTCCGCCTGTTCGACGAGTACGGGCGGGACAACCGGTTCGCCGCCGTCGTCGCCATCGTCGCCAGCGTCTTCGCTCGGGTCCTCGACCTCGCGCCGCCTATTCTCCTCGGTCTCGCTATCGACTCCGTCATCCAGAAGAACAAGCCGTTCCTGCCGTTCCTCCCCGACGCCTGGGTGCCGCCGTCGGACGGCGGCAAACTCCTGTTCATGGGCGGCCTCATCGCGGGGTCGTTCCTGTTCGGCGCGGGCTTCCACTGGATTCGGAACTGGGGCTGGAACTCCTTTAGCCAGCACATCCAGCACTCGATTCGCACTGACACGTACAACAAGATGCAGCGGCTGAACATGGACTTCTTCGCCACGAAGCAGACCGGCGAGATGATGTCCATCCTCTCGAACGACGTGAACCGCTTAGAGCGGTTCCTCAACGACGGCCTGAACTCGGCGTTCCGGTTGTCCGTGATGGTGGTCGCCATCGGCGTCTACCTGTTCGTCGTGAACTGGCAACTCGCAGTCCTCACGATGCTGCCGGTGCCCATCATCGCGTTGTTCACGTACCGGTTCGTGAAGGCGATTCAGCCGAAGTACGCCGACGTTCGGTCGTCCGTCGGGCAGATGAACTCCCGACTGGAGAACAACCTCGGCGGCATCCAGGTCATCAAGACCTCGAACACGGAGGACTACGAGTCCGAGCGCGTGGACGACGTCTCGCAGGGCTACTTCGACGCGAACTGGGGCGCGATTACGATTCGCATCAAGTTCTTCCCGGCGCTCCGCATCATCTCCGGCGTCGGCTTCGTGTTGACGTTCGTCGTCGGCGGCCTCTGGGTCGTGGAGGGCGCGCCGTTTTTCTTCTCGGGGACGCTCGACGAGGGGGAGTTCGTGACGTTCATCCTGCTCAGCCAGCAGTTCATCTGGCCGATGGCGCAGTTCGGGCAAATCATCAACATGTACCAGCGCGCTCGCGCGTCCAGTGAGCGCATCTTCGGCCTGATGAGCGAGCCCTCGCGCATCGAGGAGAACCCGGACGCCGCCGAACTCGACGTGGCAGACGGCGAGGTCGTCTACGACGACGTCTCCTTCGGGTACGGCGAGGAGGCCATCGTCGAGGACATCGACTTCGAGGTCGAGGGCGGGGAGACGCTCGCGCTCGTCGGACCGACGGGCGCCGGGAAGTCCACCGTCCTGAAACTCCTGTTGCGGATGTACGACGTGGACGAGGGCGAGATTCGCATCGACGGCCAGGACATCTCGGACGTGACGCTGCCGAGTCTCCGCCGCCACATCGGCTACGTCAGCCAGGACACGTTCCTGTTCTACGGCACCGTCGTGGAGAACATCAAGTACGGGACGTTCGACGCCGACGAGGAGGACGTCGTGGAGGCGGCGAAGGCCGCGGAAGCCCACGAGTTCATCCAGAACCTCCCCGAGGGCTACGACACGAAAGTCGGGGAGCGCGGCGTGAAACTCTCGGGCGGCCAGCGTCAGCGCATCGACATCGCGCGCGCCATCCTCAAGGACCCCGAGATTCTGGTCCTCGACGAAGCCACGAGCGACGTCGACACCGAGACCGAGATGCTCATCCAGCGCTCGCTCGACCGCCTCACCGAGGACCGCACGACGTTCTCCATCGCCCACCGCCTCTCCACCATCAAGGACGCCGACCAGATCGTCGTCCTCGAGGGCGGCGAGGTCGTGGAACGGGGCACCCACGAGGACTTGCTCGCCGAGCAGGGCCTCTACGCGAACCTCTGGGGCGTGCAGGCCGGCGAAATCGACGAACTCCCCGACGAGTTCGTGGAGCGCGCCGCCGAGCGCACCGCCGCCGTCGACGCCGACGCGGAAGACGACGACGACTGATTCCGCCGCTCCGTCCGAACCTACTTCTCTCTCCCGCTCGTACCACGCACGATGACTGTCGCTGTCGTCGTCGGCCTGTTCGTCGCCAGCGTGGCCGCCGCGGCGCTCGTCGCGTCGCGCTTCGACCCGGACGCCGCCGTCTACGCCGCGGGCGTCCCGTGGATTCTCTACGCGCTCGCCACCGGCCCCGCCGCGGACGCCGCGATACTCGCGGTGCTCGTCGGCGCACTCGCCATCGTCACGAGAGCGACCCAGTCCTGACGCCGTCGCTGTCGGCGTCCCGCCGCCGTCGCCGTCCCCGTTCCGGAGGGCAGGCTACAAATCCCACCGCCGCGTTGGACCGCATATGCGACTCGCGGACGCGACGTGGACGGACGCCGACGCCGCCGACACGGACCTCGCACTCTTGCCGGTCGGCAGCACTGAACAGCACGGCCCGCACGCCCCCCTCGGCACGGACCACCTCGCCGCCGAGACGGTCGCCGAGGCCGCCGCCACGAACTACGACGACGAGGTAGTCGTTGCACCGCCCTTGACCGTCGGCGTGAGCGAGGAACACCGCCAGTTCACGGGGACGCTGTGGGTGTCACCCGACACGTTCCGCGCGAACGTCCGAGAAGTCGTCGCCAGCCTCGCGAGCCACGGCTGGGACCGAGTGGTCGTCGTGAACGGCCACGGCGGGAACGTCCCCGCGCTCGGCGAAGTCTGCTCGCGGCTCACCCGCGAGGACGACGCCTACGCCGTCCCGTTCACGTGGTTCGACGCGGTCGGCGACCACAGCGCCGACATGGGCCACGCCGGCCCGCTGGAGACCGCGTTCCTCCGGCACACCCACCCGAACCTCGTGCGCGAGGACCGAATCGAGGAAGCGCGCGACGGCGCCAGCGACGGCTGGGGGGAGTGGACGTCGCACGCGAACCTCGCCCACGACGTCGCCGAGTTCTCCGAGAACGGCGTCGTCGGCGACCCGAGCGAGGGGGACGCCGAACGCGGCGAGGAACTGCTCGCGCTCGCGACGGACGCGCTCTGTGACTTACTGGACGCGGTGGCCGACCGAGACGTCTCCCGGCCGCCCCACAAGTAGTTACTCGTCGTCCTCGTCGTCGGCGTCTGCGTGCGCCTCGTCGAGTGCGGACCGGAGTTCCGGCACCGTAGACGCGAGTTCGCCGACCTGCTCTCTGGCCGTCTCGATGTCCGCGAGTACGCCCTCGATGGCTTCGAGGTCGGCTTCGAGGTCGTCGGCGTCCTCGAACGCGTCGGCGCGCTGCCCCATCACGAACGCCTTCTTCGCGTCGCGCAGGTGGGCCTCCACGTCGCCCACGTCGAGGGCCGACCGGAGCGCGTTCAGCACGCCGAGCGTGTTGTCCGACTCCACGTCCCAGATTGCGTCCGCTTCCGGCAGTTCCGCGCGGGCGGCGTCGAGGTGCTCTTCTACGTCCGCGCGCATCTCCTCGGCGGCCTCCCCGAACAGTTCGTCGTCGTCGAGCGATGACTGACTCATGTCAGGTGGTTCGCCCGCATCTGATTTAAAAGCACCCCCGGAACCGGGCGCCTGCGGGCTACTCCACGCTCGCCAACTCCATCAGCGGGTAGCCGTCCCGCATCGCCATCTCCGCGACGACCTCCCGGCCCTCGTAGTCGACCACTATCTCGACCTCCATGTACTCGCCCGTCAGTTCCGTGTAGCCGTGGCTCGTGTCCAGTTTCTCCGTGAGGATGTCGACGGTCACGGACTCGCAGAACGGCTGGTTCTCGATCGACTCCTCGATGGCCGTCTCCAGGCTCGGCGCGCTCTCCGGGCTCACCGGCGTCCCCGCGAACTGGTGGTAGAGCGCTCCGAACTTGATGCCTGCCTCGAAACACGCCTCCTCGGCGTCGGATGCCATACCCGGGTCTGCGAGCGGGCGCGGCTAAGCCTTGTCGTCTGCCGTCACCGCGACCACCGCGAGCCCGACGAGTCCGAGGGCCGTCGCCGCCCCCGTGGCGACGGAGAGCCACGCCGCCGCGTCCCCCATCGACACCGCGACCGTCGCGCCGGCGAGCGCCGCCGGTGCGCCCGCCAGCGGCACCACCGGCTGGACGGGGAGCCGACCCGCGGTCGCGAACAGCGCCCCGACGGCGACGGCCGCCGCCGCGAGCAGCGCCACTGCGCGCACCGCCGCGACCGTCGTCGACGACACCGGGTCGCCGAACAGCGCGAGCGCCGCTACCGCCGCGATTCCAGCCCCGAACGCCGCCACGAACCCCGAGAGCAACCGCTCCGTCCCGTTCGCCATCACCGGCCTGTCTGGCCGCCGACGTGTTAAACGCCGCGAACCGCACCTTTCATACCGGCGGTGCGCGAGATTTCCAACCGAATGGACGACCCGGTTCTCCTCACTGGCGCGTCGGGGCGCGTCGGGCAGGCCATCCTCGACGGCCTCGGTGACGACTACGACTGGCGCCTCCTCGACCGCGAACCGCCGACGGGCGACACCGACCACGAGTTCGTCGTCGCGGACGTCACCGACGAGGCCGCCCTCCGCGACGCCGTCGACGGCGTCGGCGCCGTCGTCCACCTCGCCGGCGACCCCCGCCCCGAGGCGCCCTGGGAGAGCGTCCTCCGGAACAACATCGACGGCACCCGGAACGTCCTCGAAGCCGCCGTCGACGCCGGCGTCGAGAAGTTCGCGTTCGCGTCCTCGAACCACGCCGTCGGCCACTACGAGACCGAGCGAAAGCCCGGCCTCTACCGCAGCGACGACGACTTCCGCCTCGACGGCACCGAACTCCCGCGTCCCGGCAACCTCTACGGCGTCTCGAAAGCGACGGGCGAGACGCTCGGACGCTACTACCACGACGAACACGACCTGTCCTTCGTCGCCGTCCGCATCGGGAACCTCACGAATGGCCACCCGCCGATCGACTACGAGCGCGGGCAGGCGATGTGGCTCTCCCACCGCGACTGCGCGCACCTCTTCGACTGCTGTCTGTCCGCGGACTACGGCTACGAAATTGTCTACGGCATCTCCGACAACGACCGCAAGTACTACTCCATCGACCGCGCGAAGGAGGTGCTCGGCTACGACCCCGAGGACAACTCCGCGGAGTGGGACGGCGACGAGAAGGACGCCGACGCCTGACGCCGACGCCTGACGCCGCTGCTCTCGTTCACGCCGCCGTCTCCCCGCCGTCTCCGTGTGTTGCGGTGGCACGGACGAAGGTGCTTTTATATGTCGGAGTGCGTAACCCACGCACATGAGACACACAGGACTCAAGATACGGATGGCACTCGTCGGCGCCATCCTCTTCGCGTTCTACTCGGTGGCGGTAGCCGCCGCGTGGTTCTTCTTCGGGCAGAGCACCACGATTCTCGGCATCGCCATCGTCGGCAGCATCCTGCTCGTCGGCGTCCAGTACAAGATTGGCAAGTGGGCCGCGCTCAGGAGCGTCGGCGCCGAAGACATGTCCGAACAGCAGTACCCGCGCATCCACCAGCGCGTCGAAGCGCTCTCGCGGGACATGGGCATCGAGAAGCCGAAACTCAAGGTCGCCCGGATGGGCGTCCCGAACGCGTTCGCGGTCGGGCGCAAGGGCGCCGGCGTCGTCGTCGTCTCCGAGGAACTCATCCACCTCCTCGACAACGAGGAACTCGACGGCGTGCTCGCGCACGAACTCGCGCACATCGCGAACCGCGACGTCGTCACGATGGTCATCGGTCAGGGCATCGCCTCGGTCGTCGGTATCGTCGCGCAGTACATCGTGCTGTTCACGGGCGACAACGACCTCGCCGACTTCTTCCTCGCCATCGTCGTCGGCAACCTCGTGCAGTTCTTCGTGATGCTGTTCGTGCTCGCCATCAGCCGCTACCGTGAGTACGTCGCGGACGCCGACGCGCGCCGCGCCATCGGGAGCGGCGACCCGCTCGCTCGCGCGCTGGAGAAGATTTCCCGCGGCAACGAGACCGCCCGCGAGTCGAAGATCGACGAGTCCAACGCCGCGCTCTGCATCTTCGGTGAGGGGCAGGGTTTCCTCGCGAAAATCGTCTCCACGCACCCGCCGATGGAAAAGCGCATCGAGCGCCTGCGCTCGTAGCGTAGATGTCCGGGATTCGGGAACTGCTCGCGGTCGTCCTCGGCGTCGGCCTCGGGGTCGCGCTCCTCGCGAAACCCCGCGAGATGCTGATGCTGTCGGTGTTCGTCGGTCCGAACCGGCGCCGCCGACACGACGGCCGCTACGGCACTGACGACCACCCGTTCGGCGACTGGGCGGCGTGGCTGGTTCGCGCGGCCGGCGTCGCCTGCATCGCCGTCGCCGGCTTCATCGCGTACCAGAACTTCTAGTCGAACAGCCCCGAGACGTCCGCTTCTCGCCGCTGCCGTCGTTGGACGTGCTGGCGGAGTCGCGTCGCGATGAGCGCGCGCTGCTCGCGCTCGGTGACGAAATCACACAACAGCACGCCGAACTCGTTCAGGTCGCCGTCGACGAGCCCCTCGCGGGCGTACTCGGCGCCGTCCGCGAACACGTCCTCGTCGTACCCCTCGCGTGCCGCGAGCGCGACCGCCGCCTCGATTGCCGCGGGCGCGTCCAAGTCAGCGAGCGCGAGCGGGTCGCCCTCGTAGGTCAGTTCGAGGGGCGGCGCGCGCTCGACTCGCTCCGGGTCGTCGCGGAGCGCCGCGAGGTACGCGCGCACCGCGTCGACGTTCACGCCCCGGTAGTCGTCGGGCAGGGTGTCGAGGTACTCGCGCGCGCTCTCGGCGAGGCCGACCGCGCCCGCCCAGTTCCGGTCGCGGGCGTGGTGAATCGCCGCCGTGAACTGGATGAGTCCGTGGAGCAAGCGCTCGTCGCGTCCGTCGTCCAGCGCCAGCCACGCGTCCTCCCAGGCGTCGTGGGCGGCGTGGTAGTGGCCCGCGTCGTACACCGCGACGCCGGCGCGCAGAGCCGCGTCCATGCGACTCAGTTCGCGGGCGCGCCGGAAGAATCGGCCGATTCCTTCAAGGGGGTGGCGTCGCACTCTGTTGTCGATGCCCGGCGTCGAACACGGCCTGTCCCCCGACGACTCGTGTGCCGACTGCGGCGCCTCCTTCACCTCGAAGGACTGGCGACAGTGGCGCCGCGGCGACGCCGGCCAACCCTACTGCGGCATCTGTTCGCGCTCCCGTGGCCTCCGGGACTGACTGCGCTACTCTTAGCAAGCACTGTTCGACGCGATAGAGACCGTCCGGACGGCGTCCGCGGCGAAGCCGCGGGCACGTCGAACCGCCGGTTCGACGGCGTCCACGCGAGCGACACGGCCGTCGCTCACCGTCGTGGTAGCGCGAAAAATTACGTCCGGACGGCGTCCACGCGAACGAAGTGAGCGTGGGCTCGTCCGGTCGTGATGAACGTAGTGAAGAACGTCCGGACGGCGATTTGAACGCCGGTCCCTGGCTCCGCAAGCCAAGAGGATAGTCCACTACCCTATCCGGACTCGATTCAGGATAGCCCGGGGCTACGTAAAGCGGTTACGATTGGATGGTGCTGGTGGGAAGGTCTTTCACGCTTCCCCGGCAGCGTTCCGGTATGCGACGACGAACGGTGCTCGCGGCCGCTTCGACCCTCTTGACGGCCGGGTGTCTCGGTGCTGGCGGTGGCGACGGGCCGTCCGGGCCGGGGCTCGTGGACACCGACTTCGAACTGGTCGACGCCGGCTGTGGGGTAGAGCGCGAGTCGGCGTCGGTGTCAGCGAGCGACGGCGTCGTGACCGTGGCGGGGACGACGACGGCGCCGAACGGCTGTTACACCGCAGAACTCGCGGACGCGACCGACGCGGACGGTGAACTCCGGGTTGTCGTGGCGGCCGTCGAGCGCGAGGACGTACAGGGTTGCGCGCAGTGCATCACCGAACTCGACTACGAGGCGACCGCGACGTTCGACGGCGGCCTCCCGGAACGCGTTGTGGTCGTCCACCGGTCGCGGGGCGGGGAACGCGAGGTCGCGTCGGTCGCGCTCTGATTGACTCAGGGACTGTCGACGCGTTCCTCGGGCGGGATGAACGACCCCACCGAGACGGTGTAGAGCGTGACGGTGGCGACGCGGAGGATGTACGCGACGAGGACGGACAGCGGCGAGAACACGACCGCCGTCGCGACGGCCGCGAGGCCAGGAAGCCACGCGCCCGGGAGCATCGGCGCCGCCGCGGTGTAGACCTGCGCGAGGTAGTACGTCACGAGGATGGCGGGGACCCCCGTGTAGATGAGTTGCCGGGAGAGGCTGGCGAGGTCCTGCTGGACGGCGAGTGTCTTGAAGAACTGGCGGACGACCGCGACGGCTTTCAGGAGTTCGAGGATGGCGTCGAGGTTGCCGTCCGCGTCGTCGGGGAGGTCGGCGGCGACGCCGCGCTGGATACCGCGCGCGTCGTCCATCAGGTCGGCGTACTCGGTGCCGAACGTGAGCGACAGCACCTCGAACGTGCTCTCGGAGTCGCGGCCGGCGGCGAGGCGGTCGGCGTACTCCACGACGCTGCTCGTGAACTCCGTCACCGTCTCGGTCACGTCGTCGTCGAGGTCGGCGTCGGTCGCCGTGCGTTCGAGCGCCGCGGCCTCGGATTCGAGGGTTTCGGCGACGACGGCGAGAAAGGACCCGGGGTCGTTTGGGCTGCTGTCCAGGTCGGCGATGTCCTCGACGGTGCGCCGGAAGTCGAGGTTGCCTTCGAGTTGGTCGGTGAGGTCGGCCGGCGACCCGAACACCCGGGAGAGGATGAGTTGGTTGATGGACAGCGTGACGGTGACGATGGTGGCGAGCGCGCCGAGCATCCCGCTGGACAGCACGCTCGCGTACGTGCTGCCGTCCCCGACGTAGACGACGTCGGTCTCGACGAGCGCGAGCGTGAGGGTGACGAGAACGAGGCTGAACCCGGCGGCGAGCGCGACGCGGTCGCCGGTGAGCAACAGCCAGCGTTTCGCGGGGAGGTCCGTCGCGCCCGACCAACTGCCGTCGCTGTCGTCGCCCATGGACACTGCGTGTGTCGGGTGGGTGACGGTAATACCTTCGGGCGGGTGCGAGAGTTCAAACCCGAGGCCGAATCATCCGGCTGTGTGACCGCGAGAATCGCCAGCCGGCGCGGAGTCGTTTCGGTAACGAAAACGCTTATGCGCGGCGTGTACCTGTGGTGAACTACGATTATGGGCGACATCGAGGACACTTACGAGGACCTCGACACCGACGTGTCCCTGGAGGAGTTCCGGGAGGCCGTCGAGTCGAAGGTCGAGCAGATGGGCGGGCTGGCCGACGAGGAGACGGCCGCCATGCTCATCGCCCACGAACTCGACGACGGCGAGGTCAACGGGGTCGCCGACATCGAACCGGAGATGGACGAGGCGAAGTTCCTCGCGAAGGTGACGAGCGTCGGCGAGGTGCGGACGTTCGAGCGCGACGACGACGAGGACCCGGAGGGCCGCGTGGTGAACGTCGAGGTCGCCGACGAGTCGGGGAGCGTGCGAGTCTCGCTGTGGGACGAGCAGGCCGAGGCCGCCAGCGAGGAACTCTCCGTCGGTGAAGTGCTCCGCATCAAGGGTCGGCCGAAGGACGGCTACAACGGCGTGGAGGTGAGCGCCGACCAGATTGAGGTCGACGACGAGGAGGAGATAGACGTCGCGGTGCAGGACGAGTACCGCGTCGAGGACCTCTCGCTGGGCGTCTCGGACGTGAACCTCGTCGGCGAGGTGCTGGCCGCCGAGTCCGTGCGGACGTTCGACCGAGACGACGGCAGCGAGGGGAAGGTGTCGAATCTCGTGCTCGGCGACGAGACGGGTCGCGTCCGGGTGACGCTCTGGGACGAGCGCGCCGACCGCGCGACCGAACTCGAACCTGGCGTCGTCGTCGAAGTGGTGGACGGCTACGTCCGGGAGCGAGACGGCAGTCTGGAACTCCACGTCGGCGACCGCGGCGCCGTCGAGGAAGTTGAGGACGACGTGGCGTACGTGCCTGACTCGACGCCCATCGACACCCTCGAAATGGACGACACGGCGGACATCGCGGGCGTGATTCGCTCCGCCGACCCGAAGCGCACGTTCGACCGCGACGACGGCAGCGAGGGCCAAGTGCGGAATGTGCGCGTGCAGGACGACTCGGGCGACATCCGCGTCGCGCTCTGGGGGGACAAGGCCGATCTCGACATCGGGCCGGGCGACGAGGTGGCGTTCGTGGACGTGGAGATTCAGGACGGCTGGCAGGACGACCTCGAAGCCTCTGCGGGCTGGCAGGCCTCCGTCGTGGAACTTCCGGACGGCGCCGCGACCGGCGACGAAGCAGACGACACCGGGAGCGCTCAGGGCCTCGCCGCCTTCGAGGACGAGGGCGACGAGAGCGCGAGCGCGGACGCCGAGGACACCAGTAGTGATGCGAGCGCCGACGGCGAGGAAGTGGAGTTCACGGGCGTCGTCGTGCAGGCCCAGAACCCCGTCATCCTCGACGACGGCGAGGAGACGATGAGCGTCGAGACGGACGCCGACGTGACGCTCGGTCAGGAACTCACGGTTCGGGGGTCGCTACGCGACGGGCGCCTGAACGCCGAAGAACTGCGCTAGTCGTACTCTTCGTCGCCGCGGTGGCTGTCCGGATTCTTCGTCTCCCGGGCCCGTTCGCGGGTCTCTTCGTCGGTTTCGACGTCCTCGCGGGGCGATTCGTCTCGGAGTTCTTCCTCGGGTTCGTCCTCGCTCATGACGCCGCAACGTTCGCGTGCCTCACCGAAATGCGTGGTGGCCAGTTGTCCCGACAACGGAAACAGTTAAGCGTGCGACAGCCACCCATTGACGCATGAGCGTCGAACTCCCGTTCGCGCCGGTCGACACCATCATCCGGCGACACGCGGGTGACTTGCGGGTGAGCGCCGACGCGGCGGAGGAACTCGCGCGCCGCATCCAGCGACGGGGGGCGACACTGGCCGCGGACGCCGCCGAGCGCGCCGACGCGGACGGCCGGAAGACGTTGATGGCCGGGGACTTCGGCGCGGCGTCCACGCCGGACGACGCGGGCCTCGCGCTCCCGGTGGCGCCCGTCGACCGCATCGCGCGCCTCGACGTCGACGACCGCTTCCGCGTCTCCGAGGACGCGCGGGTCGCGCTCGCGGACCTCCTGGAGGCGTACGCCGACGACGCCGCGCGAGGCGCGGCGATTCTCGCGGAGCACGCCGGCCGACGCACCGTACAGGCCGAGGACGTGGCGACCTACTTCGAGCTCGTGGGATGAGATTCGGCTTCGACGAGACGTGTCTCGACCACGACCCCGGGCCGCGACACCCCGAGAGCCCCGACCGCCTGCGCGCCGTCAAGCGCGGGCTCTCGAAGCGCCACGGCGTCACCTACGAGGGCGCGTCTCCCGCCAACGAGGCGGACGCGATGGCCGTCCACACGGACGGCTACGTCCGAGAGATTCGGGAGTTCTGCGAGTCCGGTGGCGGGAACTGGGACCCCGACACCGCCGCGTCGGAGGCGACGTGGCCCGCCGCGCTCGCGAGCGCGGGCCTCGCGATGGACGCCGCGCGCGCCGCGCTGAACGGTGCGGACGGCCGGAACACGCCGTTCTCGCTCGGGCGGCCGCCCGGACACCACGCCGTCGAGGACGACGCGATGGGGTTTTGTTTCCTGAACAACGCCGCGGTCGCCGCGCAGTACGCCATCGACGACCTCGGCGTCGACCGCGTCGCCATCTTCGACTGGGACGTCCACCACGGCAACGGCACGCAGGACATCTTCTACGACCGCGGCGACGTGTTCTACGCGTCGATTCACGAGGACGGCCTCTACCCCGGCACCGGTGAGGCCGACGAGACCGGCGAGGGCGACGGCGAGGGCGCGACCTTGAACCTCCCGTACCCCGCGGGGTCGGGGGACGCCGAGTACTGCGCCGGGATGGACGAACTAATCGCGCCGGCCATCGAGGCGTTCGACCCCGATCTCCTGGTTGTGAGCGCGGGCTTCGACGCGCACCGCCACGACCCCATCTCCCGGATGCACGTCTCGACGGAGGGGTACAGCCTGCTCACCGACCGCGTGCGCACGCTCGCCGACGACGCGGACGCGGCGCTCGCGTTCGTGCTCGAAGGCGGGTACAGCCTCGACACGCTCGCGGACGGCGTCGGCGCCGTCCACGAGACGTTCGACGGTCGGGACCCGGTCGGACTCGACGACGAGCCGAGCGACGCCGTCAGCGACCTCATCGAGGAGGTCGCCGAGTCACATCAGGGCGTCGGGTCGAAGTAGCGCGCCAACTCCTCGCCGAACTCGTCTGCCAACGCCGAAACCTCCGCACCGACCAGCACCTCGTAGTTCCCGGCTTCGATTCTGGATTCGACGTGCGCACCGAGTGCGACCTCTAGGAGCCGGTTCTCGGCGAACTCGCGGGCGGTCTGCACGTCGCGTTCGCGCTCGACGACGTACCGACCGTCCTCGACGAACGGCCCGTACACGCTGTCGTCGCCGTCGTACTTCTCGTAGAACCCCTCAGCGTGCCCGGAGACGTGGACGGGCGGCCCGCTGTGGCGCTCGACTGCCGGGCGTTCGGCGACCTCCAGTTCGGCGAACAGCACCGCGCGGTCGTCGGCCCACGTCGCCGCGCGCAACACGTCGAAGCCGTACTCGTCGAGGCCGCGCGCGAGGCCGTCCCGGGACCGGTAGAGTTGGGGGTAGAGTTGGTCCTCGACGAGGTCCGGCGCGTCGAAGACGACGGCGAGCGGCGTCGTCGCGCGCCGGTCGAGGTGGTCGCGGACGCCCGCCGCGTCCAGCGGGTCGGGCGCCCGCGGGTCGAACACTGACTCGTCGGGGTTGTCGAGGAACGCGCGGGCGTGGTGGATGGCTCGCGCTACGTTCGTCTCGGAGACGACCGCGGCGACGTTCCGCTCCGGGTCCGTCGGGTCCACCACGACGAGCGGGTCGTCGAACGACGCCTCGGCGTGGTCCTCCGGGTCGAGTACGACCGGCGGCTGCCAGTCCCGAATCGCTTCCAGGGTCTCTCGGAAGCCGCCGTACTCGACGACCAGTAACTCCGCGAGGTAGCCCGCGAAGCCCTGCGTTCGCAGGTCGCTGCCGTACGCGCCGACGCCTTTGAGGAACTGCTTGAACAGTCGCACGTCCGCCGCGAGGTCGTCGTCCAGCCGTGCTTCGAGGTAGGCGTTGTGGAACGGCGTGCGGTCGACCGCCGACTGAATCTCCGTCGCGTCGTCCAAGCGGTAGCACGGTACCAAATCCACGTCGTACCCCTCGAACTCGCCTTTCACGTAGGGGTGTTCGGCGTACTCCTCGCGCCCCTCGGGTAGCACGTCGTTTCCGACCGTCAGCCCGTACTCCTCCAACTGCTCGCGGGGGAGGGCCGCGGGGAAGCGCACGAACAGGTCGATGTCGCGGTCGCCCGCCACCCACGTCCCGCGCGCCGTACTCCCGACCTGTAGCACGTCGGCCTCCACCGGGAGGTCCGCGATGGCGTCCCGCGCGCGGTCGGCGAGTCGCGCCGTCGCCTCGGTCAGCGCGCGCCGCTCCTCGGGCGTCGGGTCCACCCGCTCGCGGACGCGCTCGACGACCGACTCGAAGTCGCTCATGGCCCCGAATTCAGCCGGCCCGACCTAAGCCGTGTCGATGCCCTGCCTGCTTGCGAAACGAAAGCCATATCAAAACGCGCCGGATAGCAAGGGGTGCAAGCCGCCATAGCTCAGTTGGTAGAGCACGTGGTTGTTACCCACGTTGTCCCAGGTTCGAGCCCTGGTGGCGGCGTAAAACTTCGTTTTGCGGCCCGACAGACGTAGTCTGTCGACGGCGCTCTTCTCACACACTCACCCGCGGAGCATCGGCTCCGTGAGGGAAACACCGATTGTGGTGCCGTGAGGACTGTCACGCATGGCGAACCGCGTGACCGACGGCCTCTGGTGTTTCGACTGCCGGACGTTCGACCAGCCGAACGCCTTCCTTCTGGACGGGGACGGCCTCACGCTGGTCGACGCGGGCTGGCCCGGTGACCACGAGACGGTCCGCGAGGGCGTGCGGGACGCGGGCTTCGAACTCGGGGACGTGGACCGCGTCATGCTCACGCACTACGACGCCGACCACGTCGGCGGTCTCTCCCGACTGCCCGAACTCGACGCGCCGGTCTACGTCCACGCCGACGAGGCGGGGCTCGTTCGCGGCGACGAGAGACCGCCCTGGACGGCGCGCAACGGCATCGAGGCGCTCCACCGGCTCTACTACCGGCGCCTCGACCTCGACGGGATCGACGTGCGCGAACTCCGAGACGGCGACGAAATCGCGGGCTTCCGCGCCGTCCACACCCCCGGGCACACGCCCGGCCACCTCGCGTACGTCCACGACGACGCCGGCGCCGTCTTCCTCGGTGACCTCGCGTACGGCTGGGACGACTCCCTGAAGGCGTCGGGAAGATTCACGAGCTACGCGGTGGGGCGAGTCCCGGACAGTGTCCGGTCGCTCCTCGACCCGGCAAGCGGCCTCGACTACGCCTGTCCGGGGCACGGCCCCGTCCTCGATTCGCCCCGCGAGAAACTCCGGGGACTGCTCGACGACTGACGCGGCCGTCCCCGAGTCGGGCAGGGAGGTGTCTCCGAGAGAGAAACACGTCGGCGTGGTTCTTGTCCGGTCTCCGAGACGAACCGACGATGCCCGAATCACAGACCGGACGCAGTGGTATCGACACCAGCACCGAGAACGATATCGTCACGGTGTCCATCCCGGCCGGCGCGGAACTTGACGAGGACGAGACCGAGTCGATAAACGCCGAGTTCTTCAACGCGGTTCGAGAGCCGGACGTGTCGGCCGCCCTCACAGTGCTGCGAAACGAGAACGCGCTGAGCGGTCGCGTGTTCGAGCGAACCGGCTTCGCCGAAGGCCCCGTCCGCACCGCCATCGCCGACCGCGCTGGCGACTCCGACATCGGTCCCTACGAGTTCACCGTGCGCTTCCACCGCGACGGCTTCGTCGTTCGGGTCATTCAGGGCGACGCCGGCGTCCTCTTCACCACCGACGCGATGAACGTCGACGCCTTCGAGGACGCCGCGACCGCCATCCGCGGCCTGCTCGCCGACGCCCGACGCGCGTCCGAATGACACCGCTCTTGGTGGCTGCTCCGCCCTCCGTGGCTGTGCAGTCCGTTCTCCGGGTGTCGGTCGGATGTGTTGACTCGCGTTCCGACTCCTGCTTTTCCCACAATATTGGAATTATAGTACAATACTATTTTGGGGGAGCGCGTAGCCCCACCCGTGAGACGCTATGCCAGACATTGAACCCAAGACGACGGTCGACGCGCGCGGCGCAGCGTGCCCGGGTCCACTGATGGACCTCGTGAGCGCCATCCGGGGTGCCGACTCCGGGGACGTCGTCCGCCTCCTGAGTGACAACGAGCAGTCCCGAACCGACGTGCCCGAGTGGGCCGAGGAAGCCGGGAACGACGTCCTCGCCGTCGAAGAGCGAGACGACCACACGGCGTTCTACGTGGAGAAAGCATGACCGAACACGTCGTCGTCGTCGGTGGCGGGACTGGCGGGACCGTCCTCGCGAACGACCTCGCCGAGCGCCTCGACGCCGAGGTCGCAGCCGGGGACGTCCACATCACCCTCGTCAACGACGACCCCGACCACGTCTACAAGCCGGTGTGGCTGTACGTGCCGTTCGACCAGCGCGAACCGGCCGACGGCCGGCGCCGCCTCGACGAACTCGTCCCCGACGAGGTCGACCTCCGAATCGACCGCGTGACCGACATCGACACCGAGAGCAAGCGCCTCGGATTCGGCGACGGTCCGTCGCTCAGTTACGACTACCTCGTGTTGGCGACCGGGTCGACACTCGAACCCGAACGGATTCCCGGCCTCGAGCAGGCGGGCCACGACTACTACAGCGAGTCGGGCGCCACCGCGCTCCGCGAGGAACTCCTGTCGTTCACCGAGGGACACCTCGTGTTGAGCGTCGTCGGGTCGCCCCACATGTGTCCCGCGGCGCCCCTCGAGTTCGTGTTCATGGCCGACGACTGGTTCCGGAAGCGCGGCCTCCGCGAGGACGTCGACATCACGTACACGTACCCGATTCAGCGCGTCCACGGCAACTCCCACATCGCCGAGTGGGCGCGCCCCATCATGGACGAACGCGACATCGAGGTGGAGACGTTCTTCAACGCCGAATCGGTCGACCCCGACGCGCAGTCGATAACCTCGATGGAGGGGGCCCACCTCGACTACGACCTGCTGGTGGCGATTCCGCCCCACGCCGGCATCGACCTCGTAGAGGACGCCGGCCTCGGCGACGACGGCTGGGTCGATGTCGATAAGCACACGCTCGAAGCCGAGGCCGCCGAGGACGTCTACGCGCTCGGTGACACCGCCGACACGGGCGTGCCGAACGCGGGCAGCGTCGCGCACTACCAGGCCGGCGTGGTCGGCCAGCGCCTCGCCAGCGAGATTCGCGGACGCCCGGCGACCGCGACCTACGACGGGAAGACGCTGTGTTTCATCGAGACCGGCATGGACGCGGCGTCGTTCGTCGAGTTCGACTACGAGAACCCGCCGTCGCCGGCGCCGCCGTCCCAGAAACTGCACTGGTCGAAACTCGCGTACAACGAGTCCTACTGGCTCACCGCACGGGGGTTGCTCTGACCATGACTGAGAACGGAGAACTCGAGCGGTCGGCGCTCGAGTCGGCAATCGAGGAGAACCCCGAGGCGGTCGCCGACTTCGTCGAGAACCTCGACGCCGTCAACGAACTCCTCGACGTGCTCTCGTTGGGCGAGCGCGCGCTCTCCGACGAGATGGTCCGCGACCTCTCGGCGACCGGGTCGACGCTCGCCGAGTCCGCGGACGGGATCGCGACCGACGAGACCGTCGAGTTGGCCGCGGCGGTCGGCGAGAACGGCGCCGAACTCCAGGACGCTCTCGAGACGCTGGTCGACCTCCAAGAGCGCGGCACGCTCGACGAACTCGTGGAACTCGCCGAGGTCGTGTCGCTCGCCACCGCGGCCCTCGACGACGAGATGGTGACCACGCTCGCCGGGACCGGCGCGTCACTCGGCGAGGTCGCACAGACAGCCGCCGACGACGACACCCGAGACGGCATCGAGTCTCTCCTCGCGGCCGTCGGCGAAACCGAACGCCAGCCCGCCGAGCGAGTCGGCCCCGTCGGGTTGCTCCGTGAACTTCGCGACCCCGACGTCCAGTACGGACTCGGGTACGTGTTCGCGCTCGCCGCCGCGGTCGGCCGAGCGCGCGCGTCCTCCCCGGAGTGAGCAGCCCCGACTCCGTCCTCTGTGGTGGGGGACCACACGCGCGTCGAACCCTCCGTTACCTCCCGGATTCCAGTCCTTCGGGGGTCCGAGTGTGCGTTCGCGCCGGAACGCGGGCGCGTCACTCGTCGTCTCGGTCCGTGCCCGGGACGCTCGTGAAGTCGATGGGCTTGGTGTGGTTGGTGCGGATGAGCGTCTCGTCGTTGATTTCGAGCGGGAGTTCGTCGAGCCGCTCTGCCATGTCCGTGACGTCTCTGTCGGTCGCTCCGACCATCTTGATGTGGAGGTTCTCCTGGCCGGTCATGAGTTCGGTCACTTCGAGCACCTCCGGGAAGGTCATGATCTGTTCGGCGACGTCGGCGCGGTTGCTGATTCGGGTCGTGCAGATGAAATGAAAGAAGAGGTCGAGGCCCGCTTCGCCGGGGTCGACGGTGGCCTTGTAGCCGGTGATGACGCCGGCGTCTTCGAGGCGGGCCATTCGGTTGTGGACCGTGTTGTCGGAGACACCGATTCGGTCGGCGAGCTCGGTCGCGGTGTACCGTGCGTTCGACTGGAGGAGCCGGAGTAACTCCCTATCGGTGTCGTCGAGTTGGTGTGGCATTCGGCTCGGTTACGTCCAGAATACGAGGGGTGTGGTAAAAATATTACTCACGCCGTTCTCTATCGGTAAAAATCTCGCAACTTGTGACGCGGCGACACAAAAACCCGGTCCAGGAAATACACTTCTCGAAGCAAAATCTGTCTCGTTTTCGAAAATCAAACCTCTTTACGAACATCGGAAAACCCTCGAATTAGTTAGGAAGGGATTTATTACATTTCGGAATGTCACGCCCGCTATGGGTGGGTGTAGGGGCTCCTGTAGTTCCACTATTGACTGCTCGCGGTCACCCGCACCGACCGACTCCGGCTAGGTACGACAGCACATGAGCGAAGAGACGAACACACCGCCCGACGGCCTCACAATCGGGTCAGAACTGGACCGCCAAGCCCTCCTCACGGACGTCGACGAAGGCGTTACCGTCCTCCACATCGAAGACGACGACGACTTCGCCGACCTCGTCTCGGTGTTCCTCGAACGGGAACGCGAGTTCTTCGAGGTTCGAACCGAGACCACGCCGTCCGACGGCGTGGAACTCGCCCGAGAGGGCGACGTCGACTGCGTCGTCTGTGACTACGACATGCCAGCGATGGACGGCCTGGACGTCCTCGAAGCCATCCGCGAGGACGCCCCTGACCTCCCGTTCATCCTGTTCACCGGGAAAGGCAGCGAGGAAATCGCCAGTGAGGCGATATCCGCCGGCGTCACCGAATACCTCCAGAAAGAGGGCGGCACGGAGCAGTACGAGGTGCTCGCGAACCGCATCGAACAGGCCGTCTCCCGGCGTCGCGCCGAACGCCAGGTCGCGTGCGGATTCCGCGCCATCGAAACGGCCCACGACGGCATCAGCCTCCTCGACACCGACGGCGAGTTCGTCTACGTCAACGAGGCGTACGCGGACATCGTCGGCTACGAACGGACGGAACTACTCGGGCGACACTGGGACATCCTGTACGCGGAGGACGAAACGGCCCGCGTCGCCGAAGAGATGCTCCCGCAGGCGAGAGACGGCGAATGGGTCGGCGAAACGGACTACCGCCACAAGAACGGCGAGACCGTCACCGTCGACCACCGCTTGATATACACGGACGAGGACACCTTGGTCTGCACCGTCTCCGAGACCGACGACGCCGAAGCGGTCCGCGACGAGCTCTCGCTGAAAGAACGCGCGATGGACGAGACGCCCATCGGAATCACCATCACCGACGCGGCCCAGCCGGACAACCCCATCGTTTACGCGAACGACGGATTCGTCGAGACGACGGGCTACTCCCAGTCGGACGTCCTCGGCCGCAACTGTCGATTCCTCCAAGGGGAGCGAACGCGCGACGAACCGGTCGCCGAACTGGCCGCCGCCATCGACGCCGGCGAAGCGGTGAGTGTTGAACTCCGGAACTACCGCCGAGACGGGGAACTGTTCTGGAACCGCGTCACGGTAATCCCGCTGACCGACGCGGACGGCGACGCCGAACACTTCGTCGGGTTTCAGGAGGACGTCACGGCGCGACGAGAACTGCTCGAGGAGTTCGGGTCGCTCGCCGGCGTCCTCTCACACGACATGCAGAACCCGCTCCAGACGATTCGCGGCCGACTGGAGCTGGCGGTCGAGACCGGGGACGTCGAACACGTCGAGGAAGCGCTCCCGTCCCTCGACCGGATGAGCCAACTGATAGACGACGTCGCCGACGCCCTGGAGTCCGGCACCATCGTCGGCGAACACCAGAAAATCGACGTGCGAGAACTCGTCGAAGGCATCTGGGACTCCCTGGACCAACACGGGGACACGGGGTCACTCGAAGTCGACGGCACGCCGACGGTTCACGGGAACCCGGAAGCCGTCCGTCGGATGTTCGACAACCTCCTCGGGAACTCGATAGAACACGGCGAACCACCGGTGGACGTTCGCGTCGGCTCCTTCGAGGACGGCATCTACCTCGAAGACAACGGGCCGGGAATCCCCGAGAAGAACCGAGAGCGCGTGTTCGAACAGGGATTCTCGACGAAAGAGTACAACGGCGGCACCGGGATGGGGATGGCGAGCGTCCGGCAGATCGTCCTCGCGCACGACTGGCGCATCGAAATCGGCGACAGCGAGTCCTCCGACGGCGTCCGATTCGAAATTCAGACCAGGTGACGGCCGTCCGAGACAGCACGCCCGCTTTCTCTACTCGGCGTGCCGAACCGACGATGCCGACAGCACCGACCACGAACCGCACGCGGCGGCGGTGTCGCTGAACGCCCTGGAGCAACCCGATACGCTAAAGGCCGTCCCACAGAAATCTGGGCACACAGGGCCCTTAGCTTAGTCTGGTTCAAAGCCCCCGGCTCATACCAGTCTCCCGTCGCCTCGCGCGGCGGGACTGTGGGACACCGGGTGAGCGGTGGTTCAAATCCGCCAGGGCCCATCCACTCCCTCGGCGGTTCTCGCTTCACACCGAGCGGTGGCGGATTCTGTACCTCGCAAGCGCTCGGTGTGGGTTTCACTCCACGTCGGCTTCCGCTTCGGCGTCGTCCTGCAGTTCTGTCCGGCGAATCTTCCCGGTGACCGTCTTCGGGAGGTCGTCGACGAACTCGATTTCGCGGGGGTACTCGTGGGCGGAGAGTTCGGATTTGACGTGGTCGCGGACGTCGGTCTTCAGGTCCTCGCTGGGGGTCGCGGCCTCGCTCGGGACGACGTACGCCTTCACGATGTTGCCGCGCTCGCGGTGTGGTTTGGGGACGACGGCGGCCTCCGCGACGGCGTCGTGTTCGCCGAGGGAACTCTCGACCTCGAAGGGGCCGATGCGGTAGCCCGAGGAGAGGATGACGTCGTCGGCGCGGCCCTCGAACCAGAAGTAGCCGTCCTCGTCGACGTGCGCGAGGTCACCCGAGAGATACCACTCGCCGTCGGGGCCGTCGACGAAGCAGGCGTCGGTCTTCTCGGGGTTCTCCCAGTAGCCCGCGAAGAAACACGGGTAGTCGCCGCGCTGGGCGATTTCTCCCGTCTCGCCGGGCGGCAGGACCTCGCCGGTCTCGGGGTCGACCACGGCGGCCTCGATGCCGGGGAGGGGTTTGCCCATGGAGCCGGGGCGCAACTCCATCGTCGGGTAGTTGTTGATTATCATGTTCCCTGTCTCGGTCTGGCCGTAGGTGTCCAGAATCGTCACGCCGAGGGCGTCCTCGCCCCACTCGACGACGCCCGCCGACAGCGGTTCGCCGATGGACAGCGCGTGCCGCAGGTCGAGGTCGGCGCCGTCGAGGACGCCCTCGTTCTCGCGGAGCATCCGGTAGGCGGTCGGCACCGAGAACAGCACCGACACGGGGTAGTCGTCGAGCAGGTCGGCCCACGTCTCGGGGTCGAACTCGCCCTCGTAGACGAACAGCGTGGTGCCCCAGAACCACGCGCCGAGCGCGTTGATGGCGCCGGTGAGCCACCCGAGGTCGCCGGTCGACCAGTAGAGGTCTCCCTCTTGGAGGTCGACGCTGTAGCGCTGGGTCGCGGCGACGCCCGCAATCCAGCGGTGCTTGTGGCGCACGCCCTTCGCGGGCCCGGTCGTTCCGGACGTGTAGTAGAGCATTGCGTCGTCCTCGCCGCCGGTCTGGGCCGTCTCGTAGTCGGTGCTCGCGTCGGCCATCGCGTCCGCGAAGTCCACGTCGCCGTCGCGGATTCCGTCGCCGCGGTCGACCACGACGACGTGCTCGACGCTCGGCACGTCGTCGAGCGCTCGCTCGATGGTGTCGCGGTTCTCGGAGGTGGTGACGACGGTGGTGGCGTCGCAGTCGTCGAGGCGGTACGCGATGCCGTCCGGGCCGAAGCGCTCGTTGATGCTCCCCCACGTCGCGCCGCGCTTGAGCGTGCCGACGAGCGCGACGAAGTGCTCGGGGATGCGGGGCATGTAGGAGAACACGCGTTCGCCCCGCTGGACGCCGAGGGATTCGAGGACGTTCGCGAACTGGCTGGTCTGGTCGGCGAGTTCCGCGAACGTCAATTGGGTCGCGTCGCCGTCGACGCCGACCTGCTGGAGGGCGATTCGGTCGCCGCCAGCGGCGTGGCGGTCGGCGACCTCGTGGGCGATGTTCAGCGACTCGGGGGCGTCCCAGTCGGCTTCGGCGTAGATGTCGTCCCAGGCGAACGACTCGTATCGCGACTCGTAGTCCGCGAGGTTGTGCTGTGGGGACATACGTCACGACGTATAACTGTCGGGGAGATAAAATTTAGCCCGCGTTCGCCTTCGGGCCGCAGTCGGAACGGCTACTGTTGGGTCTCGCCGCCGTCGACGGGGAGCGCGTGGCCGGTGACGAACGACGCCTCGTCCGAACTCAGCCACGCGATGGCGTTCGCCACCTCCTCGGGGTCGGCGGGCCGGCCCATCGGGACGTTCCCGACGACCTGTTCGCGCTCGCGCTCGGTCATCGACTGGAGCGCCGGCGTGTCCACGATGGTCGGGCAGACCGCGTTGATGCGGACGGCCTCGTCGGCCACCTCCAGCGCGGCCGACCGCGTCAGTCCGACGACGCCGTGCTTGCTCGCGCCGTACGGCGTGCGCCCCGGACTCCCGCGGATGCCTGCCTTCGACGCGACGTTGACGATGGCGCCGCCGCCGGATTCGAACAGCGCCGGGAGTTCGTGTTTCATACCCGCCCAGACGCCGGTCTGGTTGACGTCGAGCACGCGGTGCCACTCCTCCTCGTCGATGTCGGTGATTGGCGCCGGCCGGTTCCCGGTGGCGGCGTTGTTGACCGCCACGTCGAGGCGGCCGTGCTCGTTCAGTGTCGTGTTCACGAGCGCCGCTATCGACGCCGGCCGACTGACGTCGACTTCGACGAACGTGGCGTCGCCGCCGCGGTCCTCGATTTCCCCGGCCGTCTCGTGGCCGCTCTCGGTGTCGATGTCGGCGACGACGACGGTCGCACCGTCGGCCGCGAATCGGTGCGCGGTGGCCCGTCCGATACCCGACCCGGCGCCGGTGACGAGCACGATAGTGTCGGTGAAGTCGTACACGATACTTATCTATTGAACGTTTAGTAAAGTACTTTCTGGAAACACACCTCAGAACACTACACGGGGTCTGGAGGTGCATTCTGTCGTCTCTCGGAGACGCTGAATATAAATACTAACTGTGCATTCAACAGCGCGAGGGCTCGCACACCCAGACGCGGCCGCCCGACACACTCCGCCCCACCGATGACAACACAGCACTCCCGGCGCGGCGACGCCCCGGACCGCACGTACTGCCACCGCACCGTCCAAGACGTCTCCCGGACGTTCGCGCTCACCGTCGACCAGCTCGCGGCACCGATGGCCGACTACGTCTGCGTCGGCTACCTCCTCTGTCGCATCCCTGACACCGTCGAGGACACCACCCACGTCTCGCCCGAGCGTCGCGTCGCCCTCCTGGAGACGTACCGGGACGCCCTCGACCCGGGGACGGACACGACCGCCGACGACTTCGCGGCCGCCGTCGCACCGCGGATTCCCGACCGCCGGACGCGTCCCGACGAGCGCGACGCCGACTGGCGCCTCGTCGCCGACGCGCCGACCGTGCTGGCGACCTTCGCCGACTTCGACCCGGCGGTCCGCGCGGCGATGCGACCGCCGATACTGGAGTTAGTCGACGGGATGACGCGCTTCGTCGACCGGTACGCCGACGAGGACGGCCTCCGCATCCAGACGGACGTCGAACTCCGGAGTTACTGTCACTACGTCGCCGGCACCGTCGGCACGCTCGTCACGAACCTCCTCGCCCGGCAGTCGCTCCCGGCAGGCCGCGCGAACGCCCTCCGCACCAACGCCGAACACTTCGGGCGCCTCCTCCAACTCGTGAACGTCGCGAAGGACGTCCGCGACGACTACGCGACCGAACGGAACGTCTACCTGCCCGCCGACTGGCTGGCCGCCGAGGGCGTCTCACAGGACCGACTGCTCGCCGACGAGAACCGGTCGGGCGTCGCGCGTGTCGTCGAGCGAGTCGTCGAACGCGCGAAATCCCACCGCGACGGCGCCGAGGCGTACCTGCAGGCGATGCCGCTCGGAGACGGCAACACGGTCGTCGCGTGGGCGCTCCCCTACCTCCTCGCCGTCGGGACGCTCAGGGAACTGTCCAAGCGGCCGGCCGACGCCGCCACCGACCGACCGGTGAAAGTGTCCCGCGAGGAGGTGGCCGCGGTCGCGGCGGCCGTCCGCGACGGCGGCCGCGAGTCGATTCCGCGCCTCCGGGAGACGATTTCGCGCGCGCCCCTCCACCGCGCCGACGGCGCGTGACCGGGCGGGCTAGTCGGCGGTGATGCGGTCGACGTGCGCGCGAATCGCGGCTTTCAGCGACTCGATGGACTCGTCGGGGTCGTAGACGGTGAGGCGGCGGGCGCGCGTCCCGACGAGCAACGAGACGAGCAGTTCGGTCTCCACGTCGAGGTCGAGGGGTTCGAACTCGCCGGCGTCGACGCCGCGCGCGAGGACGTCGCGGATGTAGTCGGCGAGTTCGTCCTCGACGGCGAGGTACTGCTCGCGGCAGTCCTCGTCGTGGGGCGCGTTCACGCGCAGTTCGAACATCGCCAGCATCACGCGGTACGGGTCGTCGTCGACGGTCGTCGGCAGCAGCGTGTCGACGAGCGTCTCCAGTTCCTCCCGGGGCGATTCAGAGGCGTCGGGGAGGTCTGCGAGGAACTGCTGGAGGACGTAGTCGAGGAAATCGAGGAGGAGGGCGTCCTTGCTGTCGTAGTGGTAGTACAGCAGCGTCTTGCTGTTCTCGAACTCGTCGGCGATTTGCTGTATCGTCAGGTCGCCGTACCCGTGTTTGGTGAGCGCGCTGTACGTGGCTTCCATGATGTCCCGTTTTCCGGGGTCCAACTGGTCGGGGTCGTCGCCGGTCATTGCCTCGTGGTTGCGTGTTCGACGGAGGTGTCCCTTTCGGGTCGCGCGGCGTCGCTCGCCGTTCTCGCGGTCACAGCGTCGCGACGTAGCCGACCCAGAGGAGGACGGAGAACGCGCCGACGCCCGCGAGCAGGTAACTGTAGACGGCGCGCGTGTCGCCGTACACCTTGTACCCGCTGTACACCGAGGCGAGGCCGGCGAGCGGGAGAATCACGAGCGAGACGACGGCGCTTATCGCGCCGAGCGCGAGATACTGTCGGGTTCTCGTGTCGGTCATTGGAGTCTCACACCCGTGACTAACCATTTGGTAAATACTTAAACTACCGGTCGAGGTACCGCGCCTCGCCGACCAGAATACCTATACCTCGGTGAACGTTCGTTCAATACATGAACGGGTCGGCCCAGAAACGGCCGTGGCTCGCCGCGCTCCTGACCGCCTTCGCCGTCGGTCTCGGCCACCTCTACCTCCGACGCTGGCGGCGCGCGCTCGGGTGGCTGTTCGTCCTCCTCGGCACGTCGTACCTCGTCGGGCCGGCCACCGTACAGGCGTACGTTCTCGGGGACGCCCCCGCAGGCGCCGTCCTCCCGTTGCTCGTCCTCTCCGCGCTCGCCACCGTCGACGCGTACGTCGCCGCACGTGCCTACAACGCCCGGCGGCGCGTCCGCATCGACCAGACGGCGTGGCCGACGTGTCCGAACTGCCGGCGCTCCCACGACCCGGACCTCGACTTCTGTCAGTGGTGTGGCGACCGCGTCGAGGCGCCCGACGACGACTGACGGTCGCCGGCTCGGCCCCACCGCGCGCCACCGGCGCCGACCCGCGCTCGTTCGAAGTAGAATCCTTTACGTCCCATTGCTCGGTACCCCTGGGCGTGACAGGTAGTCCGCCCCCGACGCGGTTGGTCCCCGCAACGGCGTGCCACCCTCGGCAGTCCCTCCCCGAAGCCGGGGCGCAGTGATGCTGGGCGCGATAGAGACGCTCGTAGCGACGACGACCGGTCCGCTCGGACTCCTCTTGGTGTTCGCCTTCTCTTTTCTCGTCGCGTTCGTCCTCCCGCTCCCCGGCGAACTGGTGTTGATTCCGGCGGCGAAGATGGTGCCTGGCGTGCCACCGGTCGCGAGCATCGCCGTCGTCGTCGCCGTGAGCGCCGTCGGGAAGGCCATCGGGAGCGTCGTCGCGTACCGCGTCGGGCGCGGCACCGTCGAGTCGCTGTCGACGTGGTGGCTACTCGGGCGGTTCAGTTTCGGGTCGAGCGCCGCACCCATCGAGGGCCGCGTCACGTCGTTCGTCCGGCGGTACGGCTACGTCGGACTGGCGGTCACGCTCTCGATTCCGCTGATGCCCGACACCGCCGTCATCTACGCGTTCAGCCTGCTCGAAACCGACGACGAGCGGATGCTCGCGCTCGCTGCGTTCGTCGGCACGGTCGGGCGGCTCGTGGTGTCGCTCGCGCTCGTGACCGGCGCCCTCCGGTTGGTCTGACTGCCGCCGCGACCCGGCACCCCGCGCCGCGTCCGCGACAGTTGTATAGTAAAGCATCGTACTAGACCGACATTGAACTGTAATGCACGCGACTTCTGGGCTCGTGCGAACTAACGGGACTCGACCCCCGGCCGACGGCGGCGCGCCGTCGCCGACTCGCCACGCTCTCACGTGATGGTTCCATCAGACTCCGTACTCGACTCGTCGGCGGTACTGGTCGTCGGACAGACGAACTGGGCGACGGCCGTCGCCGACGCGCTCCGCGAACGCACCGACGCCGCGGTCGAACGCGTCGACACCGCGAGCGACGCACTCGACGCGGGCGACGCGGACTGCGTCGTCACCGCCGCCGACCTCCCGGACGACTCGGGGGTGGCGCTGACGCGCGCGCTCCGCGAACACACCGCGACGCTCCCCGTGATTTTGGGCGCGGCGTCGGGCAGCGAACGGCTGGCGAGCGACGCCGTCGCCGCCGGCGTCTCCGAGTACGTCGCGGTCCGCGACCCGCTCGCCGACAGCGTCGACGAGACGCTCGAACGGGCCGAACGCGCCGTCCGCGAAGCGCGCCGGACGACCACCCAGCGCGAGCGCGCCCGGCAGTTCGACGCCATCTTCCACGACGCGCGCACCGCGACGTGGGTGCTCGACGCCGACGGCCGCCTCGAACGCGTCAACCAGACCGCGCGGGACTTCCTCGACGCGAACGCCGGCGACCTCGTCGGGGACGCCTTCTGGACGCTCCCGTGGTGGCCGGCCGACGACGGCACCCGCGAGGACATCCGGCGCGTCGTCGACTCGGCGCTCGACGGCGGGTTCGGGCACGCCGTCGTCACGCGCTCCGGCGTCGCGGACGACCGCGTCGTCGAACTCTCCGCGCAGTCGGTCACCGACGAGCGCGGGAACGTCGTCTCCGTCGTCGTGGAGGGCGTCGACACCACCGAGCGCGTCGACCTCGAACGCGACCTCCGGCAGTCCGAACAACTCCACCGCGTCACCCTCAGCAACATGACTGACACCGTCCTGATGACCGACGAGGACGGCGAGTACACGTACGTCTGCCCGAACGTCCACTTCATCTTCGGGTACACCGCCGACGAGATACGCGACCTCGGACCCATCGACGAACTGCTCGGCGACGACCTCTTCGACCGCGAGGAACTCGCCGAGGGGGGCGTCCTGAAGAACATCGAGGTGACGGCCACCGACAAGGCGGGACGCGAACACACGCTGCTCGTGAACGTCCGCGAGGTGTCGATTCAGGACGGCACGCTGCTCTACAGCTGCCGCGACATCACGATGCGAAAGCAACGCGAGCAGGCGCTCGCGACCCTCCAGGAGACGGCGCGTGACTTCCTGTACGCCGAGACGCACGGCGAAATCGCCCAGCAGGTCGTCGCGGACGCGGCGTCCGTCCTCGACCTCGACGCGACCGCGGTGTATCTCTTCGACGCCGACGACAACGACCTCCGGCCCGCCGCCCACTCCCAGGGGATGCGCGACCTGCACGGCCCGCTGCCGACGGTGCACGCGGACGGCGAGACGCTCCCGAGTTACAGCTTCGTGGAGGACGAACCGCTGTTCTTCGACGACGTCCACGACGCCGACCGGCTCGGCAACCCCGCGACCGACCTCCGGAGCGCGGCGTTCATCCCGCTCGGCAACCACGGCGTGTTCGTCGCCGGGTCGAACGAGGTCGGCGCGTTCGACGAAGTCACGCGGGAACTCGCCGACCTGCTCGCGGCGACCGCCGAGGCCGCCCTCGACCGCGTCCGTCGCGAGTCCCGGCTCCGCGAGCAGGACCGCGAACTCCAGCGCCAGAACGACCAGCTGACGACGCTGAACCGCACCAACGAGACCATCCGGGAGATCGACCGGGCGCTCGTGCGCGCTGAGACCCACGAGGAGATAGACCGCGCCGTCTGCGAGCGCCTCGCGGACGACGACCGCTTCCGGTTCGCGTGGGTGGGCTCCGTCGACGCCGCGACCGGCGCGGTGACGCCGCGAGCGTGGGCAGGCGACGGGAAGGGCTACCTCGACGAGCAGTCCTTCGACCCGGACGCCGACGCCGCCGAACCGGCGGTGCGGACCGCGGCGACGGGCGACGTGACGAAGGTGGCGAACGTCCCGGCCGACCTGCGCGCGGCGCCGTGGCGCAAGCGCGCGCTCGCCCGCGACTTCCTCTCGGCGTTGAGCATCCCACTCGCGTACAACGACCTCACGCACGGCGTGCTGACGGTGTACGCGGCGACGCCGGACGCCTTCGACGAGACGATTCGCACCGTCTTAGAGGAACTCGGGGAGACCATCGCGGCCGCCATCAGCGCGAGCGAACGCAAGCGCGCGCTGCTCACGACGTCGATGACGCGCGTCGAGTTCGACGTCACCGACCGGTCGTTCGTCCTCGCGCAGCTTGCGCGGGCCGCGGACTGCACGCTCGCATACGAGGGCGGCGTCCAGCAGACGACCGACGGCAGCCACGTCTTCGTGGTCGTGGAGGACGCCGCCGTCGACGGCGTGGTGGCGGCCGCGAGTGACCTCGTGGCGGTCGACGACGCGCGCGCCGTCGGCGGCGGCGAGAGCGGCGGCGTGGTTCGCCTCGCGCTCTCCGAGCCGTTCGTCGCGACGTCGCTCGCCGACCACGGCGCGATTCTCCGGAACGCGACCGTCTCGCCGTCGGAGACGCACATCGTCGTGGACGTGCCCGAGCGCGTGGACGCCCGCCACGTCACTCAACTGGTCGAGCGCTCGTTCGCGGACGCCGACCTCGCCGCCAAGCAGACCCGCGAGCAGGCCTCGGAGAACGGCTTCTACGCGGGCGTCCTCGACGACCTCACTGCCCGGCAACTGGAGGTCTTGGAGACGGCGTACTACAGCGGCTTCTTCGAGTCGCCGCGCAAGAGCACCGGCGAGGACGTGGCGGACTCGCTGGGCATCTCGCCGCAGGCGTTCTACCAGCACGTGCGCGCGGTCCAGCGGAAACTCGTCGCTGCGCTCGTCGACGACCACGTCCCCATCGCGACGAGCGGGACGACGTAGGGGTTGAACTCTCAACCCGAATCGCTGGCAGTCGGTTTCGTAATCAACTGACGAACACTCCCTGACGCAAGTATTACCGCTCGGTGAGCGTCCGCCGCGGGCGCAACGACCAATGAGAGACGTAGACCCAACGCCGAGCGAGGAGTCGCCCTACGAGTGTTTCGACTGCGGGAACGTCGTCGTCACCGAGGACAATCCGGGGGAGTGTCCGGACTGCGCCGGCGCGATGCGCAACCGACGGACGCCCATCGAGTGACAATGCCGGCGACTACCACTACCGAGGACGACCGCGAGGAGTCGGAACCGGAGTCGGCCCTGGAGACGGCGCGCCGCCAACTCCGCGAGGCGGCCGAACACGTCGACGTCGACTCGGGCGTCATCGAGCGCCTGAAACACCCGACGCGAGTCGTCCGCGTCTCCGTCCCCGTCGAGCGCGACGACGGCACCGTCGACGTCTTCGAGGGGTACCGGGCACAGCACGACGACGTGCGCGGCCCCTACAAGGGCGGCCTGCGCTACCATCCCGAAGTGACCGACGAGGAGTGCATCGGCCTCTCGATGTGGATGACGTGGAAGTGCGCCGTGATGGACCTCCCGTTCGGCGGCGCGAAGGGCGGCGTCGTCGTGAACCCGAAGGACCTCAGCGACGACGAGCGCGAGCGTCTGACCCGGCGGTTCGCCGAGGAGATTCGGGACGAGGTCGGCCCGAACCAGGACATCCCCGCGCCAGACATGGGGACGGACGCCCAGACGATGGCGTGGTTCATGGACGCCTACAGCATGCAGCAGGGCGAGACCATCCCCGGCGTCGTCACCGGGAAGCCGCCGGTCGCCGGCGGGAGCCACGGCCGCGAGGAGGCGCCCGGCCGGAGCGTCGCCATCGTCACTCGCGAGGCCATCGACTACTACGACAAGGACATCGCCGACACCGACGTGGCCGTGCAGGGCTTCGGGAGCGTCGGGTCGAACGCCGCCAAACTGCTCGACGACTGGGGCGCGAACGTCGTCGCGGTCAGCGACGTGAACGGCGGCATCCACGACCCCGACGGCCTCGACACGCACGCGATTCCGTCCCACGCCGAGGAACCGGAGGCGGTCATGGGCTACGACGCCACGAGCACGATTACGAACGGGGACCTCCTCGAACTCGACGTGGACGTCGTCGTGCCCGCCGCCATCGGGAACGTCCTCACCGAAGCCAACGCCGACAGCGTGCAGGCCGACATCGTCGTCGAGGGTGCGAACGGCCCGACCACGTCGCGCGCCGACGAGATGCTCGCGGAGCGCGGGATTCCGGTGATTCCGGACATCCTCGCGAACGCGGGCGGCGTCACCGTCTCGTACTTCGAGTGGCTCCAGGACATCAACCGCCGGAAGTGGTCCGGCGAGCGCGTCCGCGAGGAACTCGAATCCGAGATGCTGTCGGCGTGGGACGCGGTGCGGTCGGTAGTCGACGAGCGAGACCTGCGCTGGCGGGACGCCGCGTACGTCGTCGCGCTCGAACGAATCGGGCGCGCGAAGGAAGCCCGCGGCCTCTGGCCGTAGCGACCGCTGTCACGCTACCGAGCCGACGACAGAAACGATGCGTGCCCGAGGCGGTACGGGGAGGGACCGCCTCGGAGGGAGCGAGAGGAAGTCAGGGACAGGGTGGGGTGCCGTCTGACATCGGTCCTCGGACAACTGCTCCCGGTAGCCCCTCAGCGGCAGTCGATACAAAGTAGTTGGGATTCCGATACAGTGCGACGGCGCCGGGGGTTGTTCTTACGCTCGCACTCCTGAATTCGTCCTTCCTGCTCGCGAACTCGGCCCGCCGCACCGACGCCGAACGGGCGCGGCATTTTCACGGGTAATAACTGCGCCGTAGGCTTATATACCCCGACCGTTCCCGGTACAGTACGCCCCGTGGAGTCAGGCGGGCGAATCTACCAAACTAATGTTCGAGTTCATCAACGACGAAGACGAGCGCGGTCAGGTGGGGATCGGGACGCTCATCGTGTTCATCGCGATGGTCCTGGTCGCCGCGATCGCCGCAGGCGTTCTCATCAACACGGCCGGCTTCCTCCAGTCCAAAGGTCAAGCGACTGGCGAGGAAGCCTCTGCACAGGTCTCCAACCGCATCAACGTCGTCTCCGCCTACGGCAACGTCAACGCCTCCGGAAACGTCGACTTCGCGAATCTGACGGTGCGGCAGGCCGCGGGCGCCGACAACATCAACCTCTCGAAGAGTACGATTCAGTGGATCGGCCCGGACACCGCCACCACCCTCACCTACGACAGCTCCGCCGCGAACGACACGGAGTTCACCACCGAGTCCATCAAGGGCGAGAACCCCGACGTGCTCGTCGACCAGTCCGACCGCATCAAGGTCGTCATGGCCGCGAGCAATATTACCACGGACGGACTGAAGGCCGGCGAGGAAGTCCAGCTGACGGTCACGACGCAGTACGGCTCGAAGACCACCTACTGGGTCAACGTCCCCGAGTCCCTCGAGGACAAGGAAGCAGTCAAGCTGTAACTCCACCTCGAACTCTTCTCTCGCGGTCGCTGTGTGTCGACGGCTTGGCATCACGTCCCGGCGTGGGCCGACAACTAAGGTGTCGCCCGCCGTGTGTCGTCGCATGCCACTCGACGCGGACCGCGTGCAGACGGTGACGTTCGACTCGTACAGCACGCTCGTGGACGTCGACGCGGCGGAAGCCGCGCTCGCGGACCGCGTCCCGGACCCGGAGCCGGTGTCGCAGTTGTGGCGGTCGCAGTCGCTTGCGTACACGTTCGTCGCGAACCACGTCGACGCGTACCGGCCGTTCTACGAGGTGAACCGGGCGGCGCTCCAGTACGCGCTGGACGCTCACGATGTCGACTGCTCGTCCGACGAGCGCGACGACATTCTCGCCGTCTACCACGAACTCGACGTGTTCGACGACGTCCGCGACGCCATCGAACGCCTCCGCGACGGCGGCTACGACTGCTACGTCGTCTCGAACGGCGACCCGGAGATGCTCGCGTCGATGGTCGAGCACGCGGGCATCGGCGACCTGCTCGAAGACGCGATTAGCGCCGACGAGATTCGCGTGTTCAAGCCCGACGCCGCGCTCTACCAGCACGCCGCGGGCCGAACCGGCACGCCGATTCGGGCCATCGCGCACGCCACCGCGGGGTGGTTCGACGTGTTGGGAGCGACCCACGCCGGGATGCAGGGCGTCTGGGTGAACCGCGGCGGCGGCGGCCCGTGGGCGTCGTTCGGCGGCGACCCGGACGTCGCGGTCGACTCGCTGCACGGACTCGCCGACGCGCTCGACTGCTGACCGACGCCGTCCGGTCGCTCCGTCGGCGGGCGCCACGGGGAAAATATGGGAGCGACCCGAACAGGCAAACCGCTGCGTCGACTGCTGTGGGCATGGAACTGGTGGGTCGACTGCTCGGGTTGCTCGCGTTGCTGTTGGCGGGGACGGCGCTCCGGGCGGTCGGCGTGCTGGACGAGACGCGCAGCGAGCGCTTGAACGCGTTCGCGTACTACGTCGCGTTGCCGGCGCTCATCTTCGTGTCGACGTACGACCAGTCGGTGGCGTCGCTGGTGACGCCGGCGCTGTTCGCGGGGCATTCGTTCGTGTTGTTGGCGACGGCGGGCGTCGCGTGGGCGGTCCACCGGGGGCGCGGCGAGCGTGCGGAGCGGAGCGTCGCCATCGTGCAGTCCTATCACTCGAACGTCGGCTACCTCGGATTTCCGCTGATAGCGGCGACGTTCGACGCGCGCGTCACCGCCGTCGCGGGCGTCGTCCTCGGCGTCGTGTCGCTTGTGCAGGTGCCGTTGACGATTGCGGTGTTCGTGAGCGTGAACGAGGCGGACGTGCCGTTGCGCCGGGAGGCGACACAACTGGTCGCGAACCCGGTGTTGCTCTCCCTGTTGGCCGGGTTGTTGGTGGGCGCCGGGGACGTCGGCGTGCCCGCGGGGGTGGCTGGCGGTCTCGACGCTGTCGGGTCGTTGGCGTTGCCGACGGCGTTGCTGTGTGTCGGCGCGTCGCTGGACGTGGACGTGCCGTCGGTGGACGCGTGGTCGACCGGGACGGTGGTCGCGTTGAAGGTCGTGTTCATGCCCGTGTTGGCGTGGTTGGTGTTCCGTGGGTTGGCGTCGGACGCGGCGACGGTGACGGCGAGCGTGGTGATGCTCGGGACGCCGACGGCCGTCTCGACGTTCGTGTTCGCGGGGGAACTCGGCGGGGACACGGAGTTCGCGTCGTTGAACGTGTTCGCGTCGACGGTGGCGTCTGTCGCGACGCTGTTCTCGTTGGTCGCGCTCGTCGGGTGACGGGCGACGCGATGCGGCGAATCGACCGTTTCGAGTCGCAGTGGCGTAAATACAAGCCGTAGCGGTGTTTTTTCAGGGGAATCAGACAGGTACCTGTCAACAAATCTATCTGCAATACGAACATTGATAGTGATACGCCCGTGGAGAGGTATCATGGTAAATGGTGACAATGGGCGTAGAATCTCCCGCCGAACCTACTTGCAGACCGGCGCTGCGGCGACCGGCCTCGGCGTCCTCGCGGGCTGCATGGGCCTGTTCGGCGGCGGTGGAACGACCACGCTGCGGGCGAACTCCCCGGCGGCCGAAGGCTCCGTACACGGCGACGCGGCCGCGTGGCTCGGCGAGTACGTCTCCGAAGAGACGGGCGGCTCCATCGAAATCGACGCGTACCGGAACAGCGAACTCGGCGGCCAGATCGAGTCCATCGAGAACGTCTCCTCGGGCTCTCTGGACATGTACGTCATCCCGTACGCGCTCACGGGCACCCAGTACCAGCCGGCGCAAGTGTTCGACGCGCCGTACCTCTACGACCCGGACAACCCCTACGAGGACATCTACGAGAAGACCGACCCGCAGGACTCCGAAATCGCCCAGCAGGTCATCGACGACCTCGTCTCCGAGACCGACATCCGGTCGCTCGGCGCGGTCGTCCAGGGGACACGGCGCGTCACGCTCAACGTGAACAACGAACCGCCGCGCAACCCCGAGGAACTCTCCGAGTACACGATGCGCGCAGTGCCCATCGCGATGTACTCGGAGGCGCTCAAGGCGCTCGGCGCCCAGACCACGAACATCGACTTCTCGGAGGTGCCACAGGCGCTCGCCACCGGGAGCATCCAGGGCCAGGAGAACCCCTACAACATCATCCGGTCCTCGGGCATCTGGGAGAACCAGAACTACATCCTCGAGACCAACCACATGCACTCGCCGCTCGCCGTCATCATGAACGAGGGCGTCTTCCAGGACCTCTCGGAGAGCGAACAGCAGGTGTTGTACGACGGCGTCCGCGAGATTCAGCCGCGGGCGACCGAGACCCTCGAGAGCAACCTCGAAGGCCACAAGTCCTTCATGCGGGACAACGGCCTCACCATCGTGCCGCCCGAAGACCTCGAAATGGACGCGTTCCGCAGCGCCGCCCGGTCGCGCATCCGGTCGCAGTTCCCGGACCTCATCGGCACCATCGAGCAACTGCACGGGGACGGCTACCCAGCCTAACGATGGCCGAGTCCCGGCTCTCGTTCGACCGCGTAGCGAGTGCGTTCTACGCGACGGCAGCCCTCTCGCTCCTGCTCATCCTCGGGTTGATGATTGCTCGCGTAGCGTCGCGCAACTTCGGCCTCGGGTTCAGCGGCCTCCAGATAATCGCGCAGTTCTTCGAGGTGTGGCTCGCGTTCCTCGTCGTCGGCGGCCTCGCCCTCGACGGCGGCCACATCGAAATCGACTACCTCTCACAGCGGATTCCGGAGCGCTGGAAGCCCCTCCACGACATCCTCGTGACGCTGGTGTGTCTGTTCGCCGCCGCGGTCGTGTTCTGGGGGTCGGTGAAGGCGATGCAGCAGTTCCGTGACTCCACCGCGCCGCTCGTCGACATCCCGATTCCGCTGTACTACCTCGCGCCCGTCGTCGGCCTCGGGTTCCTCATCCTGGTGTACGTGCGCCGCCTCTACCTCGACGTCAAGGAGGTGCGTGCCTGATGGGGATGCTCGGCGTCGTCGTCATCGCGATGTTCGTCCTGCTCGCGCTCCTCCGGGTGCCGGTCTGGGTGGCGCTGCTCGCCCCGGCCCTGTGGTACAGTTTCGTCGAGGGCCAGCCGGTGATATTCCCGGCGACGAACATGATGCGGTCGCTCGACTCCTTTACGTTCCTCGCCATCCCGCTGTTCATCTACGTCGGGTCGCTGATGAACCACGGCGACATCACGGAGAAGATATTCGACTTCGCGGACAGCCTCGTCGGCCACTACGACGGCGGCCTCGCGCAAGTGAACATCGTCACGAGCCTCATCTTCGCGGGCATCTCCGGGTCCGCGCTCGCGGACATCGGCGGCGTCGGTCGCGTCCTCATCAAGTCGATGACGGACGCCGACTACGACGCCGACTTCTCGGCAGCGCTGACGAGCGCGTCGGCGACCGTCGGCCCCATCTTCCCGCCGAGCATCCCGCTCATCATCTTCGGCATCATCGCCGAGGTGTCCGTCCTCTCGTTGCTGCTCGCGGGGGCGCTGCCGGCGTTGCTGACCGTCGCGGCGCTGATGCTCGGGACGGTGTACGTGGCGAAGACCCAAGACCTCCCGAGCAACGACAAGCGCGCGTCGGTGCGCGACATCGGGCGGACGTTTCTGGTCGCGCTCCCGGCGTTGCTCACGCCCGTCGTCCTCGTCTCGGGGATGCTCGCCGGCGTGTTCAGTCCGACCGAAGCCGCGGGCGTGACCGTGTTCTACATCCTGCTCGTGAACACGTTCGTCTACCGCATCGTGGACTTCGGGTACATCTGGAAGGCCGCCGTCGAGACGACGAAGACCAGCGGGAGCATCGTCATCATCCTCGCGGCCGCGAGCGTCTTCAGTTTCGTGCTGTCCGTCGAGAACATCGACACGATGTTCGCGCAGACGCTGTTCACCATCTCCGAGAACAAACTCGTGTTGTTGTTGCTCGTGAACCTCGTGTTGCTGTTCATCGGGCTGTTCCTCGACCCCATCGCGGCGCTCGTGATGATGACGCCCATCGTCGCGCCGACGCTCGTCGAGGCCGGCGTCGACCCGGTCCACGTCGGCGTCATCATGGTGTTCAATCTGATGCTCGGGCTGTTGACGCCGCCGCTCGGGCTGTCGGTCTACCTCTCCGCGGACATCGCGGACGTCCCGGTCGCTCGGGTGTTCAGTCGGACGAAGGTGTACTACGTGATTCTCATCGCGGCGCTGCTCGTCATCACGTACGTCCCCCAGATTACGATGTACGTCCCTCGGACGTTCTGAACGCCGCGATTCGTTCGTCCATCGTCTTCTCGTCTTCGACCAACTGCATGGGGACGACGCTCGCGTCGGCATCGAGCGTGGCGACGAGCCAGTCGAGGCCTTCCTGTGGGGCGTCGCTGTCGAACGCGACGCCGGCGGCCTGTAACTCGGCCATGCGCTCGTGGACGTCGTCGACCTCGAAGGCGATGTGGAAGAAGCCGTCGCCTTGTTCGCGCCACGTCTCGTACACCCACCCCGAGTCGGTGGTGGGCGTGATGAGTTCGACGAGCGACTCGCCGACCGGGTAGAGGGCGACCGCCAACTCGAAGTCGCCGGTCATCTCGCGGCGCGTGAGCTGTTCGACGCCGAACTGGGATTCGAACGCGGCGCTGGCTTCGTCTAAGTCGCCGACGAGGAACGCCACGTGGTGAATGCGTGTGAACACGACTCACACTCTCGCCGAGCGCTATTCAATCTGCCTCCGCGACCAGTCGCGCGAACTCGGGGCAGTCGTCGCCGGGCGCCGCGCCGAGGTCGCGCGCCGGCGTGTTCACCGCGCTCAGCGTCCCCTGCCACGTCTCGCGGCCGTCGCCGATGCGCGCCGACGCTGCCGCGACCGTCGCGGCCGGCACGCCGTAGTCGGCGAGCATCGGGAGGCGACTCGTGCCCGCGCCGTCTTTCCCGCCGCCCGCGTCGTTGAACACCGCGCCGGCCACGTCGGTCCGCACGTAGGACTCGGTTTCGCCCGCGAGCCGAGCCCCGTGGCTCCCCGTGACGACGACGCAGTCGGCGTCTGAGGGGCGAATTAGCGACAGCGAGTCCATCCCCCAGACGGGCGTGTCGCCGTCGCGGAGGCGGTAGCGCGCGGTGCCGTGGTCGGGAACCGAGTCCGGGGGCGTGCCGTCGCGGAGTCCGGTCGCGCAGTCGATGGCGTCGTCGCCGACGCGACAGCCGAGGTCGGCGGCGGCGTCGTTGACGTGCGTGATGACGCCGTTCCGGAGCGAGTCGACGCCGTCGCCGATGCGCGCGGTGTCGTGGCCGACTGTCGCCGCAGCGAGGCCGACCCGGTCGAGGACGGGGAGTGCCCCGTAGCCGGCGCCGCCTTTGCCGCCGCCGGCGTCGTTGAGGACGACGCCGCGGGCGCCCGCGTCGGCGGCGAGGTAGCCGGCGTACGCGCCGCCGTGGCTGGCGGCGACGACGACGCTGTCGGCGTCCCCGCCGAGTTGAGTGACGCTGTCGAGGACGCGCAGGTCGGTGAGTGGCATGGCGGGCCTACGACGCCCACCACAAAACCTTGTGCGTTGGTACCACGAGACACCGTATTGCGAGTCTTTTTGTTATTGCGTAACACACTCGTGGTGTCAATGGGCTACATCGTTCGGATGCCGAAACTGGGCGTCGAGATGGAGGTCGGGGAAGTCGTCGCGTGGCACGCCGACGAGGGCGACGAAGTCGAGGAGGGCGACGTGGTCGCCGAAATCGAGTCCGAGAAGTCGGTCGCGGAGGTCGCGGCCCGCGAGGACGGCGTCCTGCGCGGCATTTACCTCGACGTGAACGACGAGGCGCCGCCCGGTTCGGCCATGGGAATCGTCGCCGGGCCGGACGAAGACGTCGCCGCCCTCGAAGCCGAACTCGACGCCGACGTGACAGACGACGCGACCGACGAACCCGACGACGGCGAGACACCGGACGCGAGCGCGGACGACCCCGCGTCGGCGGTCTCGCGCGTGGCGGACGACGACACCGACTCCCGGACGGCGTCGGGCGACGTGAAGGCGACGCCGAAGGCCAAGAAGACGGCCCGCGAGCGCGGCGTGGACCTGGCGACGGTCACCGGCACCGGCCCCGAGGGAGGCATCACGTCCGACGACGTGCTGGACGCGGCGGCCGACGCCGGCGGCGCCGCGACGCGGACCGTCCGCGAGGAGCGCGAACTCTCCCGGATGCGGTCGACTATCGCCGAGCGCCTCGGCGAGAGTTACCGCGACGCCGTCCACGTGACCGTCGACCGCGAGGTGGACGTGGAACCGGCGTTCGACGCGAAGGACGCCGCCGGCGTCTCCCTGACCGACGTGTTCCTGCGCGCGGTCTCCGAGACGCTCGCCGACCATCCCGCGTTCAACGCGACGTACGACGCGGAAACGGAGACGCACACGCTCTACGAGGAGCAGAACGTCGGCGTCGCCGTTGACCTCGACGACGGCCTCGTGACGCCCGTCGTGCCCGACGTAGGGTCGAAGTCCGCCGCGGAGCTGTCGGCGGCCCGCGGGCGAGCGACCGACCGCGTGCTGGACGGCGAGTACACGAGCGACGACCTCTCGGGCGGGACGTTCACGGTGTCGAATCTGGGCGTGTTCGGGAGCGACTCGTTCACGCCGGTCATCAACCCGCCGGAGGTCGCGATTCTCGGCGTGAATCGCGTCACGGAGCGCCCCGTACAGGTCGAGAACGGCATCGCGTTCCGCCGGCACGTCACGTTCAGTCTCTCCTTCGACCACCGCGTCGTGGACGGCGCGGACGCCGCGAAGTTCCTGACGACGCTCGACGAGTATCTCGCGGACGCCCCGAGTCTCGTGGCGTGACGACCGAACCCGCGGATTGACGCCTGAAACACACTTATGCGGGTGGGCGTGTGACTCGTTGTCGTACTATGTACGGGCTGCTCACAGACCGGGTCGCCGTCGTCACCGGCGCGTCCAGCGGCATCGGGCGCGCAATCGCCGTTCGGTTCGCCGAGGAGGGCGCGGACGTGGTGGTGGCGGACCTCGACGAGACGCCGCGCGAGGACGAACCGCCGACCCACGAGGTAATCGCCGAGACGACGGACGCGGACGCGACGTTCGTGGAGTGCGACGTGACGAACCCCGACGACCTCACGGACGCCGTCGCCGCGGCAGACGAGTTCGGCGGCGTCGACGTGATGGTGAACAACGCGGGCGTGGTGAACGTCGAGAACGTCCTCGAAGTGACCGAGTCGGCGTACGACGCGGTGATGGACGTGAACGCGAAGGGCGTGTTCTTCGGAGCGCAGCGCGCCGCGCGGGCGATGGAGGACGGCGGCGTCATCATCAACATGTCGAGCATCGCCGGCCTGGAGGGGACCGGCGACTACGTGACGTACTCGGCGTCGAAGGGCGCGGTGCGCCTGATGACGTACTCGCTGGCGGACGCGCTCGGTCACATGGACATCCGGGTGAACGCCATCCACCCGGGGCCGACGGACACCGAACTGATGCGGGAGGACTTGGGCGCGGGCGACTCCGCGGAGAACCCGTTCTTGGCGAACGTCCCGCGCGGCCGGATGGGGACGCCCGAGGACATCGCGGACGCCGCGGTCTACCTCGCCAGCGACCTCGCGGACTTCGTGACCGGGGCGTCGCTCGTCGTCGACGGCGGGATGTTCTCGACGCGCGGCAAGGTGCTCTCGGACTGACACGCCGATTTCCGGCTGAGTAACACTTTTGGTCGGGCGCCCCAAGCCATTGTCACTAGATATCATGGCACAAACACTGGACACGCCGGCCGCGCGCCGCGACGCCCTCCGGAGGATGCTCCTCGTACGCGAGTTCGAGAACCGCGTCCGGGACCGATTCGCGGACAACGAGATTCCCGGATTCGTCCACCTCTCCCAGGGACAGGAGGCGGTCGCCGTGGGCGCCTGCACCGCGCTCACGGACGACGACTACATCACGAGCACGCACCGCGCTCACGGCCACAGCCTCGCGAAAGGGCTCGAACCCGACCGCCTGCTCGCGGAACTCTACGGCAAGGAAGCGGGCTACTGCGGCGGCCGCGGCGGGTCGATGCACGTCGCCGACCTCGACAACGGGATGCTCGGCGCCCAACCAATCGTCGGCGCGAGCGTCCCGCTGGGCACGGGCGCCGGCATCACCGCCCAACTCACGGACGCCGACTGGGTCGCCACCGTCTTCTGTGGCGACGGCTCCGTCGCCGCCGGCCAGGTCCACGAAGCAATCAACCTCGCCGCGACGTGGCACCTCCCGGTCGTGTTCGTCGTCGAGAACAACCAGTACTCGGAGGGCATGACCTTCGACGAGCAGCACAACGTCGAGGACCTCGCGGAGATGGCGGCCGGCTACGGCATCCCCGGCGAAATCGTGGACGGGCAGGACGTGACGGCGGTGTACGAGACGGTCGCGGCGGCCCGAGAGCGAGCGCTCGCGGGCGACGGCCCGACGTTCGTGGAGGCGAAGACGTACCGCTACCGCGGCCACTTCGAGGGCGACGAGGAGCCCTACCGGACGCGGGAGGAGGTCGAGGAGTGGGAGGCGGAACGCGACCCAATCGACCTCTACCGGGAGGAACTCGCGGCCGCCGGGGAACTCACCGACGACCAGTTCGAGGCGATGCGGGCCGACGTGGCGGAGACGATGGACGAGGCCGTGGAGTTCGCGCGGAACGCCGACGAACCGGCGCCCGAGGACGCCTACGACGACGTGTTCGTGGAGCCGGCGCCCGAAGTCGAGGCGTTCAGGGAGCGCATGCGGACCGACGGCGGGGACGGGGGTGACGGCCGGTGAGCGCGACGACAGCGGACCGCGAGACGGAGACGGCGAGCATCCGGGAGGCGCTCCGAACGGCGCTCCGCGAGGAACTGCTCGCCGACGACGACGTGTTCATCATGGGCCAAGACGAGGAGGACGGCGGTTCCTTCGAGGTGACGGCGGGCCTCCACGACGAGTTCGGGTTCGACCGCGTGCGGAACACGCCCATCAGTGAGGCGGCACAGGTCGGCGCCGGCGTCGGCGCGGCCGCGACCGGGATGCGGCCGGTGGTGAATCTGAGTTTCGCGGACTTCGTCGGCGTCTGCTTCGACCAGGTGATGAACCAGGCGGGGAAGACGCGGTACATGTTCGGCGGCGCGAGCGAGGTGCCGCTGACGATTCGCGCCATCGAGGGCGCGGGCCTGAACGCGGCCGCCCAGCACTCCGGCACCGTCCACACGCTCGTCGCGCACCTGCCGGGCGTGAAGGCCGTCGCGCCCGGCACGCCAGCGGCCGCGAAGGGCCTGATGAAGTCCGCGGTGCGCTCTGACGACCCCGTCGTCTTCTTCGAGAACAAGACCATCTACGAGCGCCACGGCCCCGTCCCGGTGGACGACGACTTCACCGTCCCCATCGGCGAGGCGTCGGTCGAACAGGAGGGTGAGGACGTTACCGTCGTCGCCACGCAGCGACTGCTCGGCGAGTCACTGGCGGCGGCCCGCGACGTGGACGCGAGCGTGGAAGTCATCGACCCCCGGTCGCTGTACCCGCTGGACACGGACACGCTCGCGGCGAGCCTCCGGAAGACGGGGCGTCTCGTCGTCGCCGACGAGAGCCCGCTGTCCTACGGCCTGCACGCGGAAATCGTCACGCGCGTCGTCGAGGACGCGTTCTGGAGCGTGGACGCGCCAGTCCAGCGCGTCGGCGTCCCCGACACCCCGATTCCCTTCTCGCCGTCCCAGGAAGACGAAGTCGTCCCCGACGCCGACGACGTGCGCCGGGCCATCGAGCGCACGTTCTGACTACCGGTTCGGGGCGTGAATCGCCTCGCCGCGAGTCTGTGCGGCGGCCTCCATCAGGCACTCCGAGAGCGTCGGGTGGGCGTGGACGGTGCGCGCGACGGTGCCGGCGTCCAGGCCGGCGGTCACCGCGAGCGCGAGTTCGCCGACCACCTCCGAGACGTGGGGGCCGACCAGTTCGCCGCCGAGCACGGTGCCGTCGTCGCCGACGACGACGCGAGCGAACCCCGCGGCGTCCCCGGTGGTGAGCGCGCGCCCGTTGCTCCGGAACGGCACCTCGCCGACGGTCACGTCTCGCCCCGACTCGCGCGCCTCGGCGGCGGTGAGGCCGACCGTCGCGATTTCGGGGTCGGTGAACACGACGGCGGGCACCGGCGCGTCGCCGCCCGGTACGTCCCGGCCGGCCGCGTGCTCGGCGGCGCGCATCCCCTCGTGGCTGGCGGCGTGCGCGAGCATCGGGTCGCCCGCCGCGTCCCCGATGGCGTAGACGCCGTCGGCCGCCGTCCGGCCGTACTCGTCGGTCTCGATGGCGCCGTCGTCTCCGACGTCGACAGACGTGGCGTCGAGGCCGACGGTGTCGGTCGCCGGCTCTCGGCCGACCGCGACCAGCACGCGCTCGGCGGCGTACTCGCTCCGGTCGCCGTCCTCGGTCTCGGCGACGACGGTCACGTCGCCCGTGATGTCCTCGTACCACTCCGTCGCCGCCTCGCCGAACGAGAACGAGACGCCGAGGGATTCGCAGTTCGACTGCACGATTTCGGTCACGTCGTCGGGGTAGCCGGGGAGCGGTGCGTCGAGCGCCTCGACGACGTGGACGTCGGTCCCGAGTTTCGCGAACGCGGTGGACAACTCCATCCCGATGTAGCCCGCACCCACGACGACGAGGCGGTCCGGGCGCTCGTCGAGGTCGAGCACGTCCCGCGAACTCGCGACCGGGTCGTCCGCGAAGTCGAAGCCGGGAATCGACAGGGGGCGACTCCCCGTCGCGACGACCGCGTTCTCGAACGCGATTTCGGCGGCGTCGGCGGTCGCTGCGGGCGGGTCGACTTCGACGGCGCCGTCGTCGACGAACCGCGCCGTTCCCTCGACGATTGTGACGCCGTTCGACCGGCACAGCGACGCGACGCCGGACGTGAGGCGGTCCACAACGCCGTCCTGCCAGTCCGCGAACGCGCCGTAGTCGAGGGCTGTGTCGCCGGTGACGCCCATCTCGGCAGCGTCGCCGACGGCCGCGTGTTCGGCGGCCTCCACGAGCGCCTTCGACGGGATGCAGCCGTGGTTCAGGCAGACGCCGCCGAGGTCGCCGCGTTCGACGAGCACCGTGTCGAGTCCGCACTGTGCGCCGCGAATCGCTGCCACGTACCCGCCCGGCCCGGCGCCCACGACGACGAGGTCGGCCTCCGCTGGAATCTCGGCCATCGGCGGTGTCTACGACCGCTCCCACCTCAAGTCTCGTTACTCGGTAACATATGCCTCGATTCGGCGTCGGCGCGATTCCGACAAGACATTTACCCCGGGAGAACCCAGTCACGAGCGTCGGGTAGGGGTACCCGAGTTCTTTCCCGGGGGCGGGGGCCACCGCGCCAGCGACGCCGAGCGACCGGTGTCGCCAACGCGACGCGCCTCCCGCCCGCGGCACTCGACGGAACGCTTACCCGCGGCCCGCCCGTCGATTCGGCTATGTCCGGGCTGAACCTCGACCCGGTGCAACTCGACCGCTACTCGCGGCACATCATCATGGACGACGTCGGCCCCGAGGGCCAACAGCGCCTGCTGGACGGCGACGTGCTCGTCGTCGGCGCGGGCGGCCTCGGCGCGCCCGTGATTCAGTACCTCGCCGCCGCGGGCGTCGGCACGCTCCGCATCGTGGACGACGACAGCGTGGAGCGCTCGAACCTCCAGCGGCAGATAATCCACGCGGACGCCGACATCGGCGTCCCGAAGGCCGAGAGCGCCGCCGCGTACGTCGAACGCCTCAACCCCGACGTGGACGTGCGAGCGCACGCCGACCGCCTCGACCCCGACAACGTCGCCGACTACCTCGACGGCGTGGACTTCGCGGTGGACTGCTCGGACAACTTCGCCACGCGCTACCTCGTCAACGACGCCTGCGTGCTCCGCGGGATTCCGTTCAGTCACGCCGCCATCTACCGCTTCGAGGGGCAGGCCATCACGGTCACGCCCGACTCGCCGTGCTACCGGTGTCTGTTCCCCGAGGCGCCCCCCGAGGGCACGATTCCGGACTGCGCCACCGCGGGCGTCCTCGGCGTCCTCCCCGGCACGATGGGCTGCGTGCAGGCGACAGAGTGCGTGAAACACCTCCTCGACCACGGCGACCTGCTCACGGGCCGCCTGCTGTTCTACGACGCCGCCGACGTGTCCTTCGAGGAAGTGCCCGTGAACCGGAACCCCGACTGTCCGGTCTGCGGCGACGACCCTGACATCGAGTCGGTCGAAGACGTGGCGTACGTCGACGGCTGTGCGGTGAACCCGTAGCCCGAGCGCACCGTCGAAATCTATCGAACCGTCACGTACAGGCCGTAGAGCGTTCCGTTGTAGCGAACGGCCCGGTAGTCTCGGTTCGCCCCGTAGTCGAACGTCGTCGTCTCGACGCTACACGAACACTCGATTGCCCGCTCGATGACGGCTCGCTTCCCCCGCCGGAACGCCGAGAAATTCTTCACGTCGCGCTCTGGAATCGAGGACTCGTTCGCTATCTTCGACGCGCTGACGCGGGTGTCTCCGGGGTGGCGTTCCTGCGTCGTCGCTGTCAAGATGGGAACGTCCGTTCGTTCCGTCGTCGCAGTGGTCGGTGTCCGTTCGGTGGTCGTCGCGGTCGTACTGGCGGGGCCGAGTGGCTGCGTACAGCCGGCTACCACGCACACGGCGACCACGCCGAGCGCCACCAGTGACTTCGTTCGCACGAGTGCAGATGTAGAACTGCGAACAAGTGTCTTGTGGCGACACGGACCGATACCGTGCGCGTCTCAGTCGACCTCCGCCGTGTCCTCCACTTCGACGCCGTCTCCGGTTTCGGCGCTCACCACCCACGAGAGCGCGTCCTCGCTCTGCTCCACGAGTGGCCGGAAATGGCCCGCGCCGTCGTACACCGACAGCGACGCCTCCGGCACGCGCTCGGCGACGTGCTCGCCCGCCGCCAGCGGGACCGCGTCGTCGTCGCTCCCGTGGAACACGCGCGTCGGCGCCGTCACGTCTCCGAGGTCGAAGTCCCACTCGCGGGCGAGCGTCGCGTAGTCCGCCGCTAGCGGCGTCGGCCCCTGCCGGACGGCCTCCCGGAAGTCCGACAGCAGGACGCGCCCCGTCTCCCCGAGGCGGGGGTCCGCGAGGTCGCCGTCCTGCGGTTCGCCGACCACGTCGGTGAAGCGACTCGCGGCGTCGACGCGCCGGCAGAGCAGCCACGCGAGCGGTCGCGCGAGGGCGACCGAGCGCTTCGCCACCCCGGCCAGCCAGCGGTCGAACCGGCGTTTCTCGTCGGTCGCGACGCCCGGCGGCCCGACGCCGGAGACGACGCCACACCGCGTCACGCGCTCGGGAGCGTGCGCGGCACAGCCGAGCGCGTACGGCCCGCCGCCGGAGAAGCCGACGACGCCGAATTCGTCGACGCCGAGCGCGTCGGCGAGCGAGAGGACGTCGTCGGCGAACGCTTCGAACCCGCGCAGGCCCGCGAACGCGGACTGCCCGAAGCCGGGGCGGTCGGGCGCGACGACGCGCACACCGCGGTCGGCGGCGCTCGCGCGCGTCACGCTCCCGGACACCCGCGACCCCGGCGTCCCGTGGAAGAAAAAGACCGGGTCGCCGTCCGGGTCGCCGTACTCCGCGAACGACAACTCGCGGCCGCCGTCGAGTGTCACGCGCTCCGCGCCCTCCACGACGCGGACCTGTCCAGTCGCCATCGGTTCGGTGGTCCGCACGCGGCGTGAAAAGCGTTGGCCAGTTACTGTCTCGCTAACGCCACGAACGCCGCTCGGTTAGTACTCGTCCAGTTCCACGAGACGGTCGGCGATGCGGTGGGCGCCCCGCGCCGCCGCCGTCGCCGGGTCGTCGGCGGTCGTCGCCTCGACCTCACGGCCGAGTTCGTCGCTCAGGCGCGCCTCGAACTCGTCGACGATGCCGGGGATGCAGGCCATCCCGCCCGTGAGCACGACGGGGTTGTCGAGGGCCTGCTGGTAGATTTTCATGTAGTCGTTCGCGAGTTCCGGCATGAAGACGTTCGCCACCTCGTCGACGGCGTCGTCCACGAACTCGTCGACGGCGTCCATCACGGAGTCCTCGATGGTGAACTCGTAGGTGCCGCCGCCGGGCTGCTGGATGATGTCCGAGAACGGCTCGTAGTCCTCGAAGTCGGCGTGGTCTTCCTTGTACTCGCGGGCGGTCGTGAGGTCGATGTTCACGCGTCCCTGCGTCTCCTCCTCGACGTAGTTCGCGATGCGGCGGTCGACCTCGGTGCCGGTGATGGCGCCCGTCGAGAACGGCGAGAGCTGTTCGCCCCGCCGGTACGCGCAGGCTTCGAGGTTCGTGGAGCCCATGTTGACGGCGAGGAACGTGTCCTCGATGGCGTCGAGACCGTCGCCGAGCGCGGGCACCGCGCCACACAACGACTCGGGGTAGGAGCGAATCAGGCGCTCGCCGACGGGGCCGGACTCGATGATGTCGGTGAGGCGTTCGAGGCCGGTGTCGTTGTCGATGGTGGGGATGGCGTAGACGACGACGGAGTCCTCGTCGAGGCCGTTCGCGCGCGAGAACTCCTCGAGGAAGCGCTTGGCGAGTTCGGTGGTCTCCTCGCTCTCGGGGAGGCCCGAGCGCAGCATGTACCGGACGCGGTCGGGGTACTCGGTCGCGGCCTCCTCGCCGTAGAGGACGTGTTCCTCGCCGGTGAGTGCGTCCGTGTACGTCGCGAGGCAGGTCAGCGTCCGCACCACGTCGGGGTCGGCCACGTCGCCGCCGGAGACGACGGTTCGGGTGCTTCCCACCTTCACGCCGAGCGCGCTCGGTTCGTCCTGGAACTCCATCTCGGACTCCTCGGAATCGGACATGTGAGCGACGTGACTCGGACGCCCCATAACTCTTCTCGCGGGCACTCGCACGATGAGAAACACCGTCCAGACGCTCGCGTTCCCGGTTCGTGGGAAACGGTCACACGGTATTACGGTGCTCGGCGTGGTACGTGGTCGCATGGACGAGACTCCAGCGTACGCGCCCGCCGACCTCGCCGACGAACTCGTCGCGGCCTGTCGCACCACCGTCGGCGACGACCTGCGGAGCGTCGTCTACTTCGACGCCAGCCACGAGGAGCAACTCTACCTCCGGAGCGACCTCGAAGCCGACGCCGACCTCGTCGGGTTCGCGGACAACGAACGGCTGGGCTTTCGCTCCCAGCGCATCTACGAGGACACCGAACTCGGCGACTACCAGTACACCATCCGCGCCTTCGACTTCGGCTACCTCACCCGGGTCATCGAGGACGGCCACGGCGCGTTCGTCACCACCGACGAACTCCCGACGGACCGCTTCGACGAACTCGCGGCCGCCGTCCACGGCGTCCTCGCCGGCCACGAACCCATCTAGCGGTCGCCGAGACGGCTCCCGGAGAACGACGAGTGAAACGTCTGTCACGCCGCGGAGTCGGCGCCCGCGCCTGTCGCCAGAAATCATATGGCCGACAGGAACGTACGCTGAACACGTGAGCGAAGCCAGCAACTCAATCGCGCGCGGCGTCTCTGTCGTCGCCGTCGCCGCGTTTCTCGGGGTGTTGGGCTGGTATCTCTTCCAGCCCGGCTATGGCTGGACGCGACTCGCCCTGTTCGCGGCTCTCGGGGCGTTCGCTGTCGCCGGTTCGGCCGGTGTCTGGTACGGGCGAGCGCGAGTGGCCGCCGCCGGTATCGCCGGCTTGGTGCTGTTGACCGTCACGCTGGCCGGCACCCTCTGGATGTTCGTCCTCCCCGTCGTCATCGTGCTCGTCGCTGCGACCGCCGTCACGTCGAATCACGAGCGAACGAACACGCCGTCTGTCGGTTAGTCTGCAACTCGACTGACGGAATCGCGCCCTCGGAGGACGGACTCACGCCCTCGCCAACTGCTAGAGTTGGGCTTTCGCGTCCCGGAACAGGCCGTCCAGAATCTCGGGCGTCGTCGGGTGGTACGCCCGGTCGGGCACCTCCCGGACGTCCATCTCGGCCTCCAGAATCACCTGCATCGTCTTCGCCATCGCGTCCGCGTGGAAGTGCAGGCCGTGGTACCCGAGTACCGTCCCGTCGTCGGCGTCCACGACGAGGCGCGCGCTCCCGCGGGGCACGTCTTTCGTCTTGAACACGCCGTCGTCTGCCGCTTCGCGCTGGGCGGTCACCACGCTGTGGCCCTGCTCGCGCGCCTCGTCCGCGCGCAGGCCGAGTGACGCGAACGGGTAGACGCCCAGCCCCGCGAACATCACCTCGTGGTGGAGGGGGTCGTACGTCTCCAGTTCCTCGCCGCGCTCGGCGCGCAGGACGTTCCGACCCGCGACGTACCCCTCCTCCTTGGCCGTGTGCAACAGCATTCGGTCGCCGACCACGTCGCCCGCGGCGAACACGCGGTCGTCGCCCGCTGTCCGCATCGCGTCGTCCACCCAACCCTCACCCGGGTCGAGGGAGGTGACGCCGATTCCCTCCGGGTACGAGGGCGTCCGGCCCGTGAACAGGAACAGTTGGTCGCCCTCGGCGGTCGTGCCGTCGTCGAGGCGCACCCGGACGCCGCCGTCTGCGGTCGGTTCGACGGACTCCTCGTACACCTCCGTGCGAACCTCCACGCCGAACTCCTCGCGGTAGAGTTCGAGCAGTTCCTCGCCGAACGCCGGGTGGTACCGGTCGAGCGGGCGGTCGTCGTGCTCGATGACGGTGAGGTCCATGTCGGCGGCCTCCGAGAGGTACGGCACGAGTTCGACGCCGACGTACCCGAACCCCATCACCACGCCCGAGTCCGGGAACTCCGTGGCGTCGAGCACGTCCCTGCTCCCCATCCAGTCCACGTCACGAACCCCGGGGAGGTCGGGGACATTCAGGTCCGACCCGGTCGCCACCACCACGTAGTCGGCCTCGATTCGCTCGCCCCCGACGTCGAGCACGCGGTCGTCCACGAACCGCGCCGTCTCGTGGCGGAACGTCACGTGCTCCCGGTCGGCGAGGTCGTGGACCGCGCGCCGCCGGTGCTCCGCGAACCCGAGGACGTGGTCGTCTTTCGTCTCCACGACGGCGTCGAGGTCGACGTCGGGGAGGTCGCCGGTCAGCCGGTGGTCGTGGCGCGCCTGATACCGGTGGGCGCCCGCCGACAACACCTCCTTCGACGGCATACAGCCGCGGAGGATGCAGAGCCCGCCCCCCGGTTCGCCGTCGTCGATTAGCGTCAGCGCCACGTCCGCGTCAGCCAACACCTCCGCCGCGGCGACGCCGGCGCTCCCGTACGCGCCGACGACGACCACGTGTGGTCGCGTCATACCCGAACGCTCGCCCGCCGGGGAGAAATGCGTTCGGCCCGACGCGGCGCTCGCCGCGACTACACCCGTCGCTGCGGGCTGTCACCGAGCGCGTCGAAAAACGATGAGAGCGCCAGCAGCCGAACCGTTCGAAAAGCGAGTCAGTCGAAGTCGTTACTCGCGGAGCGCGACGAGCGCCGCGCCGAGCACGGCGACGAGCGCCACGCCGACGCCGAAGCCGGGCACGCTGCCGCCCGACGAACCGCTCCCGTCGGAGCCGCTGTCGCCGCCGTCGCCGCCGTCACTCCCGCCGTCGCCCTGCATCTGGACGGTGCGCTCGGAGAAGTGGTTGATGGCGACGTACACGTCGGCCGACGCCTCCGCGCTGGAGGACTGCTCGACCATGTACTTCGAGGTGTCGCTACCGATGGCGCCCTCCAGTTCGCTGTACGAGGACGCCTGCGCGGCGGCCTCGCCGTCGACGGTCACCGAGATGTCCTCGGTCGCGCCGACCGCGGCCTCGGAGACGCTCGTCACGACGACCTTCCCCTCGGACGCGGCGCGGTCGACCGTGACGTTCACGGTGTTCTCCGCGGTCTGTTTCGTCTCGACGGACGTCTGCTGGCCGTACGTCACGGTGTCAGTGACGAGTTCGCCGTCCTGCTGTTCGACGTACACCTCGGCGGCCGCCTTGCCGGACGCGATGTACTCCTCGGTCTGCTCGTCGGTCTCGGTCTTCTCATCGGGGTACGACCGGAAGACGAGACGCGAGTCGCCGTCGAGTTTCGCGGCGACGTTCCCGTTCTCGTTGACGGTGACGGAGCCGTCACCGACCACGACGAACGTCCCCTTCGTGCCGTCCTCGGTCGTCACCTCGACCTGCTGGTCGGACTCCGCGGACGCCTCCGCGTTCGAGGAGACGTTCGCGACGACCGCCTGCCCGTTCCCGCCCGAGCGGACCACGAGGATGCCGTGGTCGTTGTCGTGGGCGGTCATCGACGCCGACCCCTCGGCGCCGATTTCGACGGCGGCGCTCGTCTGCGCGTTCAGCGAGAGCGCGCTGCCTTCGATGGTCGCGAGCGCGGAGAGGTCGAGGCTCCCGTCGAAGACCCCCGCCGCGTTCCCGGACGACCCGGACTGGACTTTCATGCTATCCAACACGGTCTCGCCCTCGACCTGGTAGTCGACGACGGCGCTGTCCTGCACGTCGAAGGTGACGTGCGTTCCGCTGTACGCGGACGCTTCCTGTGTTCCTGTCCCGTTCTGCGTGGCGACGGCCGCCGCGGGTACCGACCCGGCGACGACCAGCACCGCCATCGCGACTGCCGCGATTCGCGTGTTCATTGCATCTCGGGCCGGAGTGCCTGCCCGTGAAAACGCTTTGTGGCCACCTATCGGGGGTTAAATGAAGATTTTTGGCCGACGAATTGACAGGCGGGGTTACCTGTCGATGTCGGCGCCGTCGCCGGCGAGCACCGACTCGACTTCCTCGCGCGTGACCAGCGCCACGTCCCCCGGAATCGTGCGCTTCAGCGCCGCCGTCGCCGCGCCCCACGCGAGCGCGTCCTCGACGCTCCCGCCGTCGACGCGTTGCGCGAGGTAGCCGCCGACGAACGCGTCCCCGGTGCCGATTGCGTCGTGCGTCTCCGTCTCGAAGGCGCCCTGCCGGTACGCGTCGCCGTTCCGCACCGCGAGCGCGCCCTCGTCGCCGCGCGTCACGACGACGGTCCCGAACCCGAACTCGTCGGCGAGGCCGCGACCGATTGCCGCCGGCTTCCCCTCTCGTCCCAGCACGTCCCGAGCGTCCCGCTCCGCGACGAACAACACGTCGACGTCCGGGAACAGCGCTTCCAGCCCGTCGCGGGCGGTCTCGGCGTCCCAGAGCTTCCCGCGGTAGTTCACGTCGAACGCCGTCGTCGTCCCCGTCGCCTGCGCGTGCTCCAGCAGGTCTGCCGTCGTCTCCGCGAGCGTCTCGGAGAGCGCGGGCGTGATGCCGCTCGTGTAGAAGTAGCCCGCGTCCGCGATTCGGTCGGTCGCCAACTCTGCGAACTCCGCTGTCGTCACCGCCGCGCCCTCGCGGTCGTAGACGACGTTCGTCCCGCGGGGCTCGCCGCCCTGTTCGAGGTAGTAGGTGCCCTGTCGGCCGTCCTCGCTCCACACCACGTCGGGCGTCGTCCCCTGCGAGCGCAGGGTCGCCGTCACCTTCCGTCCGAGCGGCGAGTCCGGGAGTTTCGACAGCCACGCCGTCTCGGCGCCGAGTCGGCCGGCGTTCACGGCGACGTTGCTCTCCGCGCCCGCCGCGCGGAACTCCAACTCCGTCGCGCGCTCTAAGCGCTCCCGTCCGGGCGGCGAGAGCCGCAGCATCGTCTCGCCGAACGTCACGATGTCCATACCCCGCCCTACGCGTGGGGCGGCTTAGTTCCCAGCGTCCTCGCGGCGCCGCCCGCCGTGCCCGGGGTAGTCGCGCTCGAACCGGTCGGCGAGCTCGTCGCCGTCCACGCGAATCAGCGTCGGTCGGCCGTGCGGGCACGCGTAGGGGTTCTCGCAGTCGTCCAGTTCCCCCAGCAGCGCCACCACCGACCCCTCCGCGAGCGACGTGTTCCCGGTGACGGCGGGCCGACACGCCAAGTCCGCGAGGAGTTCGTCCGCGGCGTCGGCCACGGGGTCGCCGCCAGCGTCGGCCACGAAGTCCGCGAGCACGTCCCGCGCGAGTTCGGGGTCGAGCGCGTCCGCGAACACCGCCGGCACCGCCGACACCGCGGCCGTCCGCCCGGACAGCGACGCCTCGAACCCCAACTCGCGCAGGTCTCCGATTGCGTCCTCGAACACCGCCGCCTCGCCCGCCGTCAGTTCGAGTTCCACGGGTTCGACGAGCGTCTGGGACGCGCCGTCGGCCTGCTCCCGCAGGCGCTCGTAGTGGACGCGCTCGTCGGCGGCGTGCTGGTCTACCAACACGAGGCCGTCGTCGGCCTCCGCGACGACGTAGGTGTCGTGGAGTTGCCCGAGCACGCGCAGCGACGGCAGGCCGTCGAAGGACTCCTCGGGGTCGTCAGGCGCGAGGCGCGCGTTCTCGGTCGCCCCCTCGAAGGTCGGCGACGCGTCGGTCGAATCTGTCTCGTCGGCCGTCGCTGCGTCCCGAGTCGTCCCATCGCCCGACTCGCTCGCTGTTCCGAATTCGGCTTGCTCGCCGCCCGCGCTCCACTCGTCGGCGTCGTCGTCAGCATCCGGCACGTCCGCCGCTGCACCCGCGCTCGCTCCGACGCGTCCCGGTTCGACGCCCGGTTCGCGCTCGGTCGGCGAGTCGTCGCCGGACGCGCGCTCCGTTGATTCGTCGCCCGCCGAGGACGGCGCAATCTCCGTGTCCCCGGGCTTCGACGCGCCCCGGGGCGCCCGCGAGCGCACCAGCCCCGAATCGAGGAGCGCGTCCCGAACCGCGCCCTCGACGGCGCGTTTCACGCGGTCCTCGGCCTCGAAGCGCACCTCCATCTTGCGCGGGTGGACGTTCGCGTCCACGCCCTCGCAGTCCACGAACAGCACCGCGAACGGGTAGCGGTCGTTCGCGAGTTGGCCGCCGTAGCCGTCCAGCACGGCCTCGCGGAGCACCGCGTCCCGTACCGAGCGCCCGTTCACGAACGTCGCGAGGTACTCGCGGGTCGCCCGCGTCGTCTCCGGGTCGGACACGTAGCCGTGGACGCGCTCCACCGACCCCTCCGGGGACGCCTCGACCTCGCGCAGGGACTGGGCGACCTCCCGACCGTAGACGGCGAGCGCGGCGTCCCGAACGTCGCCGGTGCCGGTCGTCGCGAACACCTCCCTGCCGTCGTGGGTCAGCGACACCGCCACGCCGGGGTTCGCGAGCGCGTACCGCGTCACCGCGCGGTTCACGTGCGCGAACTCCGTCGCGTCCCGTTTGAGGTACTTGCGGCGCGCCGGCGTCTCCGCGAACAAATCCGTCACTTCGACCGTCGTCCCGGCGGGCCGGCCCGCGGGCTGGAGGTCGCCCGTCTCCCCGTGGTCGACGGTCAGCCGCCACCCCGAATCACCGGCGTCCCGCGGGCGCGTCGTCACCGTCATCCGCGAGACGGAGCCGATGGTGTACAGCGCCTCGCCCCGGAAGCCGAGCGTCGCCACCCCGTCGAGGTCGCTCGCGTCCCCGAGTTTGCTCGTCGTGTGCTGGCGCACCGCGCGTTCGAGGTCCTCGCCGGTCATCCCCCGTCCGTCGTCCGCGACGACGACGCGGTCGGTGCCGCCGCTCGCCACCGTCACGTCCACGCTCGACGCGCCCGCGTCGAGGCTGTTCTCCACGAGTTCCTTCACGACGCTCGCCGGGCGCTCGACGACCTCGCCCGCCGCAATCTGGGCGACCGTCGCGTCGTCCAGTTCCCGGATGCGCTCGGTCATCGCTCGCTCGCGCGGCCCGAACGCGTCCCCCCAGTCATTGCTCGGGGCCACGCGACCGCCGCGTATCAATCCCGCGCTCGGCGGGCTATCCCGTGCCTGGACACGACTGCTCGACGAGGTCGCGGCGCACGCCCTCGTCGGGCGCGTCGAGGCGCACGGTGTACTCGACGTAGTCGACGTCGACGCTCGCGAGTCGCCCGTCGCGCTCGCAGAGGTATCCCGCGAAGTCGTCGGCCAGCGCCTCGCTGCCGGGCTGTTGGAGGGTGAACAGGTACGTCCGCCAGCGCATCCCGTCGAACCCCCGCGCCATCGGGTCGACGCGCTCGCCGGACGCGAGCGTCCCCGTCGCGTCGTACTCGACGTACGCGTGCCGGGGCTCCGGCGCGAACATGTCCCACCGGTGCTCTCCGGGGTCGACGCCGCTCGCGCCCGGCACGTCGGCGTACCCGAGCGCGGCCGCGTTCCAGACGAGCACGCCCACGAGGAGCGCCGCCGCGAGCGCGCGGCCGGCCACGCTGACCGTCCGTCGGAGGCCGGGCGCCGAGACGCCGCGCGGCGCCGAGACGGCCGGTAGCACGTCGTCGAGGACCGCCGTCGGCGAGCGCGAGGGCTCGGGGAGGCGGTCCCAGACCGCCGGCGGGAACAGCGGGATGAGCGCGGCGGCCGAGATGAACGGGAACAGGCCGAGGTGCATCGTGGCGGCCATCCCGAGGTGTGCGACCGCGAAGGCGGCCGCCAGCGCGGTGCGCGCCCGCCCGACGACCACCAGGAGGAGCGGCGAGGCGACGAGCAGCGCGAGCCACCCGTGGGAGAGCGCGCCGAGCACCGCGGGGAAGTCGGCGAGGACGGCGCCGAACGCCGTCGTGTAGCCGCCGAGGCCGAACACGTACCGGATGGCGTCGCCGCCGAGCCACGCGTCCCCGCGGAGTTTGACCACCGCGTTGACCGCGTACACGACGACGACCTGCACGAGCAGGCCGGCCGTCGCGGCGCTCGCCACGTGCCCGTCGCGTCGCGCGCCGCGTCGCGCGTCGACCGACCAGCGCGCGCCCAGCGGCAGGAACACGCTCCACAGCAGGAGGCGGCGCAGAAGCGAGTCGCCAGCGCTCAACACGACGGGGTTGCGGGCGTGCAGCGACGCCAGCAACACGAGCGACGCGACGACCGCGAGCCGGGTGTGGTAGCCCGCGAGGACGGCGAGCGCCGCCACCGCGGCGAGCGCGAACAGCGCCGCCTGCACGCCGACCCCGCCGGCGGCGTGCAGCGAGAACTCCGCGAACGCCGCGTACTCCCCGCGGAGCGCGGCGACCGGGAGGACGCCCCGGTTCGTGTAGAACGCGACGAGGTGTCGCGCGCGGAACGCGAGGTCGGCGAGCAACAACACGCCGAGCGCGACCCGGAGCGCGGCGAGCGCACGCGCGTCTACGCCGACGCGCCGAGCGACTGCCGTCCGGAAGCGGGACCAAGTAGATTCGTCAGTCACGAGCGAGGGGGAGGTGTTCGGTGCGGGGCGCGATACGAATCCGTCTCCGCCGGGCGCTCTGATAAGTGTTCTGTGCGGCGGGCCCGAGGGTTTCGCCCGCTCGCGGTTCGGTCCTCCCCGCTCGCGCCCGACGGAGCGTGGCTCCGCCAGCACCGACCGCGCTGAAGCCGAATTTCACCCGCGTTAATTCGCGTTAATCGCGGGCGTCGCGCCCGCAACGCGGCTTCACGGCGTTCCCGGTTGAAGTGCGTCTGGCCGTTGGGGTCGGGTACGATGAGACTCGAACGACCCGCGCTCCTCGCCGCCGCCGGCGCGCTCCTCGTCGCCGTGCCGGGGGTGTTCCTCGGCGTGTCGCTCGGCCTGCCGGTGGGCGCACAGACCGTCTTCGAACTGACGCTGTGGGCGGCGACCCTGCTGTTCGCGGGCACCGCCGTCGTCTGGTTCGGCCTGACGTACGTCGTCGGCGCCGGCTACGAGACGCCCGACGGCGTCCACGGCGGCGACGACGTGCAGGTCCGCATCCTCACCATCGACTCGGCGGCCGTCGTCCAGCAGACCGTCGACTCGCTCCCCGACGAACTCGACGACGTCCACGTCGTCGCGGAGGACGCCATCGACGTGGCCGGCGCCTCCGTCCACGTCGTTCCCGACGACTTCGAGTGTGACGCCGTGCGGAAGGGCCGCGCCATCGAGTGGGCGCGCCGCACCCTCGACTGCGACCGCGAGTTCGTCCTCTACCTCGACGAGGACAGCGTCGTCGAGTCCTTCGAGGGCCTCCCGGACGCCGACGTCGTGCAACTCCGCGAGCAGCCCCGACAGACCGGCTCCGTGCTCTCGTACCTCGCGGACGTCTACCGGATGGGCGTCCAGCTCGAACAGCGCGCGTTCGCCCGCCTCTCCATCCCCCTGTTCGCGTGGGGCGGCGGCATCGCCGTCCGGCGGTCCGTCGAGGACGAGGTGACGTGGAACCGCGAGACGCTCGTCGAGGACACCGCGTTCGTCTGGTCGGCCGCCCGCCGGTTCGACCTCGACTTCGAACTCGGCCGCGTCACCTGCCGGAACGAGGCGCCGCCGAACCTCTACGAGATTCTCCAGCAGCGCCGCCGGTGGGCCGCCGGGAACGTGCGCGCCGCCGACCTCCTGCCCGTCCGGTACCGCGTCCTCACGCGCGTCCGGAACTACGCGTGGGCGCTCTCCCCCGTCGTCACGCTCGTGGCAGTCCCTCTCTCCCTGCTCGGCGTGACCGTCGTCCACGGCGGCCTGTTCGCCGCGGCGTCCGCCGTCCTCGCACTGTTCACCGCCTACTGGTATCTGCGCGGCGTCTCCTACTACGGGTCGTCGGCACTCCACTGGGCGCTCGCCGTCCCGCTCGCGCCCCTCGTCACCGTCGTCCACTCGATGGGCACCGTCGCCGGTATTCTCAGTCCACCCGCCGAGTTCCGCGTCACCACGAAGGCCGGCGGGAAGTGACGACCCGCGCCGCGGTCGGACCGCGGGTCGGCGTCAAGTCTTGGGAGCGACCCGAATGGATTTCACGAACGTCGGTGAACGTTTAGGGGAGATGGAGCGACCACTCCTCGTCACGGACTTCCTCGACCGCGCCCGCAAGTACTACGGCGACGAGACGGCCGTCGTCGCGACCACCGGCGAGCGCTACACGTACGACGAACTCGGCGACCGCGCCGACCGCTTCTCGGCGGTCCTCCAGTCCGCCGGCGTCGAACAGGGCGACCGCGTCGCCGTCCTCGACCCGAACACGCACTACCACCTCGAAGCCGCCTACGGCGCGATGCAGGCCGGCGCCGTCCACACGCCCCTGAACTACCGGCTGACACCCGAGGACTTCGAGTACATCCTGAACGACGCCGGCGTCTCGGCCATCTACGCGGACTACGAGTACGCCGAGAAGGTGGAGGCCGTTCGGGACGACGTGCCGGTCGAGACGTTCGTCACGAACGACGCCGACGCCGTCGAGGGCGACTGGCAGGACTTCGACTCCCTGCTCGCGGACGCCGACTCGGACTACGACCGCCCCGAGATGGACGAGGGCGACGTGGTCACCATCAACTACACCTCGGGCACCACGGGCGACCCGAAGGGCGTCTGTCGCACCCACAGAAACGAGACGCTGCACGCCTTCCTCGTCTCCTACCACCAGAACGTCCGGGACACGGACACCTACCTCTGGACGCTCCCGATGTTCCACGTCAACGGCTGGGGGCACATCTACGCCGTCACGGGCGCCGGCGCCACCCACGTCTGCACCCGCGGCGTCGACGCCGAATCCATCTTCGACACCGTCCGCGAGGAGGACGTCTCCTACCTCTGTGCCGCGCCGACGGTGCTGAACATGCTCCAGAACTACTACGACGACCACGACGTGGAAACCACTGGGAGCGCCGACGTGCGCGCCGCCACCGCCGGCAGCGCGCCGCCGGAGGCGACCATCCGCACCGTCGAAGACGAGTTCGGGTGGGACCTCGTCCACGTCTACGGCGCCACCGAGACCGGCCCCCTGATTACGACTTCCGAGGCGAAGCGCTTGCTCGACGACGAGAACCGCTACTCGCTGAAGAAACGCCAGGGCATCGGCTTCCTCGGCACCGAGGTCCGGGTCGTCGACGAGGACGGCGAGGACGTGCCGTGGGACGACGAGACCATCGGCGAAATCGTCGTCTCCGGGAATCAGGTGATGGAGGGCTACTGGAACAAGCCCGACGCGACGGAGGAGGCGTTCAACGAGCGCGCCGAGGGCTACTACCACATGGGCGACTTCGCCGTCGTCGACGAGAACGGCTTCGTCTCGATTCAGGACCGCAAGAAGGACATCATCATCTCCGGCGGCGAGAACATCTCCTCCATCGAACTGGAGGACGCGCTGTTCGAGCACGACGCCGTCAGCGAGGTGGCGGTCATCCCGTCGCCCCACGAGGACTGGGGCGAGACCCCGAAAGCGTTCGTCGTCCCCGAGTCCGGCGACCCCGACAACCCCGGCGTCACGAAGACCGACCTCGTGGAGTTCACGCGCGAGAACCTCGCCTCCTACAAGGCCGTCCGGCGCGTCGAGTTCGTCGCCGAACTCCCGACGACGGCCACCGGAAAAGTCCAGAAGTACGAACTCCGCGAGGAGGAGTGGGAGGACGAGGACTCGATGGTCGGACAGGGGTAACGGCTAGTCCTCCAACTGCGACTGCCAGTCCTGGACCTTCCCGAGGAGTTCGACGGGCGGCGTCTCGTTCACGTCGACGTCTCGGAGGTCGTCCAGCACGGCTTCGGCGTCCGAATCGAGCGCGCTCTCGAACTCGCTGCCGTCCCCCTCTGCGTCAGCCTCTGCTTCCGCGAACTCGCCGCTGTCCACGTCGAAGACGGCCTGCACGGACTCGCTCGCCGAGCCCTTCGCCTCCACGGCCTTCTCCTCGCGCAGGCGGTCGAGCACGTCACGCGACCGCTCCACCACCGGGTCCGGGACGCCCGCGAGGTCGGCGACGTGGACGCCGTACGACCGGTCGGTCGCGCCCTCGCGGACGGTACGCAGGAACGTCACGTCGCCGTCACGCTCTTCTGCGGCGACGTGGACGTTCGCCACGCCACTCAAGTGGTCGGCGAGCGCCGTGAGTTCGTGGTAGTGCGTCGCGAACAGCGCCTTCGCGCGCACCTCGTTGTGGAGGTACTCGGTCGCCGCCCACGCGATGCTGATGCCGTCGTAGGTCGCGGTGCCCCGGCCCACCTCGTCGAGAATCACGAGCGAGTCCTCCGTGGCGGCGTGCAGGATGCGGGAGAGTTCCTGCATCTCGACCATGAACGTCGACCGGCCCTGCGCGAGTTCGTCGAGCGCGCCGACGCGGGTGTAGATACCGTCAACGAGACCCACTCTGGCCGAGTCGGCGGGCACGAAACTGCCGACCTGCGCGAGCAAGACGACGAGCGCGACCTGCCGCATGTAGGTGGACTTCCCGCTCATGTTCGGCCCGGTCACGACCTGAAACCGCCGGCCGTCGCCGAAGCGCGCGTCGTTGGGCACGAACTCGGTGGTCTGCTCGACGACGGGGTGGCGGCCCGCCTCGATGTCGAGGGCGTCGCCCTCGGTGAGTTCCGGCCTGACCCAGCGGTTCGCGGCGGCGTGCTCGGCGAGGCTCGCGAGCGCGTCCAGTTCGGCGAGCGCGCGCCCCGCGTCTTGGAGGAAGCCGGCGCACTCGCCCACCCAGTCCCGGAGTTCCTCGAACAGGCGGTACTCGAGGTCGGCGCGCTCCTCCTCGACGCGCAGCACCTCGCGCTCGCGGGCTTCCAGCGCCTCGGTGGTGTAGCGCTTCGAGTTCTTCAGGGACTTCACCTCGCGGTACTCCTCGGGGACGGCGTCGGTCTCCGAGCGCCCGACCTGCAGGTAGTAGCCGTCGGTCTTGTTCCGGTCGACCTGCAGGTGCGTGACGCCGAGGCGCTCCTTCTCGCGGTCCGCGAGGCCGTCCAGCCACTCGCGGTGTTCGCGGTGCTCGGCGAGTAGCGCGTCGAGTTCGTCGTCGTAGCCCTCGCAGAGCAGGCCGCCCTGCCGGAGCGTCTTCGGCGGGTCCTCGGCGAGCGCGGTTTCGAGTTCTTCCCTGACGCCCGCCAGCGCCTCGCGGTCCACGCGTTCGAGGACGTCCCGCGCCGGCGAGTCGGCGAGGGCGGGGTCGGTCGTCAGCGCGTCGGCCACCTCGGGGACGAGCGCGAGCGTGCGACGCACGCGGAGGAGGTCGGTGGCGTCGGCGCGCCCGCCGGCGGCCTTGCTCGCGAGGCGTTCGAGGTCGTAGGCGTCGCCGAGCGCGTCACGGAGCGCGTCCCGCGCGAGCGGCGCGTCGGCGAGCGCACCGACCGCCTGTTGTCGGCGCTCCAACTCCGAGCGGTCTCGAAGCGGTCGGGTCAGCCACGCCTGTAGTCGACGACCGCCCGCGGCCGAGACGGTGTGGTCGAGCGCGTCGAACAGCGACCCCTCGCCCTCGCCGGCCATCGTCGCCGTCAGTTCGAGGTTGCGCTGGGTGGTGGCGTCGAGTTCCACGTGGTCGTCGGCGCGGTAGGGCTGGAGGCGCGTCAGCGACGCCAGCACGCCCGCGTCGGTGTCCGCGACGTACGCGAGCGCCGCGCCCGCCGCCCGGACTGCCGGACTCCCCGCGTCGACGCCGAGGCTGTCGAGCGCGCCGTCGCCGAACTGGTCGCGGACGGCGTGAGTCGCCTTGCCGGGCGCGAACGCGCCGGCCTCGTGGAGCGTCAGCGTCGCGTCGGCGCGCTCCCGGAGTCGCGCGAGGAAGTCGTCGTCGCCCCGCAGGTCGGGGCCGGGCAGGACTTCCTCGGGCGCGAACCGGTAGAGTTCGGTGAACGCGTCGGCCTCGCCGTCGGCGTCGGTGACGTGGAACTGGCCCGTGGTCACGTCCACGAACGCCAGCCCCCAACCGTCGTCTCGCACGACGGCGGCGAGGTAGCGCGCGTCGGCGCCGGTGGCTTCGAGGAGCGTCCCCGGCGTCGCCACTCTGGTGACTTCCCGCGTGATGTCGTCGGCGTCGTCCTCGCGCTGGTCGGCGATGGCGACCCGGTGGCCGCGCTCGACGAGCGCCGCGACGTACGGCGTCAGGTCGTCCACCGGCACGCCCGCCATCGGGTACGACGACCCGTGGCTGGACTTCTCGGAGACCTTCAGGTCGAGCGCGTCGCCGACCCGCCGGGCGTCCTCCGCGAAGAACTCGTAGAAGTCACCGACCTGCATCGCGAGCAGGTCCGCGTCCGTCTCCGCCTTCAAATCGAGGAACTCCTCGACTATCCCCATGACTCCCTCGGTCGCATCGGTGCGTGCTGGGTCTGCCGCGGACAAGAACCCACCGAACCCGCGGTCGCGCGGCCCGCGAACCACCGCAATCCGTTAGTGACTGCTGGCCGAACTGGCGTCCATGACCGGTCGCCGCCTCAGCGCCGTCCTCGCGTGCGCGCTCCTCGTGCTCGCCGGGTGTACCGCCCCCACGCCCGCGCAGACCGGCGGCCCCGACGCGGACCCGTCCGCGAGCGACGGCGAGACGGCGACCAGCGACGGCCCGCCCGAGTACGTGACCGTCGACGGAGACCTCTCCGTGGACGCGAACCGCACCTTCGAGCGCGTCGAATCGCTGGTCGGCGAGACGTACCCCGGAACGCGGGTGGTGGTACGGGACCTCACGACGTACAAGTCCTCGAACCTCGGCGGGATTCCGTTCTTCCGCACGCTCGGCGTCTCGAACCCCGCGCTCGACACCGACCAGCCCGCGGGCCTGACGACGCTCGACGGCACCGTCTACATCTCGCCCGCCAGCGCCGGCCCCGCTCGCACCGAGCAAGTGCTCGCCCACGAGTTCGCGCACGTCGCGCAGGTCCGCGAGGAGATGGTGCCGTGGTTCGGCTCCCTCTCGCTGGGCCGCACGTCCCTCGACGAGCGCTTCGCGCGCCGCGCGCTCGTGGAGGGCGGCGCGGTCTACGTCACCGACGCCTACACCCGCGAACACCTCCCCGAGACGCAACTCCAGTCGGCGCACATCGCCGCGCGGTACGCGAACGGGACCTCCGGGAACCGCGTCGTCTACTCGCAGTACCACTTCGGCGTCCAGTACGTGAACGCCACCATCGACGACACCGCCGACCTCGCGAGCGTCTACGACGACGCCCCGGAGACGACCGAGAACCTCCTCCACCCCGAGACGCCCCGCGACGACCTCGCGCCGCTGGACGTGACCACCCAGACTGCGGCCTACGAGCGCGTGCAGTCCCCGACCGGGTGCGCCGGTGAACTGTTCGTCCGCATCGCGCTCAGAGAGACCGCCGGGAAACGGGCTGCCGTCGAGGCCGCCGAGGGCTGGGGGAACGACCGCGTCCTCGTCTTCGAGACCGGGAGCACGCGCTCTATCGCGTGGGTGACGCGCTGGGATTCGACCGAGGACGCAGACGAGTTCGCCGCCGCCTCCCGCACGCTCGCCGACCAGAACGCGAGCACCGCCTACCGGACGTCGCGCGTCAGCGAAAATACGGTCGTGTTGTTCGCGGGCACCGAGTCGTTCGTGGCGTCCGCCGAAGCGTCGGGGAACGTCACCGTCTCGGCCTGACTACGCCCAGAACTGTTCTCTCGCGCGCTGGTAGGCCGGCCACAGCGGGTCCGAGTCGGGTTCGGGGAGCGCGTCGCCGTCGACGGTGACGCCAGCGCCGGATTCGACGACGCCCGCGTCCGCCGCCGGAATTCCCTCCTCGGCGAGCGCCGCGAGCACGCCACTCACCGACTCGGGTTCGACCGTCAGCACGACCGTGCCCTCGCTGGAGGCGCTCCACGGGTCCACGCCGAAGTAGTCACAGACCTCGCGGACGCCCGGCGCGACCGGCACCGCCTCGCGGTCGACTGCGAGTGCCACGTCGCTCGCGGCCGCGAGTTCGTGGAACCCGTTGGCGAGGCCGCGCTCGGTCGCGTCGTGCATCGCCGTCACGCCGCCCGCGGCCGCCGCGGTGAGCGCGTCCCGGACGGGGCTGGCGTCCCAGAACCGCTCGCGGGCCGCGTCGACGGTTTCGGCGTCGAGCGGGAGGTCGTCGCCGAACAGCGTCCCGAGCAGGCCCGTCGTCTCGATGGCGGGGCCCTTCGTCACGACGACGCGGTCGCCGGAGCGCGCGCCCGTCGGCACCACGAGGTCCGCGGGGTCGCCGACCGCGAGCGCGGTCGCGCCGCCCACCGTCGGGAACGCACAGCCCTCGTAGGTGCCGGTGTGACCGGTCGTCAGACTCGTCCCGAGGTCGCGGGCTTCGCGGTCGAACACGCTCCAGATGTCGTCGAACGCCTCGGTGCTCGTGCCCGGCGGGAGGTTCAGCGTGAGCGCGAGGTGCGCCGGCGGCAGGCCCGACAGGGCCACGTCGCTCACAGCGATGTGGAACGCGAACCACGCCGCGCGCTCGACGCCGAGTTCCCGCATCACGAACACGGGGTCGGCGGCCATCGCCACCACCGAGTCGCCCACGTCCACGACGCCGAAGTCCGCGCCGTACGTCGGGCCGAGGCGCACGTCCGCGCGGTCGGCGCCCGTCCGACCGGCGACGTGGTCGGCGAAGAACTCGCGGCTGGCTTTCCCGTCGTCCATACCCCGGCTTGGCGGCCCACCCTCAAGTAGGGTGGCGGAGTCGCCTTCCCACCCTGCGAGACCCACCCCCACGATTACCGTGTCCGGAGTCGTACACGTACTCATGAGTCTCGCCGCTACGCCCGCGCAGTCGCTCCGCCCCGGCGTCCTCGCCGTCCCGCTCGCCGTCTGGCTGGTGATGGCCGTGCTCGCCGTCGCGAACGGCGTCTTCCGGGAGACCGTGCTGATTCCGCGGATGGACGACTACCTCGCGCACGTCCTCAGCACGCTGCTCCTCGTGGCGATGATTCTCGCCGTCACCGCCGCCTACTTCTGGACGACGGCGACGGCCTACACCGACCTCGAACTGCTCGCCGTCGGCGCCGCGTGGACCGTCGCGACCGTCGGCTTCGAGTTCCTCGTCGGGTACGCCGAGGGAACGCCGGTGTCGGTCACGCTCGGCCAGTACGACGTGTTCGCGGGACAGGTCTGGATTCTCGTCCCGCTCGCGCTGTTCGTCTCGCCGTATTTGTTCGGGCGCGTCCTCTCGGCCTGAAAATCGGTGTCGGGCGCGGCGTCAGCCCCCGAGGTAGAGTTGGCCGACTTCGGGGTTGTCCAGCAGGGCGTCGGCCTCGTCCTCGAAGCGCACGGTGCCTTGGTCGAGGACGTACCCCCTATCGGAGATACCGAGTCCCTCGACGGCGTTCTGCTCGACCATCATAATCGCGGTGCCTAGGTCGTTCACCGTCTGGACGTTCTCGAAGACGTCCTCGACGATGTTCGGCGCGAGACCCGCCGACGGCTCGTCGATGAGCAACACGTCGGGGTCGGTCATCAGCGCGCGAGCGAACGCCAGCACCTGTCGCTGGCCGCCCGACAGCGTCCGCGCCTTCGCGCCGCGCTTGTCCGCCAGCAGGGGGAAGCGCTCGCAGAGCCGGTCGATTGTGTCGTCCAGCCCCGACTCGCGGGAGACGCCGCCCATCCGGAGGTTCTCCTCGACGGTCATCGACGAGAACACGTTCTCTATCTGGGGGACGTACCCCATCCCCTGTCGCACGAGCGTCGCCGGGTCGACGCCGGTGATGTCCTCGCCCGCGAACGTCACCGACCCCTCCCACGGCGTCAACAGGCCGAACACCGTCTTCAGTACGGTGGACTTCCCCGCGCCGTTCGGCCCGATGAGGCAGACGATTTCGTCGTCTTCGAGGTGCATCGAGAGGTCGTCTAGGACCTGCACGTCGCCGTAGCCGGAGTCGACGCCGTCCACCGAGAGAATCGGCTCAGTCATCGCGACCACCACCGAGGTACGCCTCGATGACGCGCTCGTCGGACTGCACTTCCTCGGGCGTCCCCTCCATCAGCACCGCGCCCTGATTCAGGACGACGATGGGGTCCGCGAGGTCCATGATGAACCCCATGTCGTGTTCGATGACGAGAAACGAGATGCCGTCCTCGTTCAGTTCCTCGATGATGGCTTTGAGTTTGTTCGCGAGCGTCGGGTTCACGCCCGCCACCGGTTCGTCCAACAACAGGAGGTCGGGGCCGGCGAGCATCGCGCGCGCCAACTCCACGAGTTTGAGTTGGCCCCCCGAGATGTCGGTCGCGGGCTGGCGCGCGAGGTGGTCGATTTCGAAGCGCTCCAGCAGTTCGTGGGCGCGTTCGAGGTTCTCGCGTTCCTCGTCGCGGACCGCGCTCGGACTCGTGAACAGCGGGACGACGGACTCCCCGAGTTGGTGTTGGGGACCGACCAGCATCGCCTCCCGGACGGTCATTCCCTCCAGTTTCTTCGGCGTCTGGAACGTCCGCACGAGGCCGGCGTCAGTCACCTCGTGTGGCTCCCGGTCGGTCACGTCCGTCTCGTTGACGAACACGCGCCCCGAGTCCGGCTCGTAGAACCCCGACACGAGGTTGAACAGCGTCGACTTCCCCGCGCCGTTCGGGCCTATCATCCCGGTGATGGTGCCGCGTTCGACCTCGATAGAGACGTCGTCGGTGGCGGTCAGGCCGCCGAACGCCTTCCGCAGGTTCTCGGTTCGCAGGACGGGGTCAGTCACGCGACTCACCCCGCTTCGCGCTCGGCCACACGAGTTCGTCGCGTGGCGGCAGCAGGCCCTGCGGCCGGAACCGCATCACGGCGACGATGAGCAGGCCGACGGCGAGCAGGCGGAACGACGCGCCGAGGCCGATGAACCGCGAGCCCTCGACGATGGCGACGAGCACCGCGCCGCCGAACAGCGCGCCCCTGTTGGACCCGCTCCCGCCGAGAATCACCGCAATCCACGCGTAGAACGTGAAGATGGGGTCGAAGATGCCCGGCGTCAGGAAATTCTGGGAGAACGCGTAGAACACGCCCGCGAACATCATCACGACGCTCCCGAGCACGAACGCCTGCATCCGGAACGCGAACGTGTTCTTCCCGAGTGCCTCTGCGAGGTCCTCGTCGCTCCGAATCGTCCGGAGGACCCGGCCCCACGGCGACCGGTGAACGCGCCGCAGGACGACGTAGGAGGCGAGGACGAACGCGGCGACGAGCGCGAAGTTCAGGAGGTTGCTCCAGAACGGCACCGCCAGCCGGTAGATGCCGAGTTCGACGACGGGCATCGACTGCGGGAACGTCTCCAAGAAGGGGATGCCCTCGAAGAACGACGGGATGCCGCCGACGCCCGCGGTGCCCCGCGTCCACTCCGACTGGTTCCGGAAGACGAGTCGAACCACCTCGGCGAGGCCGAGGCTGGCGATGGCGAGGTAGTCCTCGCGCAGACTCAGCGTCGGCACGCCGATGGCGAGCGCGAGCACCACCACGACCCCGATGGCTATCGGGAGTCCGACGAGCGGTGGGTAGCCGCCCGAAATCGGGGAGCCGCTGGCGGACAACAACACGGGGACGTAGGCGCCGATGCCGAAGAACGCGGCGACGCTGAAGTTGATGAGGCCGGTGTACCCCCACTGGACGTTCAGGCCGAGCGAGAGCAGGCCGTACATCGCCGCCAGCGACAGCAACGACAGCAGGTACGCGGGGTTCACGAGGCCGACGAGCACGCCCAACAGGAGCAGGCCGGCGGCGGCCGCGATGCCGTACGTGACGATGCGCTCGCTGAACGGCGCCCCCTCGTCGTCGCTCGCCTCGAAGGCCGTCTTCGTGTCCTCGCCGCCGCCCTCGCTGTTCTCGCCGGTGTCGCTCATCCGCCGTCACCTCCGGCGATGCCGCGCGGGCGAACCAGCAACACGAGCACCATGATGACGAACGCGATGGCGTTCGCGTACGCCGGCTTGATGGGGATGCCGACGTCCGAGAGCACGGGCGTGAGGCGGTTCAGCATCCCGATGAGGAAGCCGCCGGCCATCGCGCCGTAGACGCTCCCGATGCCGCCGAGGATGACCGCGGCGAACACCACCAACAGGAGGTCGAAGCCCATGCGCGGGCCGAGTTGGTTGAACAGCCCGAGGAACACGCCGGCGGCGCCCGCGAGGCCCGCGCCGATGACCCACATCGACGTGATGACGCGGTCGGTGCGGATGCCCGAAATCTTCGCGAGGTCCTCGTTGTCCGCGGTGGCGCGCATCTTCCGGCCGAGCGTCGTGTACTGGAGGAGGAGGTGGAGGCCGACGACGAGCACCGCGGTGACGACGACGATGGCGAGTTCGTGTTCGGTGAGCGTGACGCCCGTGGCGTCCTCTATCCACGGAACCGGGCGGAGAATGTCGACGTCGTACTCGCGGAAGTCGTTGCCGAACTGGAGTTGAATCGCGGCGCGGTAGACGAACGCCACGCCGATGCTCGTGATGAGCATCCCGATGGAGTCCGTGTCGAGGGGGCGGTAGACGACAACGTGCGTGAGCACGGCGACGACGGCGGCGACGGCGATGCCGGCGACGAGCGCCGCGTAGAACCCCACGGGGAGTTCGAGAATCTCGGGGCCGGCGGTGCCGACGGCGCCGAGCGTGACGAGCGCGGCGTACGCGCCGACGCTCATCGTGTCGCCGTGCGCGAAGTTCGCGAAGTTCGCGATGGAGTAGACCAGCGACAGGCCGATGGCGCCGAGCACGATGATGCTACTGAACACGAGGCCGTTCGCGAGGTAGTTCAGGAGTTGGGGCACGTAGTCGAGGGCGCCCTGCGCGACCGGCACCGGGAGTGCGGCGACCGAGGCGAGTCCGGCGAGGCTGTGGAGCATCGGGGGTTACTCGCCGGTGACGAAGCCGACCGACTCGTAGGCGTGGTCGGCGACGTTGAATATCTGGAGGTACGCCACCGGGTCGCCGTTCTCGTCGAAGTCGATGGGGCCGCTGACGCCCTGGTAGTCCACGTCGCTCGCGCTCCCGTCCGCGAGGATGTCGCTGGCGGCCTCGAAGGAGAACGCCTCCTCGCCGGACGGGCGGGTGACGTCCCGCACGACCTCCGAGAGCGCGCTCCCCGTGAAGTCGTCGGCGGCCCGAATCGAGAGCGCGGCGGTGACGACGCAGTCGTAGGCGTACGCCGACCACGCGGTCGGCGCGCTGCCGTACTCCTCCTCGAACCGGCTGGCGAAGGACTGGTAGTTCTCCTGGTCGAGCGCGGCGCTCGGCGCGACGATTTTCATGTCCTCCAGGCTCCCCTCGGGGGTGTTGTCGAGCACTTCCGGCCCGCGGACGGAGTCGGCGCCGTAGTACTGGGCCTGGTCGTCGACGCCGCTGGAGTAGGCCTCCTGGGCCATCGTCGTGAACTCCGGCTGGTAAGTGATGAACAGCCACGCGCCCGCGTCCGTGTTCGCCATCTGGCTCACGACGCTGGAGTACGACGCCTGCCCCTGGTCGTGGCTGGCGTTGTAGACGACTTCGCCCTCGTAGGCGTCGACGAAGGCGTCCTTGATGCCGGAGCCGTAGTCGTTGTTGATCCACGTGACGGCGACCGAGTCGTGGCCGTCCTCGGCGATGATTTCGGCGAGCGCGGTTGACTGCGTGCGGCCCGTCGGTGACATCCGGAGCAGGCCGGGGAAGTCGGTGAGTTGCGGGCTCGTGGAGTTCTGGGACAACTGGACGACGTCGGTCCCCTGGATGACGCTCTGGTAGATGGCGAGCGTGACGCCGGAGCCGACGGCGCCGATGACGAACGGCACGCCGTCCTGGTTCACGAGTTTCTGGGCGGCGCTCACGCCGGGCTGTTGTTGGCTCTGGGAGTCCTCGACGATGATGTCGAGGTCGCGGCCGCCGATTTGGACGTCGTTGACGTCGGCGAGCGCGAGTTCCATGCCGCGCTGGTTCCGCTGCCCGAACGCGGACAGCGACCCAGTCCGGGAGTCTACCATCCCGATAGTGTACGCGCCCCCGCCGCCACCGCCGCCGAGGTCGATGCAGCCGGCCGTCGCGGTGAGTCCGGCGATGCCGCCCGCCTTCAGTACGTCGCGGCGTGACAGCGAACCGATTTCACGTGACATGATAACACATCTATAGTGGACTTCTCTCGTATATACGATTTGTCCCTAAATGCGGTCTTTAGGCGCTGAATTACTCGATTAGTGGGGAATTAACGATCCGATGGGCCGGCTGTCGGTCCCGCGTCGACCCTGCCGAAAGTCAAAGCCCTTTACGTGCCGGGGACTTACGCTGGGTCAAGGCAGACAATGCAGGGCCAGAACCAACAGCAGGCGTACGACCGGGGTATCACCATCTTCTCCCCGGACGGTCGCCTCTACCAGGTCGAGTACGCGCGAGAAGCGGTCAAGCGAGGCACCGCCAGCATCGGCGTGCGGACCCCCGAGGGGGTCGTCCTCGTCGTGGACAAGCGCACGCGCTCCCCGCTCCTCGAGGGCTCCAGCGTCGAGAAACTCCACAAGGTCGACGACCACGTCGGCGCCGCGAGCGCGGGCCACGTCGCCGACGCCCGCCAACTCATCGACTTCGCGCGCCAGCAGTCCCAGGTCGAACACGTGCGCTACGACGAGCCCATCGGCGTGCGCACGCTCACGAAGAACGTCACCGACCACATCCAGCAGTACACGCAGGTCGGCGGCGCGCGCCCGTTCGGCGTCGCGCTCCTCATCGCGGGCGTCTCCGACGGCGAACCCCGCCTCTTCGAGACCGACCCCTCGGGCACCTCCAACGAGTGGAAGGCGGTCGCCATCGGTTCCGACCGCGCCGCGATTCAGGAGTACCTCGAAGACGAGTACGAGACCGACCTCACCGTCGAGGACGGCGTGAAACTCGCGCTCCGCGCGCTCCAGGAGGGCCGCGAGGACGCGCTCGAAGGCGACGGCGTCGGCGTCGCCGTCGTGGACGCCGACACCGAGACGTTCCGCGAACTCTCCACCGAGGAGACCGAGGAGTACGTCGCGGACCTCGAATAGACGCCCCCCGTTCTCTCCGTTTTTCGCCGCCCGCCAGCGACGGCGCCGTCGCCCCGCTCACTCGCCGCCGTCGTTCCACTGCCACCCGCCGTCCGTGGGGACGACGACACCGTCCGCGCGCCACCGCTCGACCACCTGTTCGAGGCCGGCCTCGTGGGTCGGGTACAGCGGCTCCCAGTCGAACGCCTCGCGGAAGCGGTCGTTGCCGGTGACGGCGTCCGTCGTCAGCATCCCCACCGCGTCGGTTCCGAGGACGGGCCGCAGAATCCATCCGGGGAGGCGGCGCGGCGTCGGCGCGTCGAGTTCGGCGGCGAACGCTCGGACGAAGTCGCCGAACGGCGCCGGCCGGTCGTCCACGACGTGGTAGGTGCCGGTGGCGTCGCCCTCGACGGCGGCGGCGAACGCGCGCGCCGCGTCGACGGTGTGGCAGTACGACAGCGTCGCCGACTCGCGCCCGAGGAAGCCGGTGCCGAGCGCGGGCAGCCGGCCGGCGAGCAGTTGCTCGCCGAACTGCCGCGTGTGGGCGGACTCGGGGCCGTAGAACCAGCCACCGCGCAAAATTACGGGGTTGGGGTGGTGCTCGCGCGCGAGGCGCTCGGCGTCCGCGCTCCCCTGCGTCGCGCGCGTCGGATTCCGTGGGCTGTCCTCGTCGAAGCGGCCGCCGCCGTCCGGGCGCGCCACCCACGTCACGCTCTGACCGACGTAGCGGGCGCCACACTCGGCCGCGGCGCTCGCGAGGTGGCGCGCGCCCTCTCGGCGAACCTCGGCGTCGCGTTCCCAATCGCTCGCACTCGCCTTCCCGGTCGGCACCGCCGTCGCTGCGTGGACGACGCAGTCCGCGTCTCCGACCGCCGCCGCGACTGCCTCGTCGGTCACGTCGCCGCGGACCGCCGTGGCGCCCCGCGATTCGACCGTCGCGTCGCCGGTCGCGTCGCGCGTCAGTCCCGTCACGTCGTGGCCGCCGTCCGCGAGTCGCTCGACCAGTCGCCGCCCGAGGACGCCGGTCGCACCCGCGACGAACACTCGCATACCTCATCCTGCGTGCTCCGCGACCAAGCCGATTCTGCCGGACTACCCGGAGGGGTTTAAGTCGCGGGCAGGGGTAGGTCGCGTCGATGAAGCGCGTCGAGGTCGGCGTCCGAAGCGCCGGCGACCCGATTCACCCGCTCGTCCCGTTCCTCACCGGCCCGGACGTGGCGCGCGCCGCGATGGTGGACTGGAACGGCGTCGTCCGGCCCGAAAACCCCGACGAGTCCACGGTCGTCCTGCGCGTGCACGCCGACCCGTCGGTCGTCCGTGAGGCGTTCGCGGCCGAACCCGTCGTCGACGAGTTCCACGTCTCCGTCGCCGACGAGGACTGCTGTTACGTCCACGCCCACTCCGAGACGGCGCGACTGGAGGGCGCGACGGCGAAGTCGCTCACGCCACCGGGCGTCGTCGCCGTCCCGCCGCTTCGATACGAGGACGACGGCTGGATGGTGTTGACGCTCGTCGGCGACGACGCGCCCGTGCAGGCCGCCATCGAGCGCGTCCCCGACGAAATCGAGGTGACCGTGCGCAGCGTCGCCTCCCGGGGGTACGGCGCCGCGACCGACCCCCTGGCCTGCCTCACCGACCGCCAGCGCGACGCCGTGTTCGCCGCCGTCGACGCCGGCTACTACGAGGTGCCGAGGACGGGCGACGTGGCCGCCGTCGCCGACGACCTCGACTGCGCCGACTCGACCGCCGCCGAACACCTCCGGAAGGCCGAGTCTCGGCTCGTGGCGTCGCTCGTCGCGAGCGCACGTGCCTGACCGACGACCAACAGTTTTCGCGCTGGCCGCCGGAGTAGTCGTATGGAGCACGCCGAGTACGTCTACACGACCGGGATGGACGAGTCAGCGGTCGAACGCCACCTGCGGGACGCCGACCACTGCGTGCTGTCGCTCGCGGACGGCGGGGACGCGTACGCGGTGCCGGTGTCGTGTCACTGGGACGGCGAGCGCGTCCTCCTCCGCCTGAGCGAGCACGGCGACGAGTCGAAGTTCGACTACCTCGACGCCACCGAGTCGGCCTGTGTCGTGTTCTACGGCGCCGACGGCGACGACTCGTGGAGCGTCCTCCTCCGGGGGGACCTCGTGGAGCGCGAGACGCCAGACGAGGCGACGCTGAACGAGTGGTTCGGGCCGTTCCGCGTCTTCGACGAAGCCGTCGAGGACGTCTCCTTCCGCGTGTTCGCGCTCGAACCCGAGGCGGTGACGGGCCGCGAGACGACGTGAGTGCCGGCACGCGCCCCCGGCGCGACAGCCCTTATGTGCGCTCGTCGATTAGTTCGAGTATGGAGTCAGCGCAGAAGCCGCTCCGCGTCGCGGACGGCGACGAACTCGACGAGGTGCTCGCCACTCACGACCGCGTGCTCGTGGAGTTCTACACGAAGGGGTGTGCGATTTGCCAGGCGATCGAGCCCGTTCTCGGGAACGTCGCCCGGGAGACCGGCATCACGGTCGCGATGGCGAACCCCGGCGACGACATCTCGCTCGTCGAGAAGTGGGACGTGTCGAGCGCGCCGACGCTCGTCCTCGTGGAGGACGGCGAGGAGGTCGCGCGCCTCGCGGAGGGGTTCAAGAGCGGCGACGACATCGAGGCGTTCCTCGACGAGCACGCGGCGTAACGTCGCTACTCGTGGGTCTCTTCACTCGGAGCGCGTACGCCGTCCGGCCCGGTCGGCGTGGGCGATTTCGATTCGCTACCGAACCGACGCGTCGGCGGCGTACGCTCTCCCGTCGACGAGCACTCGCGCCTCGTGCGTGACCGTCACTTGGTGGTCCGCGAACTGGAAGGTGAGGCGCCACTCGCCTCCGTCTTGCTCGTCTAACTTCCGTAACGCGTCGGGGTCGACGTACGCGTGGAGCGTCTCCACGTCGGCCGGTTCCACGCCGTCGGCCGCGGCGACTGCTTCGACCACTCTCGCGGGGAGCGTGTCGCGGGTCATTCGGTCATCTCCTGGAGAATCCGACAGTTGTCGACTAACCCCGGTGGAATCTCGTCGACGGCGTCGAGCAGCGTGTTCACGACGAACGCCGGTTCCTCGAAACGGGGGCCGCGCTGGACACAGAACGGCTCGGACTCCCAGCGGACGTATCCCACGTCGGCGAGCTTCGGGAGGTGGTGGTGGCGCAAGTCGATGCGCAGCGTCTCCGTGTCTATCGACTGATTCGGCGACGTGGCCGCGTCGGGCAACGGGAGGCGCCGCTCTTCGGGGACGTTCGTCAGCGAGCGGAGGACTTCTCGGCGCGGTTCGGCCGCGAGCGCGTCGTACAGCCGGTCCCACCGTTCCGCCCAGTCCTGCTCTCTCGGGGCGTTCATAGGTACACCGTCACGTCACCGACGAATAACTTAAGGATTCCTACAACTCTGCACGTCGGGGACCGACGACCGCCCTACTGCTCGTCGTCGGGCAGGTCGCGTTCCGTGACGCTCGGGAGGTGGGGGTCGCGGTGGGGGTTCCGGCCGAACGCCGGCAGACCGTCGTCCAGTTGGTCGGTGAGCACGCGCCGCAGGCGGTTCAGACTCGTCTTGTCGAGGTCGTACCGGTCCGCGAGCGACTCGAAGGCGGGCTCGTCGGTCACGTCGCGGGCCTTGTACCGCTCGAACAGCTCCGCCATCCGGTCGGGAGAGACGTCGCCGGCGTCGAGGTCGTCGAGGCCGAAGTAGCGCCGGCGGTCCACGTCCACGACGTGCCGGATGACGACGAGCGCGACCTTCTCGATGGCGCGCTGGCTCCCGAACTCCGTGAGGTCGATGTCGCCCATCACGCCGAGCGCCACGTCTCGTTGCCACGGCGTCACGTCCACGGCGTTACAGAGGGCTTGCGTGGTGCGCAGGCGGTCGAGGTAGTGCGCGCGTCGGCTGTGGCCCTCGGTCGCGGTGTGGCGCTCGTCGTGGAGTCGCCGCACGTTCTCCGAGAGGTCCGCCTCCGGGGTCTCGGCGCGCCCGATGACGGTGGCACTCGGGGACGTGACGCCCCACTTCCGCACCGTCGTGTCGCGCTGGGCCTGCGCGCGGGAGAGCGCGCCCGCTCCGGGTCGGTGTTCGACGCGCTCGTCGTCGGCCGACTCCCACCGGACGCGCGTCCCGGGGTCTGCACTCATATCTCCTCCTTCCGGGACGACCACGGTTAAAATCTCGCCCCGGCGACGCCGCTGCGGGGCGCGAGGTCCTCGAAAAGCGCTTCGTATCTACACCTTGTCGCCAGAACCACTTAAAGCACCGAGCGCGGGGGTGGACGACGCAGCCGAATCCAGAACCGACGCCGACGCGACAGCCGTCGCTGGCGGGTCGTGGCGTCGGGAGAAGTCCTTCGTATCTACACCTTATCGCCAGAGACACTTAAAGAACGTCGCGGTTCGTCGGAGAACCGGGGTGGCACGCAACTGGCGCTCCGTCGCGCACAGCCGCGGCTGGAGACCAAAACACTCGGGAGAACCCGTCGCACCTCGCTCGTATCTACACCTTGTCGCCAGAGATACTTAAAGCGAGAGGGGCGGACCGACCTCGGAACCCCTATTCGCCCCGCCGCACTCGAACACGTATGCACGCAGGTACCCTCACCGAAGCCCTCCGCGCCGGCGACGCGCCGGTCGGCGTCTGGTCGACAATCCCGAGCCCCGTCGTCGCCGAACTCCTCGCCGCCGACGGCTTCGACTTCGTCGTCCTCGACGGCGAGCACTCCGAACACACGATAGAGACGCTGGCCGACGGCGTGCGCGCCGTCGAAGCCGCGACCGGCGACGCCGACCCCGTCGTGCGCGCCAGCGGCGACGACCCCGCCGAGATTCGGCGCGTCCTCGACCTCGGGCCCGCGGGCGTCGTGATTCCCCAAATCGAGGACGCCGAAGCAGCACGCGAAGCCGTGTCCGCGACGCGCTACCCGCCCGCTGGCCTCCGGGGCGTCGCCGGCGGTCGCGCCTCGGAGTACGGCGAGGAAATCGACGAGTACGTCGAAACGGCCGACGACCGCGTCGCCACGATTCTCCAGATAGAGACGCCGGGCGCCGTCGAGGACGCCGCCGCCATCGCCGCCCTCGACGGCGTCGACGCGCTGTTCGTCGGGCCCGCCGACCTCTCCGCGCGCCTCGGCGCGTTCGGCGAGTTCGACAGCGAAGGGTTCCGAGAGGCCGTCGCGCGCGTCACCGCGGCCGCCGCGGACGCCGGCGTCCCGGTCGGCACGCTCGCCACCACCCCCGAGCAAGTGGAAACGCGCCGCGACGACTGGGGGATGGACTTCGTGGTCGCCGGCACCGACGTCGGCTGTCTGCGCTCGGGCGCCAGCGACTTCCTCGCCGCGTCGGAGTAACTACGTCCCCTCGACGAGGCGTTCGAGTTGCTCCGGCGGCACCGCGCCGCGCGCGCCGTAGCCGTCGTACGCGAACGTCGGCACGCCCGAGACGCCGCGCTCCCGGGCCTCGCTGAACTGCTCGCGCAGGCGGTTCCGCCACTCCTCGTCGCCCGCGACCTCGCGAATCTCGTCGCCGTCCAGCCCCGCGTCCTCGGCGAGGTCGGCGAGCACGTCGCGGTCGCCGATGTCGCGGCCGTCCTCCCAGAGCGCCTCGAAGATGGCCACGTCGAAGTCGAGCCACGACTCGGGGTACTCCTCGTTCACGTAGAACGACGCCACCTGTGCCGGGAGCGAGTCGACGTCCCGCGAGATGTCGACGGTCATCTCGTCGGCGCCGTACTCCTCCTTGAGGCGCTCGACGTTCTGCTTGGCCTCCTCGTAGTACTCCTCGTCTTTCCCGTCGTCGACGTCGTGGTCGATTGAGCCGTCGTCGTTGCGCTTCTGGGCGCGCAGGTCGAAGGGCTGCCAGTCGATGGCGAGCTCGTCCTCGCGGGTCTCCTGGTACTCGGCGAGGGACTGCCGGCCGAGGTAACAGAACGGGCAGACGTAGTCCGAGTAAATCGTAATCGCGTCGTCGTCGCTCATAGCGCCACGTAGCGGTGCCGCGCCGAAAAGCCCGGTGCAGGCGGCGACGCCGGCCGGGAAGCTGTTCGGCGCAACGACTCCCGGCGCGTGCGGAGACGTTCCGCGGTCTCTCACCCGAACCGCCGGGCGACCGGTGGTTTTTCTCCGTCGGCGTCGTAGCCCGCCTGTGACGACTGACGCGCTCGACGCGCCGGACGCCGCCGACGCCGCGGCGTTCGTCGCCGACGCCCGGAACGCGGACCTCGCGGTGTCGCTCGTCGGCGACTGCGCCGCGGCCTTCGAGGGACGCACGGAGCGCGACGTGCCCGCGGGCACCCGACAGGTCCTCTGCAAGCCAGACGACACCGTGCTCGTCCACGGCGCGAGCGGCCGCGACCCGGTCGCGTGGTCGTCGGGCGGCGCCGTCGAAGCCAGCGCAGAGGGCGACGCCCTCGTCCTCCGGTGTGGCGGCGACGACGCCGCGGACGCACTGACAGTCCGATTCGACACCGTCCACTGCGTCACGGCCTTCGACGCCGCCGACGAGGACGGCGACGTGTCTGGAACCGAAGCCGACCTCAAAGAGCGCGTGCTCGCCGACCCCGACATCGTGGAACCCGGCTTCCGCCCGCTGGCTACGGAGCGGGACACGCCCGCGGGCAGGGTCGACGTGTACGGCCGGGACGCCGACGGCGCGGTGGTCGCCGTCGAACTGAAGAACGTGCGCGCCGGCCCGTCGGCGGCCTCCCAACTCTCCCGGTACGTGGATGCGCTCCGCCGCGACCTGCACGCCGACGCCGACGTGCGCGGGATTCTGGTCGCGCCGGACGTGACCGAGAAGACGCGCCGACTGCTCGCCGCCGACGGCCTCGACTACTCGTCGGTCTGACTCTCGCGCTTGAGGTCGTGGAGGACGTTCAGCGCCTCGATGGGCGTCAGTTCGGCGACGTTTACGTCCCGTAGTTTCGCTGCGAGGTCGGCGTCCGCCTGCTGGTCTTCCGCACGGTCAGAATCGGCTGTGTCCTCGCTCGTCTCGGCGTCGAGCAGTTCGCGCGCTCGCTCGACCACGTCCTCGGGGACGCCCGCGGTCTGTGCGACCTCCACGCCGTAGGAGGCCGTGGCCGCGCCCTCGCGGACCTCGTGCTGGAAGGTCACGCCGTCCTCGGCGCGCGTCGCGCCGAAGTGCAGATTCAGCGCGTCGTCCAAGCGCTCGGCGTCCGCGGTGAGTTCGTGGTGGTGAGTGGCGAACAGCGTCGTCGCCCCGAGTTCGTCGTGGACGTGCTCGGTGACGGCGCGCGCGATGGCGAGGCCGTCGGTCGTCGACGTGCCCCGCCCCACTTCGTCGAGGAGGACGAGCGAGTCCTCGGTGGCGGCGCGGAGGATGGACGCGAGTTCGGTCATCTCCACCATGAACGTCGACCGCCCGCCAGCGATGTCGTCGCTCGCGCCGACGCGCGTGAAGATGCGGTCTACCACTCGGAGATTCGCGTCCGCCGCCGGGACGAAACTGCCGGCCTGCGCGAGCAGGACGATGAGCGCGACCTGCCGCATGTACGTCGACTTCCCGCTCATGTTCGGGCCCGTCACGACCGCCAGCCGATTCTCCGGGTCGAGGTCGGTGTCGTTCGGCACGAACCCGGCTTCCGTGCGCTCCACGACCGGGTGCCGCCCGCCCTCGATGGCGATGCCGTTTCCCCCCATCTCGGGGCGCGCGTAGTCGTGGGCCGCCGCCACCGACGCGAACGCCGCGAGCGCGTCCAGCGCCGCGAGCGCCGACGCGACGGACTGCATGCGCTCGTCCTCCTCGGCGACCCGGTCGCGGACCTCGCAGAACAGGTCGTACTCCAGGTCTTGGGCGCGCTGCTCGGCGCGCACGATGTCGTCCTCGCGCTCTTTCAGTTCGGGCGTGACGTAGCGCTCGCTGTTCTTCAGCGTCTGTCGGCGCTGGTAGTTGTCGGGCACGGCCTCGCTGTTCGCGTGCGTCACCTCGATGTAGTAGCCGTGGACGGAGTTGTGCCCGACCTTCAGCGAGTCGACGCCCGTGCGCTCGCGCTCCTCGGCTTCGAGGTCGTCTATCCACTGTTTCCCCGAGCGCTCGGTCGCCCGCAGGTCGTCGAGGGTCTCGTCGTAGCCGTCACGAATCACGCCGCCCTCGGTGAGTTCCTGTGGCGGGTCCGGGACGATGGCCCGGTCGAGCAGGTCCCGAATCTCGGGCAGGTCGTCCAGTTCCGCCCGGAGGCCCCGGAGTTTCTCGCAGTCGGCGTCCGCGAGCACGCTCCGCACCTCGGGCACCACGTCGAGGGTGTCCTTCAGCGACCGCAGGTCGCGGGCGTTCGCGCGCCCCCGAGACACCCGCGAGACGAGGCGCTCGATGTCGTACACGTCCCGCAGGTGCTCGTGGAGTTCCTCCCGCGTGAGGGGGTCGGCGACGAGTTCGCCGACGGCGTCGTGTCTCGCTTCGATGGCTTCGTGGTCGACGAGCGGGCGGCGGAGCCAGTCCGTCAACTCCCGGCGGCCGAGCGCGCACGCCGTTTCGTCCACCACGTCCACGAGCGCGGTGCCCTCCGCGCCGTGGACGCTGCGCTGGTCGAACACCTCCAGGCTGCGGAGTGCGACGGCGTCCATCTGGAGGTACTCCCGGGGGTCGTATCTGGTGACGTGGTTCAGGTAGTCGAGGCGCTGGTGGCCCTCTCCTCCCCGCGTGTACTCGGCGTACGAGAGGAGCGCGCCACACGCCCGCACCTCGGCGTCGGCCGCCAACGAGTCCACGCTCCCGAAGTACGACGCCACGCGCTCGCTCGCCGCCGCCACGTCGAAGGCCGCGTCGTCGTAGTCCGCGACGAACGAGTCGTCCCCGAAGCGGTCCGGCGCGACGCCGGGGCCGGTCACCAACTCGGCGGGCGCGAACCGCCCGAGTTCGTCCCGCACCCGGGCCTCGTCGCCGAGACTCGTCGCGTAGAAGTCGCCCGTCGACACGTCCAGCAGGGCGAGGCCGAAGCCCCCTCCTTGGTCACCTGCGAGCGCCGCGACGAAGTTGTTGTCCGCGCCCGCGAGCAGTTCGTCCTCGGTGAGCGTGCCCGGCGTCACGATGCGCGTCACTGCGCGCTCGACGACGCCCGAGACCTCGTCGGGGTCCTCGACTTGGTCGGCGACCGCCACCCGGTAGCCGGCGTCTAGCAGGCTCTCGATGTACGGTTCGGCGTTGTCGATGGGCACGCCCGCCATCGGGTACCGGCCAGTCGAGTCCTCTCGGGCGGTCAGCGTAATCTCGCAGATGCGGGCCGCCGCCTCGGCGGCCTCGCAGAACAGTTCGTAGAAGTCCCCTACCTGGAACAGGACGAGGGCGTCCTCGTACTCCCGCGTGAGCGAGAAGTACTGACTCATCATCGGCGTGAGGTCGCCCTCGCTCTCGGCCATCTGGTCGGGTGGTCCGAGCGCCGCGTCCATGCCCGAGACGCAGGACGCCGACGCTGTTATGCCCACCGATTGGGGGGCTACAGCATGCCGGCGAGCACGAGCAGGGCGACGCTCACCGCGCTCGCGGCGCCGAACCACGGCGTCGCGTCGTCGGCCGCGGCCCGCACGTCGCTCCCGGCGGTGAGGCGACTCGTCGCGACGTGCGAGAGGCCCGCGAGCACCAGCCACAGCGTCGTCATCCCGAGGACGAGGTGGCCTCGATAGGAGTCCGCGAGCAGTTCGAACGTGTAGAGCGTGCCAGCGAGGTGGCCGCCCGACAGCAGCATGACGACGACGCTCGCGACGCTGAGTTTCGCGAACCGGTCGGCTATCCACGCGACCGGTTCGGCGTCGAGGACGCCGCGCCGGGCCGCGGGCACGACGAACAGCGCGACGGCGAGCGTGCTGCCGGTCCACGCCGCGCCGAAGACGGCGTGGACGACGCGGGCGGCGGTGATGTCGATGTCCATGCCCCGCGTTTCGCACACGACCCGAAATAGTGCGTCGGTATCGCGGTGCGAGACACCCGGATTCGGCACCACCTTTTTCCAGTCGGAGCCCAGACAACGGGATACGTGACCGGTGTCATAACCACTGCTGAGCGGCGCGTCGAGGCCGCGCTCCGCTCGCTCGGCGTCGGTCGACTCGCCCGGCCCGCCCGCGTCGTGCGCGCCGTGGAGTTCGGCGCGGTCGGCGCCACCGGCACCCTCGTCAACGCCGCCGTCTTCGTGCTCGCGCCGGTGGCCTACCTGTTCGCGGGCGTCCTCGCGTTCGCCACCGGAACGACGTGGACGTTCGCGTTCAACTGGACCATCACCTACAACCGCCCCCGGAGTTCGCTGCTCTCGGCGTTCTGGCGATACGCGTCGGTGTACGTCGCGGGCTTTCTGGTCTACGGCGCGGCGCTCGCCGCCGCCGTCGAAGTCGGCGGGTTCCCGACGCTCCACGCGAACCTGCTCGCCATCGTCGTCGCGGGCACCCTGAACTTCGCGGGGAGCGAACTGTACGCGCTCGCCGAGGACTAAGTACCCCGGGCCCCTCGGCCACCGCGTGCAGACCGACCGCATCCTCGTCGCCGGCGAGACGCTCGTCGACCTGTTCCCCGCCGAGTCCGGCGACCTCGCCGACATCGAGGGGTTCGCCCACCGGGCGGGCGGCGCGCCCGCGAACGTCGCCGCTGGCCTCGCACGCCTCGGCGACCCGCCAGCGTTCTGGACGCGGGTCGGCGACGACCCGTTCGGCGACTTCCTCGCGGACGCGCTCGCCGCCCGCGAGATTCCCGACGACCTCGTGGTTCGCGGCGACGCGCCGACCGCGCTCGCCGTCGTCTCCCCCACCGATGACGGCGACCGCTCGTTCACCTTCTACGAGTCAGAGACCGCCACGCTCGCCTTCGAGACCGACAGGATTCCGGACGACGCGCTCACGGACTACGACTGCGTGCACGTCGGCGGCGTCGCGCTCGCGAACCCCGCGGGCCGCGCGGCCACGCTGGACCTCGCGGAGCGCGCCCGCGACGCGGACTGTGTCGTCTCCGTCGACCCGAACAGCCGGCCCGCGCTCTGGGACGACGCCGCCGACGCGGGCGACGCGCTCCGGGACCTCCTCGCGCTCGCGGACGTGGTGTGCTGTAGCGCCGACGACCTCGCGCCCCTCGGTCTCGCCGAACTCGCGCGCCACGACCCCGAAGCGGCGGCCGCCGACCTGCTCGCCGGCACGCCCGAAACCGCCTTCCTGACGCGGGGCGCGGCCGGCGCGACGGTCGTCTCGGACGCCACCGCCAGCGACGATCGCGTCACCCACTCCCTGCCCGCGTTCGATGTGGACGTGGCCGATACCACGGGCGCGGGTGACGCCTTCTGCGCCGCCGCACTCGCCCGCTTCGAACCGGGGCTGTCGCCCGACGGCCTCCGGGACGCGCTCGCGTTCGCGTCCGCCGCCGGCGGGCTCGCCGCCACCGAGACCGGCGGGATGGGCGCGCTCCCGGACGCCGACGCGGTCCGCGACCTCGCGGAGAGCGCGTAACGCTTTACTCCCGTCCTCCCGCATCCCGCGGTATGCGACTCGAAGAGTACTGGGGGGTCGGCCCGAAGACGGCCGAGCGCCTCGAAACCGAACTCGGGGTGCCCGACGCCGTCGACGCCATCGAGAGCGCCGACGTCCGCGCGCTCGTCGACGCCGGCATCTCGCGGGGCCGAGCGACGCGCATCCTGCGGCGCGCGAACGGCGGCGAGGGACTGGACGCGCTCGCCACCGACGACGCCCGCGCCGTCTACAAGGACCTCGTCTCGCTGGCCGCCGAGTACGCCGTCACGAACCACGCCGGCGACCGCATCCGCGTGCTCACGCCGCTGACCGAGCGCGAGGCCATGACCGACCGCCTCGACCGGGTCGCCGCCGCTCGCGACACGTGGCAGGACCTCGACGCCGACACCCGCGAGTCGGTGCTGGACGTGTTCGCCGAGCACGACGGCGACAGCCGACTCGCCGCCGTCGAGACGGCGCTCGCGCTCGTCGACGCCGGCGCCACGGAGGGCGTGTTCGCGTCCGTCGCGGCGCTCGACCGGTCTCGACTGGAGGACGCCGCCGACGCGCTCCGGCACCTCGACGACGACGGCGTGCGCGACGGCGCGGACGCCAAACTCGACCGCCTCCGCGAGCAGGTCGCCGACCTCGACCGCCTCGAACGCGACACCTTCGACGTGCTCGAAGCGGTGCGCTCGGAGGGCGTCGAGGGCACCGAGGAGTTCCGCGAGGCGTTCGTCCAGTACGTCGCCAGCGAGGCCGACGTGGAACCCCGCCTCGTCCGGAACGCGATGGCGCCGGACGCCGCCGACGCCCCCGACTTCGTGAGCACGACGCTCCGCGAACTCGCGGGCGACATCCGGGAGCGCGCGAGCGACCGCGAGGACGAGGTCGAGGCCGACCTCCGGGGCGCCATCTCGAACGCCCACGAGGACGTCGAGGACGCCGTCGACGCGGTCAGCGACCTCGCCTTCCACCTCTCGCTCGCGCGGTTCGCGGACGCCCACGACCTCACCCGACCGGAGTTCGTGGACCGGGACGCCGTCGCCGTCGAGGACGCTCGGAACCTCGCGCTCGCCGCCGACGGCGAGGATGTCCAGCCGATTACGTACGCCGTCGGCGACCACGACCTCTCGGGCCCGCCGACTGGCGACCGCGTCACCGTCCTCACGGGCGCGAACTCCGGCGGGAAGACGACCCTGCTGGAGACGCTGTGTCAGGTCGCCCTGCTCGCGCAGATGGGGCTCCCCGTGCCCGCCGCGCGCGCCGAGGTCGGCGCCGTCGACTCCGTGGTCTTCCACCGCCGCCACGCCTCCTTCAACGCGGGCGTCCTCGAAGCCACCCTGAACTCCGTGGTGCCGCCGCTCTCCACGGGCGACCGCACGCTGATGCTCGTCGACGAGTTCGAGGCCATCACCGAACCCGGGAGCGCCGCCGACCTGCTCCACGGCCTCGTCACGCTCACCGTCGACGAGGACGCCCTCGGCGTGTTCGTCACCCACCTCGCGGACGACCTCGAACCCCTCCCGGACGCCGCGCGCACCGACGGCATCTTCGCCGAGGGGCTGAGTCAGGACCTCGACTTGCTCGTGGACTACCAGCCGAGATTCGACACCGTCGGCAAGTCCACGCCGGAGTTCATCGTCTCCCGCCTCGTCGCCGACGCCGACGACCGCGCCGAGCGCGCCGGCTTCCGCACGCTCGCCACCGCCGTCGGCGAGGAAGCCGTCCAGCGCACGCTCGCGGACGCCGAGTGGTCGGAGTAACCCACGGGAAACCACTCCACACACCTTTCTCCCCGGACGCCGTCGCTCCGGGCGTGACCATCGCGAACGAGTCGGACGTGGAGTGGACCGACATCGACGAGGGCGACGCCCGGATGCGCCGGAAACAACTCGGCGAGGCCGTCGCCGGCGAGGAACTCGGGTGTAGCCTCTACGAACTCCCGGCGGGCGCGAAGTCGTGGCCGTACCACTACCACACCGGCAACGAGGAGGCCATCTACGTGCTCGTCGGCGAGGGGATGCTCCGCCTCGCCGGGGAGTCGCACTCTCTCAGCGAGGGCGACTACGTCGCGCTCCCGGCCGACGAGTCGGGCGCCCACCGCGTCGTCAACGACTCCGAGGGCGTCCTGCGCTACCTCGCCGTCTCCACGATGAACGACCCGGACGTCACCGTCTACCCCGACTCGGGGAAACTCGGCGTGTTCGCCGGGTCGGCGCCCGGCGGCCGCGACGGCCGGACGCTGGACGGCTACTACCGCCGCGACGGCGACGTGGACTACTGGGAGTAGCGCGGCGTCACGGCTATGTAGCTGTTCCGCGACAGGCCTCCAATGGCGCTCCCGCCGACGCCCGCGCTGGTCGTGTTCGGTCTCGCCGCCGTCGCGCTCGCGCTGTTCGCGAGCGAAGCCGTGCCGCCGGACGTGGCCGCCATCGGCGTGCTCGTCGCGCTGTACGTCCTCCGACCGTGGACGGGCGTCGACGCCGACACCGCGCTCGTCGGGTTCGCGAACCCCGCGACCGTCACCATCGTCGCGATGTACGTGCTCAGCGAGGCGGTCCGACAGACCGGCGTCATCGAACACGTCGGGGACGCCATCGAGGCGTTCGCGCACGGGAGCGACTCCCGCCTGCTCGGCGCCGTCGTCGGCACTACGAGTCTCTCCGCGGGCGTCGTGAACAACGTCCCCGTGGTCGCCGTGTTCGTGCCGATGGTGACCGACCTCGCCTCGCGCGCCCGCCGGTCGCCCTCCGCGTTCCTCCTCCCGCTGTCGTACGCCGCGATGCTCGGCGGGACGCTGACGCTGCTCGGTAGTTCCACGAACCTCGTCGTGAGCGCGCTCGCCGCGGACGCGCTCGGCCGCCAAATCGGCGTCTTCGAGATGACGCCCGTCGGCGTGCTCGTGCTCGTCACCGGCGTCGTCTACCTCCTCACGGTCGGCCGCCGACTCGTCCCCGAGCGCGTCTCTCCCTCCGCGACGCTTGCGGAGACCTACGGCGTGTCGGCGCGCCTCGCGCGCCTCGAAGTCCGCGAGGGGTCGCCGTTCGCCGGCCAGCGCCTCGACGACGTGCGCGCCACCGTCTCGGACGCCGCCGTCGACGTGGCCGTCCTCCAACTCTCCCGGGACGGCGAGCGCTACCTCGCCACCCGGACCGACGAGACGGTCGGACCGGGCGACACCCTCACCGTGCGCGGGAACCTCCAAGCCGTCAACGAGTTCGCGACCGAGTACGACCTCCGACAGCTACCCCGGCAGACCGTCTCGACGCGCGACCTGCACCTCAGGGAGGGTCGCGGGAACCTCGTCGAAGTCGTGCTCCCGGAGGGGTCGCGGTTCGTCGGCGACACCGTCCGCGAGGCGAACCTCGCGGGCTACCACAACGCCGTCGTGCTCGCGCTCAAGCGCGGCGACGACGTCCGGAGCGACGGCATCGCCGACCACCGCCTCGCGGTCGGCGACACCCTCCTCTTGCAGGTGCGCGAGCGCAACCTCGCCGAACTCGTGGAGAACTTGGACGTGGTCGTCACCCGGGGCGTCGGGCCGAGCCAGTCCCCGGAGACCGAACCCGAACCCGTCTTCGACCGCGAGACGACGCTCGTCCTCGGCACCGTCGCGAGCGTCGTCGGCCTCGCCGCCGTCGGCGTGCTTCCGGTCGTCATCGCGGCGCTCGCGGGCGTCGTCGTCGTCACCGCCACCGACGTCATCTCGCCCACCGACGCCTACGGCGCGGTGTCGTGGAACGTCGTGTTCCTGCTCGCGGGCATCTACCCGCTCGGCGTCGCCGCCCGCGACACCGGCGGCGCGGCGTGGGTCGCCGAACAGCTCGCCGCCACCTCGTCGGTGCTCCCGATTATCGCCGTGCTCGCCGTCACGTACCTCGTCACCGCCGCGCTCGCGAACCTCGTCGGAAACGCCGCGAGCGCCATCCTGATGACGCCCGTCGCCGTCGACACCGCCGCGAGCGTCGGCGCCGAGACGCTGTCCTTCGTCCTCGCGGTGCTCTTCGCGGCCTCGACGGCGTTCCTCACGCCCACGGGCTACGCGACGAACCTGATGGTGTACGGGCCGGGCGGCTACGAGTTCGGCGACTACGCCCGCGTCGGCCTCCCGCTCCAGTTGCTCCTCACGGTCGTCACCACGGCCGGCATCTGGGTCGTGTACGGCGTCTGACCACAAGGCACTCGTAGCAGTTCCGCGACAGTCGTCGCGTGACCGACGCGACCCGCCGCGGCTTCGTCGCCGGTCTGCTCGCACTCGCCGGCTGTGCCGGCAGTCAGTCCGGGGACGGAACGCCCTCCACGACGACCGGCACTACCGACGCGACCCCGACTGCGACGACCCAACCGACGGCCACCTCGACTGAGACGACCGAGAACTGCCACTACGAGTCACAATCCGTCGAACACACGGGCGTCCTCGAAGTCGTCAACGACACTGGCGAGGACGTGACCGTCGACGTGACCGTCTCGGACGCCGACGGCGACGCCGCGTTCGCCCAGTCGGTCGCCGTCGCGCCGGGCGAACGCACCACCGCCTTTCGAACGAGCGACGGCGGCGAGTACGTCGTCGAGTACGCGACCGCTGCCGGCGACGGCACCGCCGACTGGCCGGTCCCCGACTCGGGATACACGCAGACCCTCACGCTCGTCGCCTCGGAGGCGGACGACGGCCAGACGACCGTCGACGCGCGCACCCACACCGCCGACCCGCCCGCGACCCGCGTCTGCGAGTGACGCCAACGCCTTAGTCGCAGTTCCCCGTCACGTCCGGTATGGCTCCAGTCCCGCTCCTTCCGTCGCTCGCGCTCGTCGCCGTCCTGCTCGCGGTGTCGGCGTTCTTCTCCAGCACGGAGATAGCGCTGTTCTCGCTGACGCCCGACCGAATCGACGAACTCGCCGCGGGCGACGACCGCGGCCCCGAGTTACAGCGCCTCCGCGAGGACCCACACCGCCTGCTCGTCACGATTCTCGTCGGCAACAACGTCGTGAACATCGCCATCTCCAGCGTCCTCACGGTCCTGCTCGTGGCGTACCTCCCGCCCGAACTCGCCGTCGTCGGAACCACGCTCGCGGCGACGGCGCTCGTGCTCGTCTGCGGCGAGATTCTCCCGAAGTCGTGGGGGCTGGCGAACGCCGAGTCGTGGGCGCTCTTGGTCGCCCGGCCCGTCCGGTACATCGCGCTCGTGCTCTGGCCGCTGGTCGCGTTCTTCGACGCGCTCACCCGCGGGCTGTCGGCGGCGCTCGGCGGGAGCGCGGACATCGAACGCGAACTCCTCGAGGATTAGGGCCACTCGGCGTCGGCGCCCTCGATTGGGCTGGCGACGACGCCCTCGCGCTGGGCGAGACTGCGGGCGTGGGAAACGCAGACGTCGCGGTCGGAGCCGCGCGGGTCGAACACGCGAACGGCCGCCGGTCGCGTACAGCCGTCCTCCGCGCACGCCATCAGAGCCTGACGGCCATCATCACTTCGTCGACGTACTCGTCGCCGAGTTTGTAGTGGTCCGCACGCACCGCCTCGGTCTCCCAGTCGTTCGCTTCGAGGAACGCCACGGCGTCCTCGTTGGTCGCCGGGACGCTGTTGTACATCTTCTCGTAGCCGTGGCTCTGGGCCCACGCGAGGCCGCGTTCGAGCAGGTGGCTGCCGATGCCGTGGCCGCGGTACGCCTCGATGACGCCGACGGTGAGTTCGGCGGTGTGCGCGAGTTTGTCGAGTTCGGAGCCCGCGATGTGGACCCAACCGACCACGTCGCTCCCGACGGTGGCGACGAAGAACATGCGCTCTTCGAGTTCGTTGTGCCGCAGGAGCACTTCCTCGTGGTCGAGGATGTCCGCGACGGACTCGGCCTCGATGTACGTGCGCTCGCTGGCGACCTGCCGGATTGCGCCGACGAGGCCCGCGAGGTCGGACTGGTGGGCGGGTCGTACGACGAACTCCGTGTCGCCGTCGCGGTGCTCCTCGGCGGCGACGTCCTCGAAGGCGACGGCGATGGTGCCGTCGTCGATTTCGAGGTAGCCGTCGCGTCGCAGGATGGCGACGTGGTGGCGGATGCCCCGCGGGTCGAGGTGGAGCGAACGCTCGACGTCGTCGTAGGTGGTCTCTCCGTGCCGTTCCACGTAGTTGTAGATGCGTTCCCGGTCGTCGTGGCCGAACTCCAGTCTCTGCTCGACGTTCATGATTGTTCGTACACATCCACTCCACATAATTCTTTGTCGCGTGTTACCACGCAACGTTCAATTCGCGGGCTACCGCTCGGGCACTCGCGTCAACAACTGGGCCGTGTCAGCGACGTTCCGCGTGTCCACCAGCACCGTCGCCGCCTCCCGAATCGAGTAATCGGTCTCCAGTTCGACGCCGTAACACGCCGCGTACAGCGACAGCCAACTGTTCAGCGACCGCTCCAGCAGCGACACCTCCACGTCGGTGAACGGCACGCGCTCCCCGCCGGTACGGCCCTCCACGTACACGGACACCGCCGGCCCCACGCCCTCGCGGAGGAACGTCATCGCGCGCTCCTCGTCCGGCGGCGCCGACGGCGGGTCGAAGCGCTCGCGGTGGCGTTGTGCCCGGTCCGCAATCTCGCGAACCCGGTCCCAGTACCGCGAGCGCCCGGTCATCCCTGCTCGAACTCCACGCCCTTCCCGCCCCGGGGGTGCTCCCAGTCCGTGTCCGCGACCACCGCACACGTCCCGCACTCCACGCAGGGCTGGGTGTCGAGGCTCACGACGCGCTCCTCGCGGCCGTCCCGCTCGACGGTCTCGGAGCGATAACAGCCGCCGCCGAAGTCCTCGGCGCTCACCGGACACGCCGACACCGCCGCCCCGGAGGCCGCGTACGACTCGTCGCGCACCTCGATGTGGGGGTTCCCGATGTCGGTGTCGTAGGTCAGGTCGCCGATGCGGTCGGCGAGACTCGGCGGCTCCACGTCGGACTCGCCCTCGATTCGCTCGCCGAGTTCCTCCGCGAGCACCGTCGGAATCGTCACGTACGACGACTTCGTGTCCGGAATCATCCCGAGCACGAACGACGAATTGAACAGCCGCTCGACGGTGCCGTCGAGCGCGCGCAGGCCGACTCGGCCCAGCGGCGACTCGACGACGGCGTTCGTCAGCGACTCCACGGCGTCGCTCTCCGTGACGCCGCGGGACGCCCGGTAGCGCGCCGGACGCAGGTCGTCCATCACGCCCTCGTCGTGCAGTTTCTGCTCGTAGAGGTCGCCCGCCGTCGCGTTCCCGCGGACGCGCGCCTCCACGAACGCCTCCGCCGCGAGGCCGCCCGCCGACACGGCGTGGTTCATCCCCTTGATGATGGGGCCCTGGGCCTGCATCTGCCCGGCGGCGTCGCCCACCAGCAGGAGGCGGTCCTCGTGTGGCGACGGGTGCGCGACCTTCTTCGAGTCCGGCACCAGTTTCGCCGAGTACTCTATCTCGTCGTCCTCGCCGTCCACCCACTGCGCGAGCAGCGGGTGCGTGAGCAGGCCGTTCAGGAGTTCGTGGGGTTCGGCGCCCTCGTCTTCGAGCGAGTCGAGGTGGAACACCGTCCCGATGGAGAGCGTGTCGTCGTTCGTGTAGAGGAACCCGCCGCCCCGGACGCCGTCGAACAGATCGCCCGCGAACAGGTGGGAGGCGCCCTCGCCCGCGGGCACGTCGAAGCGCTCCTCGACGGCGCCCTCCGGCAGGTCGATGACCGCCTTCACGCCCTGGAACCACTCCTCGGGGTCGTCCCAGTCCATCAGCCCGGCGTCCCGCGCGAGTTCGGAGTTCACGCCGTCCGCGGCAATCACGACGTCCGCCCGAATCGGGTCGAGCTCGTCGCAGGTCACGCCGACAATCTCCCCGTTCTCCCGCAGGAGGCCGTTCACGCGGACTTCGGTCAGCAGGCCGCCGCCCGTCTCCCGGGTCTTCTCGTGGACGCGCTCGGCGAGCCACGAGTCCATCTCCCGACGGAGCACCGAATCGCACCACGCGGTGCCGTCCTCGTGGACGCCTTCGAGGTCGATGGTGTGGACCTGCTCGCCCGCGACGTTGTGGATGTACGACTCCGTCACCGGGCGCTCGGTGGCTCCCTCCCGGAAGCCGTCGAACAGACCGTCGAGCGTGTACGGCGCCGACTCCTCCGCGAACAGCAGGCCGCCGCTGACGTTCTTCGCCCCGGCGTCGACGCCGCGCTCCAAGACGAGTGTCTCTACCCCGTGCTCGGCGAGCGCCGCCGCCGCCGCCGCACCGCCCGGCCCGGCGCCCACCACGACCGCCTCGTAGTGTTCGTAGTCGTCAGTCATCGGTTGCACCTCCGGCCGCGAGTCCCTCGACGTCCAGTTCCCCGTCCTCCAGCGCGTCGATCAGCGCGGGCAACACCTCGAACAGGTCGCCCTCCACGAAGTAGTCCGAGAAGTCCCTGATGTCGGCGTCGGGGTCCGTGTTGACGGCGACGATGGTGTCGGACTCGTCCATCCCGACCTTGTGCTGGACCGCGCCGCTGACGCCCGCCGCGACGTACAACTTCGGTTCGACCACCTGGCCGGTCTCCCCGATTTGGCGTTCCTCCTTCGCGTACTGCTCGACGTGCCCGTCGAAGTCGTAGGAGGACGTGACGATGCCCCGGGTGATGCCGAGGGCGGCGTCCTCGAACGCGTCCGCCAACTCGAGGCCGAGTTCCATCCCCTCGGTGGGGTCGTCGCCGATGCCCCGGCCGAGCGCCACGACCACGTCGTGGCCCGTCAGGTCGACGCCCGCGTCGAGGTCGTCGTAGTCGGTGACTTCGACGCGGAACCACGCCTCGGGCAACGCGAAGTCGTACTCGTACACTTCGCCCTCGCGCTCCGGGTCGGGTTCCGGGGCGTCGAAACTCCCCGGAATCACGGACGCGCCCTGCGGGTGGAACTCCCGCGTCGGGTTGTCCAGACAGAGGATGGTGGAGTACTCGAACCCCGAGAAGTCCGGGCGTTTCATGTGGAGCACGCGCTCGAACTCCTTTTTCTCGCCCTCGCGGCCCGTCTTCGCGGGGTTCGAGATGACGGTGTCGTCGATGTACAGCCCCGAGCAGTCCGACGCCAGCCCGGAGTCGAGTTCGCCCTGCACCTGCGCCGACAGGTCCCGGCCGTTGTTCGTCGCCGGGAAGAGCACGTACCGCGGTTCGTCGTACTCGCGCCACGACGAATCCCCGGCGTCGGGCTCCTCGTCCAGTTCCCCGCCGGCTCTCGCCATCGCCGAGAACAACTCGGTGTACGGCTTGTGCCGGAACCGCTCCAGTTCGGGGTCCTGCTGGTGGACGACCACGTCCGCGCCGAGCGCGACGACCTCGTCGGTCAGCGACTCGGTGTCGTCGCCGAGCAGCACGCCGACGACGCGCTCGTCTTGGCTGTACTCCTCGTTGTAGCCGTCCATCAGCCGACGCGCCTTCCCGAGCATCTCACGGGAGACGTCCAGCAGGGCGCCGTCTTTCGTCTCGCAGAACACCCACATGTCCTCGTAGGCGCCGCCCTCAAGCGGTTCGACGTACTGCTTGTCCGCCGTCGGGTGGTCCAACTCGGGGTACTTCTCCTCGGGCGGCGTGCGGTCCACGACCTCGCCGTCTCCCTCGTCGCTCCCGCGAATCGAGTCCAATCGCTTGTTCACGAGGCGCTTGACGTTGTCGCGGTCCTCGCCCGCTTCCTCGCGGTCGAGAATCGCCTCCAGTTCGTCCTCGCTGTCGATGGACTGCAGCGCGTTCGCGAGGTCCGCCGGACTCATCTCGGTCGGGTCGAGTTCCTCGCCGTCGTCCTCGTCCTCGGTGAACTTCTCGATGCGGGACTCGACGAGTTTCTTCGCGCCGACTCTGTCTTTGCCGGCCTTCTCGGCCTCCAGAATCGCTTCGAGTTCCTCGACGTCCTCGACCTCCTGAATCGCGGGGCCGAGTTCCGAGATGTCGTACTCGCTGGGGTCGAGTGCCATCTCAGTCACCCCCCGCGAACCGCGCCATCTCGTCGACCAGTTCGCCCATCCCGTCGGCGTCGCCCGGCGAAATCATCGTCGCGTCGCGCTCCGCGGGCGCCTTCGGAATCGGGTCGACGCCGGACACGATGGTCGGCGACCCGTCCAGCCCGATGAAGTCCGGGTCGAGGTTCAGGTCCTCGTGGTCCCAGACCGTCATGTGGTCCTCGTGGTCGACGGCACGCTCGACCGTTTCCTCGCGCAAGTCCTTGTGCTGGAGGCGGTGGGCGGCCTTCCGGTACGAGGGTTCGAACTCGGGGTCGGTGACGACGAACGCGGGGAGCGGCGCCTCCACCGTCTCGATTTCGTCTACGTCGCCCTCCACGAGGCGCTTCGCGCGCAGGCGGCCCGCGTCCTCGTCGACGTCCAGCGCGACGACGTGTGTCACCATCGGCCAGTCCAGACACCACGCCGTCTGCGGGCCGGTGTGACCCGTCTCCCCGTCCGCGGTCTTGAACCCCGCGAACACGATGTCCGGCGTCTCGTCCAAATGTTGAATCCCCGTCGCGAGCGTGATGGCGGTCGCCCACGTGTCCGACGCCGCCAACTCGCGGTCCGACAGCAGGTAGAGGTCGTCGGCGTAGACAGACTCCATCGCCTCCCGGAGCACGTCGCCGTACCCCGGCGGCCCCATGCTCATCACGCTCGCGGTGCCGCCGCGTCGAATCTTCGTCTGGAGCGCCGCGCGCAGCGCCGGTTCGTCGTTCGGGTTCATGACTGTGGGCGTGTCGCCGCGTTCGAGGTGGCCGTCCTCGTCGAAGGACACCTGTCCCTCGCGGAAGTCCGGCACGCCCTTCGTCAGCGTGACAGTGCGCATCTCAAGTCCGCCCCGCTCGACCCGCGTCCACGTCGATTGCGTCTACGGGGCAGACGTCGACGCAGAGCATACAGTCGATACACTGACTCTCGTTGGCCGGGTCAGCCTTCAGTTCGGATTCGGGGTGGTCGGGGGTGTCCACCCACTCGAAGACGTCGACGGGACAGTCCTCGACGCAGGCGCCGTCGGCGATGCAGATGTCGAAGTCGACGGCGACGTGGGTGCCGTGAATCCCCAGTTTCTCGGGCTCCTCCACCGGCCCCCACACGTCGTGGCCCTGGTGGGTGTCTACCCGCTCGCGATTCTCCTCGAAGTTCGGGTCTATGGCCATTGTTACACCGTATCACGCAGTCCACACGCACTTAAATCTATCAGGGAAATTAATGCTATTCTAGAGAACGGCGGCGCAAACGCTACGCGGCGGAGAAAACGGAGAGAACGGAGAGAACGGGGTCGCTACGACTTGCGGCGCTTGCCCGCGTTCGTGGACGGGCGGACCTTCTCGGAACCGGTCCCTCGGTTCTGCAGGCCGCGGGAGCGCTGGCCAGCGCTCGTCTTCCCGCGGAACGCGCGGTTCGTCTGGGAGTCGTCGCAGATCCAGTTCAGTTCGTCGTCGTTCTGGATGGCGCCGTGCTCCGGGTCCAGCATGATGACTTCGAACCACTTCTGGGAGCCGTCCTCACCGACCCAGTAGGAGTTCAGCACGCGGAGGTTCACGTACTTCCGGGACGCGCGCTCCTCCGAGATGCGCTGGAGGTTCTTCGCGCGACCGATGCGGTTGACGCCCTGTCGCTTCGTGCGGCGGCCCGCCTTGAACCGGGACTTCCGGGCGGTGCCCTTCCGCACGCTGACGCGCGCCACGACGACGCCCTGCTTGGCCTTGTAACCGAGTTCGCGGGCCTTGTCCAGGCGCGTCGGGTGGTCGATGCGCTCGATGGCGCCCTGCTTTCGCCAGTCCTGCTTGCGCTGCCACTGGAGCTCGGCGAGTTTCCCGTCGTCCGGGTCCCGCCAGGCTTCCTTGATGTGGGAGTAGAAGCTTCGTGCCATGTGTTTGTCCGCGGGCGCTTGCGTGGTTCAATTCTCGGTCGCCCGAGAATCACATCCCGTCCCGACTGTCGTCAGGAGCCCGCTGGAGCCCGCTCGCCAGCGAGTTACCCGGAATTCTCTCCGCGGGGGGTTAAGAACTTCGAAACCTACTCCACGTCGAACGCGAGGTCGGTGCGCACGAACTGCACGCCCGGCCCGTCGTACGTCTCCACGAGCGTCGCGCCGTCGAAGCCCTCGGGCGCCGTGAACACCAGCACCGCCCGCGACGACTGCCCCGGCGACACCCGAACCGGCAACTGCGTGCTCCGGAACGAACGACTCGCGTTCGAGAACTCACGAACCGGCTGGTTCGTCCCGTTCACCGCCAACACGAACTGCTCCGGCCTCAGCGTCGCCGGCGACCCGGACGCCGTCACGTTCGTCTGCACCACCACGAACGTCTCGCCCGCGGGCGCCGTGTAGTTCCCGCCGCTCACGCTGTCCTGGACGCGGACGTCCCACCGCACCGTCGTCACGTTCCCCGCACTCTCGTTCGCGTCGACGAGCGACATCGCCGTCACCGGCGGGCCGACGTCGCCGCCACCGCCGCCGCCACCGACGAACGGCACGAACCCGAGCAGCGTCGGTCCCGCGAACACCGCCGCCGCGACGACGAGCGCCGCCGCCACCAGCGGCACCACCGGAATCCCGCTCGGCACCCCCGACGGCACCGGTATCGGGAGCCCCGGCAGCCCGCCGAACAGCGACCCGCCACCACCGCCGCCGCCGGCGTACTCCTCGACGAGGCCTTCGGCGCCCTCCTCGCGCACCGACGACGCCAACTCGTTCGGGTCGAGCAAGTGGACGTCGCCCGCGTCAGCCGCGCTCCGCGCGCCGGTGGTGAACCGGCCGCGGGTCGCCATCACGCGCACGTCGACGCCCTTCTTGTCGCAGAACGCCGCGAAGTCCTCGACCTCCGACGCGCCGATTTCGGTGTCGCCGCTCGGCCGCACGCCGATGAGGCCGCGGTTCCCGTTTTCCTTGTCGCCGGCGACGAGATAGGTGCCGTCGTCGTTCTCGGTGACCGACGCGTCCCACCCCTTCTCTCCCCAGAACGCCGCGAGGAACTCCGGGAACGCGGACTCGCTCATGTCCTCGAACATCACCGACACCCCCCGGCCGGCCGCGTTGTTGGTCCCGTCATGCAGTCCAGATTACTACCCTAATCAGTACCCCGGCCCCCTATAAACGGTCGGGGTCAGCGGCGCCACGCCAGCGACGCCCCCGCCGCGAGCGCGACGAGCACCGCGAGCGGCGACAACGGCACGGCGCCGCCCGACGACCCGCCGCCGGACTGCTCGGGCGCCCGCGTCAACGGCGCCGCTTCGTCCACCTGCAGCGTCGTTCCGGTCGGCGTCCGCGTCGTCTCGTTCGGCGTCGTCGTCCGGTTCGTGGTCGTCTCGTTGCCGACCGACTCGTTCGGCGCCGGCGCTATCGCCGCGCTGTCCCGAATCACCGACCCCGAGACGTTGTACGGCACGTCCGCGTCGTCCAGTCGCCCGTTCCGATTCGCGTCCGCGTACGCCGTCGCGTTCAGCGTCCGCGTCTCGTTCAACGCAGTGACCAGCGGCACGCTCACCGTCCCGTGGTCGCCCGCGCTCAGCGACGGCGACACGCCGAGTGTCGTGTCGTTCGCCGACAGCCGAACGAACCCGCCGTGGGACAGCGAGACGTTCGTCACCTCGACGCTCCCCTCCTCGACTTGCTGGTCGGCGAACGACAGGCCGCCGTCCGCGACCGTGAGTTCGACGGTCTGCTCGCTCTCGTCGCGGTAGTCGAGCACCCACAGCGGGAAGTCGTTCGGCTCGCTCGCCTCCGTGAAGTCGAACGACGCCGAGAACGTGCCGTCCGCGGAGACGTCGACGACGTGCCGCCACAGCAGCGCGCTCGGCGACTGCTGGAGCGCGCGCACGTCCAGCGAGGAACTCGGCGCGAGGTTCGTCTCCCCGCGCACGCGCATCTCGCCGTCGTCCCACGGCGCCAGCGTGAACGACGGCTGTGCCGTCAGCGCCACCACCGGCTCCACGACCCGGACGCGCTCTTCGACGAGCGTCTGGTCCTCGGAGACGAGTTCGCTCTGCTCGGTCATCGTCACGCGCAGTTCGTACGTGTTGTTCGACTCGCCGTGGACCGCCACGTCGCTGGTGTCCCAGAACAATACGAACCGGTCGCGTTCCTCGACCTGCGAGACGACGTAGTCCACTTCGAACGTGTCCGGCACCGTGTTCGGCTCGGGGTCGAGTTCGGTGACCTCGGTGGTGAGCGCCGAGTCCATCGTCGCGTCCGTCGAGGACCCGTCGAGCGCCCACTCCAGTCCACTCTCGTTCACCACGAACGCGGCGTAGTCGCCGCGCGCCACCTCGCCGCGCTCGGTCACGCTCGCCGCGAGGTTACTCGGGTTCGACTCCTCGAAGTCGAGTTCGTCCGGCGCGACGCCGGGCCGACTCGTGGTGTCTTCGCGCGGTTCGACCTCGAGGTTGCCGACAGCCTGCGTGTCGCCGTCCATCGTCACCCGGAGGTCGTACTGGCCGGCTTCGATGGACTCGTCGAGGGGCCGGGTCAGCAGTTCGCCGTTCGTCGACAGGAACCCGCTCGGGTTCGGGGCCGTCGTCTCGTACGTGTCAAACTCGATGGTGTCCGTCCCCGACCCGCCGAGCGGGACGCGGACCTCGAAGCCGGTCTCCTGACTGCCGATGGTGAGGTTCGCGGGCCCGGAGTGGCTCACCGTAATCTCGGTGGTGTCGCCGCGCGTGACGACGACGTAGTTGTCGCCGAACGACGCGGAGTCCGGCTGTGCAGTCGCAGCAACAGCGGGTCCGGCGGCGAGCGACGCGACGACGAGGACGACGAGTGCGACGACGGTGGCGGTGCGTGTCATGGCGCGACGAACGTACGTTCACCCGACGTTTCCGGCGCGCCCGTATAAATAGCCGGGGGTCGATTCGGACCCACAGCACCGCTCTTTCAGGTGATTTGATACGTCTCGGCCGGTGTCGCCGTCCGCCCGGTATCGCGACGAGCCACCGCTGGCCACCGATTCTATATCGCGTAATGTAATTCATCGCGGTGTTCGAGCACTCGCGCCCGCACACAGAAAACTGCGAGAAACAGCGTCAGTAGTCCGTGACGGTGGCGAACTCGTCGTTCGCGACGGCGTCGGCGACTGCCCGTTCGTCGACGTCGGGAACGTCGCCGGGGTACTTTCGCCGGAAGTAATCGACGATGTTCTCCACGTCGCGGTCGAGGAGGTCCCGGGCGTTCTCGTGGTCGGTCGGCGTCGCCTGCGGCCAGTCGAAGACGACGACGCCGTCCTCGTTCACGAACACGTTGTACTCGCTGACGTCCGCGTGGACGAACCCCTCGCGGTAGGCCGCCGCGACCTCCCGGAGAATCAAATCGAGGACGCCACTGGCCTGTGCGGGGTCGAGTTTCGCCTTCGAGAGCTCCGTCCCGTCGACCTTCTCCATCACGATGGCGTGGCGGTTCTGGTCGACCGGCCGCGGCACGTTCACCTCTGGGTACAGCGTCTCCAAGGCCTCGTACTCGCGCTCGGCGGCCTTCCGCGCGGTGTACTGCCAGGACGTGTGTTCCTTGTCGCTCGTGTAGTCCCGGCCGCGGTGGACCTCACGGAACTGGGTGTACCCCTCGCGGTGGAACTTCAGTGCCATCGGCCGGAACGACTGCACCTCGTACACGTCGCTCTCTTTCCCCACGCCGAGTGGCGCGCCGAACCCTTCGACCGTGTCTCGCTCCGCGAACGCCTTGAGCGCGAGCGCGTCGTACCCCGCGAATGTGAGCTGGACGCCCTCGTACTGGATGGTCTTGCGTTCGAGGAACTCCCGGTCGAGCATTCGGTCGAGGCGGTAGTCCACCTCCTCGGCGGTGAGCCGCGAGAACTCCGGGAGTTTCTCGCGGTTCACCCACTTCGAGAACCGCATCCCGTGTTCGACGCCCGAGAGCAGGTGGAAGTCCTCGGGTTCTAGTTCCGCCATCTCGGCGGCGACGTTCCGAACCATTCGCCAGTAGGTAGTCCGGCGGCGGGTAAAAGCCCCGCGGAGGCCGTCGTCCGCTCGCTCTCGGGTCTCACCGCGTCTCCGGCGGGCTCGCAGGGAGCTACCGCGTTTCGTTGGCGGCTTCGTGAATACGGCAACTCCTCTCGGTAAATCCTATACTACGATATAGAATTCGTGGGGTGGCCTCACCCGCCGCCCTCGTAGACGGCGTACGAGACACACCACCCGCTCGGGTCGATATTCCCCTCGACGACGGCGCACGCGCCCATTCCGTCGTCGTTCTTGTCCTCGATGTAGAACCGGCAGTCCGAGCACTGCTCGCCGTTCTCCGGTTCGGACTGGTAGTTCACGTCACCTTTCGCGGACAGCGAGTCGGGGTCGCGTTCGGTGCCGTCGAGCGACGTCGCCGTCCGGTACTCCTCGGGGACGGCGTCACTCTCGGTCGTCCCGTCGCCGCCGTCACCACCGCCCGCACAGCCTGCGAGCCCCGCCGCGACGCCCGAACCGACCAGTGCGAGGAGTTGTCGCCGTTCGACGTCTGTCGTCGGTTTCTGCATGCTCGAACGTTGGGCGGAGCGCGCAAAGAGCGTGGTTACCAGTTTGTACGGGCGGGCCGCGACGAACTGCTTATCCCGCTACCGGCGGAACTCGACGTATGGCACTGGCCGACCGGGAGTGGCGGCTGATTCGCGAGGAAGCACGCGACGGTCCGATGCAGATGGCGCTGGAGGAGGTCGCCGCGGAGACGGCGGCAGACGGCGGGCCGCGTACGGTGCGCGCGTACACGTGGTCGCCGTCCACGCTCTCGATGGGGTACCGGCAGGCCGCCGAGTCGGTGGACTGGGCGTTCTGCGAGCGCGAGGGCGTCGACGTGACGCGCCGGCAGACCGGCGGCGGCGGCATCTACCACGACGAGTTCGCGGATATCTCCTACAGCGTCGTCGGACCGGCCGACGAACTCCCCGGCGACCTGATGGAGTGTTACGACCTGCTCTGCGAGCCGATTCTGGACGCCTTCCACGAGATGGGCGTGGACGCCGAGTTCGTGCCCGAGGAACACCCCGCGCTCCACGAACCGGCGTGTTACCTGCGCGCGCTCCACCCAGCCCACGATATGACCGTCGACGGCCGCAAAATCGCGGGGAACGCTCAGTACCGCACCCGCGACGCCGTCATCCAGCACGGGTCGCTGTCCTACGACCTCGCGCCCGAGCGCCACCTCGGCGTGTTCGCGGACCCCGGCGTCACGCCCGAGAGGTTCCGCGAGCGCGTGACGAGCATTCGAGAGGAATCCGGCGTCGACCGCGACGAGGCCGTCCGCGCGGTCGAGGACGCGCTCGCCGACTGGTGTGACGCGACGGTCGGCGAGTGGACCGACGACGAACTGGCGGCGGCCCGCGAACTCGCCGACGAGAAGTACGCGACCGACGCGTGGACCCGCGACCGAGAGGCGTAACTCGGTGGCGAGCCCGGCCCGGAGTGGCGTCGTCGCCGCGGCGGTGTCCGGCTTCGAAGCCTCTTTGCCGGCTCCCGCGAACGTGGGCGTATGCGAGTAGGCGCACACGTCTCTATCGCGGGCGGCGTCGACAACGCCGTCGAGAACGAACTGGACGTCGGCGGGAACTGCGGCCAAATCTTCACGCACTCGCCGCAGGTGTGGCAGGACCCGAATATCGGCGACGACGAGGCCGAACTGTTCCGGGACGGCACGGCGGCCGAACTGGACGGCCCGTGGGTGATTCACTCGTCGTACCTCGTGAACCTCTGTACGCCGAAAGACGACCTCCGCGAGAAGTCCGTGGACAGCATGCAAAAGGAGGTGGACGCCGCGGCCAAACTCGACATCCCCTACGTGAACGTCCACCTCGGCGCGCACACGGGCGCTGGCGTCGAGCAGGGCCTCGACAACGCGGTGTCGGCGCTCGACGAACTCGACGTGCCGGAGGGCGTGACCGTGCTCGTGGAGAGCGACGCGGGGTCGGGCACGAAACTCGGCGGCGACTTCGAACATCTCGGGTACGTCATAGCGGAGTCCGAGCAGGACCTCGACATCTGCCTGGACACGGCCCACGCGTTCGCGGCGGGCTACGACCTCTCGACGCCAGCGGGCGTCGCGGAGACGTTCGAGGAACTGGACGACGTGGTCGGCGCCGAACACCTCGCGTGCGTCCACCTGAACGACTCGAAACACGAGTGCGGGACGAACAAGGACGAGCACGCCCACATCGGCGAGGGTCTCATCGGTGAGGACGGGATGCGCGCGTTCGTCAACCACGACGCAATCGTCGAGAACGACGTGCCCCTCGTGTTGGAGACGCCGAACGAGGACGGCAAGGGCTTTGCGTGGAACATCGAGCGCGTGCGGGACCTTCGCTCGGCGTAACCGCCGGACGGTAAAACGGTCGTTTCAGCCTAACGCGGAACTAAGTCGGTGGCGGCGGCACGTCGAACTGCGTCCGCCACGCCATCCCCCCTCCCGACTGCCATGGACCCGACGCTCGGGAGCGCGCGGCGGACGGCACCCTGAATCCCCGTCAGTTTTTGCCCCTCCCCCCTCCCGACTGCCATGGACCCGACGCTCGGGAGCGCGCGGCGGACGGCACCCTGAATCCCCGTCAGTTTTTGCCCCTCCCCCCTTTCGACCGACTGTGCGTCGCTTCAGCGCCGACTACCTCTCGGAGACCCGCCGCGGCATGTGGGAACACCGGGACGCGCTCGCCGACCTCCAGTTAGCGTCCCGCGAGCGCGTGCTGGACGTCGGCTGTGGCACGGGCGAACTCACGCGCGTCCTGCGCGAGGAATCCGACGCGACGGTCGTCGGCCTCGACGCGGACCCGGAACTCCTCGCGCACGCGGACGCCGACGAGCGCGTCGTCGGGGACGCCACTCGGCTCCCGGTTCGGGACGGCGCGTTCGACCTCGTGGTGTGTCAGGCCCTCCTCATCAACCTCCCCGACCCGCGGGCCGCCGTCGAGGAGCTCGCGCGGGCGTCCTCGGACCTCGTCGCTGTCGTGGAACCGGACAACGCCGCGGTCACCGTCGACTCCACCGTTCCGGCCGAGTCCCGACTCACCGAGCGCGCCCGCGAGGCGTACGTGCGCGGCGTCCCGACGGACGTCGACCTCGGCGCGGACGCCGCCGACCTGTTCGCGGACGCGGGTCTCGACGACGTGCGGACGACCCGGTACGACCACGTGCGTCGCGTCGAACCGCCGTACGGCGAGGCCGAACTAGAAGCGGCGGCGCGGAAGGCCACGGGCGAACGCCTCGCCGACCAGCGCGCCGAACTCGCGGCGGGCGGCGTGGACGGCGACGCGTACGACGCGCTGCGCGCCGAGTGGCGGGAGATGGGTCGCGAGGTCGTCGAGCAGATGCAGACGGCGGACTACGAGCGCGAGGAGACGATTCCGTTCTTCGTGACTGTCGGGCGCGTCTCGGGCCGCGACGCGTGACACGCGGCGACGGTTCTGGATTTCCGGTTCTGCCGGTATTATGGGTGCGGGAGGCGGTGGTCGTGGCATGGACGAGCGAGTCCGCCGACACGCGGAGATTCTGGTCGAGACGTGTGGCGAAGTCGAACAGGGCGACATGGTGCAGATTCAGGCGCCGACGCAGGCCGAGGACCTCGTCGTCGCGCTGTACGAGCAACTCGGCGAGGTCGGTGCGCGTCCGTCGCTGTCGTGGAGCGTTCCGGAGGCGGGTCGGGCGTACGCCCTCGCGATGGACGAGGACGACTACGTGACGAAGGAACACGACCTCGCGGCGATGGAGGAGACGGACGTGACGTTCCTCATCGGTGGCGGCCCGAATCCCTTCGAGACGAGCGACGTGCCCCCGGAGAAGTCCCAAGCGGGCCAGCGCGCCCACCAGCCGATTCTGGAGGAACGCCTCGGGACACGGTGGGTCATCACGACACACCCGTCTGCGGCCGGCGCGCAGCAGGCCGAGATGTCGACGCCCGCCTACGAGGAGTTCGTCTACGACGCGATGAACAAGGACTGGGAGGAACAACGCGAGTTCCAGGCCCAGATGGTGGAACTCCTCGACCCCGCCGACGAGGTGCGCATCGTCTCCGGTGACACGACCGAAATCACGATGAGCGTCGCGGGGATGGACGCGGTCAACGACTGGGGGAGCGCGAACATGCCCGCCGGCGAGGTGTTCACGAGCCCAGTGCCCGACAGCGTGGAGGGCGAAGTGCTCTTCGACAAGCCGCTGATGCGCCAGGGCAACGAAATCGAGGGCGCGTACCTCGAATTCGAGGACGGCGAGGTCGTGGACTTCTCGGCGGAGAAAAACGAGGACGTGCTCGGGGGCATCCTCGACACGGACGACGGCGCGCGCCGCCTCGGGGAACTCGGCATCGGGATGAACCGGGACATCGACCGGTTCACGTACAACATGCTGTTCGACGAGAAGATGGGCGACACCGTCCACCTCGCGGTCGGCGCGGCGGTCCACGAGGCCGTCCCCGAGGACGCCGAGTTCAACGACTCCGCCGTCCACACGGACATGATTGTGGACATGAGCGAGGAGTCGTTCATCGAAATCGACGGGGAAGTCGTCCAGCGAAACGGGACCTTCGTCTTCGAGGGCGGGTTCGAGGGCGAAGCGCAGGACGCCGTGGAGCAGTAGACGCGCCGCTTTTCAGCGTAGGTTTTTGCGGCGCGAAGGTAGACGCCTCAGTCTCGGGGCGTGCAGGCGGCGACTGAGCCGACCGGGACCGCCGCGCTCCCGCCTCCCCCGGCCGGGTGACTGTCAGGGCACGTCGCTCGGTGGCCCCGTCTTCTCACTTCAAACTACGTCGCCGCGAACCGTCGCGCCGGTCGCACGCTCGCGGCGTGCTTTCACGGCGTCGGCGGCGAGTTCGGCCTCGCGCTCGTCGGCGCCGAGCATCTCCAGGGCTTCGGCGAGCGTGGGGAAGACGAGTTCGCCGCTCCGGAGTTTTCCGAGGGCGTCGTCGCTGCGCTGGCCGTCGGCCCAGAGGCAGACGCCACGGGGGTCGAGGACGTTCTCGTAGGTCTCGGTGGCGAGCGCGCCGTCGAGGCGCTGGGTGACGTTGTCCTCGAAGCCCGCGTTGCAGACTTCGAGGTGGATGGGCTCGTCGTCGTCGACGAGGTGCGCGCCGAGGCACTTTTCGGGTGCGACGTGGCCGTTGTCGTTCGCGCGCAGGTGCTCGGGATGCTCGTCGGCCCACGACGCGCGCACGGTCTTCCCGACGCCCTTCACGCCGTACTCGCGCTCGAACTCGCCCGCGCGGTCTGCGTCGTCGCCGCGCATCAGGATGTCCTTCGTGAGGTAGACGTCGAGTCGTTCGACCGGGTCGAGGCCGAGGGCGGCGTCGCCGTACACCCAGAGTTCGCGCACGGGCACCGGCATCTCCTCGTTCTGGACGGTGTCGAGGATTTCTTCGACGCGGTCCACGGCGGCTTCGCGGTCCATCGCCGGGCAGTAGCCAGCGCACGCCGAAAACGGTTCCGCCCCGGCCCGCGCCGGCGCCGCCACGACCCGAGGTTATTCGGTCGCTCGCCGCCAGTCCACGCACATGGCAGACGGGGCCGCGGAGGACGCCGGTGACGGGGTGGACGCGCTCGACTCCTACCGCCAGTTCTTCGCGCTGGAGCCCGACGTGCTCGTGTTGTCCGTGGCGATGCTGGTGTTCAGTCTCGCGTTCCAGATGACCACGCGGTACGTCCCCGAGTACATGTACACGCTCGGCGCGGGCGCGGGCATCGTCGGGCTGTACGGCAGTCTCGGCAACCTGATTTCGGCGGTGTACCCGTACCCGGGCGGCGCGCTCTCGGACCGCGTCGGCTCCCGCGTCGCGCTGACGGCGTTCGCTGTCGTGACGACGCTCGGGTTCGTGGTGTGGGCCGTCGCGCCGAATCTCCCCGCAATCAGCGTCCCTGTCGTGGCGTTGGGTGGCCTCGAACTCGGCGGCACCCTCGGCCCGTGGATATGGGTGTTCGTCGGCCTGCTGTTGACGCAGGCGTGGAAGTCCTTCGGCCTCGGCGCGACGTTCGCCATCGTCAAACAGTCCGTCGAACCCGGCAGGCTGGCGATGGGGTTCGCGTCCACCGAAATCTTCCGGCGCGTCGGCTTCCTGCTCGGCCCCGCCATCGCCGCCGTCGTGCTCGCCGTCTACGAGTTCCGGGTCGGCTTCCGGTACGTCCTCCTGCTCGCTGCCGGGTTCGCCGCCGTCGCGACGGTCGCCCAGCACGTCCTCTACGACGTCGACGAGGAGGACACCGTCGGCGACTCCTTCGAGGGCCTCGACACGATTCGCTCGGACCTCCGGGACCTCCCCGAGACGCTCCGCCCGCTGCTGGTCGCGGACACTCTGATTCGGTTCGCGAACGGGATGGTGTACGTCTTCTTCGTGGTCGTCGTCACCCGGTACCTCGACGTCGGCTTCACCGGATTCGGCGTCTCCATCGGGCCGGCGGCGTTCTTCGGCGTCCTGCTCTCCGTCGAGATGGCCGTCGCCATCCTCACGAAGGTCCCCGTCTCCGCGCTCGCCGAACGCACCGGCCTGAAGCCAGTGGTCGGCCTCGGGTTTCTCGTGTACGCCGTCTTCCCCGTGCTCCTCATTCTCGCGCCCGCGAACCAGTGGGTGCTCGTCGCGCTGTTCGCGTTCTCCGGCCTGCGGTTCGCCGGCCTGCCAGCGCACAAGGCGCTCATCGTCGGGCCCGCCGAGCAGGACACCGGCGGGCGCGTGACTGGCGCCTACTACCTCGTGCGCAACACCGTCGTCATCCCGAGCGCGGCCGTCGGCGGCCTGCTGTACGGCGGGGACTGGACGCTCCGCGTCGCCGGCGCGTCGGTGACCGCCGGCCCCGAACTGGCGTTCTCGCTCGCCACCGCAATCGGTCTCGTCGGCGTCGCGTACTTCGCGCTGTTCGGGCGCGAGTTCGAGGCGTACGCGAACGGCTAGCGCCCGCAGGAGAGCGGTCGGCCGTCAGTCGTCGCTCGCGCGCGAACCGATGTCGGCGTCTCCAGCCTCGATGCTCCCCATCTCGGGGGTTCCATCGTCGTTCCGAAGCGTCTGGAGTTTCCCGATTGCGACCGCGCAGACGTAGATGCCGACTGCCATCAGTACGATGATGCCGCCGGCGGTGACGCCGGTGTAGTACGCGACCGAGATACCCAGTAGCACCGCGAGTTCGGCGAGCACGACCGACACCAGCAGTGACTCGGAGAAACTCCGGGACACCTGCGTCGCGCCCGCGACCGGCACCACGAGCATCGCGGCGACGAGGATGACGCCCATGATTTGCATCGCGCCGACGACCACCATCGCGGTGAGCATCACCATCACGCGGTTGTACCAGTTCACGGAGATGCCGGAGACGGCGGCCGCCGTCTCGTCGAAGGTCACGTACAGCAGTTGGTTCCGGGTGAGGGCGACGGTGCCGACGATGACCGCGAACAACACGAGGAGGATGGCCGCGCTCTGCGGGGACACCGTCGCGAGGTTCCCGAACAGGAACTGGTTCACGCCGACCGCGAGGCCGCCCGCGTTCAGGCTGATGAGCGTCGTCCCGAGCGCGAACCCCGTCGAGAGCACGATGGCCATCGAGACGTCGTTGTAGGCGTCTGTCGTCTCCGAAATCAACTCGATGAACAGCGCCGCAATCATCGCGACGACGACGGCGGTGAGGTACGGCGACACGCCGAGGTCGATGACTGCGTTCAGGAACAGGCCGACTGCGACGCCCGCGAACCCGGTGTGGGCGAGCGCGTCGCCGATGAGCGCGAGCTGGCGGTGGACGAGGAAGGTCCCGATGAGCGGCGCCATCACGCCGATGCAGAGCCCGACGAGAATCGCGCGTTGCATGTACCGGTACCGGGGGTTCAGCATCTCCAGGTCCGTGAAGTAGTACGCCCAGTCCATCAGCCAGTACCACTGTTCGAGAACCCAGCGGAGGACGTCGAAGATTGCTCCGCCGACCGCGCCGAACCCGCTCTGTAAGGGTACCAGCAGGGAGGGGTCGACGGCGGCGAGGACGCTCGCGAGGAACGCGACGTCGACAGTCATTCGTCCACCCCCGCGAGGAATCTGGCTTCGGTGCCGAAGGCGCGAGCCAGCGCGTCGCTCTCCACGAACTCGTCGCTCGGCCCGTCGAAGTAGATTTCGCGATTCAGACAGACGACGCGCTCGGCGCGTTCGACGACCGCGCCGAGGTCGTGCTCGATGAGCACTACGGTGATGCCCGCGTCGTTCAGCGCCGCGAGCAGGTCGTAGAACGCGTCGACGGACTCGGCGTCGACGCCCACGGTCGGTTCGTCGAGCACGAGCAGGTCGGCCTCGCTGGCCAGCGCCCGAGCGATGAACGCGCGCTGTCGCTGGCCGCCCGAGAGCTCCGTGATGCGGCGGTCGGCGAACGCGCTCATGCCGACCGTGGCGAGCGCGTCGTCGACGGCCGCCCAGTCCGCTTCGGAGAGCCGGCCCGACAGCGCGCCGCCGACGGCTCGCGCCGTCTCCAGCGGGGCTTCGGTGAACCGGTCGCGGAGCCGCCGGTCGTCCGCGCGGAGCCGGTCGAACCCGAGGTGCGGGAACCGCCCCATCTTCACCACTTCGCGGACGGTGATGGGCATCTCCTTCGAGGAACTCGCGTGCTGGGCGACGTACCCGACGCGCTCGCCGTCGTCGAACCGGGTGGCGCGCTCGCCGAACAGGCTCGCCGACCCCGAGTCGGGTTCGAGCAATCCGAGCACCAACTGCATCAGCGTCGACTTCCCGGAGCCGTTCGGCCCAACGATGGCCACGTACTCGCCGGGGTCGACGGTCAGGGAGACGTCTTCGACGACCGGCGTCGCCGTGTATCCGAACGTCGCGCCGTCGAGGGCTACGACCGGTTCGGTGGCTCGGTCGCTCTCGTCTCGCGCCGTCGTCTCGTCCGTGCTGTCGTCGGTTGTCGCGGTTTCTGGCGTGCTCATATCGATTCGAAGTTCTGCCACTCGTCCACCCAGCCGTCCCACGGCGCGGCCTCCGCGGGCGTCTCGTTGCCGAGGACGATTTCGAACGTCGGCATGTTGATGTTGTACGCGATCTCCTCGTAGCCCCAGTTCTCCGTAACCCACTCCTCGCGGACGCCCGCGTACGGCGTCACGGGGAAGTACGCCTCGACGCCCGTCTCGCGGACCAGTTGCTCGGCCGGCCGCTGGGCCTCGAAGACGCCGTTCGCGATGTACCGGATGTCGTTCTCCCGGATGACCCGGGCGGCCTCACGAATGTCCGCTGGCTTGACGTCGCCGCTCGCTGCGAGGTTCGTCACCAGCGGCCGCATCTCGACGCCGTACCGCACGCCGATGTACTGGAAGGCGTTGTGGGCGGCCAGTTGGACGATGTCGCGGCTCGCACGGTCGAAGATGTCAGCGTAGTCGGCGTCGATTCGGTCCAACACGTCGGTCTTGTAGGCGTCCGCGTTCTCCCGGAACGTGTCCGCGTAGTCGGGGAGAATCTCGGCGAACCCGTCGGCGATGTTGTCGACGGACTGCTTCGCGCGCCGGGGGTCCAGCCAGAAGTGTGGGTCCTTGCCGCGCTGGGAGCCGACGCCCTCCTCGTCCCGGTCGAGCGTCGCGGCGAGGTCCACCAGTTCGACGCCTTCGCGGGCGTTGATGAGTGCGGTGTCGACGTTGTCGCCGCGAACCGTCTCGATTGCGCGGTCGGCCCACGGCTGGAAGTCCTCGCCGACGTGGACGAACGCGTCGGCGTCGATGATTTGCTTCGTGATGCGGGCGTTCGGCTCCCAGCCGTGGCCGTGGAGCCCGGTCGGGACGAGATTCTTCACCGTCAGCGGGGTGCCGTCGGCGATCTGTCTGCCGAAGTCGTAGAAACTGAAGAACGACGCCACGGCGACCGGTTCGTCGTCGTCACCGCTGGCTTCTACCGGTGCGCTCGGTAGTGCTGTGCAACCCGTGAGGCCTGCGAGTGCTGCCGCCCCGCCTGCTCGCAGTACCTGCCGTCTCGTCGTCTCGTCGTGCGTGTCGAGTACCATAGTGGGAGACAACCTAGATTAGATTCGTCTAATTATTTGTTTGGCGACTACGGCACTTATGAGTTTCTGAAATCGAAAGCGCGGTTTGCGGATACTGGACTCGCCTGCTCAGCACGAACCGGGGACGCTCTCGGACGACGCTGGGACTTGCCGCTGCCGACCGTAAGACCGACGGCTCTCCACGCCCTGTCATCGACACTTCCGGCGCGTCCACTCCGGACGGCCACCCAGCCATGCCCAGTACGCAACTCAAAGACCCCGTCCACGGCTACGTCGACCTCGACCGAGCGCTCGTCGACGGCATCCTCGACACCAAACCGTTCCAGCGACTCCGCCACGTCCGCCAACTGTCGGCGACGAACCTCGTCTACCCCGGCGCGAACCACACGCGCTTCGAGCACTCGCTGGGCGTCTATCACCTCGCGAAGACCGTCTTCGAGAACCTCCGCGAACAGCAGTACTTCTACCGGGACGCCACCACCGCCGAACTCGACGACATCCAGCGCACGCTCGAGTGCGCGGCGCTCCTCCACGACGTCGGTCACCCGCCATTCTCCCACCTCGGCGAGCGCTTCCTCGACACCGACGAGATTCGCGCCCGCCTCGCCGACCACGGCCTCCAGGCCACCTTCGAGGACGCCGGCGTCGGCGACGCCCCCATCCGGGAAGCCAGCGCGCACGAACTCCTCGGTTGCCTGCTCGTCTGCCGGGAGTTCGCGGACGCCCTCCGCGACGTGGACGTCGACCCACACGAGGTCTGCGCGCACATCCTCGGGTACAGCCTCGCGTACGAACGCGGCGGGCGCTGGCAACACGGCGTCGCCGCCCAGATTCTCCACTCCCCCATCGACGTCGACCGCCTCGACTACATCGTCCGCGACAACGAGATGACCGGCGCCGACGTCCTCTCCTTCGACACCGCGCGCATGGTCGCGTCCTACACCGCCCACCCCGACGAGGGCCTCGCGCTCTCGGACAAGGCGCTGTCCACCATCGGGAACTACCTCGAGGGCCGCATCGCCGTCTACATGTGGGTCACCCAGCACCACAAGTCGGTGTACGCCCACGCGCTGCTCCGTGACCTCCTCGACGAACTCGCGGCCGTCGCCGACCGCCCGCCGGTCACCGTCGACAACGTCGTCAGCGAGGGCGTCGACGACAACACCATCATGGAGCGGTTGCGGGTCGCCGCCCGCGACAACCCCGACTCCGCGCTCGCCACGCACTACGACCGCTTCCGCGGCCGGCAGTTCCCCGAGACCTGTTGGAAACACCGCATCGCGTACGCCGACCGCGTCGACGCGCCGATAGACGCCTTCGGCGACTGGCTCACCGAGAACCGCGACCGCCTCGAACGCGAACTCGCGGGCGAACTCGGCGTCCCCACTCGCGAAATCTGGATCGAGCAGTCCTACGTCCCCGAGTACGAGCCACAGGCTCTCGAAGACATCCCCATCGCGTACGGCGGCACGACCCGCTCGGTCGGCGACTGGGGGCTGTACGGCGACCGCGCGTTCGACAGCCCGATTCCGTTCGTCTTCGTCCCCCACGGCGTCGAGAAGCGCGCGACGAAGACGCTCACTGCGTGGTTCCACGACGAGAACGCCTGAAACGGCCGGAAACTCCTTTCTGCGCTCTTTCGCCGGACAGCCGCCGCGCTCGGTCGCGTTCGAATCTGTGCGCGGGATTCCGCCGCGCACCCGAATTTGCTATCGCGAAGTGTGATTTATCGGTCGGTTCGCTCGCCCGAGGCGAAACGGTGAAACAGCGCCCAACACAACGTCACGGCGATGAACTGCACCAAGTGCGACCGCGAGGCAGTGATGCACGCGGCGTACTCCGGCACCCACCTCTGCGAGCGACACCTCTTCGAGAGCGTGGAACGCCGCGTGCGCCGCCGCGTCCGCGAGGACGACATGCTGCCCGCGGACGCCACGCCCGACGACCCCGAGACGTGGGTCGTCGGGCTGTCCGGCGGGAAGGACAGCGTCGTCCTCACCGACATCCTCCACGACACCTTCGAGGAGGACCCGCGCGTCGAGATGGTCGCGCTCACCATCCACGAGGGCATCGAGGGCTACCGGGACGCCAGCCTCGACGCCTGCGAGGAACTCGCCGCGGACCGCGACATCCGCCACGAGGTCGTCACGTACGACGAGGAGTTCGACGTGCAGATGGACGACGTCGCCGAGGACGACCCACTCGACATGGCGCCCTGCGCGTACTGCGGGGTGTTCCGGCGGGACATCCTCGCGCGGTACGCCGACGACCTCGGCGCCGACAAACTCCTGACCGGCCACAACTTAGACGACGAGGCCGAGACCGCGCTGATGAACATCCTGGAGGGGAACGTCGAACAGGTCGCGAAGCACTTCGACGCCAGTCTCGGCCCCTTCGACGAACGCAACGAGAAAGACGGCATGATTCCGCGCGCGAAACCGCTCCGGGACGTCCCCGAGAAGGAAATCGCGCTGTACGCCCAACTGCGGGACCTCCCGGTACACATGGCCGAGTGCCCGCACGCCAGCGAGGCGTTCCGCGGCGAGATTCAAGACCTCATGCTGAAACTCGAAGAGAACCACCCCGGCACGCGGCACTCCATCATGGCGGGCTACGAGGAACTCGCGGGGCTCGCCGCCGACGAGTACGGCGACGAAGACCGAGAGGTCGGGGAGTGCGAGGACTGCGGCGCGCCCACGACCCGCGACCGGTGCCGGAAGTGCGCGCTCGTCGACGCCGTCAACGCCGTCTAGCGCGGCGAACGGAGCGTGCGCGCGCCGAGCGAACGCTCGGCGTCGGAGACCAACCGAAGGTAGTGTTTCGTGGCGAAAGCGGCGAGAGAAGAGCGTCTACCGGATGACGTCGAGGCCGTTGTTCTGCTCGACCTCGTCCGTGCCGCCGTCCGAGTGCGCGCCGAAGCTACCGCCCGAGGAGGCGTTGTCGGCCGCTCGCTGCTTCGAACTCGAGGACTCGACGTCCTGGAGTTCAGCGCGGGACTTGTCCGCCTGCTTTTGCGTGCTCGGGCCGAGAACCTGCGCGGACTGCACGCCGGTCATGATGGCCATCACGCGGACCTTGCCCTTGTAGTTCTCCTGGATGCGCGCGCCCCAGATGACGTTCGCCGAAGCGTCGAGTCGCTCGGTGATGTTGTCCGCGATGCCCTCGGCCTCTTTGAGCGTGAGGTCCGGACCACCGGTAATGTGGACGAGTCCGCCGCTCGCGCCGCGGTAGTCCACGTCCAAAAGCGGGTGGTTCATCGCGTCCTTCACGACCTCGTTGGTCTTGTTCTTGTCCTGGGTCTCGCCGACGAGCATCACCGCGACGCCGCCCTGATTCATGATGGCGGTCATGTCGGCGTAGTCGAGGTTGATGAGACTCGGCTGCGTAATCGTCTCCGAGATGCCCTTGACGGTCTCCGCGATGATCTGGTCCATCACGGAGAACGCCTTCCCGATTGGGAGGTTCGGGACGTAGTCGAGCAGGCGGTTGTTGTCGAGGACGATGATGGAGTCCGCCTCCGTGCGGAGCTTCTCCAGACCTTCCTCGGCTTTCACCGTGCGTGCGCGCTCGACGTTGAACGGCGTCGAGACCATGCCCACGACGATTGCGCCCTGTTCTTTCGCGATCTTGGAGACGACCGGCGCCGCACCGGTGCCGGTGCCGCCGCCCATGCCGGCGGTCACGAACACGAGGTCCGCGTCGCCGAGTACCTCCTTGATGGTACCCTGTGCCATCTCGGTGGCGCGCTCGCCCATCGAGGGGTCGCCACCGGCGCCGAGGCCGTTCGTCAGGGACTTCCCGACGAGAATCTTCGTGTCGGCCTCGATCATCTTCAGGTGCTGTTTGTCCGTGTTGATGGCGACGGTGTCGGCGCCTTCGACGCCGATGTTGTACAGGCGGTTGACGGTGTTGTTGCCGGCGCCACCGCAGCCCACGATGACGATTCGCGGGTCGCCGAACTCGTCGCCCTCGCTGCTGGCGTCCATCTCTCGCTGCTCTGCTTCTGCGTTGTCGAGGGCGTCTTGAACGATGTCCTGCATCTGTCTACACCTTCGCCCAGCCTTTCGGGCTGGTCTGGTCGGTCTGCTCGTCTATCATCTCTCGAACGGCCGAGCGAATCGCCTCGCTGCGGTTCGGGAACTTCCCCCGTTCGACCATCTGTTCCACCTCGTCGATCTGTTGTTCCGGAATGCGGAGTGTCACACGCTCCATGGTTGGATTCCCCGTTTGTGGTAAGACGGCACCGGTCGACCGCACGAACTGTCTTACAGAAGACGGCGATACGCGGCATGACCGCGCCGTCGCCCGATTCTCTGTAAGACGACCGTCTTACGTACCACTACCCAGAGCGTCACACATTATATAATTAACGGCCCGTGTAAACAGGTGTCTTACCTGTCGAGGGCGTTCGCCGACGCCGTCCGACGGCCGCAGTGCGGACAGAACGCCCAGTCAGCGCGAACCTCGTCGCCGCACTCGCAGAACACGCGGCGACTCGCCTTCTCCCCGCAGTTCGGGCAGTAAACGTGGTCGTCTGACACCGCCTCCCCGCACTGCGCACACGCCTGTTCGCCGCCGCGACCCGCGGGCTCCCGGCGGCCGTCCGTCGCGGGCCGCGACTCGCGTTCCCGGCCCTCCGTCGCTCGGAGTCCCTCCGCGGACTCCACCGAGATGTTCACGTTCACGTCCCGTGCGGGCGCCCGCCGCGAACCGAGGCGCTCGTCGACCAACTCGTCGACGCGCTCCGCGACCACCGCGTCCAGCGACTCCGCGCCGCCGACGTCCGACGAGCCGTGTTCGTCGAGGTACGCGCGCAGCGCCTCGCGCATCACCTCGCTCTTGGACTCGTCGAGGTCCTCGACGGCCGCCACGAGGTCGTCGTCCGCCCGGAACGTTATCTTCGACATGTCCGTTCGGTACTACGTACCAACCCCGGGGTAATAAGTCTCGGCCAAACGTCCGACGCCGAATGACAACCCTTAAATTTCGCCCACGGCGTACATTCTGATGCGCCCGCCCTTAGCTCAGACTGGTAGAGCAGTCGACTGTAGATCGACTTGCCCCCCGTTCAAATCGGGGAGGGCGGACTTCTCTCTGAGTTCCAATCGAGTAGTTTCGAACACGTCCGTCTGACTGTTCTGCACGGTCCGATTCTCGCCGTCCCTGGCTCGGTCACTCGTCACAGAGTCCGGTCACGTCGAAGCGCGCGCCGCCGCTGTCGCTCTCGGAGATGGTGACGTTCCAGTCGTGGGCGTCGGCAATCTCCTCGACGATGGCGAGGCCGATGCCGGTGCCGTCCTCGTCGGTGGTGTGACCGCGGTCGAAGACGGTGTCGCGTTCCTCGGCGGGGATGCCGGGGCCGTCGTCGGCGACGAAAAAGCCGTCGTCGGTCGCGCCGACCGTCACCGTCACGCTCTCGCCGTTAGTCGACCCGTGTTCGACTGAGTTTCGGAAGAGGTTCTCGAAGAGGTGCTGAAGTCGCTCGGGGTCGGCGTCGATGGCGGCATCACCGACGACGTCGAGGGTCGCGCCGTCCGTGTCGAGGACGCTCCACGAGCGCCGCGCGGTCGCTTCGAGGGCGACGCGGTCGGTGTCGCCGGCCGCTCGGCCGTCGCGGGCGAGCGTGAGCGTGCGGTCGACGATTCGGTCCATGCGGTCGAGCGCGTCGACCGCGATGTCGAGGTCGTCGCTGTCGCGTGCGTCGCGTTCGAGAGCGACGCGGCCGCTGGCGACGTTCAGGGGGCCGCGGAGGTCGTGGCTGACGATGCTCGCGAACTCGTCTAAGCGCTCGTTCTGGCGTTCGAGTTCGGCGGCGTACTCTCGGAGTTCGGCCTCGCGTTCGAGTCGCGTGAGCGTCTCGCGGGCGTGTGTCGCGACGAGTTCGGTGAGTTCGCGGTCGGTCTCGCCGAACGCGCCGCGCTCCCTCGCGACGGCCTGGAACACGCCGTAGCCGGTAATCGGGACGGTGAGCGCCGACCGGTACGTCGGGTCGGCGGGCGCGACGTCGACCGACGAGACGTCGTCGACGACGATGGCGTCGCCGGTCCGGTAGGCGCGCGCCGCGAGGCTGTCGTCGGCGTCGACCGGGATGGATTCGTGGTACTCGGCTTCCGGGACGCCCTCGGGGATTGCGACGGGGACGAGGCGGTCGCCGTCGACGGTGTCGACGATGCCGCGGTCGTAGTCGAGGATGTCTTCGGCGGCGGCGAGCACGAGGTCGTAGACGTCGGACCGGTCCTCGCTGGCTTCGATGTCGGTCGCGACCCGGTGGAGGGCTTCCACTTTCTCCTTCTGGCTCTGGAGGCGTCGCGCGCGCTCCTTGCGTTCGCTGACGTCGCGGGTCATCGCGATGACTTGCGCGCGCCCGTCGATGTCGGCGCGTTTCAGGTGGACCTCTATCCAGAACTCCTCGCCGTCTTTCGACTCGAACAGCCACTCGAAGGTCTGTGGTCCCTCCTCGACGGCAGCGCGGACGCGGTCTCTCGCTTCGTCTTGGGAGAACTCGGGGCTGTCGGCGCTGAACTCACCGACGTCCATCGCGGTGAGTTCCTCGCGCTCGTAGCCGAGCATCTTTGCGGCCTTCGGGTTCACGTCGTTGATGCGTCCGGTCTCCGGGTCGTGGAGGAAGATGCCGTCGGCGGCTTTCTCGAATATCTCGCGGTAACTCGTGCGGGATTCGTGCTGGTCGACGGCGTTCACGACGCGGTTGGCGAGGAGGGCGTACTGTTCGGTGCCGGTCTCCTTCTGGAGGTAGTCGGTCGCGCCCGCGGAGATGGCGTCGCTGGCGACCTCCTCGCTGCCCTTCCCGGTGAACAGCACGAACGGGAGGTCGGGGTAGTCCTCGCGGACGGCTTCGAGGAACTCGATGCCGTCGCGTCCGGGGAGGTCGTAGTCGGAGACCACACAGGCGAACTGTTCGTCCTCGAGTCGGTCGAGTGCGTCCTCGGGGCGGTGTTCGGTGGCGACGTCGAGTCTGTCGTCTTCGCGTTCGAGGAACGTCGCGGCGAGGTCGGCGAAGCCGGGGTCGTCTTCGACGTGGAGGACGCGGATGACCGATGGCATCGGAGTCGTTCTGTGGTCGCGTGACGTGGACTAATGTGTTCCGGTGACGCAGATATCGGTGTCGCAGCAGGGATTGTAGACGCGAACACGACGCAAAGTTTACCGTTGCAGCCTCCGAAAATATTTTGCCGGTTTGCGCGAATACGCTACACGTGATTGTCTCAGTCGCGGACGGCGACGGGCCCCCTCTCGGGGACGTGGTCTCCGAGGACGTGGTGACAGCCGACGCCGAGTCGGTCGGTGACGCCGTCGCCCGCGAGAACGCGACCGTCGCGGTCGTCTACGCGAGCGCGGTCGCCGACCCCGCGGCCGTCGTGGCGACCGTTCGGTCGCGCGCGCCGGGGCTGCCGGTCGTTGTCGTCGGCACCGCCGACGTGGACGCCGACGTGACGTGTGCCGCCAGCGACGAGACTGCAGTTCGGGCGGCGGTCGAGCGCGCCGAGCACATCGCGGCGTACCGGGCGTCGGTGTCGACGCTCTACGAAGCCTGCCGGGAGCGCGCGCTCGGCCAGCCGGACGCCGACGTGCGCGAGCGCCGCGCCGACGCCGACCGGCGACTCGACGACCTCCCGGAGGACAGCGACGTGGTCAGGGCGGCGTTGCGCCCGGAGGGCGACGATGGTTGAGGCGTTCGCCGTCGCCAGCGGGAAAGGCGGCACGGGGAAGACAACGAGCACGCTCGCGCTCGGGATGGCGCTCGCCGAGGACTACGACGTGACCGTCGTGGACGCCGACACCGGGATGGCGAATCTGTTGTTCCACGCGGGGCTCGCGGACGCCGAGGTGACGCTCCACGACCTCCTGCTCTCGGACGCCGACGCCACCGTCTCGGACGCCGTCTACGAGCGCCACGGGATGCGCGTCGTCCCCTGCGGGACGAGCCTCGGCGACTTCCGCGCCGCCGACCCCGACCGACTGCGCGACGTGGTCGCCGACCTCGCCGCGGACACCGACGTGCTCCTGTTGGACTCGCCGGCGACGCTCGCGAGCCGGAGCGCCGTCCTCCCCGTCGTCCTCGCCGACCGCGCGGTGCTCGTGTTGGAGCCGACGATTCCCGCTATCTCTGACGGCCTGAAGGTCCAGGAGTACGCCACGTCTTACGGCACCGGCGTCGCGGGCGTCGTGTTCAACAAGGTGGCCGACCCCGGCGCCGTCGAGCGCGTCGCCGACAAGTCCGAGCGCTACTTCGACGGGTCGACGCTCGGCACCGTCCCCGAGTCCGACGCGGTACGGGCGGCGCGGCGCGCGGGTGAACCCCTGCTCGCGTACGCGCCGGAGAGCGACGCCGCGGCCGCCTACCGCCGGGTCGCCGACGCCATCGACGTGGACGCGAGCGACGCCGAATCGGTCGCCGACCGGTTCCGGAGCGCGGTGGTTCCCGAGCAGCCATGAGCGACCTGACGTTCGCGCGCGTCGTCGCCGACCCGGCGGACGCGCTCTCGCTCGCGCTCGACCGCGAACTCACGGGGTACGCGGTGTTCACGCCCCAGGACGCCCTCCTGTTCGACGAGGACGGCGCGGGCGTCGTCGCGTTCGACGACGGCGTGCCGACGCACGTCGAACACACGGGCACGGGACGCGGCGGCGCGTCCGCGCTCGCCGATTTCGCGGCGCCGGGGCCGCTCCGCGTGGAGTGTTACGCCGGCGAGGACGGCCCCGTCCCGCGGACGGAGCGGTGTTCGGTCGCGCCGGACACGCCAGCGGCGCGACTCGCCGGGGACGACGCGCTCGCCGAACGCACCCGCGAGGCCGCCGACGTGGACGCGCCGACCGACGACGTGGACGCCGTCGAGGCGTTCCTCGCGGACGAGCAGAAGGTCGAAGCCATCCGGGAGCGCGCCCGAGAGGAGGCCGCCGAGCGCGCCGAGGAGTGGGGGTTCGAGGAGTTCGCCGACGAGTAGACGCCGGCGGCTTGCGCTACCGCGGGCGTACCACGCGTTCGAATTGCACCGTCCCCGACGGCGTGGTCACCCTGACTTCGAACGCGATTGCGACGACGACGGTCTCGCCGTCGCGCTCCTGTACGACGACGCCGCCGACGTTCTCGCACGCGCCGAACGACCGACCGGCGCCGCCGGGACACGCGACGCCGTCCGCGAGCATCGAGTCGTAGGACGCGTTCGCCACGATGCCGTCCCCGAGTCTCGCGCGCTCGACGGTTCGCAGTCGCGGCCCGAGCGACTCCCGGAGGCGCTTGACGGCGCGCTCGCGGTCGCTCCAGTCAGCGCCGGTCGCGCGCTCGGCCGCGTCGTCCGCGAGGCTGTCGAGCGCCCGCGACACCCGCGAGGGGTGGTCGGCGTCCGTGTCGGCGACGGCCGGCGCGTACCCGAACTGGAGGTACGCCGCCACCACCGGCACCAGCGCGAGCGCCGCGACGGCCGCCGCGACCAACACCAGCTGGCCGCGCTCGACGCGAGTCACGCGTACCACACCCAGACGGTGACCTCGCCGCTCCCGGTCGGCACGCGCGCGACGCCGGTCGGGACGTTCGACGGGCGCACGAACCCGACCGCGCCGTTGGGCGTCGCCACCCGGAACATGAGGTTGTCCGGGAGGATTCGGGAGACGCGATTCTCCAGCGCCCCGGCCTCGCGGTCGAACGCCGCCTCGGAGGACGCCACCTCGGCGAGGCGCGTGCTCCCGCCGTGTTGGGGCGGCTCGTTCGCCAGCACGGTCGCGGCGTCCTGCGCGTACGCGTCCAGTTGGGCCTCCTGCGAGACGCCGCCCGTCGGCGTCCCGAACGCGAACGCGGTGGCGACGGCGACGACGAACAGCACACCGACGCCCGCCTCCACGACCGGAAGCGACAGTTGGCCGCGACTTCGACCGGGGTTTCGTTCTCGGCTACGATTACGCATCGACGGTCACCCCGAGCACGGCCTTCGTCGTGACCTCTGCCCGGTACGCGACGCGTACGCTCCCCGGCGCGAGGTCGCGGTTCGCGTCGAAGGTCAGTTCCACGGTGTCGTATCTGGACAGTGCCACGTCGTACGCGCCGTCCAAGCCATCGGGGTCGCGGAGGACGACCCTGCCGTTCGCGCGAACCGTCGTGATTCGGGTCGCGGGCGCGGGGTCGAAGGTGAGCGTCGCGTTCGCGGTGCGCCGCGGCAGCGTCACCGCGTTCCGGCCGGCGAACGTCGGCTCGAGCGTCCGACGCTCGGAGTCGGCGACGAGGACGACCCGCCGAATCGTCGCGCCGCGCCCCGCATCGCCCCGCGAGACGACCGCCTCGCCGTCGAGTGTGACGCGCACCGCCGCGTCCTCCGGGAGCCAGTCGGCGCTCGCGCTCGCGTTTGCGACGGCGGCCGCCGACAGCACGTTCGCGCGCGCCGACAGCGGGCCGTCGGGGGAGACGAGGCGCTCCGACAGCGACGCGGCGAGACGTGCGTCCGCGGGGTCGGTGTCGGCGCCGGCGAACGCGCCCGCCGCGACGCCGACTGCCAGCCCGACGCTCGCGCCGACGAGCAGGAGCGCGGTGGCGAGCGCCGGGAGGTTCGACTGCGCTCGCTCCGTCATCCGTCACCCTCTCCGAGCAGGACGACCAGTCCGCTGCCGGGACGCGGTTCGACGCGCACCACAGCGTCCGGCGGTGTCAGATTCCCGCGTACCTCGCGTACGCGCTCCGGGAGCGCGAGCGGCGTCCGCCCGTCGACGCTCGGGTGGTCGTGGACGAGCGCGAGCGACCCGTTCTCGGCGGCGACGCGGTAGCCCTGCCGGCGAATCGTCTTCGGCAGCTCGATGCGGCGCTCGACGGTGGCGTTCGCGCCGACCGCGGGCACCGCGTCTTCGACGCTCGCGGCGGCGTGCTGGAGCGCGCGCTCTCCGACTTCGCCGGCGGCCGCGTTCTGTGCGTCCGGCACGACGCCGCCGAACAGCGTGGTCGTGAGGCCTGCGACGAACAGCACGACGATGCCGGCTTCGAGGGCCTTCCCGACGGCGGGCGCGACGCCGCGGCTCCGAGTCCGACTCACAGCACCGCCACCTCCGTCTCGTGGACGACGAGGTAGGCCGTCCGAACGCCCGAGTACTCGGCGACGACGCTCGGCACGCCGTCGCCGTCGATATCTCGGATTGAGACGGTCGCGCCCGTTTCCTCGAACTGCCGGCGCAGGGCGTCGACGTGCTCGGTCTCGACGGCGACCCGGTAACCCGCGTCGCCGAGCGCGCGCCGGTGGTGGGTGACGTTCGTCCGGAGCGTGTACGTCGCGCCGCCGTTCGCCGAGACGCCGACGTCGCCGCGGAGCGCGGGGACGCTCACGACGAGCACGTCGGGGTCGGCGGCAATCGGGAGTCGGCTTCGCGTTCGCGACCACCCGCTCCCGTGGGCCATCACGGACCCCGCGAGGTAGGTCGCGCCGCGGTCGCCCGATGTGAACCGGAGCGCGTTCGCGTCCACTTCGGCGACCACGCCGCCGCTGTCGAGGACGCGCACTTGCCGAGGCACGACGTCGAGGTGCCCGCGCGTGAACGAGACGTCCTCGCGATGGACGCCCGTGGTTTCGATTGCGTCGATGGCGCTGTCGAGGTCGGCCGCGACCCGGCGGCTGTCGCTCGCGGCGGCGTGCTGGTCGACGACGGTGCCGACACTCGCAGTGAGCGCGGCGAGCGCGACGACGGTCACGCCGAGCAGGAGTGCGACGCCGACGACGTTCGACTGGCCGCGGTCGCTCACAGCAGTCCCACCCCGCGGAAGACGAGGTACGCCGACGCCACGAGCAGACCCGAGTGAAGCAGGGCGTCGTACTTCCCGCGGCTCGCGGCGCCCGCGAACCACCCGCAGGCGAGCATCGTCGCCTGCGTCACGAGGTAGAAGCGGTAGCGGTCGCGTTCGAGATTCACTGCGCTCGGGTCGATGGCGAGGCCGCCCGCGTTCGCCGCGTTCGACACCGAGGACAACTGCGCGAAACTGTCGAGGACGGCGAGATTGACGGCGACCGTGATGCCGATTACGAGCAAGGCGGTGGTCCAGCCGACGGCGACGTAGACGAGCAGGCGCGACCGGAGCGCGCGCTTCTCGTGGTAGAGTCGCCCGACCTCGGCTTGGAGCGCTTCGAAGGCGGCATCGGCGTCGCTCCCGGCGTCCAGCGCGCCGGAGACGAGGCCGACGGTCTGGGCCGCGAGTTGGGTGTCGACGCGGTCGACGAACCGACGGAGGGCGGCGGCGCGCACGTCCTCGTCGTGGGTGGTGACCGAGAGATTGAACGCGAGGTCGGCCACGTCCGGGTTCAGGGGGCCGAGGTCGACGTCCTCGGCGACGCGCTCGACGGCGTCGCCGAACGGCCGGCCGAGGCTGACGTGGCCGGAGACGGCGTGCACGAAGTCCTGAATCTCGCGGTCCTTCGCGTCGTCGAGTCGCGCGCGGCGGGTGGCGACGAGGCCGACGGGCACGGCGAACGCGACGTACCCTAGGAGTGCGACGTTCGCCGGGCGGAGGCCGTAGTCCCAGAGCAAGGCGGCGACGCCGGCGGCGGGGAGCGCGAGGACAAGGGCGGCGTCGGCGGGGTTCCGGGCGGCGTTCGCGACGATGCCCAGCCCCGACGAGCGTGCGTGGCCGTGCCACGAGAATCCCCGCGGGCGCATCGACTCGACGAGCCACGCCGCGAGCGCGCCGACGACGAGTACGAAGACACCGCTTCCGAACACGAGCAGTTCGCGTACCGTCGCGGCGCCCAGCGGCGTCGCCACTTCTTTTCCGAGGCCGGGCGCGAGCACGCTCAGGACGGTGGCGACGATGACCAGCAGGGCGGGCAACACGAGCAACACGATGAACAACTCGGCGACGAGTTCGAGGAAGCCCGTGGCGCGCTCTCTGGTGCGCTCGCGGCGGTTGGCGAGCATCCGGGATTCGAGTTCGAGGTACTGCGCGACGGCGTCCGGGCCCTGTGCGGCGTGCTCCCGGAGTTTCAGGAGGAACGGCGCGAGCACCTCCCTGCTCGGGGTGTCCCGCGCAACGACGCGCAGGCCGCGGTCGACGCTCCCGGTGAGTTCGGCGGTGTTGAGCACGTCGCGGAACGCCAGCGCCGTCTCGCCGTACGCCTCCGGGCGCTCCGCGACCCGGGAGAGCAGTTCGCGCTCGTCGGTGGTGCCCGACGCGAGCACAGAGAGATACCGCACCGCGCCGGGGAGCGTCCCCTCGATGTCCGACCGGCGGACACGCGCCCGCCACCCGAGGTAGTGGCCGCCGGTCCAGACCGTCGCGCGCTTCGCCGCGAACCCGAGCGGGACGCCGAGGACGGCCGCGACCGTGAACGTCGGCGCGAGCGGCGACGGGTCGGTGACGGGCGCGACGGCACTCGGGAGGACCGCGCCGACCGCCACCGCGAGGGCGGCGACGGCGGCGAACGCCAGCCACGACGCGCCGTAGACGCGGGCGAGGTAGACGTCGAAACTCGCGTCGATGTGGGTGGCCCGGTAGCGCTTGCGGTCGGTTTCGTGGCGCGTGTGGTCGGCCTGCCGCGCGAACAGCGCGTACAGCGCGCGGTCGAGGACACCGAGCGTCGCCGTCACTCGCCGGCCCTCCGCCGGAGGCGCTCGACGGTCGCGGCCTCGTCGGTGCGCAGGTCCGACAGCAGACCGAACAGTTCCCGGAAGTCGGTGACGCCCTCGCGGTCGAGGTACTCGACGTACCGGCGCTTCTGCCGGAACTCCTCGCGCACGTCGCCGACCGAGCGGTCGGTGCGGTCGGCGAGGCGCTCGAAGAAGCGCACGTCGTCGGCGCCCGCGAAGTCGAAGCCGCCGCCGGGTTCCCGCTCCACGACGCGGCGGAAGTGGACCGAACTCCCGTCCTTCTCGACGGTCTCGGTGTCCGGTCCCGCGTCGCCGACGAGTTCGACGACCTCGCCGACGTAGCGGTCGCCGTCGACGTGCCGCGGGAACACCGCGAGGTCGACCTCCCGCAGGAGGTACGCGGGGACGCCCTGTTCGATGGCGCGGTTCACGAGCGTCTCCACGTCCTCGGCGTGAGTCGTGCCCACGACGCCGTGTCCCGTGTTCAGAATCTGGGCGAAACTCTCGAAGGACTCGCGGGTGTTGATCTCCGCGATGACTTCGACGTCCGGATTGAGGTAGTTCGTCTCGGTCATCAGGTCGGCCATCGACACGCGCTTGAACTCGCGCTCGTGGTCTCGCGTTGTCAGGGAGACGCCGGTCTCGTGGGGGAGGCGGACCTCTCGGCTCCCCTCGTCGATGCTGATGGGGCGGTCGTCGAAGGGTACGAACGGCATGTGCGCGTTCATGAGCGTCGTCTTTCCCGCTCCCGTGGGACCGGAGAACAGCACGACGCCGTGGTGTTCGTACGCCATCCAGAGCAGGGCGACCACGTCCGTCGAGACGCTGTCGCGGCGGAGCAGGTCGACGGGCGTGAGCGCGTCGGCGGCCTGTTTGCGGATGGAGACGTGCGGGCCGTTCTCGCTGATGACGGGGAGCGCGACGGCACACCGAATCGTCACGTCGCCGTCCACCTCCGCGGGTTCGAGGTTGACCTTCGCGGAGGGGTTCGAGGCGTTGAGTTCGACGCCGTCGCGGGCCGCGAGTTGGGTGACGAGGTTGACGAACCGCTGTTCGTCGTCCAACACGAGGTTCGTCGGGAGGCGTTCGCCGTGCGCACGCAAGTCGCCGCGGGGCACGACTTTCACGCGCTCGCCGACCGCGTTGGCCTCCACGTCTTCGAGGCGGCTGTCCCGAATCGGGACGGTGAGTTCGCCGTCGCCGACGAAGTCACGGAGGACGTAGTACGCGAGGTCGTCGAGGCGGTCGTCGGAGAACCGGCGGCCGACGGGCGGCACCGCGAGCCCGTACTCCGCGAGCGCCCCGCGAATGCGGTGTTTCGTGGCGTCCAGCCACGCTCGCGTGTTCCGGACGGTGAGCCGCCGCGTGAGGAACTCGCGGGCGCGCTCGGCGACGAACTCGGTGCGGTCGGGGCCGTCGCCGAGGACGCCCTCGACGCTCGTCTCCCAGATGCGTTCCTTGCACTCGGCGACGAGGTCGTCGTCGCCGGGGAGGCGGTCGGGTTCGCGGACGGCGTACTTGGTGTCGAAGGCGTCCCGTCCGAGGACGTGTTCGCGGTAGACGACGACCGGAATCTCGAACTCGCGGAACGGGACGGTGTACCGCGCGAGTCGCTCCGAGAGAAAGCGGTCGAGGTGCGGCGGGTCCGCGGGCAGGTCGGTGACGGCGGGCGCGTAGTCGGCGGTGTGGACGACGAGCGCGTCGCTCGCGGCGTCCGCGACCTCCACGCCGTCGTCGAGCGCGAGCGGCGTGAGGTCACCGAGGCCGCGCAGTTCACAGAGCGCGTGGAACTCGATTCGGCGGCGCGCGGCGGGCGAGCAGTCCGTCAGCCGAGCGAGCACGCGTCGGTGTTTCTCGGCGAGACCGGCGGCGACGCGCTCCCGCGTGCCCTCTCGCGTTCGCGGCCGGGAGAGTTGCGCGTCCGCGAAGTAGTCGGTGACGCGTCGGAGGGACTGCTCGTCGGTCGCGCTCAGCGGCGGCGCTCGCGCGTCGTACGCGAACTCGCCGGCGCCGCGCTCGGCGACGGTGACGACGACGCCGGGGTGGACCTCGTACTGGGCGCGCACGTCGGGGGCGTACCACGCGTCGGGGTCGCCCGGCGGCACCGGCGCCGGCACGGACTCGACTCGGTCGGGCATTGTCCGCGAATCACGCCTTGTGTAATTTAAAATTTAGTAATTCAGGCCTGAATTATCGCCGCGTGCGGAATGCCGTCCGAGTTAAACCGCTCGGGCGCGACCGTCCGGATATGCAAGTCGGTTCGCGTCGGTGCATCGTCAACCCCGTCAGCGGGACGGGCGACCACACCGACTACGTGCGGCGGCTGATGGCGGCGCGCGGCTTCGAGGTCGTGGAGACGACGGGGCCCGAGGACGCCGCCCGGAAGGGGCTGGAAGCCGGACGCGACGACGTATCGGAACTCGCGGTCTGTGGCGGTGACGGCACCGTCAACGACGTGCTCCGCGGTCTGGCGTCCGCGAACCACCTCGGTGACGTGACGCTCAGCGTGGTGCCGGCGGGCACCGCGAACATCCTCGCGGGGAACGTCGGCGTGCGCGACATCGAACACGGCGTCGAAGTCGCGGACACCGGCGACGTCCGCACCGTCGACCTCGGGGTGGCAGGCGACGAACCGTTCGCAGTGTCCTGCATCGCGGGGCTGCCGGCGGACGCGAGCGTCGCGGCGAGCGGCGACCTCAAAGAGCGGTTCGGGACGCTCGCCTTTCTCCTGACGGGCGCTCAGGAGGCTCTCCAGTTCGACGCGCTCCGGGTCACGTTGGAGGACGGCGACGGCGGGAAACTGTGGTCCGGCGAGGCGCTGTGCGTGCTCGTCGGGAACGCCCGGCGGTTCGTGGAGAAGGGCGGCCAGGCGAACATGGAGGACGGCCGCTTCGACGTGGTGGTCGTCGAACAGATGCCGAATCGGAATCTCGTCGCGGAGAGCGTCGCCCACCGCCTGCTCGGCCGGCAGACCGACGGCGTCACGCACCTCCAGACGAGCGACCTCCGCGTCGCGAGCGAGGACGGCCCCATCACGTTCAGTCGCGACGGCGAACTCAGCACGCACGAGGAACTCGCGGCCCGCGCCCGCCCGAGCGCGCTGGACTTGCGTGTCGGCCCGGCCTACGCCCCCGACCCGACGTGACGCCTCGTGACGGACTGACGCGACAGACGTCCGCAAGACCTTTGGACTCCTCCCCGTAACCGCGGCACAGTGGACCGAAACGTTCGCGCCCTGATAATCGCCCTCCTCTGCGTACTCGCGGTGTCGCTCGCGGCCGCGACGGTCGTGAATCCGCAAGCACCACCCGGCGGCGGCAGCGGTGCCGGCGCCCCGCCCGCGGACACCCCCGGTGACAACGGTGGCGGGGGCGACGACGAAAACGACCAGCAGTCGAACAGTTCGGGCGGAAGCATCGAGTTCGCGGGCGCCTGCATCCCGTTCCTCACGTCGCCCGTGTTCTTCGGCGCCGCCCTCCTCGTCGTCGGCGGCCTCGGCTGGTACCTGAAGCGCCGCGACGGCGCGGTGTTCGCGTTCGGCGTCCTGTTCCCGCTGGTGTTGTTCGCCACGCCGCTGTGGCTCGTCCTCACCGACTGCGGGACGGCGTCCTTCGAACCCGGCGGCACGAGTGCCCTCCCCAACATCTCGTCGGACTCGTCGAGCGTCGCCGGCGGTGGCGGCGGGGGCGGCGCGACGGAGACGCTGCTGTCGCCGCCCGCACTGCTCGCGTTGCTGGTCGTCGCCGCGCTCGTCCTCGCCGTCCTCGTCTACCGCGCGAGCGGCGACGACGCGGTCGAGGAAGTCGACGAACCCGAACCGGTCCAGACCGGCCCCGAGGACGAGGACGCGCTCGCGGCGGTCGGCGCCGCGGCGGGCGACGCCGCGGACCGCATCGACGACGCGGACGACGTGGAAAACGAGGTGTACCGCGCGTGGCGGGACATGACCGACCACATCGACGTCGGCGACCCCGAGACGAGCACGCCCGGCGACTTCGCGGCCGCCGCCAGCGACGCGGGCATGGCGGACGCACACGTCGACACGCTCACGGACCTGTTCCGAGACGTGCGGTACGGCGGACAGGACGCCACCGAGGACCGCGAACGGCGCGCGGTGGACGCTCTGCGCGCCATCGAGGACCGGTACGCGGAGGGGGATGACGAATGACGGTCGTCCGTCGCGTCCTCCTCGTGTTCGGGCTGGTGTTCTCGCTGCTCGGGTTCGCGGTGGTCGTCCAGCCCGGCGTCGTCGACACCGTCCGCCTCCCGGACGTCCCGACCGTCATCGTCGGCGGGTTCGCGCTGTTGCTGGGCGTGACGACGTACCTCTCGCGCCGACACACCGAGTTCCGGGACGCGAGCGACGACGAGGAACGCAACGAACACCTCGAGGACCGATACGAGCCGCCGCGTCCGGGTGCGGACGTCGACGAACGCCTCCGCGAGGGCGCCGGCGACCTCATCGCGAGCGCGTCCGGCAACCGGTTCCGCGAGCGCATGGAACTGCTCGCGATACAGGTGCTCGTGGACGCCCGCGGCGTGAGCCGCGAGGACGCCAAGTCCCAGTTGGACGACGGCACGTGGACCGACGACACGACGGCGGCGTCGTTTTTCTGTAACGACATCGACCCGCCCGCACAGGACGTGTTCAGCACCGTCATCGGGCGGTCGACCGTCTACGAGCGTCAGGTCCACCGCGTCGTCGCGGAACTCCAGTCCATCGCCGGCCTCGACGGGGGTGAGGCGTGATGGAGTTCCGCGACACCCACCGGTGGCGCGGCGCCGCCGGCCTCTCCCTGCTCGCGGTCGGCGCGGGCGCCGTCTCGGAGACGCCGGGCGCGCTCCTGTTGGGCGCGTTCGGCGTCGCGTTCGTGGCGTACGCGCGAGTGTTCACGCCGCCGACGCCCGACCTCTCGCTCGAACGCACCGTCCACGCCGACGACCCCCAGCCCGGCGACGAGGTGGACGTGACGCTCACCGTCACGAACGACGGCGGCTTCCTCCCCGACCTCCGCCTCGTGGACGGCGTGCCGAGTTCGCTCGACGTCGTCGACGGGTCGCCGCGTCTCGCCACCGCGTTACGCGCCGGAAAGCGCGCGTCGATGACGTACACCGTCGAGGCGGCCCGCGGCGACCACGAGTTCTCGCCGGTCGACGTCGTCGCACGGGACGTCACGGGCGCCCACGAGGTGCAAGCGTCGCTGCTCGTCGACGCCGACCTGCAGTCCGTGCCCGCGCTCCCGCAACTGGACTCGTTCCCGCTGCGCAGTCAGACCGTCCAACGCGTCGGGCGCGTCCCGACCTCCACGGGCGGGTCCGGCGTGGAGTTCCACGCCACCCGCGAGTACCGGACCGGCGACCCGCTCTCCCGGGTCGACTGGAAGCGCCTCGCGCGCACGGGCGACCTCTCGACGGTGCAGTTCCGCGAGGAGCGCGCCGCGAGCGTCGTCGCCGTCGTCGACACCCGCGACCGCTCTCACGTCGCCGACGATGCCGGCGAGGACGCCGTCGAGTACAGCGTGGAGGCCGCGGGCGGCGTCGCGTCCGCGCTCCTCGACTCCGGCGACCAGGTCGGCGTCGCGGCGTTCGGCCCGCACTGGGCGTGGCTGCAACCCGGCCTCGGGCGCGAACACCGCGCTCGCGTTCGCGAGATGCTCGCCACCGACCGCGGGTTCGCGCGCGACCCGCCGGACCGGCGGTTCCTCGGCGGTATCGTCTTCCGGCGCCTCCGCAAACACCTCCCCGGTGACGCTCAGGTGGTGTTCTGCTCGCCGCTCGTCGACGACAACGCCGTCGAGTACGTGCGCCGACTGGAAGCCAGCGGCCACCCCGTGACCGTCGTGTCGCCGGACGTCACGGGCGACGGGACGTTCGGCCAGCAGGTCGCCATGCTGGAGCGCGCCGCCCGCATCCGGTCGCTCCGCAAGGGCGGCGTGCGCGTCGTCGACTGGACGACCGACGAACCGCTCGCGCTCGCCGTCGCCACCGCGGAACGGGGGTGGTCGGCGTGACGGCCTTCGACGCCCGTCCGCCCGTCCTCTCGCTCGTGCCCGCCGCCGTCGGCGCCGCGCTCGCGCTCTTCGCGAGCACCACCGGCGCCGCGCCCGTCGCGGCCGGCGGCCTCGGCGCCGTCGCCCTCCTCTACGGCGGCTTCGACGGCCGACGGAACCTCGTCACGCTGGGCGGTGGCCTGCTGTTCTTCGGACTCGTGCTCGGCGCGAGCGCCGGCGTCGACCCGCGCCTCGCAATCCTCGGCGGGGTCGGCGCGACCGTCGCGTACGACGCCGCGGAACACGCGGTCAGCCTCGGACACGACGTCGGAAGAGACGCCCGCGTCGGACAAGCGGTGCTGGTCCACGTCGCGAGCACCGCGTCGGTCGCCGTCCTCGTCGCCGCGTTCGCGTACGTCGTCTACGAGTACGGCCCGGCGAGTCTCCCGGTGACCGGACTGCTCGCGTTGCTGCTCGCGGCGTCGATGCTCGCGTACGCGCTCCGCGACTAGCGCTGGACGGTCGGCACCGCCACGTCTTCGAGGACGCTGTCGACCACGTCCTGCTTCTCGACGTTCTCCACGGCGGCGTCCGGCGTCAACACGATGCGGTGTGCGAGCACGTTCGGCGCGAGTCGCTTCACGTCGTCGGGCACGACGTACTCGCGGCCCTTCACGACGGCGCGGGCGCGCGCCGCCTCGAAGAGGCGCTGGGTGCCACGGGGGCTGACGCCCACGTCCACGCGGCGGTCCTCGCGGGTGGCGCGCGCCACCGAGACCATGTACTGGAGGAGGTCGCCCTCCACCCGGACTTCCTCGGGCGCCTGCTTCGCGTCCTGCACGCGGTCCTCGTCGAGGACGGCTTCGACGGTCGGACTGCGCGTCGTCCGGCCGGCGCGCCGTCGGAGCAAGTCGAGTTCCCCGGACTCGTCGGGGTAGCCGATGCCCGCCTTCGCGACGAACCGGTCCATCTGCGCCTCGGGCAGCGGGAACGTCCCCTCCTGCTCGACGGGGTTCTGCGTCGCGATGACGAAGAAGGGCTGTGGGAGTTCCATCGTCTCCCCGTCGACGGTCGCCTGCCCCTCCTCCATCGCTTCGAGGAGCGCGGCCTGGGTCTTCGGCGGCGCGCGGTTGATTTCGTCGGCCAGCACCACGTTCGCGAAGATGGGGCCCGGCTGGAACTCGAACTCCCGGGACTTCTCGTTGAACACGTGCGTCCCGAGCACGTCCGCGGGGAGGAGGTCCGGCGTGAACTGCACGCGTTGGAAGGAGAGCCCGAGCGCGGTCGCGACGGACCGCGCGGTCAGCGTCTTCCCGGTGCCGGGAACGTCTTCGAGGAGGACGTGGCCGTCGGCGAGAAAGCCGACGAGGACCGTTTCGAGGAACTCGCGGTCGGTGATGACCGCGCGCTCGACTTCGTTCAGGACGGCTTCGCACTCGTCACGCGCGTCGGTGACGTCCATGTCCCTGTCGTGCGACCGCCCCGGTTTAGCGTTACCGGTTAGCACGACGACTGTTTGCCCGTAGTTGGTCTGTCTCCTATCGAAACCCCTAAAGTCGAAGACGAATTCCTATCGAACGAGCCGAGGTAGCCTAGCCTGGCCAAGGCGGTTGCCTCGAAAGCAACTGTCCACACGGACTCAGGAGTTCAAATCTCCTCCTCGGCGCTTTTCGGGAGACCGCACCGGCCAGCGACGCGCCTGTGTCGCTGGCCGTGCGCGGACGTAAACGCAGTGAGGAGATTTGAACCCTGCAAGACGCAGCCCGTGACGTGAGCAAAGCGAACGAACGGGACCGTCTTGCTCCGGTTCAAATCTCCGGCAGACTTTGGTCACTCTCGCTTCGCTCGCGTGACCTCCTCCTCGGCGCTTTTCGGGCCACCGCACCGGCCAGCGACGCGTCTGTGTCGTTCTCTATCGACGCCGTCGAGGGCGACGACGCTTTCCCCGAAAGCCCCCGCGTTCTCGGGTCGCGCGCCTCGCTGCGCGCTCCCTCCGGTCGCGTGCTTGCGTCGGCGTGCTTCCCCGAGACCGCGGCCCCTTTCAGTCCACCCGGCTACCGGCTGTGTAGTCGCTGATTCACTCAGTCGGCGGCAGACGCCTGTTTCTCGGGGAGGAGGCGGTCGAGGGCGTCGACGACGGCGGTGACGCTGGCGGACGTGATGTCCGCGTCGCTGGATTCGACGGAGACGCGGCGGTCGCCGCGCGTGACGACGACTTCGACGGTGACGACGGCGTCGGTGCCGCCGGTGATGGCGTCCACGTGGTAGGAGTCGAGGTGGAAGGTCACGTCGCCGAGGGCGTCGCGGACGGCGGCGACGGCGGCGTCGACGGGGCCGCTCCCGGTGCCGGCGGCGGTGCGCTCCTCGCCGTCGACTTCGAGGCGCACCGAGGCGGACGGGGTGCCGCCGCTGGCGGCCGTGAACTCCCGGAGTTCGACGCGGCGGTCGCGGTCGCTCCCGCGCACGTCGTCGGCGACGGCGAGCAGGTCGGCGTCGGTGACGCGTTTCCCGCGCTCGCCGAGTTCCTTCACGCGCGCGACCACGGCCGCGAGTTCGTCGTCGGTGACGCTGACGCCGTGTTCGGCGAGGGCGGCCTCGACGCCCGCGCGTCCCGCGTGCTTCCCGAGGACGAGGCGGCGTTCGCGTCCGACCGCCTCCGGGGGGTAGGGTTCGTACATGCGGTCGTCCTTGAGCGTGCCGTCGGTGTGGATGCCGGACTCGTGGGCGAACGCGTTCTCGCCGGAGACGGCCTTGTTCGGCGGGAGCGGGACGCCGGTCGCGTCGGCGACCGTGGTGGCGAGGTCGTAGAGGCGCTCTGTCGCCACCGGCTCGGCGTCGTAGCAGTGCCAGAGCGCGACCGCGACCTCTTCGAGCGCGACGTTGCCGGCGCGCTCGCCGACGCCGTTGACGGTGCCGTGGACGAGGTCGGCGCCGGCGGCGACACCCGCGAGCGCGTTCGCGACGGCGAGCCCGAGGTCGTCGTGGGTGTGGACGCTCACGGGACCGTACTCGGCGAGCGCCGACACGCGCGCGTAGACCTCCTCGGGGCTGGCGTGTCCGACGGTGTCCGCGAGACAGAAGCGGTCAGCGCCGGCGTCGCTGGCGGTCTCGGCGAGCGATTCGAGGAACGCGGGGTCGGCCCGCGACCCGTCCTCGCCGATGACCTCCACCCAGAGGCCGTGGTCGGTCGCGTACTCGACGAGGTCGCGGGTGGTGTCGAGGACGCCCTCGCGGGTGGTGCCGACTTTCCCTTCGACGTGCCGGTCGCTCGCGGGCACGACGAGGTTCACGCCGTCTACGCCGCAGTCCAGCGCGAGGTCCACATCCCGTCGGACGCCCCGGCAGAAACTCGTGACGGTGGCGTCGAGGTCGAGCCCCGCGACGCGCCGAATTGTCTCACGTTCGCTCGCGCTCGTACACGCGCTCCCGGCCTCCACGACGTCGACGCCCGCGGCGTCGAGGCCGCGGGCTACCGTCGCTTTCTGGTCGGCTGAGAGCGACACGCCCGGCGCTTGCTCGCCGTCCCTGAGCGTGGTGTCGAGAAGTGCAACGTCTCCCGCGTCGTCTTCCGTGACGAAGTAATCAGTACTGCCGGCGAATTTCCCGGCCAGCCGCCGTGAGGCGACTTCCTCTATCCTCGGCGTCGGTGTGTTCCGACATACTTTCTCCGGCGCGCTCCACGCGCTTGAAGGTGTGGGGTGTGACAGGTGTTGCCGGCCTACTCGACCCAGACGCGGTCGCCGACGCGCACGTCGCTCGCGGCGCCCGCCGGCAACTCGACGAGCGTGTCACAGCGCGCTTCGCCCATCCCGGTCCACGCCGACAGCGTCGCGACCTGCTGGACTTCCTCGTCTTCCATCCAGAGCGCGTCGATGTCGAAGGGCACGAACACCATGTGGGCGTCCCGCGTCTCGACGCTGCCGAACGGGAACACGAGCGCGTAGTCGTCGGGAATCGACCGCCGGAACATCAGCCCGCGGGCCTGCGAGAGAAACGAGTCGGCGGTGTCGACGGTGGCGGCGAGCGTGCGCGCGTCGCCGTCGCGTTCGTGGCGGACGTTCACGGTCGGAGTCACACGGGCACGGCGAAAAGCGTTACTCCGCGCGCCCGCTACCCGTCGCCGTGAAGAAGACGCCGACCGGGACCGCCGTCGGGGTCGAGGACCCCTACGAGCACGCGGGCGTCTGCGACCACGCCACGAGCGACGGGAAGTGCCGGTACGCCCACGACCACGCCCGGCACGACCCCGAATTCGCGGCCGAGCGTCGCGCCGACGACTTCGCGTGCCCGGTCGCGGACGGCGACTGGGAGTGGGCGGACTGCCCGCATTACCGGTGTCGCCAGCAGGCCCGCGAGTGCGTGCGCTGTGGCCTCGAAGAGCGCCGACAGGCCCACGACGACGAGCGTCCGCTCCTCGAAGAACACCACCTCGCGTACGACGACGCCGAGGACGTCGGCCACGAGATTACGGTGTTCCTCTGCCGGTGGTGTCACGCGAAAGTTCACGGCTCGTGGGCGCGCATCGACGACGACGCCAGCCCCGACCCCGAAGCAATCGCGGCCGCCGAGGGCCGCCGGAGCGACGAGCAGGCCGAACTCGGCTTCGACACCGCCGCCGAGCGCTACGACCCGGAGGATTGAGCCGCGACCCTCGTCACTATCGCGGCGGCGCGCGTCTCTCCGGGTATGAGCGAGGGCTTCCACCTCGGACACGTCCACCTGAAAGTGCGCGACCTCGACAGAGCGCTGGCGTTCTACCGGGACGTGTTCGAACTCGACGTGACCGAGCGGTACGACCGGTACGCGTTCCTCTCGTGGGGGGACCACCACCACGACGTGGCGCTGCAGGCCGTCGGCGCGGACGCCCCGGAACCGGGACCGGGGGTCGGCCTCTATCACGCCGCCGTCGAAGCCGACTCGCCGACGCGGCTCCGCGAGGTGTACGAGCGCCTCCGCGAGCGCGGCGTGCGCGTGACGCCCGTCGACCACGGCATCAGCGAGGCGCTTTACTTCTCGGACCCGGACGGCAACGGCCTCGAACTGTACGTCGACACTCGCGACGACGACACTGAGGAGTGGAGCGGCGAGAACCGGCGCTTCGACCCGACCGAGCGATGACGGCGCCGGCGTCCCCGACTCCGGGCCGGCAGTTCTCGCCGGAACTGCGACGGAACGGCTGGGTTTTTAGGCACCAACCGTCTACCTCGGTGTAATGACTCGCATCCTCGTCGTCGACAACCACGGGCAGTTCACCCACCTGGAGCACCGAATGCTCCGGGACATGGACGGGGTGGAGACGGAACTCGTGGACAACACGACGGCCCCCGAGGACATCGAGGCTGACGGCCTCGTGCTCTCCGGCGGCCCCGACATGGACGACACCGGCCACTGCGCCGACTACCTCGACCTCGACGTGCCGGTGCTCGGCGTCTGTCTCGGCCACCAACTCATCGCCACCGAACTCGGCGGCTCGGTCGAATCCGGCGACTACGGCGGCTACGCCGACGTTGACGTCCGCATCCTCGACGAAGACGACCCGCTCGTCGGGTCGCTCGCGCCCGAGACCCGCGTCTGGGCGAGCCACGCAGACGAGGTCGTCGAAGTCCCGGACGGCTTCACGCGCACCGCCGAATCCGACATCTGCGCCGTCGAAGCGATGGCCGACACCGACCGCGACCTCTACGGCGTCCAGTGGCACCCCGAAGTCGCGCACACCGAAGAGGGTCAAGCGGTGTTCGAGAACTTCCGACGCATCTGCGAGTAGGGCATGACGGAGACGCAGGGCGAACTGGCCAGCCTCTCGAAGTACATCTTCCGCGCCCCCCGGTGGTACACGAGCGTCGCGCTCTCGCTCGTCGTCGCCGCGCTCGCCGGCATCGCGGCCTTCGACAGCCTCTACGTCCTCGAAGACGCCTGGCAGGGCGTCTTCTTCATCGGCATCCCGACGGTCGTCGCCAGCCTCGCGACCACGCCCGTCGACCGCTTCTTCGGCGGCCAACTCTCCTACAACCGGTCGTCGCTGCTCGCCACCGCCTGCGAGGTCGTCGTGGTGGTCGTCCTCGTGCTCGCGGGCGTCATCGCGACGCTGTCGGAGACGCTCGGCCAGAACTTCGTCTTCGACGCGCTCATCGCCGCGCTCGCGCTCGTGTTCGCCATTCGCTTCCTCGTCGTGCTCGCCGTCTCCCGGAACTCCCTGCTCGTCGCGGCGGTCCCGGCGGGCATCCAGACCGCGACCGGTGGCATTCTGTTGTTCGTCTACAGCGGCACGATGAATTTCCTCACCGAGGGCGGCCCCATCGTCAGCGCGTACCTCTCCCGTCCTTCGCGCGCGCCGCCCGAGATTCAGTACGCGTTCACGCCCGAGGACTTCGCGCTCCTGGCGTTCATGACGGCGCTGTACGGCGCCGTCGCGTACGGCTTCGTCGCCATCGTCGACCGCCCGTGGAAGCGCAGCCTCGGCGTGAGCGTCCTCGATTTCATTCGCGGGTTCATCGGCCACATCGCCGAAGGCACCCGCGAACTCGAGGACTTCTTCGAGCAAATCGGGGAGGAAGCCGTCGTCCCCGTCACCGTGCTGTCGTTCCGGCGCACCGGCGACGAGACGGAGAAAGCCCGGGTCGTCCTGCCGATGATTCACCCCGGGCCCATGGGCGAAATCGGCGGCGGGAACCTCCCGCAGCGAATCGCCGAGACGTCCTCGGGGCTGGCGTTCCCGCCCCACGCCACCGCCGGCCACGACTTCAACCTCGTCACCGAGCGCGAGGTCGACACTCTCATCGAGGCCGCCGAGCGCGCGTACGAGAACATCGAGTACAGCGACCGCGCGACCGCCAGTGTCCGCGTCCAGGAGGGCGAAGCGAAACTGCTCGGGCAGTCCTTCGGCGACGACGCCTTCCTCGTCTCCACGTACGCGCCCGAGTTCGCCGACGACGTCGAGTACGCGGTCGGCCTGTCGGCCGCCGCCGAGGCGCGCGTCGAGGGGATGGACGACGTGTTGCTCGCCGACGCCCACAACTGCAACAACGGCCTCGACGGCGACGACCTCGGGCACGTCTACCCGGGGAGCGAGCGCTCCTTCCAGATGATTCAGGCCGCCGGCGCCGCGGCCCGCGACCTCCGCGACGCCGACGAACACGACCTCCGACTCGGCACCGCGTGGGACCGCACGACGTGGCGGCCGGCCGACGGCATCGGCCCGCTCGGCGTGCGCGTCGCCGTCCTCGAAGCGGGCGACGAGCGCACGGCCTACGTGCTCGTGGACGGCAACAACATGGAACCCGGGCTCCGCGAGGAGATTCTCGACGCCCTCGACGGCGTCGACCACGCCGAAGTGATGACGACGGACACCCACATCGTGAACACCGTCGAGTCCTCGAACCAGGTCGGCGCCGCCATCGACTGGGCGGAACTCACCGGTCTCGTCGCCGACCTCACCGCGGACGCCGTCGACGACCTCGAACCGGTGGAAGCCGGCATGGCGAGCGAGCGCGCGGAAGTCACCGTTTTCGGGAACGACCGCACCGAGACGCTCGCCAGCCACGCCAACGCCGTCATCGCGATGGGCGGCGCCGTCGCCGGTCTCGCCGTCCTCGCGACGGTGACCATCAGCGTCCTCATCTTCTTCCTGACGTAACCCTCGCCGTCGTACGTTCGACGGACGCGCCGCTGTAGGGCGTAGCGAACTGAGAACGCAGAGGAACTACTCCTCGTCAGCGAACAGGTCGTCGACGGCGGCGCGCGCCGCGAGCGCCGCGTCCTCGGCGACCTGCTCCACGTCGGCGTCAGCCTCGGGCGCGTGGACGTACACGTCCACGTCGAGGACGCCGTCCTCGAACGTCACCGTGATGTCGAGGTCCTCCACGTCGCTGTTCCGCAGACGGTCGAACACGAGGCCTTCGGCGGCCTCGGACGCCGTCTCTACGACCGCTTCGTCTGACGGCATCCGTTACGCGCTCGGGCCGCCCATCGCACCGCCGGCGCCGCCGAGCATGTTCTGGAGTTCCTCCTGCAGGCTGTCGAACTGGTCCTGCACGCGCTCCTCCTGCTTCGTGAGGGTCTCGACGCGGATTTCGAGGTCGTCGACCTTCTCCTCGAGGTCGTCCTGGGCGTCGTCGTACTCCGTCTCCACGAGGAGTTCGCCGACCTCGCGGTACATCGTCGTGCCGGACTCGATGTCGTCCAGCGCGTCGAGTGCGGTCTCGGCCTCGGAGAGCTGGCTCTCGGCCTGCTGCTTCTGCGCGGCGACGGTCTGGGCCTTCTCCTGGAGGTCCTGTAGCTGCTCGAGTTTCTCCTGTGCTTCCGGCGGCAGATTGCCCTGCATACGTCCAGCGACGCGCGCCCGACAGAAAAACCCCCGCTTTACGCCTCGACGGCGCTCGCGGCGCATTCGCGGCATAGAGGCAGCGAAACGCCGTTTTGTTTCCGGACTGCTCTCAGTCAGTGGCTCGCTTCGCTCGCCACTCGGCTCGCGGCTCCAATAGTCCCCGCTCGCTCAGTGAGTTGCCTCACTCCGTTCGGCAACTCGCTCCGCTACCTCGACTAACGTCAACCACGTGTTCTGGCCGGCGCGCAGCGCCGTCAAATCCTGCGCCTCGACGGTGACCGTGACGGTGTCGCCGGTCCGGGAGACGGCGGCTTCGCTCCGGTCGCCCTCGATGTCGCCGGCTTCGACCGCGACGCTGCGCTCCACGACGCGAGCAGTCGCGGTCGAACCGTACGCGAAAACCAGTTCCGTCGAATGCACGCCTACCGGACGCCGACTTCCTTCACGTCGCGACTGCGCTCCTTCAGGAGCACGCGGTGACCGCAGTAGGGACAGCGCACGCCGCCGTACTCGTCGAGTTCGACGTCTCGCTTACAGCGGGAGCACTTGTACGACATTCGTTACTCCTCGACGGCTTCCGCGTCCTCGGACTCGCCGAGCGCGGTGCGAATCGAGCGCGTGACGGACTTGCCACCCGGCGTCTGCGGGCGGTATGCGCCGCCGGCGTACTTGTAGTCGCACTTGCCACACTGCCAGATGCCGGTGCCCTTCCGGGAGACGGCGTCCGCACCGCAGTCGGGACAGGCGTGGTCGTCGTGCATGTCGTCCTCGATCTCGGAGACGCGTCGGCGGGAGACGCGGCCGTAGCGCGCGCCGAACCGACCCGCGGAGCCCTGATTAGCCATAGTGGACGCTCCTACCGTCGGCGCGCACATAAACGCTACGAGTCAGTCCCGCAGGTCGGCGTCGGCGAGCGCGCCGTTGAGGTCCTCGCGCACGCGCTCGCCGGTGTCCCGGTCCATCGCCGTCGTGACGACGCGGTTCTCCTGTACGCTGGAGCCGTCCCGCACGAGCAGGCGCAAATTCCCGTTGTCGTCGGCCCGCGTCACCTTCGCGCGGACGCCGGTTCGGGATCCGGAGCCGCCGGCGTCGATAGGGCCGGGAATCACCTTCTTCACGTTCGGGTGGCCGGCGACCGTGCGAATCGCCTGCTGGCCGTCCCGGTTCCCGATGACCGTCGAGTGACGCCCGCCGATCTTCTCGGTGGCGGGCTTCTCCACGACCTCCAGCGACCGGTCGCCGCGGCGCTCCAGCACGCTCTCGACGGGGTTCTCGCTGGGGACGCGGTACACCTCGTAGTGGAGGTCCGCGCGCACCGCGCGAATCACGTCGTGGTCGCCCGCGACGAACACGTCCTCGGGGCGCTTGCGGCGAATCTCGTCCGCGATGCGGCCCGCGAAGTTCCGGAGTTCCACCACGCCCGCCTCGCCGCCCTCCTCGGGGACGGTGGCGATGTCGGTGCGGCCGACGGTGTCCTCGTCGTCCAGAAACGTCAGCGTCGCGTGGTCGCGGTCGCAGGCCGCGACGACGGCGTCGCAGTTGGCGGTGTCACAGGTCAGGCAGTAGTCGCCCGGCTTCCTGAGTGGGGTTCCACACCGCCGACACTCCATGTCTCGCACCGAGGCGGCGCGCGCGCAAAAGCCCCGTGTTTCAGAGTTCGAGCGGACTCGGCTTCAGGTACTCTCGGAGGACGACTGTCGCGTAACTCCCCGAGGGGAGCGCGAACTCGAAGGTCAGGGGGTCGCGCTCCACGGCGAGGTCGGGGCGGAGCAGGACGGCCCGGCGCGTGCCCTGCGAGTCGAAGTCGCCGGGCAGGTCGAAATCTCCGGGCGCGAGGTCGAGGTCCGAGAGGACGGAACGCTCGATGTCGCCTGGCTCGCCGTCCGCGAACTCCGTCTCCGTCCCGACGAGCGGCGCGGTGACGAACGCCCGGCCGCGCTCGCAGTGCCGCGCCATCACGTCCACCCGCGACTCGGTGACGCGCTGTTCCCGACTCGGGTCGGGGCGCGCGACGCCCTCTGGCGCGTCGGCTTCCGCGAACCACACCACGTCGCCCGCGACGGGTTCGTGGAACGGCAGGCCGCGTTCGAGGCGCTCGGAGAGCATCAGATTGAACGCGTAGGACTGCGCGGCGTTCACGAACAGCCGCTGGAGGTTCGACGGGAACGTCTCGACGGCGTCCCGGAAGCTCCCGCCGTCCGCGAGTTCGTGGAGCATCGTGCGCTCGTAGCGCAGTCGCTGCGGGAACTCCTCCAGCGCGCCCGTCCAGTCCCGCGTCTCTTCGACGTACTCTCGCGCTCGCTGGGAGTCCTCGGGCTCGTGTTCGGTCGGCCGCCCGAGGTACGCCATCGCCGCGCCCTCCCAGTCGTCGCGCAGAATCGCGAGCCCTACCTCGTGGGTGATGGGGCGCTTGCTCCCGAAGCGCTGCTGGCCGAAGAAATTGGGTACGGCTGGGTCGCCGCCCGCGAACTCCGCGAGCTCCGCCGAAATTTCGTCCACCTGCTCGGGGCGCTCGGGGTCGCGCACGACGATGCGGAACTCGTTGCCCGCGAGGTCGCCGAACTGGAGGCCGCGGCCCGCCCGACCCACGACCTCGACGTCGGCGTCGGCAATCTCGGGCACCTGCTCGGGGTCGAGGTCGCGCACCGCGAACAACTGGGTGGTGACGGCGTGGCGGTCTTTCGTCCCCGCCCACGTCACGCGCTCGCGGCTCATCCCGACGGCGTTCGCGAACGCCCGGGCGAAGTCGTTGGTGTCCCACCGGAGGAGCGTCGCGCGCACGACGAGCCACGGGTAGTCGCCGGCGTCCGCGTCCACGGGCTGGGTGTCGAAGTCCTCGATTTCGGTGACGCGGAAGTCCTCGGGCGAGTCCCGGAGGCGGCCGCCGGTGCCGTCGGCGTCGCTCGCGTAGTACTCCATCCCGACGGCGCGCTCCAGTTCGTGTGCCTCGCGCATTCACTCCACGTCGGTCGCCCGGCGGCTTAACGCGGACGGTTCGCGCGGGCCGCGGCCAGCGCCGCCCGACTCAGAACAGCGAGAGGTCGCCGGTCACTTGGTCCACGTCGGCGTCCGGCGCCGGACCGACGGCGACGGCTGTCGGCGTCCCCGGTTCGAGTTGGGTGCGGCCCGCGTCCTCGATGACCGCCGACGGCAGGCCGCGCTGTTTGGCCTCCTCCGCGATGGCGTACAGTTCGCGCTCCCCGCTGGCCTTCACGACGACCTTCTGTTGCCCCTCCGCCTTCCACCGGCGTTTCACGTCCTCGTCGGCGTACTCGTAGGCCTTCAGGGAGGCGTGGGCGACCTGCGCCGCGAGTTTCCCCTGTCCCATCCCGATGTCCGTCCGCGCCGCGATGACCTGTTTCATGTCTCGACGTGGGGGCGCCCCGGCCAAAGCGTTGGCTACTCACCACCAGACACATGACGGAGCCGAGACAGTTCCGAATATGGCTCCCCGCACGCCCCTCCGCAACCCGCGACAGTACTTCGAGGCACACGGCTTCCGCTTCGGTCCCGCGCTCGCCGCCGTCGGCGCGGCCGTCGTCGCGCTCGCCGGCACTCTCCTCGGGTTCGCCGCGCTGTTCAGCCGCCGCCTCGCGAGCGCCGGCCACGGCGACGCCGCGGACGCCGTCTGGAGCCTCGTCTGGTCCGAGTTGTTCGGCGCCGTCCTGGCGCTGTTCGTCGGCTGGCTGCTGCTCGCGGGCGTCCTCCACCTGATTGCGCTCGCGACACTCAGCCACGACGGCTCCTTCGGCGAGACGGTGGCTGTCACCGGCTGGGGCACCGCGCCGTCGGTCCTCAGTACGCTGTTCGCGTTCGTCGTGCTCGCCGTCGCGCTCGACGGCGCGTCGCTTACCTCCCCGGAAGCGTTCGCCGAACAGTTCCGGTCTACCGTCGCGTCGACCGGCGTCGTGCGCGCCGTCGTCTCCTTCCTCGTCGCGACGTGGCAACTGTACGTCTACGACGCCGGCCTCGCCGTCGCGTTCGACACCGACTCCGCGCTCCTCCCCGCCGCACTCGTCGCGTACGGCGGCTGGCTGTTGAGCCTGCTCTGACTCGGGCGTCCTTCTGAAACCTTTAGGCGGCCGGGGCGCGAGAAGCCGATATGATACTCTCGGACCGCGACATCCTCGCGCGACTGGAGGACGGGTCGCTCGTCGTCGAACCGCTCGACGACGTCGACCTGCAAGTCCAGCCCGCGAGCGTGGACGTGCGTCTCGGGCGGCGCTTCCTCGAGTTCGAGCGCGCGAACATCCCCTGCATCCACCCGAATCGCGAGGAGGAGGTCGAGGACTACGTCACGGAGACCGTCGTGGACGACGACGAGGAGTTCGTCCTCCATCCCGGTGATTTCGTGCTCGGCACCACCAAGGAGCGCGTGGAGGTGCCGCCGGACTTGGTCGCACAAGTCGAGGGCCGGTCGTCTTTGGGGAGGCTTGCCGTGGTAGTGCATGCCTCGTTACCGGCGGACGAACAGTTGTTCCTGTGGACGCCCGAAGACGGATTCGGGTTCCACGAAATGGGCGACATCGTCGAGAACGAGCGTTCGGCGCACGCGGTCTCGTTTGACCCCGAGACGCTCCGCGTCCGCACGTTCCCGGTGACCGACTTCATCACCAATCCGACGAAACGCATCTTCCGCGTCACGCTCGACTCCGGCCGGAGCGTTCTCGTCACGAAAGACCACAACGTGTTCACGCTCGACGAACACGGCGGCGTCACCAGGCTCGCCAGCGAGGACGCCGAGGGTGAACACGTCATGGTTCCGGGAACGCTCCCCGAGGCACAGGCTACCGAATCGACGCTCGACCTCGTGGAGTTGTTCCGCGGCGACGAGGACGTCGTCGCGTATGCATCGGACGGAATCGGGTCCGCGAACTGGAGTGACGTTCCGTCGGGGTCGCGCTCACACTACGAGTCGCGGAACAGCGCACCGATGAACGCGCTCGGGTCCGCGACGCTCCCGGGCGATACGCGCGTCGCGTTCAAACAGAGCGACGCGCGCCTCCCGCGTCGAATCCCGGTTTCACCCGAACTGGGCTGGATTCTGGGGTTCTACGTCGCGGAGGGGTACGCTCGCCGCAAGCAGGTCGTCTTCACGCAGAACGACCGCGGTCGACTCGAACGCGTCGCGGACTGGTTCGAGCAGTACGACACGTCGCTCTCGTGGAACGAACTGGAGGAGGGCGCACACCAACTCACGGTGTGTTCCGCGCTCTGGTCGAAGGTCTTCCGAACGCTCGCCGGCAGTGGTAGCGAGAAAAACGTCCCCGAGCGCGCGTGGAATTGGTCGACCGACGTACTCGAAGCGTTCCTCGACGGACTGCTCGACGGTGACGGGCATCGTCGTGAGGAACGGGACACGCTGTACACCGCGAACGAAGCGCTCGCCGACCGCGCGACGTACCTCGGCTCCCGACTCGGGTACCAGACCTCGACGTACCACCGGACGCGCGACCAGTACGTCGAGTCGACTGACACCCACCTCACCGGCGAGGAGTGGGCCGTCGACTTCTACGACGGCGCTCACAAGCGTGGGCAGTACGTCCCCAATCCGTCTGCGCTCCTCCGCGACCTGCGGAACGACGCCGGATTGACGATGGCTGACGTGGCAGACGAAGTCGGGTTCTCCTCGAAGTCGAGTGTCTCGAACATCGAGAACCGGGAGTACGACACGGTGAAACGGGATTCGCTCCGTCGTCTTCGCGATTGCTACGCGGCCAACGGTGTGGATACTGCTCGGCTCGACCAGATTCTCGACGCGAACGTTCGGTTCGACCGTGTCGAGTCGGTCGAAGACACGGGCCGCGTGGAAACGACGTACGACCTCGAAGTACAGCCTCGCGGTCGAAAAATCGAGAACTTCCTCGGCGGATTCGGTGGCATCTTCCTGTCGAACACTGCGGGGTTCATCGACCCCGGCTACCGCGGGCAGGTCACACTCGAACTGTCGAATCTCGGGACCGCGCCGGTCGCGCTGACGCCGGGGATGCGCATCAGCCAACTCGTGTTCACGGAACTCACGTCGCGCTCGGAGCGCCCGTACGGCGCCGAGCGCGGGTCGAAGTACCAGGACCAGGACGGCCCACAGGCCTCACGCATCCGGGGGGACCGGGAGTTCGGGGGCGAGCAATGAGATTCATCGAGGAGGTCGTCGTCGACGAGTTCCTCCCGACGTTCCGGTCGCTGCTGGCGGCCGACCTGCGTGAGCGCGGGCTGACCCAACACGAGGTCGCCGAACTGCTGGGCGTCAGCCAGTCCGCGGTGTCGAAGTACGCCCACGGCGACGTGACGGTGAACGACGTCGTCGCCGAGGACGAGCGCGTCCGGGAGACGGTCGAGCGAATCGGTGAGGGGCTCGCGAGCGGCGACGTGTCCCAGGTGCAGGCGCTCGTGGAGGCCGAGGTGCTGGTGCGTCGGCTCTCCGCCCGCGGGGACGTCGTCGCGGCGCTCCACGAGGACGCGATGCCGGCGCTCTCGGAGTACGACGGCGACTTCCGCGTCCACGACCCGGACAGCGAGGTCAGAGTCCGGGAGCGCGTGCTGTCCTCGGTCCGGCGGGGCGTCCGCACGCTCGAACACGCCAGCGGGTTCGCGACGCTGATTCCCGCGGTCGGGTCGAATCTCGTGGAGTGTACGCCCGACGCCGACGGCGTGGAGGACGTGGCGGGCGTCCCCGGCCGGATTCTGGACGTGATGGGGCGCACGGAGATTCCCGCCGACCCCGAGTTCGGCGTGAGCGTCCACGTCGCCACGGTGTTGCTCGCCGCCCGCGAGGCGGGCAGCGACGCGAAGGCGTGCCTGAACGTCCGGTACGACGAGGCGGTCGTGGACGCGCTCGTGGACGCCGGCTACGAGGTCGCGGAGTTCGACCCGGAGGGCGAGCCGTCCGAGGGCGCGATTCGAGAGGCGGTTTCGGGGGCGCCCGACGCCGACGTGCTCTATCAGACCGGCGGTTTCGGCGTCGAACCCATCGTCTACTTGCTCGCGGACAGCGCGCCCGAGGCCGCGGAGATGGCGCGAGAACTACTGTAGCGGGGCGGTCGCGAGGCCGCGCGGGCCGCCGGTGAGGCGGAGTTCGACGCGCTCCTCGCTCGCGCCGAACGCGACGTCAGCGTCCGGGCGCACCGAGAGCACTGCGACTGCGACCGGGAGCGTGACGGCGGCGCCGTCGGCGCGGACGGCGGGTTCGAACGCCCAGCCGTCCGTGGTGGCCGAGACACCGGTCGCGAGACCGGCGCCCGCGACGGCGGCGAGTGCCTGTCTCGGCGTCGCGTCGGCCGGTGTGACGTCCGACCGCGCGGCGGCGTCTCGCAGGACGGCTGCGAGGTCGGCGTCGTCGAGGTGGTCCTCGAGTGCGGTCGCCGCACACCGCAGCAGGACGACCGAGAGGTCGTCGACGTCGGTGGTCGCTTCGGCGGCAGCGAAGTAGCCGTCGAGGACGGCGCGTTCGGCGTCGCGGTGGCCGGCGGCGCTGAGCGCCTCGAAGACGGCGCCGACGACGTCGTGGCAGGCGTCGGCGCGACTCGGCGCGTCGGCCGCGGGGAGGCCGTCTGCGGTCTCGTGGACGACGAGGTCGTAGCGCGGCGTCCGGGGGTCGTACTGGGCGAGCGTGCTCCGGTAGTTCCGGGCGAGGTCGGCGGCCCGGACGGCGTTCTCGCGGTCGGCGAAGCGCAGGCCGGCGACGGGGAACGGGCGTTCGCCGGTGCGACAGCAGGCGACGACGAACGCGCCGTCGTCGGTCGCCAACTCCTCGAGTCGCTCGCGCATCGAGGCGAGGTCGGTGCCCATCATCTCACGCTCCGGCTCGGCGCTGCTGTGGGGTCGGCGTGCGACGCGACATGTGTTTTAGGCCAACCTAAAGGAACAAAAGCGGTTCGGTTCGCGGAGTGCCGTCAGTCCTCGCCGACGGCGCGAATCCGCGCCTCTGCCGCCTCCAGCGCCGCCTCGCGGTCGAAGCCCTCCACGATGTCGGTCAGTTCCTCGCGGGACGCGTCGGCGAGGTCGCGGGCGTGGGCCGTCACGTTCGGCACGGCGCGCACGATGTTGTCGATAATCGGGACGCTCGCGGTCTGTGCCGACCGAGAGAGCGGATTCAGGTCTATCACGAGTTCGGTCTTCCCCATCTCGGCGAGGGCCTCGGCCCGGTCGCCGTCTTCGAGGGGAACGAGCACCACATCCGCGTCCCCGATGCCGTCGGCGTCCACCTTCGCGCGCTCGTGTTCTAATCCCGGAATCCGACCGTCCGCGGTCAGCCCCTTCACGTCCTCGGCGCCGTGCTCCCGGAGGTAGTCCGCGATGCGCTCCATGCGTTCCTCGGTGCGGTTGAACAGATTGACTTCCACGTCCGCGCCCGTCGCCTCCGCCAACTCCACGATTTCGCCGGGCACGAGCGCCGCGACGTTCCCGTTCACCGACAGCACCGGGTGGTCCGCGAGCAGGAGGTGGGCGGCCGCCGCGCGCTCTGCCTCGTCCGCCGACGGAGTCGTCTCCTCGCCGAGCAGGTAGTCGTAGGCCTCGCCGCGGCCCTGCGCGATGAGCCCCTGTCTGCTCGTGATGCCCGCGTCCACGCCGTCCTCGATGCGGTGGCGCGTCACCAGCGAGTCGTGGCGCGGGTGGTCCTCGGGAATCTCGGTCATAGCGACTCCTCACACCCGCGCTCGCAAAAATCGCCCGTTCCCGGTTTCGACTACCGGAGCGTCGCGCCCGCCGCGTGAATCTCGCACACTTCGGGGTCGTAGCCCGCCTCGGTCAGCCCGGTTCCGAGCGCGAACGCCGTCCGCCCGAGCATCGCCATCGCGGCCTCGCCCCCGGACTCGGTGACGGCTTCGACCGCCGCCGCGACCTCGCCGTCGAGCAACTCGGCGTCCCGCGAGAACTCGCGAGCCAACTCGAAGAAGTGCGGGAGCGTCGGGCGCTCGCGGAGGTCGACGAGCGCGCGCTCGCCCGCCGCCGACAGCGCCTCTGTGTCGCCGCCGATGACCTCGCTCGTGGACAGGCCGCCGAAGGAGACGTACTCGATGCGGCCGGCCGCCGGCACGCCGTCGAGGACGCCGTGGCCGGGCGCTCCCGGTTCGACGCGAATCGGCACGCCGCCACGCGCCTGTGCCACCACGTCCCCGAGTCCCGTTCCGGCTTCGACTTCCGCGGCGTGCGCGAGCGACACGAGGTCGTTCTCCGAGCGCCCGCGGGCGAATGCCGCGTTCGCCGCGAACGCCGTTCCGAGCGCCATCGCGCCGGAGACGCCGAACCCCGCGCCCAACGGGAGATTCGTCTCGGCTTCGACGGTCGCCGTCGCGTCCAGCGCGCCCAGTACTCGGGTCGCGCTCTCCACGTCGATTCTGTCGCCGTTCAGTCGCACCTCGGTGTCGTCGCTCGGCGTCACCCGCACCGTCACGCCCGCCGAGAGCGTCACGCCCGCGCCCCGCGACCCCGCCCGCATCGGGTCGTCGGCCCGCGAGACGCTGAAAAAGCCCGTGACGTGCCCGGGCGCGAACGCCGTCGCCGCGTCGCCGTCGCTCATTGACACGGGTTCGGCGACGCGAGAAGGTAAGCGTTGCAGTCTGGGGACGACCCGCCAGTTCCCAGCTAGGGACTCAGACGCTGACGGTCTTGCGAGACGCTGGCGCGTCTCGCTGACCGACAACGTTCTCCCCTACGGGGAGAGCCGTTGTCGATCTCGCGGGAATATCGCTCGGCGCCAGTCGCGCCCAGCGAATTCTCGTTCGGTCCCCTCACGAGAACGCCGGAAGACGTTCCTGCTCACTGCGTTGCGCGGGCTGCGACTTCCGTGCTCCCGCTCGACAGGGACGCCGTCGCCTACGGCGACAGGCGTTGCCGGTCTCGCGGGAACAGCACGGCTTCCCGGATGTTGTCGAGGTCGAGCATCGTCATCACGAGGCGCTCGACGCCGTACGCCCACCCGGCGTGGGGCGGCATCCCGTAGCGGAACATCTTCGTGTAGTACTCGAACTGGTCGGGGTCGAGGCCCTGCTGCTCGAAGCCCTCGACGAGCGCGTCGTAGCGGTGTTCGCGCTGCCCGCCGGAGACGAGTTCCATGCGCGGGTGCATCAGGTCGAAGCCCTTCGAGAGGTCGGGGTCGTCGTCGTAGTCCTGGATGTAGAACGGCTTGATCTCGCTCGGCCAGTCCGTGACGAAGTAGTGCCCGCCCACGTCGTCGCCGAGGGCCTTCTCGCCCTCGGTCGGCAGGTCGTCGCCCCAGACGAGTTGCTCGTCGAGCTCGCCCGTCGCGTTGATGCGCTCGATGGCCTCCTCGTAGGTGAGCCGCGGGAAGTCGTCGGTCGGCGCCTCGAACTCGTCGGCGATGCCCAGAATTTCGAGTTCCTCCTGGCAGTGCTCCTCGACCGCCGAGTACGCCGCCTTGAGCGTCCCTTCGCAGACATCCATCGCCTCCTCGTGGTCGATGAACGCGGACTCGAAGTCGATCATCGTCGCCTCGTTCAGGTGGCGGGGCGTGTTGTGCTCCTCCGCGCGGAAGATGGGACCGACCTCGAAGACGCGTTCCAGGCCGCTACCGACCATCAGCTGCTTGAACAGCTGGGGGCTCTGGTTCATGAACGCCTCGCGGCCGAAGTACGTCACGGGGAACAGTTCCGTGCCGCCCTCGGTGCCCGTGGCGACGATTTTCGGCGTGTTGATCTCCGTGGAGCCGACGCTCCGGAAGTACTCGCGGACCGCGCGCAGGACTTCCGCGCGAATCTCGAAGACGGCCTTCGTCTCCGGCTTGCGGGCGTCCAGCGTGCGGTTGTCGAGGCGCGTCGAGAGGTCGGCGTCGACCTTCCCCGACGGGTCGAGGGGGAGTTCGGGGTCGGCGTCGGCGAGCACCTGCATCGACTCCGGCGTCACCTCGACGCCGGTCGGCGCGCGCTCTTCTTCCTCGACGTCGCCGGTGACCTGCACGACGGACTCGCGGTGGGCGCCCAGCCCGGTCTCCACGAGGTCGTCGTCCATCTCGTCCTTCTCGAATTTGACCTGAATCTTCCCGGTCTTGTCTCGGAGGATGAGGAAGGCGATGCCACCGAGGTCGCGAATCTCGTGTACCCAGCCGGCGACCGTCGCGTGGTCGCCCGGCTCGGCGTCCGCGGTGAACGTGCGGTCCTGCATGCCTCCCGATTCACGACACCCGGCCTTAAACGCCGCCATTTCCGGCGTGCGGCGAACCGACCGCGAGAGCGGTCAGTCCTGTGCCTGCGTGAGTTCGGGCGGCGCGTGTTCGCTCGCGTGGTCGTGGAGGTGACACGCCGCCGGGTGGCCGGCGTCGGTCTCCTGGAGGGCCGGCTCCTCGCGCTCGCAGACGGACGTGAACGCGTCCCCGAGGCGGTCGGCGGCGGCGTCCTCGTCGCCCGCGAGCAGGTCGTCGATGGCCGACGACACGACGGCTTCGGCGTCGTCGTCGGGCAACGCGGACGGGAGGCCGAACTCCTCGCGCACGTCGCCCTCGCCCGCGAGCAGGTCCTCGTCCACGTCGCCGTTCTCCACGGCGAGCCGGAAGTCCAAGACCTCCCGGAACGAGTCCTCTGGGAAGTCGAACTCCTCGGGTGGCACCACGCGGGGACACCGCGGGTGGAACGAACAGCCACTCGGCGGGTTCGACGGGTCCGGCACGTCGCCGGTCAACTCGATTGCGTCCCCGCGCTGGCGCGGGTCCGGGTCGGGGATGGACGCGAGCAACGCTTCGGTGTACGGGTGCTGGGGGTTCTCGAACAGTTCCTCGGTGGTCCCCATCTCCACGAGTTCGCCGAGGTACATCACGCCGACGCGGTCACACACCTGCTGGACGACGCCGAGGTCGTGGCTGATGAGGAGCATCGACAGATTCAGTTCCTGCTGGAGGTCGTCCAGCAGCGAGAGAATCTCGGCCTGCACGCTCACGTCCAGCGCGCTCACGGGCTCGTCCGCGACGAGCAGGTCCGGGTTCAGGATGAGCGAGCGGGCGAGCGCGATGCGCTGTTTCTGCCCGCCGGAGAACTCGTGGGGGTACCGGCTCGCGTCGTCCGCCGACATCCCGACGCGTTCGAGCAGGTCGCCGACGATTTCCTCCTGCCGGTCGCCGTCGCGGAGGCCGTGGATACCCAGCGGTTCGGCGACCGACTCGCCGACGGTCATCCGCGGGTCGAACGCCGAGTTCGGGTCCTGGAACACCATCTGGGCGCGCCGCCGGAACTCCTTCTGTTCGTCTTTGCCGTACTCCGTGATGTCCTCGCCGTCGAAGTAGACGTCGCCGCCCGTCGGCTCCTCCAGTCGGAGCAGGCTGGTCGCCGTCGTCGACTTCCCGCAGCCGGACTCGCCGACCAGGCCGACCGTCTCGCCCTCGCGGACCTCGAAACTGACGCCGTCGACGGCCTTCACGTGGCCGGTGACGCGGCGCAGCAGTCCGGACCGCACGGGGTAGTGTTTCTCCAGGTTCTCCACGGAGAGGATGGCGTCGTCAGTCATCGTCTGCCTCCAGTGCTTCGGGTTGCTCGTGTTCGGTGCCGTACAGCACGCAGGACGCCTCGTGGTTCCCGCCCACGTCCTCGAAGGCGGGCTGGCCGCCCTCCTCGCACGCCGGGACGGCGTGGGGACACCGCGGGTGGAACCGACAGCCGTCCGGCGGGTCGGTCGGGTCCGGCAGCGACCCGCCGATGGTTTCGAGCGCGCGCCCTCTCCCGGGCAGGCACTTCAACAGCGCCTTCGTGTACGGGTGCGAGGGGTTCTCGAACACCTGGTAGACGTCGCCGGTCTCCATCACCTTCCCCGCGTACATCACCACGACGCGGTCGGCGATTTCCGCGACGACGCCGAGGTCGTGCGTGACGAACACCATCGCCATCCCGCGTTCCTCCTGCAGTTCGTTCAGGAGGCGCAAGACCTGCGCTTGGATGGTCACGTCGAGGGCGGTGGTCGGTTCGTCGGCGATGAGCAGGTCGGGGTCGCAGGCGAGCGCCATCGCGATGACGACGCGCTGTTTCATCCCGCCCGAGAACTGGTGGGGGTAGTCGTCGATGCGCTCCGATACGTCGCCGATGCCGACGCGGTCGAGCAACTCGACTGCGCGCTTCCGGGCCGCCTTCTTCGACACGTCGCGGTGGAGGCGAATCGCCTCCACGAGCTGCTCGCCGACGGTGTAGACCGGGTCGAGTGCGCCCTGCGGGTTCTGGAAGACGTGGCCGATGCGGCCGCCGCGGTACTGCCGGAGTTGCTTCGAGGAGAGGTCGGCGAGGTCCTCGCCGTCGAAGCGCACCTCGCCGCCCGTAATCTCTCCCGGCGGCGTCGGGATGAGCTTCGTGATGGACTCGCAGGCGACCGTCTTCCCGGAGCCGGACTCGCCGACGAGACACACCGTCTCGCCGGGCTCCACGTCGAAACTGACGCCGTCGACGGCTTTCACGGTGCCGTCGTCGGTGTCGAACTGCGTGTGGAGGTCGCGGACCGAGAGCAGCGGCTCCCGCATCTACGCCACCTCCTCCTGTGGGTCGAGAACGTCACGAACCACGTCCCCGAAGACGTTGAACGACACGACGGTGACGACGAGGAACAGCGTGATGAAGCCGGTGACCCACCAGCGCTGGTGCCACGGCACGGGGTTCGCAGACAGTCCACGCATCAGCACCTCGCCGAGCGAGCGGAACGCGACGCTGTTCAGTTTCAGGTACGCGAGCGCCACCTGCGCGAGGATGAGCAGGGGAATCTGTCGCGTGAGCGCGGTGACGATGGTCGCCGTGGAGTTCGGGATGACGTGTTTTCGGACGACGTGGAGGTCACTCGCGCCGGCCGCCTGCGCGGCGCGCACGTAGCCGTCGGTGCGGCGCTGGAGGACTTCACTGCGGACGAGGCGTGCGATGCCGCCCCAGTCGAGCAGGCCGAAGACGAGCGCGAGCGCGAACAGCCCCTTCCCGAGGTACATCGTCGAGAGGATGATGTAGACGACGATGGCGGGGACGGTCTGCTGGACGTCGACGTACCGCATCAACACGTCGTCGACCCAGCCGCCGAAGTAGCCGGCGGCGGTGCCGACGGCGGTCGCGACGACGACCATTATCATCGCCGCGCTCAACGCGAGCTTGAGGCCGATGCGGATGGCGTAGACGATGACTTTCGCGACGTCCTCGCCCACGCGCGTGGTGCCGAGCGGGTACTGCCACGTCCCGTGGCACTGGTTTCCGGCTACCTTCCCGACGCAGTTGTACGCCCGGATGTTCCCGGTGTTCACCGACGTGAACACCGGCGGCTGGACTTTCGCGTAGAAGTCGACGCGGGCCAGCCCGAACCACTCGGGACCGACGAGCCCCATGACGCCGAAGAAGAGGATGTACCCGAGACTCAGGACGCCCGCCGGCCGGCGCACGAACTCGCGGACGTACGTCGACGAGCGTTCGCGGCTGACCGCGAGGGGGACGAGCGCGTACCGGACGAACAGCACCGTCGAGACGAGGAACAGCCAGTCCATCCGGGTGACGTCCCAGTCCATGAACGCGAACAGTTCCCGCGGGGCGGCGACGTAGTCGTAGGTGAACAGGGCGGCGACGAGGAGCAACGCGGCGACGAGTCCGACGCTGCGGTAGCGGACCGACCGCCAGCCGCCGGACTCGTCGCTCCAGTCGATACTGGTGAATTTGGCCGACTCGAGTTCGGTGGAGGGCATCGTGGCGTGTACCTGCGATTATAGCCAATTTTTATAAATCTTTGTGAGAGAGTCTCGCGGGAACACATGCCGAAACAGCCCTCCACCGAGTACAGTTGTCGACCGAAGCGCGACGCGTGGTGGCCGTGAGTTACCTCCAGTATCTGGCGCGTCGCGTGGCGTTCGCGGTGCTCTCGGCGTATCTCGTGGTCACCGCGACGTTCGCGCTCATCACGTTCACGCCGAACGTCGACCTCGGCGCGAAACTCGCGTCGGCCGCGCGGTTCCAGCGCGCGTCACCCGAGGAAATCGAGCAGATACGCCAGCGCTACCTCGAGGCGCGCGGCCTCGACGCGTCGCTGCTCGACCAGTACGTCGGGTGGCTGGTGGACGTGACGACGCTGGAGTGGGGGTACTCGTTCGCGTACCGCAAACCGGTGTGGTCCGTCCTCGAAACTCGCGTCCCCACTACTCTGGAGTACGTCATCCCCGGCGTGATTCTCGCCGTCGCCTTCGGCGTCCTGTTCGGCCTCGCGTCCGCGATGCTCCGGAACTCGCGGTTCGACTGGGTGCTCCGCGTCGGGTCGTACGCGCTGCTCGGGATTCCGGCGTTTGTCGGTCTCGTCTGGTACACCGCCGTCGGCGGCGCCAAAATCCAGTCCATCGGCGGGACGCTGCTGGTCGTGTCGCCGCACCCGCAGGTGTTGGCGGCGGTGACGGTGGCGGCGACGCTGCTGGCGGGCCAGATTCGGTTCGCGCGCATCGCGAGCCTCGAACAGGCCGGCAAGGAGTTCACCAAACTCCTCAAGGCGAAGGGGTCGAGTCGCCTCCGCGTGGCGCGCCACGTGCTGCGGAACGCGTCGATACCCATCGTGTCGCTGTCGGTGACCGAAATCCTCGGCGTGCTCGTCCTCAACATCTACGTCATCGAGGAGATTCTGGAGATAGAGGGGTTGGCGGGGGCGAGTCTGTTCGCGGTGCGGGAACGCGACCTCCCGCTCATCATCGGCACCACGATGATTCTCGTCTTCGTCGGCATCCTCGGCAACCTCCTCCAGGACGTCCTCTACGGCTACCTCGACCCCAGAATCAACGGATAGCGCGACCTCCGCGCTACTCGTGGGGGTCGAGGGCGTCCCGCGCCGCGTCGCCGGCGACGTTCGACGCCGCGACGGTGAGCACGACGACGAGCACCGCCGCGCCCGCCACCCACCACTTCGCCGTCCACTCGCCGGCCACGTACCGCGACGCGAGGCCGCGCCGCAGTAGTTCGCCGATAGAGCGCATGTTCGACTCGCTCAACAGCAGGAACGACAGCCCCACCTGCGTCAACACGAGCATCGGCACGCGACGCGAGAGGCTGGTGGCGACCGCCGGCGACGCGTTCGGCACGAGGTGCTTCCGGACGACGTGGAAGTCGCTGGCGCCCGCCGCGCGGGCGGCGCGCACGTAGCCGTCGTCGCGGCGCTTCAGGACCTCGCTGCGGACGAGGCGGGCGATACCGCCCCAGTCCAGCAGGCCGAAGAACACCGCGAGCAGGATGAGCGCCTTGTCCCGGAGGACGAGCGTCGCCACGAGCACGTAGACGACTACCGCAGGCACCGTCTGCTGGACGTCGACGTACCGCATCAGCACGTCGTCGACCCAGCCGCCGACGTAGCCGGCGGTCGCGCCGACGAAGGTCGCGACGACCCCCATCAGGACGGCCGCCGACAGCGCCACCTGTAGAATCTCGCGCATCCCGTAGACGAGCATGCTGAGCACGTCGATGCCGAGCGCGTTCGTTCCCAGCGGGTGGCGCCACGTGCCGTGACACCGGCCGTTCGAAACGGGGCCGACACAGGCGTCGACGGCGTCCGCGGGGACGCTGAAGAACACCGGCGGCTGGAGTTGGCGCTGGAAACTCACGTGACCGATGCCCCTGAGTTCGGGTGCGAGGAGCGCGACGACGAAGAACGCGGCGAGGTAGCCGACCGCGGCCATCGCCAGCGGGTCGCCGCGGACGCGCCGCCAGTACCGCCGCGTCCGGCCGCGGTCGAGGACGAGCGGGAGCGCGACGAACCGCGCGAACACGACCAACGAGACGGCGAACAGCCAGTCGATGCGGCGCGTGTAGTACGTCCCGTACAGCGGTCCGCTGTGCAGCCAGTTGTCGTACACGAACAGCGCGGCGACGCCGGCGAGCGCGAGGACGAACGCGACGGTGCGGGGACGAACCCGTCGCGAGGCGTCTTCTTCTCCCCAGTCGACACTGGTGAAGGCGGCGCCGTCGAGTCTGCTGGAGGGCATTGCGACAACTGTGTTACACTCGACGGTTATACTTTGGCGTGCGTTGGCGGACACCGAACGCTTATCAGTCGGGCTGTCGACACTCCGGCAGTCGATGGCCCTCCAACGGACTCTCCCGCGCGGTGGTGTAGCGTGAGCTACGCGGCGTTCGTCGCCCGCCGCGGCGCGTTCGCCGTGTTCGCGGCGTTCCTCGTCGTCTCGTTGACCTTCGGCGTCGTCGCCTCCGTCCCGAACCCGGAACTCGGCGCGGAACTGGCGGGCGCCGAGCGCAGCGGCGCGACGCCGGCCCAACTGGACCGAATCGAGGCGCAGTACTACGCGGAACACGGCGGTCGCGGCGGCCTCGTCGAGCGGTACGTCGACTACGTCGCGGGCGTCGCGACGCTCGACTGGGGGCAGTCCTACGAGTTCGACCGACCCGTCGTGGACGTCGTCGCAGACCGACTCCCGTACACGCTCGCGTACGTCGTGCCGGGCGTCCTGCTGTCGTTCGTGCTCGGCGCGGCGTTCGGCGTCGCCGGCGCGTTCGGCCGCGACGGCCTCCTCGACCGCGGGTCCCGCGTCGTCGCGTACCTCGCGATGGGGTTGCCCGCGTTCTGGGTGGTACACTACCTCGACGTCGTCCACCCGTGGACGCTGCCGTGGCTGTCGCCGGCGCGCGTCGTCATCAGCGCGTCGCGGCGCGTGAGCGAGGTGTGGGCGTTCTCGCACCCGCTGCGGTACGTGTGGCCGTCGCTCGTGTTGTCGCTGGGGCTGGTCGCCGGCCTCCTCCAGCACTCTCGCGCGGAGGCCCTGGAGTACGAGCGCGCGCAGTTCGTGAAACTCCTCGAAGCGAAGGGCGCGAGCAGACTCCGGGTCGCGCGACACGTCCTCCGGAACGCCGCCATCCCCATCCTCACGCTGTCGTTCGTCGAGGTGCTCGGCATCCTGATGTTGAACGTCTACATCATCGAGGGCGTGTTCGCCATCCCCGGACTCGGGACGATTAGCCTGTTCGCCATCGAGAACCAGGACGTGCCCCTCGTCGTCGGGACGACGATGGTGTTGGTGTTCATCGGCATCGGCGGGAACTTCCTCCAGGACCTCCTGTACGGCTACCTCGACCCCGGCGTCGACGAGCGTTAACGCGCCCCAAGATTTATTTCAGATACGTTCAACGTTCGGGGACGATGCCCTCCAGTTCGCCGACCGCTCCCAGCAGGCAGTCCCGCCCGTTCGCCGGCCGCGGGGTGGTCTGATGTCGTGGCTGACGTACGCCGCCCGCCGCACCGCGTTCGCCGCGTTCACCGCGCTCCTCGTGGTCTCGTTGACGTTCCTCGTCGTGCGGTACGCACCGAACACCGACCTCACCGCGCGCCTCGTCGGCCTCGACCCCGACAGCCAGGCGGCACAGGAGATTCGCCGCCAGTACCGGCGAGCCCACGGGACGACCGGCACGCTCGCCGAGCAGTACGTCCGGTACATGACCGACGTCGTCACGCTCGACTGGGGATTTTCCTACGAGTTCGACCGCCCGGTCGCCGACATCCTCGCGGAGACGCTCCCGCGGACGCTCGCGTACGTCGTCCCGGGCGTCGTCATCGCGTACACCGTCGGCGTCCTCGGCGGCCTCGCGAGCGCGTACCGCGGCCGCGTCAGCGACTGGACGCTCCGCATTGCCGCCTACGTCGGCCTCGGCGTCCCGAGCATCGTCCTCGGCATCGTCGTCGTGAAAGCGCTCGCGGGCGAGTACCCGTGGCTCGCCGACCCCGTCTGGAACACGCACCCGTTCCTCTTCCGCGGGAGTCCGTCGTTCCGCGGCACCGAGCCGTGGCGGTCGGTCGGCTGGAAGTACCTCCTGCCCGCCGCCGTCCTCGCGGTCGGCCTCGTCTCGGGGCTGTTCCGGCACACCCGGAACAACGCCCTCTCGTACAAGGGGTCGGACACGTCGAAGATGCTCAACGCGAAGGGCGCAAACCAGACGGTGAACGCCCGGCACGCGCTGCGGAACGCGGCGCTCCCGCTGCTGTCGGTGTCGTTCGCGGAGTTGATGTCGGTGCTGGCGCTCGGCGCGTTCGTCGTCGAGACCGTCTTCCGCATCCCCGGCGTCGCCGCCTACCTGCAGGTCGCCGTCTACACGCGGGACTTCCGCCTCGTCGTCGGCGCGGCGACCGTGTTCGCGCTCATCGGCGTCGTCGGCAGTCTCGCTCAGGACCTGCTGTACGGCTACCTCGACCCCCGCGTCGGCGAGTAATCAGTTCTCGGCGTGGGCGTCTTGCACGCCCTCGACGGTCTCCCGGACGGCGTCAACGCCCTCGTCGTGGAGCAAGTCCCCGACGACCACGGTGTCCGCGTGCTGCCCCATCTCGTAGGCCGCGTCGTACGTGCCGACGCCGCCGCCGTAGAACAGCGTCGCGTCGTCCACGCCGTCGGCGGCCGCCGCCACCACCTCGGGGTCGCCGAGCGTCCCCGAGTACTCCACGTAGACGATTTCCTGCCCGAGCAGGCGCTCGGCGACCGTCGCGTACGCTCGCACGTCGTCGGCGTCGAGGTCGCAGTCGGCGTCCGTGTACTCCGCGACGCTCGCCGCCGGATTCAACACGATGTACGCCTCGGTCGTGGTGCGCTCCCAGTCCAACTCCGCGATGCGCACCCACTCCTTGTGCGCGCCGGTGATCCAGAACGGGTCGCCGGCGTTCATCACGACCGGCACGAGGTAGCCGTCCAGCGCCGCGTCGTCCACGACGACCGCGGGATTCGACGGCTCCTGGTAGAGGGGCACGTCGTGTTTTCGGCACGCGTCGATGACCCGCTGCATCTTCTCCGTCGTCACGTCCAGCGTCCCACCGACCTCGATGGCGTCCGTCCCCGTCTCGCAGACGTCGTCGAACGTCTCCCCGTCCACGAGCGACTTGTCCGGGTCCACCTTCAGGACGTGGTCCCAGTCGGCCCACGGCGCAGTCATGTCTCACCGGTTTCGATGCGGCGAGCAAAACCCCTTCGATGCAGGTACTCGGCGACGAGGGCCGGCGGCACCGCTGTTCGGCGACTGGCGGCGAGGAGCGAAACGACGGGCTACCCGTGGATGCCCATCGCTTCGATCTGCTCCTGGTACCGGTTCCGGATGGTGACTTCCGTCACCTGCGCGACGTCCGCGACCTCGCGTTGGGTCTTCTTCTCGTTGCAGAGCAGTGAGGCAGCGTAGATTGCTGCGGCGGCGTAGCCGGTCGGGGACTTTCCGGAGAGCAGCCCCTTCTCGGCGGTGGTCTCGATGATTTCGTTGGCTTTCGACTGGACCTCCTCGGAGAGTTCGAGCTCCGAGCAGAAGCGCGGCACGTACTTCTTCGGGTCGACCGGTTTCATCTCCAGGCCGAGTTCCTGGGAGATGTAGCGGTACGTTCGGCCGATTTCCTTTCGCTCGACTCGGGACACCTCCGAAATCTCCTCGAGGCTGCGCGGGATGCCTTCCTTCCGGCACGCCGCGTACAGCGCGCTCGTGGCGACGCCCTCGATGGAGCGACCTCGGATGAGGTCTTCCTTGAGCGCGCGCCGGTAGATGACCGAGGCGACCTCGCGCACGGAGCGCGGTACGCCGAGCGCGGAGGCCATCCGGTCGATTTCGGAGAGCGCGAACTGGAGGTTGCGCTCCCCGGCGTCCTTGGTGCGGATGCGTTCCTGCCACTTGCGCAGGCGGTGCATCTGCGAGCGCTTCTTCGACGAGATAGACCGGCCGTAGGCGTCCTTGTCCTTCCAGTCGATGGTGGTCGTCAGTCCCTTGTCGTGCATCGTCTGCGTCGTCGGCGCGCCGACGCGGGACTTCTCCTGTCGTTCCTGGTGGTTGAACGCGCGCCACTCCGGACCGGGGTCTATCTGTTCTTCCTCGACGACGAGACCACAGTCGTCACAGACCAGTTCCGCGCGGTCCGAACTCTTCACGAGGTTGTCAGAGCCGCACTCCGGGCACTCCCGTACCCCCTCCTCGGACTCCTCCTGCTCTGTCGCTGTTTCTCGCTCCCGCTGGCGAGTGGACCGTGTCATCGCACTTTTATATTAGCGGTACGCAAGCATTTAAATCCGTTGCCGGTGTTGGTCCGCCTCGCAGACGACACAATCGGCGCGTCGAACGCCCAATCTGCCGATAATCGCGGGACAGAGCCGTTCAATTGCACCAACGTGGATAGTAACCCATATACGGGAGTGGAGGTGACTTCGCGTCAATGCCGGTCGTCGAGTGCGACGTCGAGGCCGCACGCGTTCGCCTCGCGGACGCGGGCGCCACGTTCAGCGAGGGAAACTCCGAGTACGAACAGTGGCACGCCGACCTCGGGGACGCCCACGCCGTCGCCTACGAGGACAAACTCGTCGTGCAGGGCGCCGACCCCACGGACATCACGGCGGTCGTCGAACCCGACCGCGGCGGGCGCGTCCACGTCTACTTCGACGGCGCGAGCCGCGGCAACCCCGGCCCCGCCGCCGTCGGGTGGGTGCTCGTCTCCGGGGACGGCATCGTCGCCGAGAACGGCGAACGCATCGGGCGCGCCACCAACAATCAGGCCGAGTACGAGGCGCTCATCGCCGCGCTCGAAGCAGCCACGGAGTTCGGGTTCGACGAGGCCGAGATTCGCGGCGACTCCCAACTCATCGTCAAACAGGTGAAAGGCGCGTGGAACACCAACGACCCGGAACTCCGCGAGAAGCGCGTCCGCGTCCGCGAACTCCTCGAACGGTTCGACGACTGGACGCTCACGCACGTACCGCGGGAGGTAAACGACCGCGCCGACGAACTAGCCAACGACGCCCTAGACGATGACTGACCTACCCGAGGACGCAGTCGAGGAGGCCGAACGGCTCACGCGACTCGCGCGCGACGCGGTCGACGACAACGCCGCGGACGCCTACCGCGAGCGCCGCGACGACCTGCTCGCCGAACACGAGTTCGTCGCCCGCGTGCGCGAGGGCGACGACACGCTCGTCTGCTACCCGAGCGAGTGGATAGACGACGAGGGAACCGTGCGCCTCGGCGACGTCGAGGACACAGACCGTGCGGCCGAGGTGTCGCTGGCCGGCCCCGGCGAACAGGGCGACTACGACGACGCCGCCGCGCGAAACGCCGAACTCGTCGAGCGAGTGCGCGAGGAACACGGCGACGTCCACGGCGACAACGCCGCGGCGTTCGCGGACTTCATGAACAACCACTACGCGCGACCGATGGACACCGCGTCGGCCCACGAGCGCGAGCAGTTCCTCGCCGAGTTCTTCCCGCGGAACGCGTGGCCGAGCGACGAGCAACGCGACGCCGTCGAGGAGTCACTCGACCTGGTGGACGCGGTCGCCGAGACGTAGCGGTCGCTGGCGGGCGGGAAAGCGGTGAAAAACCGCGAGCGTTAGTTCTCTGCGAGGAGCGCTTCGACCTGTTCTCTGCGTTCGTCGTCCACGACGAACTTCGAGAGGGACCACTCGAGGTCGTCGACGACGGCGTCGAAGCCGTCGTCGGTGAGCGCGTACTCGTTCGTGCGCTTGTCGAGTTCGGACTTCTCGACGAGACCCTTGTTGACGAGGTCGTCGAGGTTCGGGTAGAGCCGGCCGTGGTTGACTTCCTGCCCGTAGTAGTCTTCGAGTTCGCGCTTGATAGCGAGCCCGTAGCGCGCCTCTTCGACGAGGACGGTGAGGATGTTCTTCTGGAACGCAGTCAGGTCCCGGACGTCTGTCCGTGTCTCGGGTTGTGCCTCTGACATAGGTGGAGGAAAGGAGCGCGGATATTTAAACACTTCTCAACGGTACCACAGTTGCCCCTATCCGGCAGGGAGGCGACACGAACCCGGATACGAAAACTCTTTTTCCGCGCGGAGTGGACCTGCAGACGCCATGACGAACCTCTGGGAAGACCTCGAAACCGGCCCCGACGCGCCCGACGTGATTTACGCCGTCGTGGAGTGTCTCAAAGGCGAACGCAACAAGTACGAGTACGACAAGGACATCCCCGGCGTGATGCTGGACCGCGTCCTCCACTCGAACGTCCACTACCCGTCGGACTACGGCTTCATCCCGCAGTCCTACTACGACGACGGCGACCCGTTCGACGTGCTGGTGCTCGTCGAGGACCAGACGTTCCCCGGCTGCGTCATCGAGGCGCGCCCGGTCGCCCTGATGAAGATGGACGACGACGGCGAGAAAGACGACAAGGTCATCGCGGTGCCCGACGAGGACCCGCGCTACGACCACATCCAGGACCTCGAAGACGTCTCCCAGCAGCAACTCGACGAGATCGAGGAGTTCTTCGAGACGTACAAGAACCTCGAGGCGGGCAAGGAAGTCGAGACGCTGGGCTACGAGGACGCCGCCGCGGCGAAGGACGCCATCGAGCACGCACAGGACCTCTACGCCGAGAACTTCGAGTAGCGACGTCGCGCTCCCGGTGGGGCTGATTACCGGGACGTATCTCCGCTCGAACCGCCCATGTGTTATGCGCATGGGTAATTACTTCTGGGGTGCGGCCCTACGACAGGACGAGATGGCAGCCAAACGCTCCGACTTCGGCGTGCGTCACGTCACCGTCGTTCCGACGAACTTCGAACCGACCGAGGACGAAGACGACGCGCGACGCGACACAGCCGAGTAGCCCGGTCGGGGAAACCTACTTAACCGTTCGCGTGGACTTCCGGCTACATGCTCCCGGAGGTCGGCTCCGTCCCCACGCCCACGCTCGCGCTCGTCGCGGGCACCGTGGTCGCAGGGGGCGCGGGCGGCTACGCCATCAACGCCGTGTTGCGTCGCCGCCGGACAGCCGCCACTGACGAGGACTTCGCACAGTTACGCGACACCATCGCCGGCCTGGAGTCCGTCGCACTCGTCGTTCCCGAGAACCCCAGCGTCGACGCGCTCGCCGCCTCCATCGGTCTGCGCGAACTCTGCGAGGAGTGGGGCGTCTCCGCCCGCGTCTTCGCCGAAGGCACCGTCACCAGCGACGACGCCAAGGCGTTCTGTAACCTCTTCAATCTCAGTCTCGACGTGGCCGACGACCCCCTCGACGACTACGACGGCGCGGTCGCGGTCGGCGGCGGCGGCACCGTCCCGTCGTTCGCGAACCGGCCGCCCGTCGTCGCCGTCGTCCGCCACCGCCCCGCCGCCGTCGACCACCCGCTCGTCGTCGCGGGCAACGAGGCCGGCGCCACGTCGACAATCGTCGCGCGGTTCATCGAGCGCGCCGACCGCACCCCCGAACAGGACGTGGCGACCGCGCTCCTCTACGGCATCCGCGCCGGCACCCGCGAGTTCCGGCGCGTGCGCTCCCGCGAGGACTTCCAGGCCGCGAGTTTCCTCCAGGAGTTCGCCGACCAGGGGACCATCGACGCGCTCCGCGCGCCCGGCATGAGCGGCGAGACGTTCGACGTCATCGGCGACGCCATCGCCAACCGCGAGCGCCGCGCCAGTTTCGCCGTCACGAACGTCGGCGCCGTCCCCGCGGTGAGCGCCCTCGAGGAGGCCGCCGACACCCTCCTCCGCCTCGACGGCGTGTCGTCGGCGGCCGCGTTCGGCGTCCACGAGGACACCGTCGTCACCGCCTGTCGCGCCGACGACGTGCGGACGAGCGCGATGGACGTGCTGTCGTCGGCGTTCGACCGCACGGAGGCGCTCGGCGGGGACGCCGACGCCGCCACCGCGCGCGTGCCACTCGGCCTGTTCAGTCGCGTGAGCGCGGAACAACAACAGACCCTCGACGAACTCATCGACGCGAGCACGCGGAAGGCGCTGTTCTCGTCGTTCGAGCAGGCGTAAGACCAACGCTTTAGTAGCCCAGCGGCGACTTCCCCGGTATGGGTCTGTTCGACCGACTCCGTGGGAGTGACGCCGCCCGGGTCGCGTTCGTCGGCATCGACGGCGTCCCGTACAGTCTGATTCGGGACGAACCCGAGACGTTCCCGAACCTCCACGACGTCATCGACGAGGGCACCGGCGGCCCCATCGACAGCATCGTGCCGCCCGAATCCAGCGCGTGCTGGCCGTCGCTCACGACGGGCGTCAACCCCGGCGAAACGGGCGTATACGGCTTCCAGGACCGCGAGGTCGGGAGTTACGAGACGTACGTGCCGATGGGCCGGGACGTGCAGGCGACCCGCGTCTGGGACCGCGTCACCGACGCCGGGCGCGACGCCACCGTGTTGAACGTCCCGGTGACGTTCCCGCCCCAGCGCAACGTCCAGCGCATGGTCTCCGGGTTCCTCTCGCCGGGCGTCGACAAGGGCGCCCACCCCGAGGACGTATCCTCGTACCTCGACTCTATCGGCTACCGCATCGACGCGAACGCGAAACTCGGGCACAAAGCGGACAAGACCGAGTTCATCGACAACGCCCACGAGACCCTCGACGCGCGACAGGAGGCATTCTTGCACTACGTCGAGGAGGACGACTGGGACCTCTTCTTCGGCGTGTTCATGGCGACCGACCGCGTGAACCACTTCCTGTTCAAGGACTACGAGGAGGGCGGCGAGTACGAGCGCGAGTTCCTCGAGTTCTACGAGAAGGTCGACGAGTACATCGGCGAGCTCCGGGACGCGCTCGCGGACGACGTGACGCTCGTCGTCGCTTCGGACCACGGGTTTACGAGCGAGGACTACGAGGTCCACCTGAACCAGTGGCTCGAAGACGAGGGATGGCTGTCCTACGAGGACGACGACCACGACAGCCTCGAAGACATCCACGACGACACGAAGGCGTACTCGTTCATCCCGGGGCGCTTCTACGTCAACCTCGAGGACCGCGAGCCCCGCGGGAGCGTCCCCGAACACGAGTACGAGGACGTGCGCTCTGAACTCCGCGAGAAACTGCTCTCGCTGGAGGGGCCGGAGGGCCGACAGGTCGTCGACCGCGTGGTCGACGGCGACCGCGTGTTCGACGGCGCGCACGACGAAATCGCGCCCGACCTCGTCGCCATCCCGAACCACGGCTTCGACCTGAAAGCCGGCTTCTCGGGGAGCGAGGACGTGTTCACGCACGGCCCCCGGAACGGCATGCACTCCTTCGAGAACGCGACGCTCGTCACCGACGACCCGGACGTCGAAGTGCCGGGGAACACCGACCTCTACGACATCGCGCCGACGCTCCTCGACCAACTCGACGTGCAGTACGACGCCCGCGACTTCGACGGCGACAGCCTCGTGCAGGCCGACGACTGACGGCGCCGGCACCCAAAACCTAACTCCCTGCGCTCCGGTTTCTCGCCCGTTCGATGCCTCGGAATCTCGCTCGCACGCTCGCCCTCCAGCTAGGTGTCACCGGCTTCGGATTCGCCGTCGCCGCGCTGTTCCTCGCCGACGGCACCGCGAACGCCCCGGACGCGCTCTGGAAGACGGTGGCCGTTCTCTTCGTGCTCGGCCTCGTTCTCGCCGGCATCGGCGCGAACGACGAGTAGCGCGACGAGCAGTCGCCGAGCGGTCGAAACGAGCATTCGCCGAGCGAAGCGAGGCGATTCACTGCGCGAGCGAAGCGAGCGCAGGGAGTTTTTAGCGTAGCTTTTTGCGAGGAGTGGTCGCCGAAGGCGACCCGACGAAGTAAAAAGGTCCGTGGAAAAGGTACTTTAGAAGAGCCCGTCGAGTTCGTCGTTCTGGAAGTTCTCGGTCTGTTGTTCGGTTTCGACTTCTTCGCTGGCTTCCTTGGCGCGTTCCATGAACGCCTCGATGCGGTCGGAGCGCGCGACGCCGGAGAGGAGGACGAGGATGGCGACGTTGTCGGAGTCGAGGGGGAAGTCGCCGCCCCGGACTTGCATGCTGCGGGTTTCGTCTTCGACCCACGACCGGGCTTTCTCGACGCCCTTTCGGGGGATGCGGTCGCTGTCGCCGGCGACGACGACGAGTGCGGCGCCGGCTTCCGTGGTTTCGGGGACGCTCATGCCGGTGAGGAGGGCTTTCCGGGTGGTGGAGGTGATGACGTTGATGTTCTCGCCGGCGTCGGCGGCGGCGTCGGCGGACGCGAAGCCGAGCGCGGACATGTTCCCGGATTTGAGGGTGTTGATGACTTCGCTGGAGTCGACGACGCTCTCGCCGACGCCTTCGATGCCTTCGCCGGCGGCGAGCAGGAGGCTGATGCGGCGGGCGATGCGTTCGTTGATGGCGTCGTAGGCTTCGGTGACGCTCTCGCCGGTCTTGCGCCACGCGTCGTTGTCGACGAGGAGGGTGGAGTCGGCTTCGCGGACGAGGGTCTTGAGGGAGCGGCCGGCGTTGGCCTGGTAGATGCCGCCTTCGTCGCGGCCGGGGAGGATGCCGAGGGCGTAGACGGGAATCTCGTAGATGCGCTGGAGTTCGTTGACGATGACGGGGGCGCCGCCGGAGCCGGTGCCGCCGCCGAGCCCGGCGACGACGAAGATGGCTTCGGTCTTGGGGTCGACGACGCCGTCGAGTTCGCCCATGACCTCCCGCACGTCGCTTTTCATCACTTCCGCGCCGAGTTCGTTGTCCGCGCCGACGCCGTGGCCTTTCACACGCTCTTGGCCGACGAGCATCGAGTCGATGTCGAGGCCTTCGAGGTCGGTCTTGGCGGTGTTGACTGCGAACGCGCCGCGGATGGAGTCGTAGCCGGCGCGGCGGTCTTCTTCGAGCAGCGCTTGGGATACCTTCCCGCCGGCCTGCCCGACGCCGATGAGGGCGGCTTTCATATCAGGCGTGTCTCGGGCATCGTGCATCAACGTTGCGCCCCGTAGCGTTAAGTGCGAGAGCGCGGCCAGCGGGGGTCGTGACCGACGAGGATTTCGCAGCGCGACTGCGGGCGGTGGAGCGCGCGGTGACCGACAGCGACGCGGCGGTGGCCGACCTCTCCGAGGCGGCCGTCGTCCACGACCGCCTCGACGAAATCGAGGCGGACCTCGCGGACCTCGCGGAGCGCCTCGACGCGCTCGACGCGACGGTCCAGTCCCTGCACGGCTACGTCGGCGAGATAGACCACGTGAACGAGCGCGTGGAGCGCCGCGCTGACGCAGCGCGGGCGGCCGTCGAGCGACTCGAAGACGAGCGCCGACGCACACCGCGAGACGACACCGAGCGTGCGCACGACACGACCGGCCAACCCGCCCGACGAACCCCAGATACCGACCGAGAGCGCCCTGAAAGCGACGAACTGCCAGCCGACCTCGAAGCCGCGGTCGCCGACAGCGAGAGGCCCGCGGACGGAGACGACGACGCCTCCCTGTTCGACCGCGTCCGAGAGTCGCTGTGACTGTCCGTGTCGTCCTCGCGGTGCTGGCTGCGCTCGCACTCGTCGCGGCCGCACAGCCCGCAGTCGACCACGCGCGAGACACCCAGCAATCGGCGGAGATTCGCGCGAGCGCCGACCGCGTCGCGGACGCCGTGACCGACTTCCACCGGCGGAGCGACCCCGGCGACTCGCTCGCGACGGCGCCGCGGACGACACTCGACCTCGACCTGCCGACAGGTGCCGAACTCCGGGTTCGCGACGACCCGGCGCGACTCGTCGTCGTCCACGGTGGCACCGAACACCGCCGACTGCTCCCGGTTCCGGTCGCGGTCTGTGGCGACCGCCGGACGCTCCGGGGCCCCACGACGCTCGCGTACGTCGAGGCGAGCGACGGCCCGGTGGTCGTCGCGACGCGAGGGTTTATCGGCGGGGAGGCGACCACCGCGGCCCATGCGTGCGTTCTTTGACCGTTTCCGGTCCGACGACGCGGCCTGCGAGTGCGACGCGAGCCACGAGAACGGGACGCTGTGCGTGGACGCGAGTGACTGCCCTGGCGCCGGCGCGCTCGGCGACGAGTCGGCGTGTCGCGTCACCGTGGCGGCCGCCGCGAGACGCTTCGAACCCGAGCGCGTCGTCGTCGACGCCGCGGGGTTCGAGCGCGCGTACGGCGAGCGCGCCGCCGCGCTGTTCACCGCCGCCGGCCGGTTCGCCGCGCGCGTCGAGGACCGCGACGAGCGCCTCGCGGCCCGCGCGCGCTCCGACCCGCTCGCGGCCGCCGCCGAAGCCACCGGGCGCGCCGGACCGGTCGCAGACGTCGCCGCGGAGACCGGGTTCGGCGCCGTCGCCGCGACGTTCTCCGACTACGATGCGCTCCGCCCGCACCTCGGCCCGTCGCTCGCCGACGCGCGAATCGAACCGACGCCGCCGCCCGCGGGCCGCCTCCGCGACGCGCGAATCCTCTCGACGGGCGCCGAGGTCCGCGAGTACGACGTGCCCGACGGACTGCCGGTCTACCACGTCGTGCCGCCGGAGTACGAACTTGACTCGGCAGACTGGGGACTACTCGCGGACGCTCGTCGCAGACTCGCGGACGGGTCGATTCCAGACGGCGAGGACGCGCCCGGTCGCGCGGTGCGCGCCGTCGCGGACGAACACCGTGAACCGCTTGCCGACGCCCTGCACAAGCACACGCGGGGGTTCGGCGTCCTTGAAGACGTGTTCGCCGATCCTCGCGTGAGCGACGCGTTCGCGAGCGCGCCGGTCACCGACGGCCCGCTCCGCGTCACCGTCGACGGCGAGGCGGCGCGCACGAACGTCCGGTTCACCGACGAGGGCGCTGACCGACTCGCCTCCCGACTGCGGGCCGAGAGCGGGCGCCCGTTCTCCCGCGCGAACCCGACGCTCGACACCACCGTCGACGGCCTCGGGGAGACGGGGCGCGTCCGGGTCGCGGGCGTCACCGAACCCGTCAGCGACGGCACGGGGTTCGCGTTCCGCGCGCACGACGCCGACCCGTTCGCGCTCGCGGACCTCGTGGCGAACGGCACGCTCGCGCCGCACCTCGCGGGCTTCCTCGCGACCGCCGTCGAGCGCGGCGCCGCCATCCTGTTCGCGGGCGCTCGGGGCGCCGGGAAGACGACTCTGCTCGGCGCGTCGCTGTGGGCGCTCTCGCCGGCGACCCGCTTGGTCACCATCGAGGACACGCCCGAACTTCCGACGCGCGCGCTCCGGGGCGACGACCGCGACGTGCAGGCGCTGTACGCGAGCGCGGACGGCGCCGGCGCGGACGTGTCGATGGCGGACGCGCTCCGCACCGCGCTCCGACTCGGCGACGGCGCGGTGGCGGTCGGCGAGGTCCGGGGCGAGGAGGCGACCGTGCTCTACGAGGCGATGCGCGTCGGCGCGAGCGACGCCACCGTCCTCGGCACGATTCACGGCGAGGGCGCGGCGGGCGTCCGCGAGCGCGTCGTCTCCGACCTCGGCGTCGCCCCGTCGTCGTTCGCGGCGACCGACCTCGTGGTGACGCTCGCCGAGACCGAACGCGGGCGCCGCGTCACGCGCGTCGAGGAAGTCTTCGACGGCGACGACGCGCTCCTCTACGAGGACGAGGGCGCGGGCCCGGAGCCGACCGGCCGAATCGCTCGCGGGAACAGCCGCGTCGTCGCCGACCTCACCGCGCCCGGCGAGACGTACGCCGACGTGCGCGAGGACGTGACCGCCCGCGCCGAGGCGTTTGCCGGCCGATGACCGACACCGAGTACGCGCGAACCGCGCTCGGCGTCGCCGCGGCCGGTTCGCTGACTGCGGTCCTCGTCGCCGACCACTACCCCTACGTCGGCGCCGCAGTCGGCGTCCTCGGCGTCGCTGCGGGCGTCGGCATCGCCTACGGGCCGCGCGTTCGCGAGGTCGCCGAGCGGTCTCGCGCGCTCGGCGCCGCGCCCGACCTCGTCTGTCTGGTCGTGCTGTCGCTGCGCCTCGAACCCGCGCTGGAGCGCGCGAGCTCGTTCGCGGCCGAACAGGGCGACGGCCGTCTCGCCGACAGCCTCGCGGCGCACACTCGGGAAGCCCGTGGCCGTCCTGCCGCCGGGTTCGACGCGTTCGCCGCAACGTGGGCCGAACACCTCCCGTCGCTCCGGCGCGCCGCCGCGCTCGCGGACGCCGCCGTGGACGCCGCGGGCGGAGACCGCGAGCGCCTCCTCGACCGCACGCTCGCCGTCGTCGTCGAGGGCGCCCGCGAACGCACCAGTGAGTACGCGGACGCCGTCCGCGGCCCGACGACGGCAGTGTACGCGTTCGGCGTGGTGTTACCCCTCGCGCTCGTCGGCGTCGCGCCCGCCGCCGCGAGCGCGGGCGTCCCGCTGACCGTCGGCGCGTTCGCGCTCGGGTACGGCGTCGTCCTCCCGCTGGCCGTCCTCGCGGCGGCGTGCTGGGTGCTCGCGCGCCGCCCCGTCGCGTTTCCGCCGGCGCCGATTCCCGACGGGCACCCAGAACTCGCGGGCCGCCGCGTCAAGACCGCAGCAGCCGCGGGCCTCGGAATCGCCGCGGCCGTCGCCGCGTCGTGGTTCCTCCCAGCGTGGGCGCTCCCGGTGCTCGCCGTCGGCCTCCCGGTCGGTGGCGCACTCGCACAGTGGTTCCGGCCGGCCTGCGAGGTGCGCGAGGACGCTCGCTCCCTCGAAGCCGGTCTCGCGGACGCGCTCTCCGTGCTCGGCCACCGACTCCGGCAGGGGCAGGCCGTCGAAGCCGCCGTGACGGACGCGGGTGACACGCTCGACGGCGCGACCGGCGACGCGTTCGCCGACGCCGCGCGCCGAATGGGCCGCCTCCGAATCGGCGTCGAGGAGGCGTTCCTCGGCGACCACGGCCCGCTGGCTCGCGTCCCCAGCGAGCGCGCGAGGGCAGCCGTCGCGCTCGCCGTCCACGCCGCCGACGCCGGCCCGGAGGGCGGGCGCGTGCTCGTAGACGTCGCCGGACTGTTCGACGACCTCGCCGCCCTCGACCGGGACGTGCGCCGCGAGTTCGCCGACACGACGCGCACGCTCCGGCACACAGCGCTCGTGTACGCGCCGCTCGTCGCCGGCGTGACGGTCGCGCTCTCGGGACGCGTCGGCGGATTGGACGGCGCGACGGCGCTCGACCCGGGCGCGCTGGCCGTCGCCGTCGGCGGCTACGTCCTCTGGCTCGCGGTGCTTCTGCCCGCGCTCGCGGTCGGCCTCGAACGCGGCCTCGACCGCGCGCTCGTCGGCTACCACGCTGGCGTCGCGCTCGCCGCCGCGAGCGTCGTCTACCCCCTGACCGCGGTGCTCGCCGGGCGCGTCCTCTAACTTTAAATCGGAGGCCGGGACCACCGCGGGCCATGTTCGACGCGCCAGCCGACGTCCCGCCGCTGTTGGTCGCACTCTCACTCGCGAGCGCCGCGCTACTCGGCGTCTCGGTCGCCGCGAGCCCGACGCCAGCCCCGTCCGCTGGCGCGCTCGCCGACACCGTGGACGCGGTCGCCGCCGCCGACGAACCCGCCACCGAAACTCACGAGATTCGGGCCGACGCCGTCCGAATCTCCCGAAACCGAATCGCCGTTCGGGGCGACGGCGGCACCGCGCACGCGACGCTCGCCTACGGGCCGGTCGTTCCGGTTCGCGAGGACACCGCCCTCGCTCGCGTGCTCCGTGGCGAACCGCCCTCGGCGGTGTTCGGGAACCGGCTCGCGTTCGCGAACGCCGCCGTCGCGGCCTCGGCCCGCGACCCGGTGTGGCGCACCGGCGCCGACCGACTGACCGTCCGCCGCGTCACGTGGGGAGGTGTCGATGTCACGCTCGTCGGCGCGTAGAGCGCAAGTCGAGCCGGTGCCCGCGCTCGCCGCGGTGCTCGCCGTCTGTCTTGCGCTCGGCGCGTACGCCTCGGCTCGCGGCACCGCGCTCCCCGGCATCGGACACGGCGCGCCGACCGACGCCGTGCTCGCGGACGCGTCGGACGCCGTCACCGAGCCGGGTTCGGCAGTCGCCTCGCCCGCCGACCTGACCACCGAGGGCGTCGCGCCCGAGGGCTTCCGGGTCGCCGTCACGCTGACCGCCGGCGACCGCGAGTGGACGGCCGGACCGGAGCCGCCGGACAGCGCGGCGAGCGAGAGCGGGCGAGTGCCGGTTCGCGTCGCGCCGGGGCGCGTGCGTCCGGGCCACCTCACCGTGGCGGTGTGGCAGTGAGCCGAGCCGTTAGCACGGTCGTCGACGCGTCGATGGCCGTGCTCCTCGTGAGCGCCGCGGCGCTCGCGCTCGCCACGGTGCCCGGCGGCACCAGCCAGCCACCGGACCCGGACGCCGCCGCGCGAACTGTGCTCGCTAGCACCGCCACCACGACCTACGGCCCCGGAGACGGCTCCGTGGCGTCGGGTCGTGTCGCCACGCTCGCCGCGCACGCCGCCGTCGCCGCCGACCGCGGCACCGATTCCGGATTCGTGCGCGGCGTCGAGACGGCGACCGAGGACGTACTCGCGGAGACCGGCGGTCGAATCGAGGTGCTCGCCTCCGCCGGCGGGACGACGGTTCGTGCCGGTCCGCGACCGCCCGCAGACGCGTCTGTCGCCTCGGTGAGCCACGAGGTCGGGGTCCGGAACACGACTGCGACGGTCACCGTCAGGACGTGGTCGCCGTGAGACTCGCCGACGACGAGCGCGCTCGCGTTCCGTTCGCGCTCGCCGGCGTCGTCCTGCTCGTCGCGTCGGCGAGCGCGGCGGCCGTCTTCGCCGCCCGCGACCCGGCGCCCGACCGCACGCGCGCCGACCGCGCCGTCGAACGCGCCGAGACCGGTTCGGGCGTCGCGCTCGCGGGCGCGACCCGAAACGCGCTCGCGGCGGCCGCTCGGAGTCCGGTCGTTTCGCCCGGCGACACCGAGTACGGGCGGGCCATCGAACCCGACCGGGCGTTCCGTGACGCGCTCGCGCTCCGCGTGTACGCCGGTTTCGAGCAGTCGCTCCGCGCGCGAGACGCGACCGCGGGCGGTGTGACGGCGTCCCTGTCGCTTCCGCGCGTCCAGACCACCGCCGACGCCGAGGCCGCGATCGATTCGGTCGCCGTCGAGCGCGTGAACGACTCCGTCGTCCGGGCCACCGTCTCGGGCGTCCGGACGACCGTTCGGCGCGACGGGCGCGTGGTCTCCCGGGAGCGCCGGAACGTTACGACGACGGTCCACAGTACGGCCCTCGAACTCCACGACCGCGTCCAGCGGTTCCGGCGCCTGCTCGACCGGGACGCGCTCGACGGGCCGGGAGTCGACCGCCGCGTCACCGCGTACCTGCAACTGGTCGTGGCGCTCCGCGGCCCGCTCCAGTACGGCGGCGCGCCCATCTCGAACGTGCTCGCGAACCGCCACGTCGAGGTCGCCACGAACCTCGCGGTGCTCGACGCCCAGCGCGCCGCGTTCGGCGAGACGGACGCCGAAGGCCGCGACGCGTTCGCGGAGGCGCTGGCTCGCGTCGGCTTCACGGACGTTCTCGCCGCCGCGAAGGAGGGCGCGAGCCGGCGAGCGTCCGCCGTGCTCCAGTCCGCCGACGCGAGCAAAGCCCCCGTGAGCGTCGGCCTCCCGTCGGTCGTGCAGGCCGGCACCCCCGGAGGCGAGCAGTCGGTTCCGGTCGGCGTGAACGTCACCGCCGACCGCGCGTTCGTCGCGTTCGCGGACGGCGACGGCGAACGCACGCTCGACGGCACGCTCCGAGACGCGTACACAACGACCGCACGACGCGTCACCGAAGTCGAACGCGTCGACACCACCACCTCGCAGTCCGGCGCCGCGCCAGCGGACTGGCGGCTGGCGGACACGGCTTCGACGTCGTCGACGCGCGTCGTGGGCGAAACGAACCCGGCGAGCGTCTCCACGGGCGTCTCGCGCTCGCTCGCCGCGTACGGCCGCCGCGTCGTCGTCACGGAGCGCACGACCCGCGAGTACGCCAACGGCACCCGCGAGCGAACCGTCGTGGAGACGCGCCGCGAGACGTACCGCGTCTCGGTCGCGCTCGGCTACGAACTGACGCCGCCGCCCCGCGGGTGGGGCGACCGCTCTGAGGCGGTTCTCGACCGCCCTGTCGGGTCGGTGAGCGACGCCGTCCGCGAACGAATCGCCGACCGCACGACCCGCGTGCTCGTCGCCGACCACGGTGGCGTGGACGCGCTCGCCCGCCGAGCCGTCACCGACGGCGTCCCGAACCGCGAGCGCGTCGTGCGTCCCGCGGTTCCCGAACCGATTCGAGAGCGCGCTTATCGCGCCGTGGCCCGCGACCGTGACCGCGCGCGGAACGTCACCGAGAACGTCTCCACGACCGAATTGGCCGCGGGTCACTCGGCCGCCGAGTCGCTCCGGGAGCGCGTGTTCGCGCTCCACGCCGCCGCCGACCGCTATCCGACCGCGTCGGCGCGCGCCGTGGCGGCGGCCCGCGAAGCGTACCTCTCCCGGGTCACCGAACGCCTCGCCGACCGGCACTCGGACGGTACGCTCGCGGACGTCGGCGCGCAGTTAGGCGAGCGCGGCGTCGAGGACGCCGACGGCGAGCGCGCTGGCACTCTGTCCGGCGACCCGGTCAGAGCCGTGGACGGCGCGCCGGCGTACCTCCCGCTCGGCGAGGTCGGCCCCGACGTGGACGCCGCAGTCGAGGAGCGCTACCACCCGCTCGCCGCGCGCAACGTCAACTGGTTCACTATCCCGCACGGCGACGCCGCCGACGCCGTGCTCTCGGAGGCGATGGCCGAACCACCCGAGACGGTGCGGCTCGGTCGGGCGGCGCAGGCGCTCGCGGCCGCGGACGGAACGCTCGCCGAGACGGGGAACGCGACGCTCCGCGACCACCGCGACGACCTGCTCGCCGCCGTCGAGCGCGGCGTCGAGGACGCCGGGCGCGCGTACCGCGGCGTGCTCGCGGCGTCGCCCGTCTCGCTCTCGCCGGCCCAACGCGAGGCGGCGACGCGAGCGGCGTTCGCGCGCTGGGAGTCGGTCGCGGCGCGAGCGCGCGCCGTCACGAACGGCTCCGCGGCCCGCGCCGTCGCCGTCGAGGCCGCCCGAACCGCCGACGCCGACGCGGTCGCTCGGGACCGACTTCGGGCGCGCCTGCGAGCCGAGTCGCCGGACGTCGCCGACCGGGGGACGATTCGGGTGGAACCGGACCTCGTCCGGGACACCGCCTTGGCGTCCCGGCAGGTCGCGAGAACGGTCGCGAAGGAGTCCCTGAAACACGCCGGCGGCGTCGCCGCCGAACGCGCCGCCCGCCGACTCGGCGCGTCGAACTTCGGCGCCGTCCCCGCCGGCCTGCCGCTCGCACCCGTGCCGGGGTTCTGGTACGCGACGTTCAACGCTTGGTCGGTGTCAGTCGAGGGGTCGTGGGCGCGCTTCGCGGTGCGGGGCCGCGGCGGGTCGCCCGTCGGCCCTGGGGACGGGACGACGTACGTCCGCGAGGACGCGCCCGTCGCGTTCGACGTGAACGGCGACGGGCGGCCCGACGAAATCGGGCGGAACGAACGCCTCTCCTTCGAGGTGTCGGCGACCGTCGCGGTGGTCGTGCCGGCGGGGACGCGGGGCGTCGGCGACGTGGGCGGCGACCGCGACGAGCAGTCGCCCGGGTGGTAAGCGCAGTACCCTTCAAGCACGGGTGCGTAGCCCGGGTCGTGCTAGCCGAAGCAATCGAGGACCCGTCGGCCACGTCGGCCGACGAGGTGCTCGCGGAGTACGAGGCCGCGATGGCGGACGTAGTGAGCGACGTGGGCGTCGAGACGGCCGCCGAGCGATCGGGCGTCGACGAGGCGAAACTGGCGGCGCTGGTCGACGGCGACGCGCCCGCGTTCACCGTCGAGGAGGCGGCGGCGGTGTTCGCGCTGAGCGACGACTGGCCGGACGCCGAGGGCATCGTCCTCGAGGCCCGGGACAACCTGATGCTCCAGATGAGTTCCGCCGTGATGGACGTCGACGCGCTCGCGTCGGGACTGGACGGCGGCCTCGACCCGAAGGAGATACAGCAGAAGATAGAGGGGCGTCAGCCGATGACGCTCGCGGAGTACGCGCGCATCTACCACCACGTCGCGAGCGAGAACCCGTACTGATGCGGGTCGCCGTCCTCGGCTGTGGGTACGTCGGCCTCGAACTCGGCCGCCAGTTAGTCAACGCGGGCCACGACCCGGTGGGTGTCCGGCGCTCCGACGAGGGCCTCGAAGCGATTCGCGATGCAGGGTTCGACGCGGTTCGGGCGGACGTGACCGACGCGGACTCGCTCGCGAGCGTGCCGGACGCGGACGCCGTGGTGTTCATCGCGTCCTCGGGCGGGCGGGACGCGGAGGCGGCCCGCGAAGTGTACGTCGACGGCCTCCGGACGGCAGTCGAACACTTCGGCGCCCGAAACGACGCACCCGAGAAATTCGTCTACACGTCGAGCACCGGCGTGTACGGCGACCACGGCGGCGACTGGGTGGACGAGGCGACGCCACTCGACCCGACCACGGAGAAGACCGAGGTACTCGTCGAGGCCGAGCGCGTCTGCCGGGAGGAAGCGCCGGAGTTCGGGATGGACCCGACCGTCGTGCGGTTCGCGGGCCTCTACGGGCCGGAGCGCTACCGGCTCACGCGCTACGTCGACGGCCCCGTCACGGAGGGCTACCTGAACATGATTCACCGCGACGACGCGGCCGGCGCCGTGCGGTTCGCGCTCGACGGCGCGGGTGCAGACGCGGACGGGACGGACGCCGAGGTGTTGCTGGCGGTGGACGACGAACCGGTCTCGAAGTGGGCGTTCGCGGACTGGCTCGCCGACGAGTGCGGCGTCGAGCGCCCCGAGAAACAGACGGTCGCGGACCGCATCGAGGCGGGCGACCTGTCGACGCCCGCCGAGCGCCGCCTGAAGACGAGCAAGCGCTGCTCGAACGCTCGCCTGCGAGAACTCGGCTACGAGTTCGCGTACCCGACGTTCCGCGAGGGGTACCGGGAGGCCGTCGAGGCGTTCCGTCGCGGGGAGTACAAGTGACGCCGGCCCCGAACTCGGGTATGGCCACCGCAGACGCGACGTTCCGGTACAAGGAGCGGTTCGGCGAGGGGAAGGCGCGCACGTACTTCCGGCGCGTGGGCGACCGCGCCGTCTCCAGCGTCGGCCTCGGGACGTACCTCGGCGACCCGACCGACGCCGTGGACGACGCGTACTACGAGACCGTCCGGGCGGCCGTCGAGTCCGGCTGTAACGTCGTCGATACGGCCGTGAACTACCGCCACCAGCGCAGCGAGCGCGTCGTCGGGCGCGCGCTCGAAGACGCGGACGTGGACCGCGAGTCGGTGTTCCTCTCGACGAAAGGCGGGTTCGTCGCGTTCGAGGAGGACCGCCCCGAGAACCCCGGCCAGTACGTCCAGCGCGAGTACGTGGACGCGGGCCTCGTGGACGCCGACGACCTCGCCCACGGCAGTCACTCGATTGCGCCCGGGTTCGTGGACGCCCAACTCGACTGGTCGCTGGCGAACCTCGGCGTGGACACCATCGACCTCTACTACGTCCACAACCCCGAGACGCAACTGGACGTCCGGTCAGCGGAGGCAGTCTACGACCAACTGGAAGCGACCTTCGAGCGACTGGAGGAGCGCGTCGCCGCGGGCGACATCCGGCACTACGGCGTGGCGACGTGGGACGCGTTCCGCGTGCCCCGCGACCACGACCACTTCCTGGACCTGAGCGAACTCATCTCGCGGGCGCGCTCCGCGGCGAAGGCCGTCGGCAACACGGCCACCCACCTGCGCGCGATTCAACTGCCGTTCAACGTCTACATGGCCGACGCGTTCACCGTCGACTCGCAGGAGGGCCCCGAGGGCGCCCAGAGCGTGCTGTGGTACGCCCACGAGGCCGGCCTGAACGTCTTCACGTCGGCGAGTCTCGCGCAGGGCGAGGTCTTGGACGGCGTGCCCGAGGACGTCGACGAGAAACTCGCGGGCGACACGCCCGCCCAGCGCGGCCTGAACTTCGCGCGGAGCGCGCCCGGCGTCACCTGCTCGCTCGCCGGCACCACCAGCCCCGAGCACGTCCGCGAGAACGTCGCCGCGGGCGACCACGAACCGCTCGGCGCGGACGCCTTCGACGCCGTCTTCGAGTAGTCAGCGAACCTGCTTCCACTCGCGCCCGCAGTCCGGACACGTGCGCCGCCACCCGGCGCCGGTTCGACTCCGGGTGGCGAGTCGGGTGTCGCAGTCCGCGCAGACGAGTCGTTCGTACGTGTCCTTCCGTACCGTGCCGGACCGGAGCGCCTTCGTGACGGAGCTCATGACTTCGACACCCACCGCCTACCACTTCAGTAAGCGCCGCCTATACCGGAACCGGAAGAATTGACTCGGCGGCCCGAGAAAGGGCGTTGTGTCCAGTTCCACCGCCGAGCGCGACGCTCGCCGCGTCCGCCTGTTCGGGTCGCTGTGCGCGCTCGTGTTCCTCGTGAACTTCGGGCGCGTCGTGTTCGCGCCGCTCGTCGGCCCGCTCCAGGCGGAGTTCGTGACGAGCGACGCCGCGGTCGGACTGGTGGCGACGCTCGCGTGGCTCGGCAGCGCGCTCCCGCGGTTACCGACCGGCTACCTCCTCACGCGCGTTCCCCGCCACCACGTCGTCCTCGGCACGGGCGTCCTGCTGGCGGTGTCGTCGGCGGGGATGACGTTCGCGCCGTCCATCGAGTTCGTGATGCTCGGGGCGCTCCTCGTCGGCCTCGCGTCGGGCGTCTACTTCGTCGCCGCGAACCCCCTCATCAGCGAACTGTTCCCGGACCGCGTCGGTCGCGTCGTCGGCGTCCACGGCACCGCCTCGCAGTTGGCGGCGGCGCTCGCGCCCGTGTTCGTCGGGCGCGTCCTCCTCGAATACTACTCGTGGCAGGCGCCGTTCTACCTGCTGTCGGCGGCGGCGCTCGTCGTCACCGGCGTCCTCTACGTCACCGCGAAGCGCGCGGACCTGCCGGAGGCGGGCGCCGAGGACCGCGACCTCATGCGCGCGATTCGCCGCCAGTACCGCGTCGTCCTGCTCGGCGTCGTCATCGTCGGCGCCACCGGCCTCGTGTGGAACGGCTTCTTCAACTTCTACATCACGTACCTCACCGACAGCAAACAGATTCCGCAGTCGACCGCCCAGACGCTGCTGACGGTGGTGTTCGCGTCCGGCGTGCCCGCGTTCTGGTACACCGGCCGGCTCGCCGACCGGTTCCGGCACGTCCCCCTGATGCTCACCGTGCTCGGCGCGTTCGTCACCACGCTGCTCGCGCTCACCGTCGTCAGCGGCGTCCTCGCGGTCACGCTCGTCTCCGTCGTGTTGGGGTACAGCATCCACAGCCTCTTCCCCGCCATCGACACGTTCCTGCTGGACAGCCTCCCGGACGCCGACCGCGCGAGCGCGTACGCCGCGTACAGCGCCTCGATGATGATCGTACAGGCGTTCGGGAGCGTGGCCGTCGGCACGCTCCTCGGGATGGACGTCGGCTACGACGTCATCTTCCGGACCGGCGCGGTGCTGCTCGCCGTCCTCCTGGCGGCGCTGGTCGCCCTCCAGCGCGCCGGTCGCCTCCCGCAGGGCGCAAGCTAGTTCCGGGACGCGTCCCCACTCCGGGTATGGACTACACGCAGGAGCGCGTGGCGACGCTCCACGACTACGGCGACGCCGACCCGGACGCGCCGGCGGGCCGCGCGGCCGTGGTGGTGCCGATGACCGACCGCGAGTACGCCGGCCTCGCGCCGGAGCGCGTGTTCTCCGAACTGGAGCGCGTCGACCCCGCGGAAGTGGTCGTGCCCCTTCGCGCGCCAGCCGAGCGCGTCCCCGACTTCCGTGAGTGGCTCGCCGAGTTCGACGTGAACCTCACGCTGCTGTGGTGTGACGGCCCGCGCGTCGAGTCCCTGCTCGCGGACGCCGGCCTGGACGGCGAGCGCGGGAAGGGCAGGGACGTGTGGCTGGCGCTCGGCGTCGCCGCGCGCCGCGACTACGTGGTCGTCCACGACGCCGACACCACGACCTACGAGGCCCGCGACGTGCGGAAACTCCTCTTCCCGCTCGCCGACGGGTTCGACTTCTCGAAGGGGTACTACGCTCGCGTGGAGAACGACCGGCTGTACGGCCGGCTCTTTCGGCTGTTCTACGAGCCGCTGGTGGCGGCGCTCGGCGACGGCGCCGACCACGACGTGCTCGACTTCCTCGGGGCGTTCCGGTACGCGCTCGCCGGCGAGTGCGCGATGACCAGCGACCTCGCCCGAGGGATGCGCGTCCAGCGCCGCTGGGGGCTGGAGGTCGGCACGCTCGGCGAGGCGTTCCGACTGGCGGGCGCGGACGGCGCGGCCCAAGTCGACCTCGGACGCTACGAGCACGACCACCGCGCCGTCTCCGGGCCGACCGGGCTCTCGGAGATGAGCGAGGGGGTCGGGTCGGCGCTGTTCCGCGCAATCGAGGACGCGGGCGTGGAACCGGACTACGACGCGCTCCCCGAGCGCTACCGCGAGCACGCGGCGCGGTTCGTTCGCGCGTACGGCGCGGACGCGGCGTTCAACGGCCTCGACTACGACAGCGAGGGCGAGCGAGACCAGACCGCGACGTACGCCGACGCCATCGCCGAACCCGGCCCGGACACTCGGCTCCCGGCGTGGGCCGACGCGCCACTCGACCCCGACGAGGTGGCCGCGGCCGCCGCCGCGGACGCCGACGACGCGGCAGATTGAAGCCACCGGGACGGACACGCGGAGGCATGGACGGCGACGAACTCGCGGGGGTCGTGGACCTGTTCGGCGGCCTCACGCGGGCCGAACTCGACGACGCGGTGGACGAACTCGCGTTCAAGCGCGGCGAGGAGGCCGACGGCGTCGAGGCGGACGTGGAGAACGCGCTCCGAGACTACTACCTCGTCGAGGTGGACCGGGAGGACGAAACGGTGTTGGCTCCGGGGCCGGCGGCGTTCCCGAGTCCGCCCGAGTACGCCACCGACCTCCCGCACATCCTCGACGTGGAGCGCCGCGAGATTTCGCGGGACGCGCTCGCCGACGCGGTCCGGGCGCGCCTCGAAGCCGACGCCGCGGACGCCGAACCTGGCAGCGAGCGCGCTCGCTCGCTCGTGGACGCGACCTACGACGCCGAGGCGTGGGCGCCCGTCGACCTCGGGGACGTGCGCGCGGAACTCACCGACGACGCGTGAATTAAGGGCGTCGCGGCCGTCACCTCGCGCATGGACCTCTCGCGGGTCGCCGCGCACCGCCCGGTCCGCGTGCGCGACCAGGAGCGCGACGCCGCGGTGCTCGTCCCCGTCGTCGACGGCGCCAGCGACGAGGACGGGCGCTTCGAGGCCGACGACTCGGACCGGGAGCCGGCGCTCGTGTTCACGAAGCGCGCCGACCACCTCGGCGAACACCCCGGCCAGATGAGTTTCCCCGGCGGCGGCCGCGAGCCGAGCGACGGCGACTTGCGGGACACCGCGGTCCGCGAGGTCGACGAGGAAATCGGCCTCCGGCGGGACGAAATCTCGTTCGTCGGCCAACTCGACGACATCGCCACCGTCACCAGTTACTCGGTGACGCCGTTCGTCGGGCGCGTCCCAGACCGGTCGTACGTCCCCGACGAGCGCGAGGTCGACGAGGTGGTCGTCCTCCCGATTTCGGGGTTGACCGACCCCGCGAACTACGAACTCGAGAAGCGCGTCCACCCGAAGTACGGCGAGGCGCTCGTCCACTTCTTCCACGTCCACGGCTACACCGTCTGGGGGGCGACCGGCCGCATCCTCCTGCAGTTCCTCGACCTGGCGGTCGACTGGACGCCGCCGGACCGCGACCCCGAGGTCGTGGAGATGGACCCCGACGCCTGAAGCCGGCGAGCACCCCGGACGACGGGTAGGCTGAAGGTGGGGAGGCCCTAACAGGAAACGATGTCCAGTTCGACGACCGTCGCGGTGCTCGGGGGAGGAATCGCGGGACTGACTGCCGCCCACGAACTCGCGGAGCGCGACTTCGACGTCACCGTCTACGAGGCCAACGACCGCGTCGGCGGGAAGGCCCGGAGCATCCCGGTGGCCGACGACGAGGACGGCTTGCTCGGCGAGCACGGCTTCCGTTTCTTCCCGGCGTACTACGAGAACGTCGTGGACACGATGGCGCGCATCCCGGACGGCGACCGCCGGGTCGCCGACCACCTCGTGCCCACCAGCGAGACCCTGATTGCGGGCGCGGACGGCGCGGGGTTCACGGCGTCCACGGAGCGCCCGTCGTCGCCGAAGGAGTGGCTGGACGCGCTTCGCCCCCAAATCGCGGGCGGCGAGGTGCCGCCGCGGGAGGTCGCGCACTTCCTGTCGCGGCTCGCGGTGCTGTTGACGTCCTGCGACGAGCGCCGCGAGACGGAGTTCGAACGCCAGTCGTGGTGGGAGTTCATCGACGCCGACGAGATGTCGCCGGCGTACCGCAAGCACCTCGCGCAGTCGACGCAGGCGCTCGTCGCGCTCCGCCCCGAGCAGGGGAGCGCACGCACCGTCGGCACCATCTACCTCCAGTTGCTGTTCGGGCAACTCGACCCGGAGAAGCCGGCCGAGCGCGTGCTCGACGGCCCGACGAGCGAGGTGTGGTTCGACCCGTGGGTCGACTACCTCGAAGCGCAGGGCGTGACCTTCGAACTCGACGCGCCGGTCACGGCCATCGAGAGCGACGGCCGCCGGGTCACGGGCGCGGTCGCCGACGGCGAGACGGTGACGGCGGACTACTACGTCGCCGCGCTCCCCATCGACGTGCTGCCGCGGGTCGTGACGCCGGAACTCCGGCGGGCCGCGCCGTCGCTCGCGCGTGCCGACCGCGTGCGGACGGCGTGGATGAACGGCGTCCAGTTCTACCTCGACCGGGACGTGCCAATCGTGAACGGGCACGCCGTCTACGTCGACTCGCCGTGGGCGATTACGTCCATCAGCCAGCGCCAGTTCTGGACCGACCACGACGTGGCGGCGCGCTCCGACGGCGACGTCGAGGGCGTGCTGTCGGTCATCGCGTCGGACTGGGAGACGCCCGGAATCCTGTACGGCAAGCCCGCCAAGGAGTGCACGCGCGAGGAAGTCGTCGAGGAGATTTGGGCGCAAGTCCAATCCCACCTCGGCGCGGACGCGCTCCCGGACGAGGCCCGCGTCGCGCACTTCCTCGACCCCGAACTCCGGGAGACCGAGGGGGGTCTCGCGAACGACTCGCCGCTCGTCATCAACACCGTCGACAGCCTCCGGAACCGCCCGGAGGCCGACACCGAGGCGCCGAACCTCGCGGTGGCCGGCGACTACGTGCGCGTCGACACCGACCTCGCGACGATGGAGGCCGCGAACGAGGCCGGCCGCCGGGCTGCGAACGCCGTCCTCGACGCCTCGCCCGGTCGCCACTCGCGCTGTCAGGTGTGGGGACTGGAGGAGCCGCGCGTGTTCGACCCGCTGAAGCGCCAGGACGCCCTGCGCTACCGCCTCGGCCTGCCGCACCCCGGCGAGGTCGGACACGACGCGTGGGAGGTCGTGCGGTCGCTCCGGCCGTAATCGGCGGTGCCGACACCCTTTTCCCGTCCGACGCGGTAACGGGGGTATGGTCGCAGAGACGATGGATCGAGTTCCGGCACTGTTCTAGAGTTACTCGTCTCGCGTCCGTGGGTGGTTCGTCGTGTTGAGAAGCGACAGCCACGCCGCGGCCGCGGGCGTCGACGCGGTGGCACTGAAACCCGCCGAGCACGACTGGCGGCGCATCGATGAGTTGGACGACGCGTTCGGGACGGTCACGATAGACTACGAGGGCCGCGAGCACCTCCCCGACTTCGACGCGCTCGCGGACCTCGCGAGCGACCGCGACGTGCGGCTGACGACGCCCGTTCGCGCGGACGGCTTCGACCCCCTCGGCGACGACTCGCTCGCCGCCGAGATTCCCGACTCCGTGGGGCGCGTGCTGGTCGCGGGCCACGGCGCGTACCTCTCGGAGGAGGAAGCCAGTCGCGCCATCGCGCCCCGACTCGGCGCCGCCGTCGACGCCGACGGCGACGCGTGGGTCGGCACCGAGGGCGTGGAGCGCGCGGCGCTCGCGACGGGCGCGGCGCAGTTCGAACTCCTCTCCCGGGGAACCGAGCGGGACGTGCGGTCGCTGCGCGCCGCCGGGTTCGACGGCGGCGTGGCCGTCTACGCGCCCACGGTGCTGACCGGCGACGAGAACGAGATACTGGACGCGGTGGGCGCGTACGCCGCCCGGCGAAAGCCCGTGGCGCGAGCGCTTCCCGACGGCGCCGAGACGGACGCGACGGCGTCGGGGCGCGCCCGCGAGGTGCTGTCGAAGGCGGTGCGGGACTTCGCGCTGGTCGGCGACGCATCGACGGTCAGCGAGCGCGTGAGCGCGCTCCGCGATGCGGGTGCGGACTACGTCGTCGCGTACCCCGCGGCAGGCCTCGACGGCTTCTGCTGACTACTCCTCGGTGACGAGGAACGTCTGGCCGCCGCGGCGCTCTAAGAACGCGTCGTCGCCGTGCGTGTCGGCGTAGGCGGCGACGCCCGCGGCGGTCATCTCGGACACCTCGATGCGGCGCCCGTCCCGGTCGGTCGTCGACTGCGTGCGGCGGTGTCTCCCTTGCAGTGCCATACTCGCTGGGAGACGCGGTATCCGCTTTAACGTCACCCGTGCGGAGTGAAAGTGAAACTGTCCGCTTGCGTGGACCTCGGCGTCCGCGAGAGTTATGCGGCCGCCCGCACACCGCCCGGTATGGACGACTCACTCGACGGCGCGGCCCGGTCGGTCGGCGTGGTCGGCGCCGGCGCGGTCGGTCTCACCGCGGCCTACGACCTCGCGGCGGCGGGCGCGGACGTGACGGTCTACGAGCGCGACACCGTGGCCGGCGGCGCGACGGGGCGGGCCGCGGGCATCCTCTACGACGCGTTCGCGGAGGACGTGGACGCCCGCGTCGCCGACCGCGCAATCGAGCGCTTCCGCGCGTTCGACGGCCGGGGCGAGTTCGAACTCCGGGACGCGCCCTACGTCTGGTTCGTCACCGAGCCGGGCGCGAAGGCCGACGCCATCCGCAAGCAGGTCGAGGGAATGACCCGGAACGGCCGGCGCGTCGAGCGAATCGACGGCGACGAACTCGCGGCGCGCTTCCCCGCGCTCCGCACCGACGACGTGGTCGAGGCCGCCGTCGCGGAGGACGCCGCCGTCGTGGACACGTCGGCGTACGCCGACCTGCTCGCGGACCTCGCTCGCGGCGAGGGCGCCGAGATTCGCACGGGCGTCGAGGCGTCAGTCTCGACCGACCCGCCGCGCGTGAACGGCGACGCCCACGACGCGGTGCTCGTCGCGGCCGGCGCGCACACCGAGCGCGTGCTCGCGGACGCCGGTTTCTCCGTCTCGCTGAAGCCGTACCGCGTGCAGGCGCTCACCGCCGACTCGCCGGGCGACGTGCCGACGTTCTACGACGCCACCGAGGGCTACTACGCCCGCCCGCACCCGACCGGTCTGCTCGCCGGCGACGGCACCGAGGAAGTGGAAGCCGACCCCGACGCCTACGACCGCGACGGCGACGACTGGTTCGTCTCCGACACGACGGCGCGCCTCGCCGACCGCCTGCCCGGCTACGACCCGGACGTGGAGCGCGCGTGGGCCGGCGTCTGCACCGCGACGCCCGACCGCGACCCCCTGCTCGGCGAACTGGACGGCGGGATTTACGTCGCCGCCGGCTGGCAGGGCCACGGCTTCATGCGGTCGCCGGCCACGGGGGAAGCCATTGCAGAACAGATACTCGGCGGCGAGGGGATTCCGGCGTTCGACCCGACGCGATTCACCGGCGACGAGGAGTTCGCCATCGTCGAAGGGATGGCCGTCGAGTAGTCACTCCTCGCGCTCTTCGGTCTCGATTTCCTCGTCCGCGTCGTCGCCCGCGTCGTCGCCGTCGCCCTCGGTCACGTCGATGCTCGTGCCGGTCGACTCGCGCTTCGGCAGGAACACGTACAGCGTGCCGTCGTCGTTCAGTTCGGCGCGCGCGTGCTCGGCGTCCACCACGGCGTCCTCGGGGAGTTCTGCGCGCCCGTCCAGCGACAGGCCGCGGCCCGGGAACAGCATCTCGTAGTTCTCTCTGAACTCCCGGAAGCGGTCGACGCGCACCGCCACCGCGTCGCCCTCGTAGTTCACCTGCACGTCGCTCGTCGTCGCGCCCGGCGCGTCGAAGACGACGAGGCACTCGTCCTCGCTCTCTAAGACGTCCACGGGGAGCGGGGACTCCTCCTGGAACCGGGACGCCGCCCGGCCCATCCGCCGGAACACCGCGCTCCCGACGGCTTCGGCGAACTCGCGGGCGGTCATAGTTCTATGGCCTCCAGGCTCTCGGTCTGCTCGCAGTACGGGCACGAGAAGTCGGCGACCCCCACCTCGTCGGGCATGTCGTACGTGTAGTGCATCTCGAACATGTCGAGTTCGCAGTCCTCCTCGGTGCAGCGGACTTCGAGCGTGGCGGGCATACCCGTCCGTTGGGCCGCCGCGGGCATAAACCGGCCGGCCGCGGTGAGGCCGGCCGCCGACGCGTCGCCGGCCCGCAACCGACCCGAAACGGGAAGTGTCACCGTGCGGTGCGTTCGGGCGTGTCACGGAACCGCCGTCCGCGCGCCGTCCTCGCCGTCGCCGCGCTCGCGGGCGTCCCGAGCACCGTCCTGTTCGCGCTCCGGAACCCCGGACAGGTCGGCTTCGCGACGGACGTCTACTACGCGGCGGCCCGGGCCGCGCTCGCCGGCCGCGACTTCTACGCCGTGAATCCGGTCGGCGACGCAACGTTCCAGTACCCGCCGGCCGTCGTCGCGGCGTTCTACCCACACGCCCTCCTCGGCGACCCGGCGCTCGCGCTCGCGCTCCAGACGCTCGTCAACCTCGCGGCGCTCGTGGGTCTCGCCGCCCTCGTCGTCCGCACCGCCGAACGCGGTACCGGGTCGCTCGCCCGCGTCGACCGCGCGCTCCTCGTTGCGTTCGTCTTTCTCGCCGGCCCCGTCGGCGTGAACCTCGTCATGGGGCAGGTGAACCCCGTGCTCGCGCTCGGCCTCGCGGGCGGCGCGGTCGCCCTCGAACGCGGCCGCGACCGCGCGAGCGGTGCGGCGCTCGGCGCGACGGCCGCGGTCAAACTGTTCCCCGCGCTCGTCGGCGTCTGGCTCTGCCGGCGGCGCGCGTGGCGCGCAATCGCCGCCGCCACCGCCACCGGCGTCGGCGCCATCCTCGCGGGCGTCCTCCTGTTCGGGCCCGGCGCGACGGAGACGTACGTCGCGGAGACGCTCTCGGGCGAACTGAGCGTCGCGTCGTTCCCCGACGGCCCCGACCCGACCGCGCCGTTCGTCACGGTGCGCCGCCAACTCACGTACCTCGCGCCGTCGCTCTCCGGAACGGCGCTCCTCGCCGCCGGTCTCGCCGTCGTCGCGCCAGTCTACGCCGGCGTCAATCGCGTCGTCGCCGACCCCGAGAGTCGCCTCGTCGCGCTGCAGGGCACGCTAACCGCCACGCTCCTCGTCTTCCCCCTCGAACCGTTCTACGTCGTCCTCGCCGTGTTCCCGCTCGCACCACTCCTCTACCGACTCGACCCTGGCACGCCCCGGACGCTCTTGCTGGCCGGCACCCTCCTCGTCTCCGTTCCGGTGCTCTACGAGTCGGTCGTCACGCTCACCGCGCCGCTTCCGGGCGGCATTTCGAGTGCAATCCGTGGTGTCTCTCGCGACGCGTTCGCGTTCGTGCTCCCGCCCACTATCGGGGCGTGGCTGGTGCTCGCCGGCTGTCTGCTCTACCAGCACCGGGCGGCGACAGAACCGTGACTCATCAGTCTCTCGCCGCGTCGGCCGTCCCCCAGCCGGCGCGTTCGAGTCCCGCCCACGCGACGACGGCGACGGTGAAGAACACGGTCACCGCGAACAACGGATTCGAGAGGACGCCCGCTGCGAGGAGTCCGACGGCCACGGCACTCGCGACGAACGTCGTCACCGAGCGAATCGGCAGCGCACCGTCGTACCGGAGGACCGCGGCGAGCAGCGCGCTCCCGCCGACGAGCAGCGTCGCGGCGAACGCGGGCACGCCGCCGAGCCAAGCGGCGGCCTGTTCGCCGGTCGCGGACACGACGTACGCCTCGCCGTCGTACCGAACGAGGTACCGTCCTTCGCCGTAGCTACCGGTGTCTCCGTACTCGAACTCCGGCGGCGTGGCCGCCCTGTCGGTCACGACCGCGGTGCCGTCGGCCCGCAACGCTTCGAGGAACACGTCCCGAGCGTCTGCCGAGAGGTCAGCGAACGCGAACACCACCCGCTCGTCGGTCTCGGTCGCCGCCGACTCCGCGCGCTCGACTTCGGCGGGAGACGCCGCGCTCACGGCGTGTTCGTACTCCGGTTGTGCCGCCTCGAACGCGGCCGTTCCGCCGACGTAGAACGCGGCCAAGCCGGCCACGGCGAGGAGGACGGCGAGCGCGCGACGGTCGACTGTCATCGTGTCAGCCTGATACTCGGAAGGGTAAGTGCCTTGCCGGGTTTCGTCGGCGGCGTCGCTGCGGTCGAAGCCCGGTTCGACAACGTGCATCTCCGTGTAGTCACGTTCTTACGCGTCCGCGCCCAACGCGTCCCTATGATTGACCCCGCGGAGTTGGACGTGACGCTCGTGGACGGCTACGTCGACGAGCCGGCGCACTTCGGGGTGCCGCCGTACATCTCCACGTACCCGCGGAACGCCGCCGGCGCGCTCGTGGACGCGGGCGTCGACCCCGCGAACGTCACGTACCACACCATCGACGAACTCCGCGAGGACAAGTCGAAGTGGTCGGACGTGGCGGACGCCGACCTGTTCGTGTACGTGGGCGGGATGACCGTCCCGGGGAAGTACGTCGGCGGGACGCCCGCCGAACCCGACGAAGTGAGGGAGATGGCGTGGGTCGCCGAGGGGACGAGCGTGATGGGCGGGCCCGTGCGCTTCGGCGTCGGCGAGGAGAACGCGGGCGCACAGGAGATGGAGCGCTCCGATTTGGACTTCGACTTCCTCGCGATGGCGGACATCGAGGCCGCGGCCTACGACCTCGTGAACAACGGGCTGGAGGGGTTCGAGGACCGCTACCGGGACAACGACGAACTCGACCGGTGGGCGGCGAAGGGCGCGTTCGTCGTCGAACAGCACCCGAACTACCCCGACTACCTCATCTGCGAGATGGAGACCTCGCGTGGCTGCGCGTACCGGTGTTCCTTCTGCACGGAACCGATGTACGGCGACCCCGCGTTCCGGTCCGCCGAGAGCGTGGTTCGGGAGGTCGGGAACCTCTACGACCACGGCGCGCGCCACTTCCGCCTCGGCCGGCAGGCCGACATCCTCGCGTTCGGCGGCGACGGCGAAGCCCCGAACCCGGACGCGATTCGGCGGCTCTACGGCGGCATCCGGGAGGTGGCGCCGGATTTGGAGACGCTCCACCTCGACAACATGAACCCGGTGACCATCGTGGACTACCCCGAGAAGTCCAAGGAGGCCATCCGGGTCATCGCGGAGCACAACACCGCGGGCGACACTGCCGCGTTCGGCCTCGAATCCGCCGACCCGCTCGTGCAGGAGGAGAACAACCTCCTCGTGACCGCCGAGGAGTGTCTCGAAGCGGTGCGCATCGTCAACGAGGTCGGCGGCTGGCGGCCCGGCGAGTCCCCCGCGGACGCGCCGTCGTGGGGGGGCGACACCCCCGACCGCCTCCCGAAACTCCTGCCCGGCATCAACCTCGTCCACGGCCTCACCGGGGAGCGCGAGGAGACCTTCGAGCACAACAAGCAGTTCCTCCAGAGCGTCCTGGACGAGGGGCTGATGCTCCGGCGCATCAACATCAGGCAGGTGATGGCCTTCGAGGGCACCGACATGGCGGAGACGGGCGCGGACCTCGCCAACGACCACAAGAAGCAGTTCAAGCAGTACAAACAGGAGGTCCGCGAGACCATCGACAATCCGATGCTGAACCGCGTCGTCCCGCCGGGAACGATTCTGGAGGACGTGACCCTGGAGTACCACCAGGACGGCAAGACGTTCGGCCGGCAGTTGGGGACGTACTCCCTGCTGGTGGGGATTCCGGGCGAGCGCGAACTCGGGCAGACCATCGACGTGGCCGTCACCGACCACGGCTACCGCTCCGTGACGGGTATCCCCCACCCGCTGGACGTGAACGACGCGACGATGGACGAACTCACCGCGATTCCCGGCATCGGGTCGAGCACGGCGGGCGACATCCTCGTCGGGCGGCCGCACGACTCGGCGCCCAGCGTCGAGGGCGTGAACCTCGGGAAGTTCACGCGCTCGTGAGAATCAGTACTCCTCGTCGATGATTTCGCCGACCGCGAAGTTCGACTTGACTTCCGTCACCTCTACTTTCACGCGCTCGCCGATTTCGGCGTCCGGCACGATGATGACGTAGCCGCGCTCGACGCGCGCGATGCCGTCGCCCTGCTTCCCGATGTCCTCGATTTCCACGTACCGAATCTCGCCCTCCTCGACGGGGGGCTGTGGCTCCGAGGACGACGTCTCGGTCGTCGATTGCGACGACGAGGACTGCGAGTCGTCGGCGTCCGACCGCGAGATGAGCGCGACCCGGTAGACGTCGCCGGGGTCGACCGAGCCGGTCTCGATTTCGCTCTTGGGCACTTCCACGACGTACTCGTCGTCTTTGACCGTCACTTCCGCGTTGAACAGACAGAGCAGCTTATCAGAGATTTCCAATGTCGAAAGCCTCCACCCGATTCGTTGCGGGCGTCTGACTTAATCGTTGTTACGGGGTCGCCGCGTACGAGTGGCCCGAATCACGGCTCGTAGACGGAGCCGTCCGGGCGCTTCGCGCCCTCCGAGTCGTGGACCACCGTCTCGCCTGCGTCGGGGTCGGCGGGCGCGTACTCGTCGCGCACGCCGATGGCCTCCTCCAGTTCCCGGACAGCGCGCTCTTTCAGCGCCGCCGCCAGGTCCTCGGCGTCCGCCCGCGAGATGTCACGCCCGAGCCCCTCGCACTCGTGGGCGCGCACCATCCCCGACTCGTCGACGGCCTCGCCCATCGGCTGGCTCGTCCCGCCGAGCGCGACGCTGAACGGGTACGTCTCGCAGATGAGGGGGCGGCTGTCGTGGACCGTGCACGCGCCCGTGCCGTCGTCGTCCTCCTCGTAGAACGTGCAGTCGCCACACGCGTTCGTCTGGAGCGCCCACTCGAAGGTCTCCCCCGACCCGTCCTCGTCTAAGCCGTAGGGCATCGGGCGCGCCACGTCTCGCCAGTCCCGCGAACTCTGTGAGGGGGACCTCGAAGCGACATCGTCGCTTCGGCGGTCGCGCTCGTCGTCCTCGCCTGCCACCTCCCGCACCTCGTCCGGGAACACGGTCGCCGTGTGCGGGTCGTCTTCCTCGCTCTTGCAGCACGCGCCACACCGCGTGCACTCGAAGCCGATGGTCTCGATGGCGTCCGCGAGGTCGCTCTCGTCGAGGGCGCGGGCGCGTTCGAGTTCGGCTTCGAGGTCTTGCACGGTCGTCGAAAGGAGACGGGAACGCAAAAGCCGTCCGTCTCGCTACCCCGTACTCTTCGAAAGCCCCCGCCCTCTCGGGTCGCGCGTCTCGCTGTGCTCCTCACTCGCTTCGCTCGCTGCGGTGCTTGCGTCGTCGTGCTTCCCCGAGAGGGCGGCCCCTTTCAGTCCCGGAACGACTCGCTTCGCTCGTCTTCCGCCCTCGCGGTCGCGACGCGACGGCTCGGTCCCGCCCGATACCGGGCGGTCAGTTCGGCGTAACAGGCCGGTATTTCAGTCCTCGACCGGATACGCGCGGGCGCCGTCCCACTCTACCTTCCCCTCCACGAGGAGTTTGTCGAGGTGCGCGCGCACCGTCTGCCCGGCGAGGTCGCGGACGCCCGCGAGGTCCTTGTCGTAGGCGTGGTCGAGGATGTCCGAAACGGTCGCACAGCCGTCTTCGACGGCGGCGAGGACGCGGCGGTCGCGGTCGCGGCGGTGGAAGTAGAGGTTGTACAGGCGTTCGCGGGGCGCGTCGACGGGCGGACCGTGGCCGGGGTGGAGGCGCTCGAAGTCGCGGACGGCGACGCGGCGGAGCGAACTCAGGTAGGCGCGCAGGTCGCCGTCCGTCGCGCCGACGAACACGCTGCCCGCGGCGAACACGAGGTCACCGACGACGGCCTCGCGTCCCTCGACGAACGCGACGTGGTCGGGGGCGTGGCCGGGCGTGTCCAGAACCGTGACGCCGGTGTCGCCAATCTCGTCGCCGGGGCGGAACGCGCGGTCGGGTTCGACGCCGGTCTCGCGCTCGAACCGGTCGGCGAACGCGGCGTGCGCCCAGACGGTCGCGTCAGTCTCGGTCGCGTACTCCGCGACGGCGCCGACGTGGTCCGGGTGGGCGTGCGTGACGGCGACGTGGTCGACGCTCCCGACGGCGGTGTCGAGTTCGGGTGTGCGACCCGCCGGGTCGACGAGCAGGGCGTCGTCGCGGCCGAGGACGTACGCGTTCGTCTCGCCGTGGGGAGCGCGGGTGTCGACGGGGACGGGAAAGCGGGCGGGCACGTCGCGGACGACGGACGGCGGCGAGAAAAAACCGCGTTACTCGGCGAGGAAGTACACTTGCTTGCGGGCGTCCTGGAAACTGTAGCGGGAGTCTACGAGTTCCTCGTCGTCGAGGCGGTTGAGCGCGTACCGGACGGTGCGGTCGGGGAGCAGGGACTCCTCGGCGAGTTCGCCCTGGGAGAGCGGCGAGTCGATTTCGAGGACCTTCGCGACGAGCTTCGCGCTCGGTGGGAGTTCGCTCAGGCGCTCTCTGAACTCGTCGTCGTCGATTGGCGATTGGCCGTTCTGCGCGGACAGGCTCATGCAACTCTGTCACATACTGGTGAAGGTAAAGGTTGTCTACCCCTGCGACTAAACACCTAAAACTGTATAAGGTCTAGATGCCCGGAACCCGGCGTTTTAGAGGGGTAGGCGTCCAAACAGGTCACATGGTCGCAATTCCTGCCGAGTACCACGACCTCTTCGAGAAGCGGTCGTTCCTGAGTTTCGGGACGCTCACTCCCGACGGGGCACCCCACGTCACGCCCGTCTGGGTGAGTTACGACGAGGACGCCGAACACATCCTCGTGAACACCGCGCGCGGCCGCCGGAAGGACAAGAACCTCCGAAACGACGGCCGCGTCGGCGGCTGCATCCTCGACCCCGACGACCCGTACCGGTACGTCGGCTTCCAGGGCGAAGTCGTCGAACTCACCACGGACGGCGCGGTCGAACACATCGACGAACTCGCACGCCGCTACATGGACGTTGACGAGTACCCGCACCACGGCGAGGAGGACGGCGAGCGCGTGCTCGTGCGCATCGAACCGACGCGCGTCTGGTAGTCACCGGGCGTGCTCGTTGTAGGTGCCGAGGTGACACCCGCAGTCCGGGCAGTGGACGTAGTGCATGCCCTGTCGCTCGTGTCTGACGAGGTCGCCGGCCTCGAACTCGCCGCCGCACCTGTTACACGTTGGCATACCACGAACTTGGACGCGGACGACCTAAGTCGTTCCGCGGTTTCCAGTACGGTTTTAACGGGCGACCAACGAAAAGAGGGTGAGAAGCGTGAAGGGACAGGAGTGGTATCAGGCCACCGAGGTCGCCGAGGAGTACGACGAGAAGCGATTCTCTCGCGGTGGCCGGCTCATCGACCGCCGGGAGAAGCAGGCGGTACTGGACGCAATCGGCCCGGTCGAGGACAAACGCGTCCTCGAAATCGCGTGCGGTACCGGCCGGTTCACCGTGATGCTCGCCGAGCGCGGCGCCGACATCACGGGACTGGACATCTCCGGACCGATGCTCCGGGAGGGACGCGAGAAGGCGCGACACGCCGGCGTCGACGACCACTTGGAGTTCATGCGCGGGGACGCCGCCCGCCTCCCGTTCCCGGACGACCACTTCGACACGGTGTTCGCGATGCGCTTTTTCCACCTCGCGGACACGCCGGCGAAGTTCCTCACGGAGATGGCCCGCGTCTCCAAGAACCAGGTGTTCTTCGACACGTTCAACCGCTTCAGCACGCGGTCGCTGTACAACTGGCTGCTCCCGATGGGGTCGCGGCTGTACGGCGCGAGCGAGGTCGAGGACCTCGTGGCGACCGCGGGCCTCGAACTCGCGGACGCCGAACACGACTTCGTGGTTCCGTACGGGTTCTACCGCAAGGTGCCTGACTGGGTGGCCGGCCCGTTCCGGCGCGCCGACACCGCCATCGGCGGGTCGCCGGTCGGCGACGCGCTCGCGTCGGTGTCCTACTGGGACGCGCGAGTGTGAGACGACCGGCGGACGGCGGTCTGACGCCGGCGTTTCCGGGCGTTCTCGAAGCCGAGACGTTTTTACCGACGGCTTGACTCGGACGGGGTATGGACCTCTCGGTGGTGGTGCCCACGCTCAACGGCCGCGACGCGCTCGCCGCGTCACTCGACGCGCTCGCGGCCCACGCGCCCGCCGCCGAGGTCGTCGTCGCGAACGGCCCGTCCGTCGACGGGACGTCCGGGATGGCGCGCACTCACGACGCCGTCGACGTCTTGCTGGAACTCTCCGAGCGAAATCTGAACGCCGCCCGGAACGCCGGCATCGCCGCGGCGACGGGCGACGCGGTGGCGTTCGTCGGGCAGGACACGTGCGTTCGACGGGCGTGGCTGGACGCGGTTCGTGACGCGCTCGCCGACGGCGCGGACGCCGTCACCGGCCCCGTTCACCGGAACGTCGAGGGCGGCGTGACGACGGAGGCCGAGGAGCGATGCGAGGTCGCCGGCCGCGAGGTGGTGTTCTTCGACGGCGGGAACGTCGCGTTTTCGCGGGACGCCCTCGACGCCCTCGACGGGTTCGACGAGTACCTCCAGACCGGGGCGGCGCGGGACGCCGCCCACCGACTCGCGGGGATGGGCTGCGAGGTCGCTTGGCAACCGGACGCCTGTGTCCTCCGCGAGGAGGCCGACGACATCGCACACCGCCTGCCAGAGGACTCCGAGGACTCGGCGTGGGGCTTGAAGTATCGGTCGCTGGCGTACCGCCTCGTGAAGAACTACGGGATGGGCGCGCGCATCGCGGCCCGCGTCGTCAGGCACGCGCTCGGCGACGCGCTGTCGGTCGGCGGCGACGTGGCTCGCGGCGACGCGAAACTCTCGGAGTGGGCGGCCGCCGGGCGCGCGGTCGTCCCGAACATCTGGCGCGGCAGCCAGGACGGGATGTCCGCCCGCGTCGCGGACCGAAGCGACCGCCGGAACCCGAACGGCGTCTCCTCGCGGATGGACCGCGCGATGGCGCGCTACGACAAGTAGTCCGTCGGTGGGTGTCGCTACTCCCGGTCGAGGCCGGGAATCACGCGGACCGGATTCTTCCCGAGCACTTTCGTCATCGCGTCCTCGGTCACGTCCAGGGTCAGAATCTCCATCACGGCGACGTTCGGGTGCGTCGCGGGCGTCCCGCTCCCGAACAGCACGCGGTCGGGGTGTTCGACGATGGCGCGCTCCAGCAGTTCGCGGTAGCGCACCGTCGCGGTGTCGAGGTAGAGGTCCTCGTGGCGGTCGAGCATCGAGACGGCTTCGTGCATCAACTCTCGGTCGAGCGGGTGGCCGCCGAAGTGCGCGTACACCACGGGGAACTCGCGGTCGAGCAGTTCGGTTTCGAGCGCGCTCGGCGGGAATCCACGGCCACCGTGGACGAGGACGGGGAGGCCGACGTCGTCGAGCACGTCGAGCACGTCGCGGTCCGGGATGCCGTCCCGCGTCGGGTCGAGTTTGAAGCCGTGGAAGCGGTCGTCGTACGCGTACTGTTCGATGTCCTCGGGGGAGGTCTGCCACTCCGCGCGGGACGACCGGAGGTTCCGGAGTTTCGACGTGGCGCTCTCGCCGGGGTCGCGGGGGCCGTCGATGCGCGCGAACGCGATGAACGGCCGCTCGACGGCCTGCCGGGCGACCGCGTTGTTCGCGCGCAGGTAGCCCTGCTCGCCCTTCTGCGGGCCGGGGAACACGACCGAGCGAACGATGCCGGACTGGTGCATCTCGCGTTCGAGGTCCTCCGCGTCGATGGTCCGTCCGCGCACGGGCCGCCCCGGTCCGGCGTGGAGGCGGACGTGGCAGTCCACGGCGCGGAACCCGTGTTCCAGTTCGAGCATGGGGGTAGGTCGCCGGCCTGCTATTTCGATGTGACGGTGCGCGTGACGACGGGTAGCACGCACCCCTAGAAAACTACATATAGAACCGCCAGCGTCTGAGACACCTGATTATGGCAGCAACTGCACCCCGAGGGGCGACCGGCCCCGTACTCGTGCTCGGTGAGGACTCGCGGCGCACCAGCGGCCGCGACGCGCAGACGTGGAACATCACCGCGGGGAAGGCTGTCGCCGAAGCGGTACGCACGACGCTCGGACCGCGGGGCATGGACAAGATGCTCGTCGACGCGTCCGGGAACGTCGTCGTGACGAACGACGGCGTCAGCATCCTCGAGGAGATGGACGTGGAGCATCCGGCCGCGACGATGCTCGTGGAGGTCGCGCGCACCCAGGAGGACGAAGTTGGCGACGGCACCACGACGGCGGCGGTGCTCGCCGGCCACCTGCTCGCGGGCGCCGAAGACCTACTGGAGAGCGACGTCCACCCGACCGCAATCGTGGAGGGGTACGCCGCCGCGCGCGACATCGCGCTGGACGCAGTCGCTGACGCCACCGTCGACGGCGAACTGGACGACGACCGCCTGCGTGCGGTCGCTCGCTCCAGCATGACCGGGAAGGGGACCGGCGACGTGAGCGCGGACGCGCTCGCCGACCTCGTGGTTCGCGCCGTCCGGCAGGTCCAGACCGAGGACGGCGTCCCCCGAGAGGACGTGCGCGTCCACACCCAGACCGGCGCGTCCTCGGGCGCGACCGACCTCGTGGACGGCGTCGTGCTGGACGCCGAACCGGTCCGCGAGTCGATGCCGCGGCGCGTCGAGGAGGCGAGCGTGCTCGTGTTCGACGCGAACCTCGGCGCCCGCGAGACGGAAGCCGACGTGGCCTACGAGGTGACGAGCGTCGACCAACTCACGGCCGCCGTGGACGCCCAGACCGCGGAACTGCGCGACCTCGCGGACGCCGTCGTGGCGACCGGCGCGGACGTGGTGTTCTGCTCGAAGGACGTGGACGACTCGGTCGCCGCGGCGCTCGCGAAGCGCGGCGTCCTCGTCTTCGACTCGCTGTCCGCCTCGGACACGAGAGCCGTCGTCTCGGCGACCGGCGCGAGTCTCGCACGCGACATCGCGGACGTGACCGACACCGACCTCGGGCACGCCGACGCGGTGCGCGTCGAGTCCTACGGGGACGACGCGCTCGCGTTCGTCGAGAACGCCGACGCCACGGCCGTGACGCTGTTCGCGCGCGGCGGAACCGAACACGTCGTCGCGGAACTCGAACGCGCGCTCGGCGACGCGACCGACGTGGTGGTCGCGGCGCTCGACGGCGACGGAATCGTTCCGGGCGCCGGCTGTGTCGAACTGCTCGCCGCCGACGCGGTGCACGACGGCGCCGCGAGCATCGACGGGCGCGCCCAACTCGCGGCCGAAGCGTTCGCGGACGCCCTCGACGTGCTCCCGCGCACGCTCGCCGCGAACGCCGGCCTCGACCCCATCGACGCGCTCGTCTCCCTGCGAGCGAAGAACGAGACCGGCCGCGCCGGCGTGCTCGTCGACGGCGAGACGGTGGAACTCGCGGACCCCGTCGAGGCGGGCGTCTTCGACCCCGCCGACGTGAAACGCGAAGCAATCGAAGCCGCCACCGAGGCCGCGACGATGATCGTCCGCATCGACGACATCATCGCCGCCGAATAGCCACGCTAGGGGCAGTCGGCCACAACCTTTAGCCGCGAATCTCTCGTTCCTGCCGACACGATGAGCGAACGCCTCGGCCTCACCGAGTGCGTCTCCATCGCGCTCGGCGGCATGATAGGCGGCGGCATCTACGCCGTGCTCGGCGTCGTCGCGAAGCTCACGACGGGCGCGACGTGGTTCGCGTTCGTGCTCGCCGGCGTCGTCGCGGCGTGCGCTGGCTACTCCTACAACCGCCTGAACGCGCTCGGCGACGACCGCGGGGGGTCGGTGTCGTTCGTCCAGCAGACCCTCGGCAACGAGACGCTCGCGGGGATGGTCGGCTGGACGCTGCTGTTCGGCTACGTCGGGTCGATGGCGATGTACGCCTACGCGTTCGCGGAGTTCGCCATCGGGTTCGGCGCGGTGCCGTCGGCGTACGCCGGCGTCCCGCTCCGGCCCGTCATCTCGGTTGGCGCCATCGCCTTGTTCGTCGGGCTGAATCTGCTCGGCGCGCGCTCCACGGGCACCGCCGAGAACGTCCTCGTCGCGGTGAAGGTCGGCATCCTCGTGGCGTTCGGCGCCTTCGGCCTCGTCTACGCCACGGGCCTCTCGGACACCGCGATGACGTACGGGTTCGGGCAGTTCACGTCGGTCAGCCCTCTCGTCGCGGCGGCCATCTCGTTCGTCGCGTTCCAGGGCTGGCAGTTGCTGTTCTACGACCAGGAGTCGATAGCCGACAACGTCGAGACCATCCGGAAGGCGGTCTACGTCTCGATTCCCGTCGCCGTCGCCATCTACGTGCTCGTCGCCGTGGTGACGGTGAACCTCGCGCCCGAGGCGCTCCAGAGCCACCCGCACGTCGCGCTCGGCGACGCGGCCTCGGAGATGCTGTCGGTGTTCGGCCTGTCGAGTCTCGGGTTCGCCGTCATCTCCGCGTCCGCGCTGTTCTCCACCGGGAGCGCCATCAACGCCACCCTGTTCTCGTCGGCGCACTTCGCGAAGCGCCTGATTCGCGGCGACCTGCTCCCGGACCGCTTCGGCGACGGCGACGCCGACGGCGTCCCCGAGAAGACGGTGCTCGCGCTCGGCGCCGCCACCGCCGCGTTCTCCGCCTACGGCAGTCTCGGCGCCATCACGTCGTTCGCGTCGCTCGCGTTCATCATCGTGTTCGGCGCGATGAGCTACCTCGCGTTCCGCCAGCGCGACCACGAGGACGTCAACCCCGTGTTGCCCGCGGTCGGCGCGCTCGGCGCGCTCGGGTTCGCGCCCCTGATGTTCCGGAATCTCTACCGCCGCGAACCGGAGACGTTCTGGATGGTCGTCGTGCTCGCGGTGTTCGTGGTCGCCGTGGAACTGCTGTACTTCGAGCGCGAGGCGATTCAACACCACCTCTCCGAGTTCGGGGACGGCGTCAACTCTCGGCTCTGAGCCGGACCGTCGGGAGCCGCCAGTTCCGGCGGAGCGCGACGACTCGGAGCGAGAGCGTGAGGGCGGCGCAGACGCCCGCGCCGACCGCCGTGCTCGCGCCGGCTTCGACCGCCAGCCAGAACGTCGCGCTGCCGGCCACCGCACAGGTCGCGTAGAAGTCCTCGGCGAGCACGAACGGGACGCGCTGGAGCAACACGTCCGAGACGAGGCCGCCGCCGACGCCCGTGACGGTACCGAGGACGACCACGCCGAACGGCGTCACGCCGGCGTCGTGGCCGACGAGCGCGCCGGTCGTGGCGAACGCCGCGAGGCCGATTGCGTCCGGGAGCATCACGACGGGGTGGTCGAGGAGGCGCGCGCCGACGCGCCGCGCGAGCAGGACGGCGACGGCGACGCCGAGGAGCGCGAACCCGACGTCCCACGTCGACTGCAGCATCGCGGGGACGCGCCCGACGAGCACGTCCCGGGTCGCGCCGCCGCCGAGCGCCGTCAGCACGCCGAGCACGGCGACGCCGAGCACGTCGAACTCGGCGTCGGCGGCCTTCAGCGACCCGACGATGGCGAACGCGACGAGGCCGACGGCGTTCATCGCCTCGAACGGCGTCACCATCCGCGCGTCACCCGACCGAGCGCCGTCACCATTCCAGTGCCACCCGACTCCGCGTCGCGACGCCGAACGCGTCGTCGCCGCGGCCGCGGTTCGCCGCGAGTTCGACGTTGCCGTGGCTGCCCACCGTCACGAGTCGCTGGCCGGCGTCGACGTTCGCGTAGGTGCGCTCGACGGGCGCTGGCTGGCCGTTCACCACGACGTCGCCGCCGAATCGGTCGTCGAGGACGCGCCCGGGGACGTTCGTGATGGCGTTCCCGAAGCCGTCCACGACGAGGACTTCGCCGACGACGGCGTCCCCCTCGAAGTCGGGCGTCGGGAACGAGACGGTCTCGTGGTCGCTGGTCGGCTCGTACCCAGCGTACTCGTGGAAGCGCTCGACGCCGCGCTCGTGGACGTCGGCGGCCGCCGGCGCGAACACGTCCCGGCCGTGGAACGTCGAACTCGCGGGGTCCTCGACCTCGATTTCGAACACCTCGACGTCCTCGTCGAGCGCCCGCGCCGCCGGCACCGCGACGCCGTTGTCCGGCGCGACGATGGCGTGTTTCCCCGCCCGCAGGACGACCGCGGCGCGGTCCGTGCCCACGCCGGGGTCCACGACGACGAGGTGGACCGCCGGCGGGAAGTACGGCAGCACTTCCCGGAGCCAGAACGCCGCCGCGCGCACGTCCTGTCGCGGGAAGTCGTGGGCGACGTCCACGAGGCGGGCGTCCGTCGACTGCAACGCCACTCCCTTCATCGCCGCGGGGTACGGCGACCCGAAGTCGGAACTCAGCGTTAGCATGCGTGGCCGTAGTGCGCTCCGACGTGAAAACTGCTCGGCGTCTACAGGCGGAGCGAGCCGAGTGCCTCGGGACGTGACCCCGAGGCGGCTCACTCGGGGTAGGCGTCGTCGCCGTTCGCGTCCGTGTCGCCGACGCGCTGGATGCGGTCGATGCCGCCGATTTCGTCGATGACGCCCGCGACGGCGTCCGGCACGAGGCTCTCCCAGTCGCCGCCGCGTTGCATCCGGCGGCGAATCTCGGTCCCCTCCAGTACGTCGCGTTCGAACATCGGGGACTGCCGGACGTCGACGCCGGCCTCGTTGAACAGCCGAATCACGAGGGGGTTGTTCGAGTACGCAACGTCGAAGTTCGGACTCATCGACTGCACGTGGCTCACCCAGACCGCGTTCCGGTCTAAGTCCTCGATGGGGACGGCGTACGTCACCAAATCGAAGTCCACGAGCGCCTTCGTTATCATCATGATGCGCTCGCCCGCCGTGAACGGGTTCCGCGTCGTGTGGGAGTCTCCGGCGCTCCCGATGCCGACGACCAGTTCGTCGACTTCGGTGGCGATCTGCTCGACGACGCGGTGGTGGCCGTTGTGGTACGGCTGGAAGCGGCCGATGTAGAACCCGCGAGTCATCCTCCCGTGGAGACACCGCGCCAGCCACCATAAGAATGGCGAGTCCGGGCCCATAGTCCCCGAGCGTCGAACCGCCGTTTCGGGCCTCGAAAGCGGAGAAAACGACCGACTCGCGGTTTCTACGAGGGAGAAAGTATATCAGTCGCCCACCCGTGTTTTCGACTGTCGAAACAACTTCTATGAGCAACGAATCGACGAAGGACACGCCCCTTCACGACGACCCCGACGGCGGCGAAGAGCCGTCAGATTCCGGGTCCGAGGACGGCTCGATGGCTGACGGCGTCGAGACCGTCGAAGACCTCGACGACCTCGGGAGCGAGGTCGGCGTCGAGGGTGACGTGGACATCAACGAGGAAATCGCCGAGGACGACCTGCTCGGCGGCCTCGAAATCGACGACACGTCGGACATCGAGGTCCCCGACCGACTAGTCGACCAAGTCATCGGGCAGGAGGAGGCCCGCGACATCATCATGCGGGCGGCGAAACAGCACCGCCACGTGATGATGATCGGTTCCCCGGGGACGGGGAAGTCGCTGCTCGCGAAGGCGATGAGCCACCTCCTCCCGAAGGAGAGTCTGCAGGACGTTCTCGTCTACCACAACCCGGACGACTCGAACGAACCGAAGGTCCGAACGGTGCCCGCCGGGAAGGGCGAGCAGATCGTCGACGCCCACCAGGAGGAAGCCCGCAAGCGCAACCAGATGCGGTCGTTCCTCATGTGGATCATCATCCTGCTCGTCGTGGGCTACGCGCTGTTGATCGCGAACAACGTCCTGCTCGGGATTCTCGCGGCCGGCGTCATCTACCTCGGGTTCCGGTACTCGAACCGGGGGAGCGACGCCATGGTGCCGAAACTCCTCATCAACAACGCCGACCGGCAGATTGCGCCCTTCGAGGACGCGACCGGCGCTCACGCCGGCGCGCTGCTCGGCGACGTCCGCCACGACCCGTTCCAGAGTGGCGGGATGGAGACGCCGAGTCACGACCGCGTGGAAGCCGGCGCCATCCAGAAGGCGCACAAGGGCGTGCTGTTCATCGACGAGATCAACACGCTCGACATCCGCAGCCAGCAGAAGCTGATGACGGCGATTCAGGAGGGGAAGTTCTCCATCACCGGGCAGTCCGAGCGCTCCTCGGGCGCGATGGTGCAGACCGAGCCCGTGCCGTGTGACTTCATCATGGTCGCGTCCGGGAACATGGACGCGATGGAGAACATGCACCCGGCGCTCCGTTCCCGCGTCCGCGGGTACGGGTACGAGGTGTACATGGACGACACCATCGAGGACACGCCGGAGATGCGCCGGAAGTACGCGCGCTTCGTCGCCCAGGAGGTCGAGAAGGACGGCCAGTTGCCGGACTTCGAGCCGGACGCCGTCCGCGAGATCATCCTCGAGGCCAAGCGCCGCGCCGGCCGCAAGGACCACCTGACGCTGGAACTGCGCGACCTCGGTGGCCTCGTCCGCGTCGCGGGCGACATCGCTCGGTCTCGCGGCCACGAGTACGCGAAGCGCGACGACGTGTTGCAGGCGAAAAAGCGCTCGCGGTCCATCGAACAGCAGTTCGCGGACGACTACATCGAGCGCCGGAAGGACTACGAGTTGAAGGTCTCGAACGGCGAGGCGGTCGGCCGCGTCAACGGGCTGGCCGTGATGGGCGGCGACTCCGGCATCATGCTCCCCGTGATGGCGGAGGTCACGCCCCGGCAGGGCGAGGGCGGCGAGGTCATCGCCACCGGCCAACTGAAGGAGAACGCGGAGGAGGCCGTGGACAACGTCTCCGCCATCATCAAGAAGTTCTCCGACGAGGACATCTCCCAGAAGGACATCCACGTGCAGTTCGTGCAGACCCAGGGCGTGGACGGCGACTCCGCCTCCATCACGGTGGCGACGGCCGTCATCTCCGCGCTGGAGAACGCGCCCATCTCCCAGAACCTCGCGATGACTGGGAGCCTATCGGTGCGCGGGGACGTGTTGCCCGTGGGCGGCGTCACGCACAAGATCGAGGCCGCGGCGAAGGCGGGCTGTGAGCGCGTCATCATCCCGGCCGCGAACGAACAGGACGTGATGATCGAGGACGAGTACCGGGAGCAGATCGAAATCATCCCGGTCTCGCACATCAGCGAGGTGCTCGACATCGCGCTGGTCGGCGAACCCGAGAAGGACTCGCTCGTCGACCGCCTGAAGTCCATCACGGGCAAGGCCTTCGAGGGGAAGGTCGACTCGGGCGCCACCGGCGGCAGTCCGAGTCCGCAGTAGCGGCCCTCGATTCTCTCGTTATTCGCGCCGGCCGAGCCACAGCGCTCCCGCGAAAACTGTATACTTTCCTACTAAAATTTACTCCCGGGAACGACCTTTACGGTGGCTCCTGTAGCCACACTCGATGGCAGCGAGTCGGCACGTCGTGTGGCGGTACTACGCCTACCTCGCCACCACCGCGTACGGCTTCTACCTCCCGGTCGGCCTGCTCTACCTCCAGTCGGAGTACGGGTGGGCGGTCGTCGGCCTGACGCAGGGCGTGTTCTCCTTCGCGCTCCTGCTCGCCGAGATTCCCACCGGCTACCTCGGTGACCGCGTCGGGCGGCGAGCCAGCCTCGCCGTCGGGAACGCCATCTCTGCGGGCGCGCTCGCCGTGTTCGTCTTCCTCGACTCGCCGACCGAGTACGTCCTCTTGTACGCCGTCTGGGCGTTCGGGTGGGCGTTCCGCTCGGGCACCGAGCAGGCGTGGCTGTACGAACTGCTCGCGGCCGAGGACGAGGACGACGAGTACGCGCGACTCAGCGGGCGCGGGAACACCGTCCGCCTGCTCACCTCCGCCGTGACGGCCGTCCTCGCGGGCGTGCTCGTGACGTACGGTTGGGGCGTCCCGCTGTTCGCGAACGCCGCGCTCTCCGCGGTCGGCATCCCGCTGGTGCTCGCGCTCCCCGCCGTCGGCGACGCCGAAACCGACGGCGACGACGCGCCCGACCCCGCTGACGCGTTCTCCGTCCGCGAAGCCCTCGACACCCTCCGACTGCAGGTCGCGCGCCCCGAGGTTCGGTGGCTCGTCGCGTACGTCGGCGTGTTCCACGTCCTGTTCGCGGTGACGCGGCCCTACGAGTCGCCCATCGCCGAGCAGGTCGGCGTCCCGGTGGCCGCGCTCGGCGTGCTGTTCGCGGCGTTCAAGGTCGTCTCCGCGGGCGCGTCCGCGAGCGCCGGGTGGATTCGGGACGCCGTCGGCACGCGGCGCGCGCTCGCGCTCCTGACGCCGGTCTACGGGCTGGCGTACGCCGCCGTCGCGTTCGTCCCCGTGCTCGTCGTGCCCGTGTTCTTCCTGAACCGGAGCGTCCAGCGCGTCGTCGGTCCGCTCCGCGACCAGTACCTCAACGACCGCCTCGCGGACGTCGGGCGGGCGACGGTGCTGTCGGGCGCGTCGATGGCGCTGTCCCTCGCGTCCGGCACCGCGAACCTGTTCAGCGGGCAGTTGGTCGCCGCGCTCGGGCCGTTCCGGTTCCTCGCGAGTGCGGGCGTCCTGCTCGCGGGCGCCGGCGGCCTGCTGTGGCTCGCGGTGTCGCCGGTGCGCGAGGAAGGCGCCGCGACGCCGGGCGCGAACGCCCCCGCCGCGGACGCGGACTGACCGCCAGTTTTCTGGTCGCGCGTCGCGTCCGTCCGCCAGATGGCGACCGATTGGACGGCGTTCGGCGCGTTCGCGGTGGTCGTGACGCTCGCGCTGGTGGCGCTTACCCGGCAGTCCGCGGCGATGCTCGCGGACGACGCGGCGCCAGACCTCTCCTCGACGGCGCTGCTCGCGAACACGACCGCGTCACAGGCGGTCGTCGGCGCCCTCCTGGTGGCCGTCGGGTGGGCGACCGGCGTCCCCGCGTCCGCTGTCAGCCCCGGCGTCTCCGTCGACGCGGTCGCCGTCGGCGTCGGTGCCGGCGTCGCGCTCGCCGCCGGGAACGAGGCGACGATGCGCGCGCTCGACGCCGCCGGCCTCTCCTACGACTCGTCGCTCCGGGACGCGCTCGCGCCCGACTCGCTCGCCGGGTGGGCGCTGTTGCTCGGCGTCGCGCTCCCGGCAGTCGCCGGGTTCGAGGAACTGCTCTTCCGCGGCGTGCTGGTGGGCGCGTTCGCCACCGGATTCGGCGTCGACCCGTGGCTCCTCGTCGTCCCCGCAAGCGTTGCGTTCGGCGCCGCACACACCGCACAGGGGTTCACGGGCGTCGTGGTGGCGTCGCTGCTCGGCCTGGCGCTCTGTGCCGTCTATCTCGGGACCGGGAGCCTACTCGCGCCCGTGGTCGCACACTACGTCGTGAACGCCGTCGAGTTCGTCGTCCACGGTCAGTAGTCAGGACTCGATTTCGCGGAGCCTGCGGGCGACGCGGTCGGGCGCGCCGCTGGGCGCGTTCCGGATGCGGTGGTCGGGAACGAGCAGCGGGACGGGGTTGGCAGCGAGCGCGTCCCGCACCAGTTGGCGGTCCTCCTCGCTGTCGGGGTCGGCGTCGGGTACCTTCCGGAGCAGGCGCTCGACGGAGATGCGTTCGCCGTGGGGGACGTTCCGGACGGCTTCGAGGACGGCGCGCTGGTCGGTGGGAACGGTGAGGCCGACGGTCACGTCGTCGAAGTGGTCCTCGCCGCCGGCGAGGTAGTCCGCGATGCGGTCGAACAGTTCGTGGTCGTCGTCGGCGTCCCCCGGAACTTCGGCGGGGAAGGAGACGCTGATGACGCGGTCGCCCGCGACGCCGAGTTGCACGTAGCAGTCCAGCGAGTCGAAGTACCGCGCGTAGATGCCGGCCGCGTCCATGCGTGGACTGTCGCGTCTCGCGGCCTTGTAGGTTCGGCGAACTGCACAAGTCTTATGTACAATCTAGTGCATCAATGAACAACGATGAACGAGACAGCGGACCTCGCGCCCGCGGTGCGGTCCATCCTCGACGCCGCCCGGGAGCGCGACGCCCCCGACCGACGCCTGTCGGTGTCCCCGCGCTCGCTGCCCGATGCGCTCGCGGCCGCCGACGCCGACGGCCGGGTACCGACAATAGCCGAGGTGAAACCGACGAGCCCCACGACCGACGGCGAGCGCCGCGACGACCCCGCCGCGCTCGCCCGCGAGATGGTCGAAGGCGGCGCCGCCGCAATCTCCGTGCTCACCGAACCCGAGCACTTCGGTGGCAGCCCCGACGCCCTGCGCGCCGTCCGCGACGCCGTCGACGTGCCCGTCCTCCGCAAGGACTTCCTGCTCCGCGAGGCCCAACTCGACGCCGTCGAGGCCGACGCCGTGTTGCTCATCGCGCGGTTCCTCGGCGACGACCTCGCGGGGATGCTCGCGGCCGCCCGCGACCGCGGCTTCGACGCGCTCGTGGAGGTCCACGACCGCGACGAACTCCAGCAGGCGCTCGACGCGGGCGCCGACCTCGTCGGCGTGAACAACCGCGACCTCGCCGAACTCGTGGTCGACCTCGAAACCTTCGAGACGGTGGCGCCCCACGCTCCGGACGACGTGACACTGATTGCCGAGAGCGGCGTGACGACGCCCGCCGACGCCCGCCGGATGCGCGAGGCCGGCGCCGACGGCTTGCTCGTCGGGAGCGCCATCATGGACGCCGAGGCCGGCGACGTGGAGTCGAACACGCGGAGGCTGGTGTCCGCATGAGCGAGTCCGACCGCCCCGGGAAGTTCGGCGACTACGGCGGCCAGTACGTCCCCGAGGTGCTGATGCCGGCCGTCGAGGAACTCGTGGACGCCTACGAGCGCTACGTGCTCGACAACGAGGACGGCTTCGTGGACGACTTCCGGTCGCGCATCCGCGAGTTCGGCGGCCGCCCGACGCCGCTCTCGCACGCGGACAACCTCAGCGAGCGCTACGGCTTCGACGTCTACCTCAAGCGTGAGGACTTGCTCCACGGCGGCGCGCACAAACTCAACAACGCGCTCGGACAGGTCCTGCTCGCGAAGTACATGGGCAAAGAGCGAATCGTCGCCGAAACCGGCGCCGGCCAGCACGGCACCGCGACGGCGATGGCGTGTGCGTACCTCGACATGCCCTGCGAGATTTACATGGGTCGAACCGACGTGAACCGCCAGCGCCCGAACGTCTTCCGGATGCGCCTCCACGACGCCGAGGTCAACCCCGTGGACGTGGGTTCGGGGACGCTCAAGGAGGCCATCAACGAGACGATGCGGGACTGGGCGACGAACGTCGAGGACACGCACTACGTCATCGGGAGCGTCGTCGGCCCGCACCCGTTCCCGGCGATGGTGCGTGACTTCCAGTCGGTCATCAGCGAGGAGGTCCGCGAGCAGTCCCGCGAGCGCCTCGGCGAACTCCCCGAGGCCGTGATTGCGTGCGCGGGCGGCGGGTCGAACACGATGGGTGCGTTCTCGGCGTTCGTCGGGAGCGCCGCGCTCGCCGGAGCGCCCGAGGGCACCCAGGACGCGGCGCCGGACGTCGACCTGCTCGCGGTCGAGGCGGGCGGCTCCAGTCTCGGCGTGGACGCCGACGAGGGGTACGCGCCGAACTCCGCCAGCCTCTCGACGGGCACGGAGGGCGTGCTCCACGGCGCGCGCACGAAACTCCTCCAGACGGGCGACGGCCAAATCGTCGAGTCCCACTCCGTCTCGGCGGGCCTCGACTACGCGGGCGTCGGCCCGGAACTCGCACACCTCGTGGACGAGGGTCGCGTCGAACCCGTGAACGTGGACGACGACGCCGCGCTCGAGGCGTTCCACCGGCTCTCCCGCGAGGAGGGCATCATCCCCGCGCTCGAATCGAGTCACGCCGTCGCGTACTTGGAACAGTACGACGGTGACGGCCCGGTCGTGGTGAACCTCTCGGGGCGCGGCGACAAGGACCTCGACACCGTCGTCGAGGAGTCGACGGCGCGCGACATCGACGGCGCGCCGACGATGGAGGTGTTCGAGGAGTGAGCCGGAGCGACCTCGCGGACGCGTTCACGGACGACTCGGCGCTCATCTCGTACGTCGCGGCGGGCGACCCGAGCGCCGACGCGACGAGAGAGTACGTCGAGGCGCTCGTCGAGGGCGGGAGCGACGTGATAGAACTCGGGCTCCCGTTCTCGGAACCGGTCGCCGAGGGCACCACCATCCAGAACGCCATCAAGCGCGCGCTGGACGCCGGCATGACGCCCGACGCCTACCTCGACCTCGTCCGGAGCCTCGACGTGGACGTGCCGGTCGTCTGCATGACGTACTACAACCTCATCTACCAGTACGGCACCGAGTCCGGCCCCGAGGAGTTCGTCGAAGCGGCGGCGGACGCGGGCATCTCCGGGTTCGTGGTGCCCGACCTCCCGGTCGACGAGTCCGGGCCGCTGTACGAGGCGTGCCGCGAGCACGGCCTCGACTTGGTGTTCATCGTCGCGCCGACGACCACCGAGGAGCGCCTCGACCGGATGCTCGACCGCACCACCGGATTCGTCTACGTGCAGGGCCGCCTCGGGACGACGGGCGCCCGGGACGAGATGAGCGACGACACGCCCGCGGCGCTCGACCGCCTCCGGGACGCCGACGTGCCGAAGGCCGTCGGGTTCGGCATCTCGTCGGGCGAGCAGGCCCGCGAGGTCGTCGCGAGCGGCGCCGACGGCGTCATCGTCGGGAGCGCATACGTCGACCTGATTGCCGAGGGCGTCGAGAACGACGACCCGACCGACGCCGTCGCGGAGCGCCTCCGCGACCTCGCCGCCGAACTGAAGGCGGGCGCGACGGCAAGTGTGCCGGAACCGGAACGCAAATAGCCGACCGTTTGCTACTCGTTGACAATGACAGACGCAGGGAAAGCGAGCCGACTCGACCGCATCGGCACAGACGGCCGATTCGTGACGATTCCGATGGACCACGGCATCACGCTCGGCGCCGTGGACGGCCTCGTAGACATCGAGGCCACCATCGACGCAGTGACCTCAGGGGGCGCCGACGCCGTCCTCACGCAGAAGGGCATCGCGCCCCGCGTCCACCCGAACAAGAACGACGCCGGCTACGTCGTCCACCTCAACGCCTCCACCACCATCGGCCCGGACGCCAACGACAAGCGCCTCACGGGCACCGTCGAGGAGGCCGTACGCGCCGGCGCCGACGCCGTCTCCTTCCACATCAACGTCGGGAGCGACCACGAGCCCGACCAAATCACGCAACTCGCGGAGGTCTGTGACGACGCCGAACGCCTCGGCATTCCCGTCCTCGCGATGGCCTACGCCCGCGGTCCGGGGGTCGACGAACACGACGCCGAGAATCTCGGGCACGCCGTCCGCCTCGCCGAGGAGGTCGGCGCGGACGTGGTGAAGACCGCGTACTCGGGGAGCCGAGAGAGCTTCGAGCGCGTCGTCGAGTCGACCGCCAAGCCGGTAATCATCGCCGGCGGGAATCCGGACGGCGACCGAGAGACCCTCCAGAACGTCCGGGACGCGATGGACGCCGGCGCCGCCGGCGTCTCGATGGGACGCACCGTCTTCCAGCACGACGACCCCGGCGCGATGGCCGCGGCTATCGCCGAAGTCGTCCACGAGGGCGCCGCGCCCGACGAAGCCCTCCGGGTCGCCGGCCTCCCGGTCGAAGCCTGAGCCCCCGGTCGAATCTCTCCTCGCAGTTCCTCAGATGTCCGCGTAGTCGACGCGCCACTCCGGCGGCAGGTCCGCGAGCGTCTCCCGCAGGTCCGCCGTCGCCAGTCCGAAGAACCGCTCCCGGCCGACCGCCGTCCGGAATCGCGCGATGACGGTGTTCGGCGTCGCCTCGAAGACGGTCGCCGAACAGCCACAATCGGCGCGTTCGAGGCGCGCGCACTCGGGCTTGCGTTCGGCGAGTTCGCTGCCGAGGTCCCAACTCAGCGACTGTGCGGCCGTCATCGGGAACGGGACGCGGTCCGCGAGAAAACTCCCTCCTTCGCGTGTCGCCATACCCCACGAGAGGCAGTCCCGCGTGAAAAACCGTGGCGTTCCGGAAGCCGACGCGCACCGGCGCGCGGGTCGACTTCCGGCCGCGCAAGAAGGCGGGGGTCCGGTACGTTCAAGGCCGCACCACGCCACCGTCTCTCCAATGACACGGTCCGTCTGGCTGAAGGCCGACGACGCGGTCGGCGACTGGGAGACGCGGAAGCGACGCATCACCGCCGGCCTCGAAGCCGGCGTCGACTGGGTGCTCGTCGACGAACGAGACGTGGCGCGCGTCCGCGAACTCGGCTCCGTGAACGTCGCCGCGTTCCGCGCCGACGACGTGGACGTCATCGACGAAGCAGACCCCGAGGCGGCCGCCGAACCGGACGCCTACGTCGTCGGCAAGAGCGGCGAGGGCGACGGCACGGTCGACCTGCCCTCGGACTTCTCCGGGAGCGCGGACCTCTCCGCACTCCGCCGCGACAACGCCGACGCGGGCTACGTCCGCATCCTCGACGAGGACTACGAGGCGTTCGCCGAAGCCGTCGCCGACGACGCCGAGTACACGCTCGTCGTCGGCGAGGACTGGACTATCATCCCGCTCGAGAACCTCATCGCGCGCATCGGCGACGAGACGACGCTCGTCGCGGGCGTCGAGTCCGCCGCCGAAGCCGACACCGCCTTCGACACGCTCGACATCGGCGCCGACGCCGTCCTGCTGGACAGCGACGACCCCGACGAGATTCGACGCACCGTCGACGTCCGGGACGCCGCCGAGCGCGAGCGCCTCGAGTTGGCGTGGGCGACGGTCACCGAAATCGAGGAGGCCGGGAGCGCCGACCGCGTCTGCGTCGACACCGGGAGCCTGATGGCCGACGACGAGGGGATGCTCGTCGGCTCGATGAGCCGCGGGCTGTTCTTCGTCCACGCCGAGACTGCCGAGTCGCCGTACGTCGCGGCACGCCCGTTCCGCGTGAACGCGGGCGCCGTCCACGCCTACGTCCGCACCCCGGACGGCGGCACGAAGTACCTCGCCGAACTCCAATCGGGCGACGAAGTGCAGGTCGTCGACCGCGACGGCCACACCCGGACCGCGGTGGTCGGGCGCGCGAAAATCGAGAAGCGGCCGATGTTCCGCGTCGAGGTCGAGACGGAGGCCGGCGACCGCATCGAGACGCTGCTGCAGAACGCGGAGACCATCAAAGTCGCCGGGCGCGACGGACGGACGGCCGTCACCGACCTCGAAGCCGGCGACGAGGTGCTCGTCTACCTCGAGGAGGGCGGCCGGCACTTCGGCGAGACCGTCGAGGAACGAATCATCGAGCAGTAACTAGTTCGACTCCGCGTCCGCCGGCTCGCCGTCGAGACGCTGCGTACACCACGGACAGAAGTCGAGGTCTTCGTCCAGTTCCTTCCCGCAGGACGGACACGTTTCGGCGGCCGGCTCGGGCGGCGACTCGCTCCCGCCGGCGTCACCAGTGGCCCCGCGTGCCGTCGACTCGGACTCGCGCACGGCGACGAGGTACGCGTCCGCGACGTTCAACAGCCGAATCGCCAGCAGGCTCAGCGTCACTTCGATGCCGAACGACTCGCTGGCCTCCAGTAACCCCTGTGCGCCCCGCGCGTTGAACGCCTCGTACGCGGACGTCGGGACGACCAGCGCCGCGGTGGCGATGGCGAGCACGAACCACGACAGCGCCCGCACCCACTTCCGCAAGTAGACGTGACCCAACCCCGGGTAGACGAACCCGAGAACGGCCGCAATGACTCCGCGTCGATTGACCACAGTGCCCGCAACTCCGCGCCCTGCACCCCTAAAACCACCGAACGGCGAACGCTACCGGAGGTCCGCGACGAGCCGCCGGAGCGTCGCCGCGTCGTACTGGCCGGGCGCTGTCGCGTCCTCGCTGTCCACGGGCGCGTACCCGATTCGCGACCCGTACAGCGGCGCGACCGGGCGCGTGTGCCGGCCCGCTTCGCCCATCGCCATCGTCGCCACCGTCATCCCCGCCGCGCTGTACTCGTGGGTCACCCGGAGCAAGTCCAGGGCGTCGCCGCGGTCCTCGGCGGTCACCGCGAGTTTCCCGACGTCGCCGAGCGAACAAGCCTCGCCGAGCGTGCTCGCCAACTCCGAGAGCGGCGGCGTCCCCTCGAAGTCGTGACTCGACACGATGGTGGTCGTATCTGCCGCCCGCGCCGCCGCCAGCACCTCCGCGCCGTTCCCGCGCTCGTCGACCGCCGCGTCGTCCTCGCCGCCACCGTCTCCGTCTACGTCGTTCTCGTCGCTCCCGACGAGCGACGCCAACTCCACGTCCACGGCCGCGACGCTCTCGGTCTGTGCTGCCTCCACGAGCGCGTTCACGCGCCCGCCCTCCTCGGCCTCCCCGCCCTCCCACGTCGGGCGGTTCGTCGCGATGACCGGCAGTTCCCCGTCGTAGTCGTCCAGCGCCGCCAGCGGGTCGTCCGCGAGGTCCATCCGGAACTCCACGGCGTCCGCGTGCTCTCGCGCTCGCTCCTCGTCGGCGAGGTCGCCGACGCTCGCAGCGAGCACGAACTCCTCGAAGTCCATGCACGGTCCTGTGACGCCCTAGCGCAATACGGTTTCGGAGTCGTGGACGGTCCTCGTTTTCTGATTGGTTCTCTCGGCCGGTGTACTTCGTGGGAATGACGACGCCTCGAAAGCCCCGAGGGTGTGGACTCGGTGCGCTCGCTGCGCGCTTCACTCGCTTCGCTCGTTCCAGTGCTTACGTCGCGCGCCTTCGTCCACACCCTCGCCCCTTTCGGAGTCCACCCCGTAGCCTGCCGGCTGACCAACCGGCATCGGGTGGACTGAAAGGGGCGGCGCGCTCGTGAGTCGAGACGACGCAAGCACCACAGCGACCGGAGGGAGCGAGGAGCGCAGCGAGTCACAGGCCACGAGCGCGCCGGGGCTTTCGAGGCGTCGTCCCCAGCGAACGCAGCAGTCGCTACGAAGCAGTCCCACCACACGAACCGAAAACGCGAAAAACGGCGGAATGAACCGAATCTAAACCGGAATCGTGTCCTCGGCTTCGAGGAGCTCGTGGTAGCGGTTCCGAATCGTGACTTCGGAGATGTCCGCGACCTCGGAGACCTTCGCCTGCGTGGTCTTCTCGTTGGTGAGGAGGGCGGCGGCGTAGACGGCGGCGGCGGCGAGGCCGACCGGCGACTTGCCGGAGTGGACGCCCTTGTTCTTCGCGGTCTTGAGGAGTTCGCGGGCGCGGTGGCTGGCCTCGTCCGAGAGGCCGAGGTCGGAGGCGAAGCGCGGGACGTAACTCTCGGGGTCGGCGGGCGCGACTTCGAGGCCGAGTTCGCGCACGACGTAGCGGTAGGTGCGCGCGATTTCGGCTTTCTCGACGCGGCTCACGTCGGCGATTTCGTCGAGGGAGCGCGGGACGCCGGCCTGTCGGGCGGCGGCGTACACGCAGGAGGTTGCGACGCCCTCGATGGAGCGGCCGGGCAGCAGGTCGTCTTCGAGCGCGCGGCGGTAGATGACCGAGGCCGTCTCGCGGACGTTGTCCGGCAGGCCCTGCGCGGAGGCCATCCGGTCGATTTCGCCGAGGGCCTGCTTGAGGTTGCGCTCCTTGGCGTCGCGGGTGCGGAAGCGCTCGTTCCACTTGCGGAGACGCTGCATCTTCTGGCGCTGGTTCGAGGACAGCGAGTTGCCGTAGGCGTCCTTGTCGCGCCAGTCGATGTTCGTGGACAGCCCCTTGTCGTGCATCGTGTTCGTCGTGGGTGCGCCGACGCGGGACTTCTGGTCTTTCTCCTTGGAGTCGAAGGCGCGCCACTCGGGCCCGCGGTCGATGCCGTCCTCCTCGACCACGAGGCCGCAGTCGGCACACACCGACTCGCCGTGCTCTTCGTCGTTGACGACGAGGCCGCCACACTCCGGGCAGCCGTCGGTCGTCTCCGTTTCGTCCGTGCGCTCCTGCTCTCGGGAACGCATGCGTGCGTCTGTCATTGGCGTAAGTCCCCCCGGAAAAACCGGATGAGTCGTAGCCAACTCATTTACCCAATTCGCACTTAAGAGTTCCGAAGCCGCCCGCTACCACGGACTTGTATCACGACACCTTTTGGCACTCCGCGACGAACTACCGGCGATGCGCGCCGTCTCGCTCGCCCCGAGCGCCACCGCCGCCGTCGCCGCGCTCGGCGCCACGGACCGACTCGTCGGCGTCACGAACCACTGCGATGCCGACGCGCCCGCGGTCGGCGGGTGGCTGAACCCCGACGACGACCGCGTCGCCGAACTCGACCCCGACGTCGTGCTGACGAGCGACGCCCTCCAGACCGAGATTCGGGACGACCTCCGCGACCGCGGATTCGCGGTCCACCACACCGCACCGGAGACGCTCGACGAGGTGCTCGACTCGTTCGCCGCAATCGGCGACGCCGTCGGGCTTGCCGAACGCGGCGAGCGACTGGAAGCCGAGAGCCGGGAGCGCGTGGCACGCGTCCGGGAGCGCGCGCCCGCCGACCGCCCGGTCGTCTACTGCGAGGAGTGGTCGGACCCGCCGATGGCCGCCGGGAACTGGGTGCCCGACGTGGTCGAAGCCGCGGGCGGCCGGTACCCGTTCCGCGACGCGGGCGAGCGCTCCGGCGAGGTGGACGCCGACGAGGTACGCGCCGCCGGCCCCGACCACGCCGTCGTCCACGTCTGCGGGAAAGGCGACAGCACGGACGCCGACCCCGCCGCGCGCTGGGGCCTCGATGCGACCGTACACGTCGTCGACGACAGCCTCCTGAATCAGCCGAGCCCCAGACTCCTCGACGGCCTCGAACGCCTCGCCGACCTGCTCCGGGACGCCTAAGGCCCGCCGGCGCCCCGCCTCGGGTATGCGCGTAGCAGTCGGCTCCGGCAACCCGGTGAAGCGAGACGCGGTCGCGGCGGCGCTCCCCGACGCGACGGTCGACGCCGTCCCCGTCGAGAGCGGCGTCAGCGAACAGCCGTGGGGCGACGACGAGACGGTCGAGGGCGCACGGAATCGCGCACGGCGAGCGCTCGGCGACGAGTACGACCTCGCGGTCGGACTCGAAGGGGGTGTTTGCGCGGTCGAGCGCCGCGAGACCGCGGGGAACGCGAGCGGTGAAACCGCGAGCAGCGAGCGCGGCGACAGCCTCTTTCTGGTGATGTGGGCGGCCGCGACGGACGGCGAGCGCACCGAAGTCGCGGCCGGGCCGCGGCTTCGACTCCCCGAGTCGGTCGCAAAGCGACTCCGGGACGGCGAGGAACTCGGGCCGGTGATGGACGACGTACTCGACACGTCGGGCGTCGCGGAGAACGAGGGCGCCGCCGGCGTGCTCACGGCCGGGATGACCGACCGCACCGAGGCGCTCCGAACCGCGGTCGCTGGCGCGCTCGGGCCGTTTCTGACCGACTACTACGAGACGAGCGCGTAGCCCGCGCCACCGAGGAAACACGCCAGCGCGAGCGTCGCCACGGCGACCCGAGGGAGCGCGGTGCCGTCGCCGGCGAACGTCTCGGACCGGCCGTCGAGGGCGAACAGGCCGCCCGCGACGAGCGACCCGACGCCGACGGCGACGGCCCACACCTCGACTGGGCCTGCTTGGAGGGCGCTGCGACCGAGCGAGAGGAGGCCGGCGAGCGCGAACAGCCCGCCAGCCGCGTCAGTTCGGTTCACGCGTTCTCGTACGCGCTCCACGGAAAAGGGGCCGGCGGGCGTTCGCAGCGCCTGCGAGTCAGTCCTCGACGGGCGCGGCGTCGGCGGAGATGTCGGTGTCGGAGCCGTCGACGGCTTCCGTCAGCGAGACGTTCAGCGACGTCATCGACACCGCTCCGCCCGCGACGGTGACGAGGTTCTTCACGATGTGGTCGACGATGGCGATGCCGACGGCGGTGCCGAAGGAGACGGGGAGGAGCGTCGAGACGATGGCCGCGAACGCCGCCTCGTAGATGCCGATGCCGCCCGGGGGCCCCGGAATCACCTTCGAGAGGTTGCCGACGCTCACCGCAAAGAAGCCGACGGCGAGCAGGCTGACGAGCGCCAAGTCCAACCCGAACGCGAGGAAGACGAGCAGCGCCGTCGCAACGTCGATAGTCCAGATGAGGACGCTGGACGCGCCCACTCGCGCGAACGCCGGGCCGTCGGCGGCGACGCGCTGGACGTCCGAGACGAAGCGCTCGAAGACGCTCGCGACGTACTCGGTGTAGGAGTCGTCGCTCGCCCAGTTCACGACGCTCCGGACGTAGTTCGAGTCCGAGCGCGCCGACCACACGATGGCGAGGACGGCCGCGATGGCGAGCGCGCCGACGCCCGACGCGACGACGACGGCCTGTTGGACCGCTGCGGACTCCTGCCCGCCGAGGCCCTGCCCGGACGCCGTCGCCGCGAGGTCGCTGAGGGTGCTCGGCGAGAACGCCGAGAGCGCCACGAGCACGCTCCCCGCGAGCACCGTGATGGTGAGCAGGTCGAAGACGCGCTCGACGGCGAGCGACGCGAACCCGGTGGTGTAGGGGACGCCGCGGCGCGCCTTCACGACGTACGCGCGGATGGCGTCGCCGGCGCGCGCCGGAATCACGAGATTCCCGGTCTGGCTGATGAACACCGCGCCGGTGAGGAAACCGACGCCCTCCCGGTACCCCAACTCGGCGAGGATGTCGCGGTACCGGAGCCCGCGCAGCGGCCACGACAGCACGTAGACGGCCGCGCCCGCCGCGACGAGCGCGGGGTCGGCGTTCGAGACGGCGTCCACGAACGCGTCCACGTCGATGTAGACGAACATCAGCGCGAACGCGACGACGGACAAAAGGGAGCCGACCACCATCCCCGTGCGGCGGTTCGCGTACGGGCTGACGGAGAACTCCCAGAAACACCGGAGAATCTGGCTCCCCATCCCGAACACGTCCCGGACGAGGTCGACCTTCGAGTCGCCCTTCGGCGTCCAGTCGACGGCGAACTCCTTGACGCGCAGGTCCTCGCGTTGGGCGCGCACCAGCATCTCCGTGTCCCAGAACCAGTGTTCGTCCTCGACGTCGTCGACGAGTTCGTCGAAGGCCTCGCGGCTGAACGCCTTGAAGCCGCACTGGTGGTCCCGCAGGTCGGACCCGAGGAGAGTTCGCACGGCGAAGTTGAACCCCTTCGAGGGGACGCCGCGTTTCGCCGGGCGGTCGGCCGCGTTCCCCGGCATCCAGCGCGACCCGGTGGCGAGGTCGTACTCGCCCGAGCGCACGCTCTCGACTAACTCTTCGAGGTGGGTCATGTCCGTCGCGAGGTCCGTGTCGAAATAGACGAGGGTGTCGCCTCTCGCGTCCCGGAACGCCGCGTTCAGCGCGCCGCCGCGCCCGAGTCGCTCGTCGCTGTGGAAGTGTCGCACGCGGTCGTCCTCGGCGGCGAGTCGGTCCGCGATTTCGGGCGTCTCGTCCTCGCACCCGTCCTCCGCGACGACCACCTCGAAACTCCCGGCGGGGAGGAACGCCGCGAGCGTGTCGAGGGTCGTCCGCACCGTCGTCTCGATGGTGTCGGCCTCGTTGTACGCGGGGAGGACGACACTCACCTCGACGGGCGAGTCGCTCATTGCCAGTAGAATCCGCCAGCGTTCGGTAAGTACCTTCTGTCTCGATACTGACGCGGGCCGAACCGACTCCGTGAGGCTGCGTTCCGTCTCGCTGGAAAGGGGCTGTTAACCACACCTACCAACCCCGGTCGCTGGCGGGCCGGACGACGACACGGAGAGCGAGAAAAACGCACGAAGGCGCGGCGTTTTACCGGACGTACCAAACCCCTCTTAGGGTGATAGCCCGTCCCTGTTAGTATGAGCGCGACCGCCGCGGCGAGCCAAGCACTGACCCCCAAGCAACACCGCATCCTCGACTACCTCCGCGAACACGCCGACGAACGCACCTACTTCAAGTCCCGCCTCATCGGCGACGAACTCGACCTCTCCGCGAAGGAAGTCGGCGCGAACATGCCCGCCATCGAGGACGGCGAGTTCGACGTGGACGTGGAACGGTGGGGGTACTCCTCGTCGACCACGTGGAAGGTCGTCGCCTGACGCCGGCCCCGTCATCCAGCCGTCGCCAGTCGCCGACCCACCGCTAGACGCTCTCCCGACGCTGCGCTCTCAGTATCTGTCCTCGCGGTCCGCTCGGACCGCGGCTACGTTCTCACTCGCCAGCGACGCCTACGGGTCGTAGGAGAAGAGGTCCGCCGCGTCGCCCGCGAACTCAACGGTCGCCGCGTCGAAGGAGTCCGCGTACCGCACGAGGAGCGTGATGAGCGTCTCCGGCTCGCGAATCGCGTAGCCGTCCGCCCGCGACAGCATCCCGGCTTCCTCCAGTTGCGCGGCGTACTTGCTCACGGTCGCCCGCGACACGCCGAGCGCGTCCGCGAGGTCGCCGCCCGACGCCTCGGGGTCGCGGAGCAGTTCCACGACCATCCCGCGGGGCGTGTCCCGCCGGAGGTAGCCCAGCGCCGCGCGCTCGAAGTCCGAGAACCGACCGGCGGGGTAGAACCGCTTGTAGTCGCCGTCGCGCTCGCTCTCCACGGCGCCGTCGTCCAGCAGGCGGCGGAGGTGGTGTTGGGTCTCCCCGGTGCCCAACTGGAGGTCGTCGCGGAGTTTCGAGAAGTGCGCGCCCGGCGTCGTCGAGAGGTAGCCCGTGATGGCGTCACGGACGTCGCTCCCGCCGGCGTCCTCGCCGCCGTCGTCGCCGTCGCTCGCGAGGCGCGTCAGGGGACTCGCCGCTCCCACCGCGGCGAACCGCCGGAGCGTCGACCGCTTGTCCTCGTCGATACCCATTCGAGACTCAGTACGACGGCCCAAGAGAAAAGCGTTCGGTACGCGCTCGCACGGCCGTCAGTTGGTTACCGAGCGGCTACGAGCCGTTGTCCTCTAACTCCTCGTCCATCTGCTCGATGACCTCGTCGGCCGACTGCATTCCGGGGTCCATCCCCTCCTTGACGGCCTCGGCTTGCTCTTCGAGTTTCGCCGGGTCGACGTCCGCCTCCTCGGAAATCTGGTTGAGGATGTCGTCGATGTTGTCGAGGCCGAGCAGCTCCCGGGTCTCCGGGTCGAAGTCGAGGCTGTCCAGCACCTCGCCGTCAGCCTTCACGTCGCTCCCGGAGAGGTGTTTGCCGTACCGCCCGAGCGTGCTCGACAACTCCTGCGGGAGGACGAACGTCGTGGACTCGCCCTGCCCGATGGACTCCAGGGTCTCCATCCCCTTCTCCACGATGGCGCGCTCGCCCATCGACTCCGCGGACTTCGCGCGCAGCACGGTCGAAATCGCGTCACCCTGCGCTTCCAGAATCTGGGACTGCTTGGCGCCCTGCGCCCGGATGATGTCGGACTGCTTGTCACCTTGGGCCTTCTCGATGGCGGACTGCCGTTCGCCCTGCGCCTCCAGAATCATCGCGCGGCGGCGGCGCTCCGCGCTGGTCTGTTGTTCCATCGCCTGCTGGACGTCCTGCGAGGGGTTGACCTCGCGGACCTCCACGCTCTCGACGCGAATCCCCCACTCGTCGGTGGGTTCGTCGAGTTCCTTCCGGATGCGGGCGTTTATCTCCTGGCGCTTGTTCAGCGTGTCGTCCAGTTCCATGTCGCCGAGCACCGCGCGCAGCGTCGTCTGCGCGAGATTCGACACCGCGGTCTTGTAGTCGTCCACTTCGAGGAACGCGCGCTTGGCGTCCCGCACGCGGATGTAGACGACGGCGTCGGCCGTCACCGGGGAGTTGTCCCGCGTGATGGCTTCCTGGCGCGGCACGTCGATGGTCTGCGTGCGCATGTCGAACGTGTACGTCCGCGACACGAACGGCGGCACGACGTTGATACCCGGTTCGAGGAGGCCTCGGTACTCGCCGAACACCGTGAGCGCCTTCTTCTCGTAGGCGTCCACAATCTTCACCGTCTGGTAGACGACGACGACGAGCAGGACCAATACGAGCAGACCGACGGCCGTGACGAGGGCGCCGCCGGTCGCGAGTGGCGTGAACATCGTTCAAATCTTCGGCGAGCGGACAATAAGTGTTGGCGTCAGGTCGCGTCCTCGGCGCCGCCCGGTTCGCGGTCGGCTTCCGCGTCGCCCGCCGCCGTGTCCTCGAGCGTCTCGACGGTGACGACGTTCCCGCCGCCGGGGTCCACGACCACGATGTCCGTCCCCTCCGGGATGACGCCGGACGTGCTGCGCGCGCCGTACGACGAGTCGAAGCCGCCGCCCTCCAGTTCGACGCGCCCGCTGCGCTGGGTGACCTCCTCGACGACGTAGCCGCGCTTCCCGCGCAGGTCACTCGAATCGAGGGACTGCCCGCGGCCCGTCCCCTCGTACAACTCGTAGTACCGGTAGAAGTACAGCACCACCATCCCCACGGCGAAGACGATGCCCGCCAGCACGAGCGGCGTCGCCTCCGACAGCAGGAACATCCCGATGAGTCCGGCGACGAACAGCGCGACGCCGAGGACGATGAAGTGCGCACCGGGCGCGAACGCCTCGACGATACACAGCGCTGTGCCGGCGACGACCAACACGAACGACAGCGACTGCCCGAACACCTCGGCCATACCCGGGGGTTAGGGTGGAACCGGGAAAACCGTTACCCGAACAGCAGGAGACCGAGCGCGACCACCATCGTCACCACGCCCAGCAGGAAAAACGCCGTGTTCTCCGCGCTCGGCGACCCCGGCTCTATCGGGTCGACGAGGGGTTCGGCGTCCTCGCCGACCTCGTCGACGCCGAACCGCCACTCGCCGCCGTCGCCGTCACCGTCGTCCGTCGCGTCCGCTGCCATGCCCCGAAGTTCGCCCGCGACGCCCAAAAGCCCGTGGGTCAGCGGTCGGCCGCGTACACCACGCCGCGCTCCCCGTCCACCGTCACGAACTCGCCGTCGGTGACCATCGAGAGGTCGGCGCCCCCGACCATCGGCACGTCGATCTCCCGCGCCACCATCGCCGCGTACCCCGTCATCCCGGAGTCCGCGGTGACGATGCCCGAAATCTTCGAGAGGTCGCCGTGGAACTCGCCGTCGAACGCCGCGTCCAACACCAGAATCGCGTTCTCCGGTACGTCAGAGAGGTCGCCGTCCGAGACGACCGTCGCCCGGCCCGTCGTCCGCCCGCCGACGACAGAGCGCCCGACCGCCAGCGTCTCCGCGGCGACGTGTACCTTCAGCGTGTTCGTCGTGCTCGCTCCCTCCAGGTCGGTCATCATCCCGACGAGCACGACCACCGTGTCGCCGCTGTCCACGACGCCCGAGTCGACGGCAGCCTGCACCGCGCGCTCGACGACGGTCGTCGCGTCGCCCTCCGCGACCTCCGCGTAGTCGGCGTGGACGCCCCAGTTCAACGCGAGTTGGCGACGCACGCGGTGGGAGGGCGTCGCGCAGACGACCGGCACTCGGGGCCGGAACTTCGCCGCCTTCCGCGCCGTGTAGCCGGACTCGGACGCCACTACGACCGCGCTCGCGTCGATGTCGCGAGCGAGGTAGCGTGCCGACCGCGCGAGCGCGTCCGTCTTCGCCTCGCCGTCGGCCTCCGGCACGCGCTGTTCCTGTAACTCCTCGTACTCGCCGCTGCCCTCGACCTCGCGCACGATGCGGTCCATCGTCTCCACGACCCGCGTCGGGTCGTCGCCGACCGCCGTCTCCGCGGACAGCATCACCGCGTCCGTGCCGTCGAGGACGGCGTTCGCGACGTCGGACGCCTCGGCCCGCGTCGGGCGGCGCGCGTGTACCATCGAGTCCAGCATCTCCGTCGCCGTGATGACGGGGACGCCCGCCTCGTGGCACCGCCGGATGATGCGCTTTTGAATCATCGGCACGTCCTCCATCGGGCACTCAACGCCGAGGTCGCCCCGCGCCACCATCACGCCGTTGGCGGCCTCGATGATGCCGTCGAGGTTCTCCACGGCGCCCGCGCGCTCTATCTTCGCGACGATGGGGATGTCCGCGCCGAACGACTCCAACACGCGCCCGACTTCGAGGACGTCCTCCCGGTCCCGCACGAAACTCGCGGCGACGTAGTCCACGTCCTTCTCCGCGGCGAGTTCGAGGTCGCGGCGGTCCTTCTCCGTGACCACGTCGAGGTCCAACTCCACGCCCGGAACGTTCACGCCCTTCCGACTCCCGAGGTCGCCGCCGGACTCGACGTGCGCGTAGACGGTGTCGCCCTCCACGCGCTCCACGACGGCCTCGATGCGGCCGTCGTCTAACAGCACGCGGTCGCCGGGCTCGGCCGCCGCGATGCTCGTCGACAGACCGACGCGCTCGGGCGTCGACGTGTCGCCCTCTGCGAACGCCACCTCGCTCCCGGTCTCCACGCGCACCGGCTCGTCGGTCTCGGCCGTCCGGACCTCCGGCCCCTGCGTGTCCAGCATCACCGCGACCGGCTTGTCGGTCTCCTCGTCGACCTCGCGGGCCGTATCCACGAGCGCCGCGCGGTCCTCGAGCGACCCGTGGCTGGCGTTGATTCGCGCCACCGTCATCCCCGCGTCCGCGAGCGCCCGCACCGACGCCTCGTCGTCGGTCGCCGGCCCGAGCGTGCAGACGATTTTCGCGTTCCTCATTGCCCCCGGCTACGACCGCACCCGGCAAAAACCCCCGCTCTTCACTCGAAACCGAGTACCAAAACAGCCACAGCGATTTTTACCGTGGCCCCGAAATTCGAATCTATGCCGACCTACGCCGCCTTCGCCAACGTCGAAACCGGCGAATTCCAGAACGCCCAAGAACTCGCGTCCATCTGGGGCGACCTCCGACAAGACCTCGAAACCCGGAACTGCGAACTCCGAGACGCCTACGTCCTCCTCGGCGAACGCGACGTCCTCCTCCTCTTCGACGCCGCCGACCGGCAAGCCGCCCTCGAAGCCTCCATCGCCGCCGAACGCTACGGCATCGAGATGCAGACCATGGAAGCCATGCACGTCGACGACCTCGGCGAAATCGTCGAAGAACTCTAGAACGCACTTTTTGCCGCGCTTGGGCGCGCTTTGCGCGCCCTGCGCTGGCAAAAACTTGCGGAAAAAGTCTCCGTCACCCCCATACGGGGGTTCCGTCGGCCAGCGCTCACGGCTTCGCCGTTCGCGCTGTGAATCGCGGCGCTCGGGACCTTCGGACCACTCGCGCCGCGAATGCTTGTCAGCCAGCCGCGTAGGTTCAAGTAGCAGACCGGGACCATCCCGGTGCGTGACCTGAGCAATCGGCCGGTGCGCGCGGACGCGGAACGGCGGCGTCGCGCACCGGAGCCGTCAGTCGCCTGCTCGCCCTACTTGACTTTCGTGCCGGGGACGCTGTCGCCGTGGGTCGTGAGGAGGTCGGCTTCCTCGCCCGCGGCGAGCACCATCCCGTTCGACTCGACGCCGAACAGTTCGGCCTCCTCCATGTTCGCGACAACGACGACCTTCGTGCCGGGGAGTTCGTCGAGGTCGTGGAGCTGCTTGATGCCGGCGACAATCTGCCGGACTTCGTGGCCGATGTCGACTTCGAGGCGTGCGAGGTCGTCCGCGCCCTCGATGCCCTCGGCGGACTCGATGCGGCCGACGCGCAGGTCGAGGGCTTGGAACTCCTCGAACCCGATGCGGTCGTCGGCGAGCGGTGCCAGTTCGACGTCGGATTCGTCGCTCACGTCCCCGTCGTCGTCCTCCTCGCTACTGGCGGCTTCGATTTTCCCCGCGAGCTTCTCGTCGAGTTCCGCGACCTGCTCGTCCTCGACCTTCTCGAAGAGTTCCGCGGGCTCGCCGAACTCCGCCGGCGGCTCCTGCAGGCAGTCCGCGACGGTGGCGTCCGCCGCGCTCCCCTCGGCGCCGATTTGCGCCCACACCTCGTCGGCCTTCTCCGGGAGGAACGGCTGGAGCAGCACCGCGACGGCCTTCACGAGTTGCACGCAGTCGCGGATGACCGGCGCCGCCTCGTCCTCGTCGAGCTTCCACGGCTCGTTGCGCTGGATGTACTCGTTCCCGAAGCGCGCGAGCGCGACGGCTCGCTCGCCCGCCCGCTTCAGGTCGTAGTCGTTCAGCGCGTCCTCGTAGTCGTCCATCGCCTGCGCGATTTCCGTCTCCACCTCGTCGCTCAGGCTGGCGTCCGGCGTGCCGCCGAAGTTCCGGTTCGCGAACAGCAGCGCCCGGTAGACGAAGTTCCCGACGACGTCCGCGAGTTCGCTGTTGACGCGCTCGGCGAACCGCTCCCACGTGAAGTTCACGTCGTGCTCGAACCCGCTCGCCGTCGCGAGGTAGTACCGGAGCAGGTCGGGGTGGAACCCCTCATCGAGGTACTCCTCGGCCCAGATGGCGCGGTTCTTCGACGTGGACAGCCCCTTCCCGTCGATGTTCACGAACCCGGTCGCACAGACCGCCCGCGGTTCGGCGTAGTCCGCGCCCTCCAGCATCGACGGCCAGTAGACCGTGTGGTGCTGGATGATGTCGCGGCCGATGACGTGGACGATTTCGCCGTCTCCCTCTTTCCAGACGGACTCCCAGTCGAAGTCGCCCGTGCGGTCGGTGTACTGCTTCGTCGCGGAGACGTACTCGATGGGGGCGTCGACCCAGACGTAGAGGACGAGGTCGTCGGCGCCCTCGCCGGGGTAGTCGATTCCCCAGTCCATGTCCCGCGTGATACAGAGGTCCTGGAGTTCGCCCTCGATCCACTCGCGGGGCTGATTCTGGGCGTTGCTCGTGCCTTCGAGGCGGTTGATGAACCCCTGCAGGTGCTCCTGGAAGTCCGCGAGGCGCAGGAACTTGTGGTCGCGCTTGCGGTACTCGGCGGGGTTCCCCGTGACCGTGGAGACGGGGTCCTCGATTTCGCCGGGTTCGAGGTGGCGCTGACAGCCCTCGTCGCACTCGTCGCCGCGCGCGTGCTCGCCGCAGTACGGACAGGTCCCCTCGACGTAGCGGTCGGGGAGCCACTGGTCGGCCTCGGGGTCGTACGCCACGTCGATTTCCTTCTCGTGGACGTGGCCGTTTTCCTCCCACGCGCGGACGAACGCCTTCGTCATCTCGGTGTTCGTCTCGTCGTGGGTGTGGCCGTACTGGTCGAAGTCGACGTTGAACTTCGGGAACGTCTCCTCGTACTGCTCGTGGTGTTCGAGCGCGAACTCCTCGGGGCTGACGCCGGCTTCCGCGGCGTTCACCGCGATGGGGGTGCCGTGCATGTCGCTCCCGCAGACGTAGGCGGCCTGCTGGCCGAGTTTGCGGAGGCCGCGCGTGAACGCGTCGGCGTTGACGTAGCCGCGCAGGTGGCCGATGTGGAGGTCGCCGTTGGCGTACGGCAGCCCACACGTGACCACCGCCGGGTCGTCGGTGGGGTAGTCTTCGTATGTCATACTCCCCCGTTCCGCCGGCGCGGGCCTAAAGCCCGCGGATTGTGTCGTGTCGTTCCGGTTCCCTGGCTGGTGGCTGCGTGTCGTGGCTCGCGGGAGAAACAGGGTGCCGGTCACGCCCGAGAATCGAGGGACTGGACGGACCGTCGTCAGCGTTCGACAGAGACGCCGCCGAACAGCGCGAGGCCGGTGACGACGAGGTCCACGTCGCCGTCGCCGCCGCTGGGCGGGCGTTTGTCCTCGCTGCCGCCGAAGAGGCTGAGCACGTCGAGGTCGACGGTCCAGTCCTCGGGCACCTGCACTTCGGCGCCGCCGAACGCGACGAGGCACTCGACGGTCGCGGGCGGGTTCGAGACGTCGGCGTCGCGGAGGTCGAGTTCCGCGCCGCCGAACATCGCGACGACGTTGCCTCCGCGGAACCCGCTCCCGGTGACGCGGCGCTGAGTGCCGCTGAACAGGCTGATGATGGAGACGTCGCCGGCGTCGCGGTCGCTGACGGAGACGCCGCGGGTGCGTCGGCTCCGACCGACGAGGTAGAGGACGCCGAACAGCACGACGAACAGCGGCCACCAGTCGCCGATCTGCTGGTCGGTGACGTAGCCGAGGTTCTTCGCTTGGAACGTGGCCGCGACCGCGATTACCATGACGGGGCCGGTGAGGTTCCGGAAGCGGCTGCGGACGAGCGCCCACGCGCCGAGCGCGACGAAGACGGCCGGGAGGAAGTCCCAGAGGTTCTCCGTGCTGGCGTAGTCCGTGGTCGACAACAACAGGAGGAGGCCGACGAGGATGATGAGGCCGCCGGTGACGAGGCGGTCCGAACGCAAGCGTGTCATACGTCCGGGATGAACGCCGGCTGGCATAACCGTTGTCCCGCGGCGCGCGGCGGTTCCGGAACGCCTCAGACGACGAGCACGACGCCTTCGATGACGGCGATGGTGACGACGAGGCGGCCGACGCTCCCGGCGAACGCGGCGGCCGCGAACTTCGCGTAGTTCTTCTCGATGACGGAGAACACGTAGATGGAGAGCGTGTCCGGGAAGCCGGGGACGGTGAGGCCCATCGCCATCCCGTAGTAGCCGTACTTGCGGACGAGCGCGACCATCTTGCTCTTGGACCACTCGACCGGGTCGAAGCCGAGGCGCCGGCACGCGCGCACGACGATGCCGGAGTGGCTCGCGCCGTGTCCGACGTACAGCGCGATGACGCTCCCGAGCGCTTTCCCGACGCCGCTCACGAGCACGACGAGCGCGACGACGGCGGGACCGGGGATGCCGAGACCGAGCGTCGCGCCCGCCGCGCAGACGTAGCCGGCGGGACACAACACGATTTCGCTGGGGAGCGGGAGCACGAACGCGATGAGAAACGAGTAGACGAAGATGACGAACAGGCCGCTCCAGCCGGTGGCTGCGCGGACCGCGTCCTCGAAGATGCCGATGTCGAGTGCGAGCGGGAGCACCGCTAGCGAGGTCACGTTCGAGAGGCGCGCGCGCTGACGGTTAATGCTATCGAAGGTTCGTCGCCGGTGCGAACAGTCATCTGCTGCGGTCGAGGTCCGCGAGGAACGAGTCGAGCATCTCGCGGGTGACGTGGGGCATGCAGACGACGCGGAGTTCGCCGCTGGCGGTGCGGGAGATGCGCCAGCCGTCGTCCCGCAGCGCCCGGAACTCGCGGTCGGGGAGTTCCGTGGCGACGAGCGGGAGCACGGGGTCGACCACGTCGTAACCCCGGTCGTCGAGTTCGCTCGCGAGGTAGTCGGCGTTCGCCTGCGAGGTCTCGTACTGGTCGCGGTAGCCGTCCCGCCAGAGTTCGTCGAGGGCGGCGTGCGCGCCGGCGACGCCGGCGCCCGACCGCGTGCCGCCGAGCGTCGGCTGGGTGTCGGATTCGAGGTACGGCGTGCGAATCGAGAGCGCGTCCAGCGTCTCCGGGTCGCGGGCGAGGAAGCCGCCGGCGGGCACGGGCGCCTGCCCCATCTTGTGCGGGTCGATGGTCATCGTGTCCACGGCGGCGTCAGCGAAGTCCCAGTCATGGTCCGTGAAAGGCAGGACGAAACCGCCCCACGCCGCGTCGACGTGGAGGTTCGCGCCCGCGTCTTCGGCCACGTCGCCGAGCGCGGGAATCGGGTCGACGCGCCCGAACTCAGTGGTTCCGGCGACGCCGACGACGACTGCCGTGTCGTCGTCCGCGAGGTCGGTGACGTGGTCGACGTCGGCGCGGTGGTCGTCGTCCAGTTCCGCGAGTCGGAGTTCCACGTCGAGGACGTCCGCGGCCTTCTGGAAGGAGAAGTGCGCGCTCTCGGGTGCGACGACGTTCGCGTCGTCGTCGGCGAGATTTCTGGCTGCGCGGACCGCTTGGATGTTCGCCTCGGTGCCGCCCGACCCGACGTAGCCGTGGGGGTCGTCCAGGCCGACCACGTCCCCGAGCATTGCCACGGCCTCGCGTTCGAGGTCCGAGACGGCCGGGTACGTCGCCGGGTCGCCGGGGTTGTCCGCGAGGAACCGCATCGCGGCGTCGCGGGCCGCCGGGTGCGGGTCCGTACACATCGAGGACAGCACGCGGTCGAACTCCTGTGGCGCCGGGCGTGTCTCCGCGCGCGTCATACAAACGAACCGAAGTTACGGGAGCGGTTTAGCGGTTCCGCTCTCGGCGCGTCACGCGGAGACGTTCACCTCGTCCGGGAACAGCGAATTGACCGCGTAGCCCTCCGGACTGAACACGTGAATGTGGTACTCGCCGCGCAGGCGCGGGGTGTCGTCGCCCGGTTCCGCGAACGAGACTCCGAGTTCGCCGTCGGCGGGGTCGGTGACGTAGAGGCGGTCGCCCTCCGCGACGGGCCGGTCGAGTGTCACTGTCTGCGTCTCGCCGTCGTGCGCGATTTCGACTGTCGAGCCCGCGGGGAGCGTCTCGCCGCGTTCGTGCCAGAGTTCGACGTACTGCGTGTGGCTGGTGACGACGAGGCTCGCGTCGGGGAGGGCGAGCGCAGCCTCTCGCCACGCTGGCTCGGGAATCGACTCCACGCCGACGTGGGTGAGTTCGTAACTCGCGGTCTGCGCCCACGACTTGTTCCCGTCCGAGAAGGTCGACTCCACCTCGAACTCGTGGATGCGGCCGTCGAGGTCGACGACGAGGCGCGCCCGATACGTGTCGTAGTTGCCGTCGAGTGCGCGGTCGGCTTCCAGCACCACGAGGGTCCGGCCGTCGGCGACGTACCGGTTCGTCACCTCGTAGTCGCCCGCCGAGAGTGCGCCGAGTCCGTGCCGCGTCCACGCTTCGCGGTCGGGTTCCGCCCCGAATCCGCCGTCGTTGTCGGTCACTCGGAACGTGACGGTGCCCTGGCCGTTCTCGGCGCGCGAGAGGTACCGGCCGGAGCTCTCGTTCCACCACGCGTCGAAGGTCGTGGCCTGCTCGTCGTACGTCGGGGTGGCGCCGAACCAGCGGTGAACCTCGACGCGACTCACGTTCCCGGCCGTCCTGCCTCGGTACGCCAGCGACTCGTTGCTGACGTACGGTTCGCCGTCGACGACGTCCCTGAAGTTCGTGGTCGTCTCCACGTCGAAGGCGTAGCCGGTGGTCTCCACGAGTTCGACGTGCGTGGAGACGAGTTCGCTGGCGTTCTGGAGGCCGGACTCGGTGACGCCCGGCGGATAGCCGTCGGCGGGCGCCGGTGCCTGTACGCCGTCGGTCGGTGCGACGCCGGCACAGCCGGCGGTGACGAGGAGGGCGGCGACTGCGAGGACCGTGCGCATACCGACACGTGACGGCGCTCCGACGGAAGAAAACTGTGGCGGCGTGGGGTGGCTTCAGACCGCGGCGTCCCCGGGTCCACCGGCCTCACTCTCCAACTCGGTTCCGTCGCCCTCGGTGAGATACCGGATGCGCTCTGGAACGGGCGGGTGCTGGTAGTGGAACGCCTCGTAGTAGGGGTGCGGGAAGGGGTTGCCGAGGTTCTCGCTCGTGAGGTCGGCGAGCGCGCCAGCGAGCGCGTCGCCGCCGCCCATCACGTCGACGGCGAACGCGTCGGCCTCGCGCTCGTTCGCGAGCCAGAGTTTGTTCTGAATCGGGGCCGTGAGCTGGCTGAGCGGCTGGAGCCAGAGCCCCGCGAGCAGGAGGCCGGCGGCGGCCCGCTCGGGCACCGCGAACATCTCGTAGAGCCACGCCGACTCCACGAGGAACTGCGCGAGGAAGAGCAGGATGCCGGCCTGGAGCGCGCTCGCGGCGACGTTCTGCCAGATGTGTCCCTTCTTCCAGTGCGCGAGTTCGTGAGCGAGCACGCTCTGGACTTCGGTCTCGTCCATCTGCTCGACGAGCGTGTCGAAGAGCACGACGCGCTTGGTGCGCCCGAACCCGGTGAAGAAGGCGTTCGAGTGCCCGGAGCGCGAACTCGCGTTCATCACGTACACCTGGTCGCAGGCGAATCCGGCGCGCTCGAAGACGTCCTCGACGGCGTCCCGCAGGTCGCTGTTCTCCACGGGGTCGAAGTCGTAGAACAGCGGCATCACCACCCGCGGCACGAGAATCTGGGTGGCGAGCAGGAACGCGACGACGACGCCGGTGGCGGCGAGCCACCACCAGTTCGGGAACGCCTCGACGGTGTAGAGGACGCCCGCGCCGAGGACGGCGACGAAGACGGCGGCGACAGCCGTGGAGACCATTTTGTCCCGAGCGAACAGCGCCGGGGACTGCTCGTTGAACCCGAACGCCTCCTCGACGGCGAACGTGTCGAACGCGTCGAAGGGCAGGCTCAGGAGTTGCATCCCGACTGTCGCGCCGACGAACAGCGCGACGCCCGCGAGCAGGTCGCTCCCGACGGTGTCGTAGACCGCGGCGACGCCGTCGCCGAACAGCCCCGAGTACAGCACGAGCAGGACGACGCCGAGCACCACGACGCTCTCCAGTTGGGAGGCGGCGGTGCCGAGGCGGTGGTAGTCCAGCAGTTCGTCGGGGTCGTCGACGCCGATTGTCTCCGCGAGCCAGTCAGCGCGCTCGCGAACCGCGCGCTCGGCGTACCGGACGTTCAGCGCCGCGAGAACCGCGAAGAACGCCGTCGTCCCGGCGACGAGCGCGAGGAAGACCGCGTGATAGACCAACATACCGCGACGATAGGTCGGGACTGCTGATACTTTTGGCGGTCGTGTGCTTTCCAGAGGACGAGCCGAAGAGAAATTCGAGGACGGAGAGCCGGCCGGATTACTCGCGAACGGAGTCCAGCACCAGGCGCTGCTCGACGCGCTTGACCTCGTGTTGGACGTCTCGCACCGCGTCGATGTTCGCGGAGATGGAGGAGATACCGGTCTCGACGAGGAAATCGACCATCTCGGGCTTGGAGCCGGCCTGCCCGCAGATGCTGGTCGCGACGTCGTGTTCGCGACACGCCTCGATGGTCTGCTCGATGAGATTCAGCACGGACGGGTGGAGTTCGTCGAACCGGTCGGCGACGTTGCCGTTGTTCCGGTCGACGGCGAGCGTGTACTGCGTGAGGTCGTTCGTGCCGAAACTCGCGAAGTCGATGCCCTCGGCGGCGAGTCCGTCGATGGAGAGCGCGGCAGCGGGCGTCTCTATCATCACGCCCCACGTGCGCTTCTCGGTGTCGATGCCGGCCTCGCTCATCAGTTCGCGGGCCCGCCGCACGTCGTCGGCGTCGTTGACGAGCGGGAACATCACTTCGACGTTGTCGTAGCCCATCTCGTACAGTTCGCGGAACGCCTCCAGTTCGTGCTTGAAGACGTCCGGGCGGTCGAGGCTGCGGCGGATGCCGCGGTAGCCGAGCATCGGGTTGTGCTCGTGGGGTTCGTCGTTTCCGCCTTCGAGTTGCCGGAACTCGTCGGTCGGCGCGTCCAGCGTGCGGACGCGGACGGGCCGTGGGTAGAACTCCTCGGCGACCCCCCGGATGCCGTCCACGAGTTCTTGGACGTAGGCGTCCTCGCCGTGGTCGGCGACGTAGCGCTCGGGGGTCTTGTTCGTGGAGAGAATCATGTGCTCCATGCGGAGCAGGCCGACGCCGTCGGCGCCCGTCGCGGCGGCGCGCTCGGCGGCCTCCGGGATGGAGACGTTGACCTTCACTTCGGTCGCGGTCATCGGCTTCACGGGCGTGGTGGGGCGTGCGTCCTCGACGGGGTCTTTCTCTTCGCTGCCCTCGACGCGGCCCTCGGTGACGACGCCGCGGTCGCCGTCGAGCGTGACGATTTGGTCGTCGTGGAGCGTGCTGGTGGCGTCGGTCGCGCCGACAACGGCGGGACAGCCGAGTTCGCGGGAGACGATAGCCGCGTGACTCGTCATGCCGCCCTCGTCGGTGACGATGCCGGCGGCGCGTTTCATCGCGGGCACCATGTCCGGCGTGGTCATCTCGGTGACGATGATGTCGCCCTCGCCGACCTTGTCGAGTTGGTCGAGTTGGGTGACGACGCGCGCCGCGCCGGACGCGACGCCCGGACTCGCACCGAGCCCGTTCACGAGCGCTTCGCCGTCGTTGCCGTTGTCTTCAGCCATGTCTTCGTCGTCCTCGTTGATGGTGGTGATTGGTCGCGACTGGAGCATGTAGACGTCGCCGTCGACCATCGCCCACTCGACGTCCTGTGGGCTGTCGTAGTGGTCCTCGACGCGTTCGCCGATGGCGACCAGCGCTTCGATTTCGTCGTCCGAGAGCACGCGCTGTTCGCGCTTCTCGTCGGGCACCGCGCGCTCGACGGTCTCCCCGGTGTCGGGGTCTTTGACGTGCATCAGCTTCTTGTCCGCGACGGTGACCTCCTCGACGGCACCGGCGTCACGGTCGACGACGTAGTTGTCGGGGGAGACCGAGCCGGAGACGACGGCTTCGCCGAGGCCCCACGCGGCCTCGATGATGGCCTCGTGGGCGCCCGTCGACGGGTGGCTCGTGAACATCACGCCGGACTTCTCGGCGTCGACCATGCGCTGGACGACGACCGCGATGTCGACGATGTCGTGGTCGAAGCCCTGTTCCTCGCGGTAGTAGATGGCGCGCTGCGTGAACAGGCTCGCCCAGCATCGCTTCACGCGGTCGATGAGGTCCTCGCGCGTGATGTTGAGGAACGTCTCCTGCTGGCCCGCGAAACTCGCGTCCGGGAGGTCCTCTGCGGTCGCGGACGACCGGACCGCGACGAACGCCTCGCCGTCGTCCAGTTCGTCGTACGAGGAGAGGATGTCGTCGCGAATCGACTCGGGGAGTTCGGTGTTCAGGATGAGGTCTTTGGCGCGCGCTTCGGCGTCGGCGAGCGCGGCCGAGTCCTCGGGGTCGACGTCGACGGCGGCGAACAGGTCGTCGTCGATGCCGGCTTCTTCGATGAACGAGCGGTACGTACCGGCGGTCACGACGAACCCCGGCGGGACGGGAAGCCCGGCGTCCGTGAGTTCGCCGAGCGATGCCCCTTTGCCGCCGACACTGTCGATGTCGTCGGCCCGTATGTCCTCCAGCCAGCGTACAGCCATGTGGCACGTAGATAGTCCGAGATAGCGCATAAGAAGATTGCGAACGGTACACGCCTCGAAACATCGCAACTCGGATTCGAGTAAGCCGATATCGTCGGAGGATTTTAGCCGCCGGCTTCCCTCGGGCCGCGCATGGACGCCAAACGCTCCGCAGTCCACGCAGGCAAGTACTTCGCCGTGACGACGCTGTTCGCGGTGGTCGGCCTCGGCATCGCCGCGGCGGGCGCGATGCTCGCCGAACCCGCCCTCGACACCGACTCGGTCGGCGCGTTCGTCTCGGCGGCGGCGCCCGGCATCGCCGTCGCCGTCGTCGGCATCGCAGTCTACCGATTCGGGAAGGCGTGGGCGCTGTACAAGACGCTCACCGCCGCCCACGAGGAGGCGCTCGCCGAGACGTTCGACACCCAGCGCGTGAAAAGTGACATCGTGAGCGTGCTCGACGACCGCCTCTCGGACATGCAGACGGACCTCCAGTCGGTCAACCGCGAACTCCGGAAACTCCGCGACGACGACGCCTTCGACTTCAGCGAAGCCGAGAACTAACCCTCCAGAATCTCGTCGTCTTCTCGCTTTGGCACCCGGAGTGTCCCGTCGAACGTCTCCACGGCGGTGCCGCCGACCGCCGGCGCGCCGCCGTCCGCCGCCCGGACGCGCACGCGGCCCGGACGGTCCACGAAGTGGCCCTGCTCGAACACCATCTCCGCCGCCATGTCGCCGCCGAACGCGTCGAAGTGCCAGAGGTACGCGCCCGCCGCGCCGCTGGCCGTCCCCGTCACGGGGTCCTCGTCGATGCCGGCGCCCGGCACCCACGCGCGCCCGTGAATCGTCGCGTCGCCGTCCAGCGCGTCGAAGGAGAACGCGTAGACGCCCGCCGCGCCCACCTCGTCGGCGAGCGCCTCGACCGCGTCGAAGTCCGGGTCGGCGTCCCCCAGGTCCGAGAGGTACGTGATTGGCGCCACGAGGAACGGCAGGCCGGTGTCAGCGACGGCAAGCGGCAGGTCGTCGCTCGCGCCGCGGAGCGCCGCCACGTCCGTCCCCGTCGCCTCGGCGACGCGCTCGTAGGAGACGTCCACCTCGCGAATCTCGGGGGCGTTCTGCGTCATCCACACCGTCCCGTCGTCCGCTATCTCGACGTCGAGCGTGCCGGCGTTCGTTTCGAGGGTGTGTTCGCCCGCGTCGATTGCGCCGTCCGCGAACAGGTGGGCGTGGCTCGCAATCGTCGCGTGCCCGCAGAGGTCGATTTCCGTCGTCGGCGTGAAGTACCGAATCCGGCGGTCGGCGTCCTCGCTCTCCCGGACGAACGCCGTCTCGCTGGCGCCCAGTTCGGCGGCGATGGCCTGCATCTGGTCGTCGGTCAGGTCGTCGGCGTCCGGCACGACGCCCGCCGCGTTCCCCGCACACGGCTCGTCGGTGAACGCGTCCACCAGCAGCGCCCGCGTCTCTGTCATGCGCCCCGATTGTCGGTCCTCCGTGTTGCGTGTTTTCCTCCGGTACCGACGCCCGTCGCGCGGCCGCGGTTACTCCCCCGCGGGTTCGACGTCGAGGCGCGCGGCCTCGGCGCTGTCGACGTCGCGCCACCAGACCAACTCGACCTCGATGCTCTGTTTCGCCCGCGCGTCGCCCTCGCTGTAGTCGGACTCGCCTTCCACCTTGAACGTCACCGGCTCGGTGGGGTCGAGGGTGACCTGTCGGTCGCCGACTGTCAACGAGACGTCGCCGTCAGCGTCGAGTTGGTCGGCGAGCGCTCGGAGGTGTCTCGCGGCCTCTGTGCGCGTCGTCTCGATTTCGGTTTCGAGTTCGCCCATGTCCGTTCAGTCGGCGGCCGGCCGCATAAGATGTCGGAAAAGTAACTACTCTGTCACTCGGTCTCGGGCGCCCGCACCGTCAACACGGGCACCGGCGAGGTGCGCACGAGGTACTCCGCGACGCTCCCGAGGACGTACCGGTCGAACCCGGTGCGGCCGTGCGTTCCGACGACCACCAGGTCCGCGTCGCGCTCGTCGACGAAGTCCAGAATCGCGCGGTGGACCGACGAACCGAACGCCACCTCGCGGGTCGCCGGGTCGACGCCCGCGCCGTTCGCGCGCGCCGCGGCGTCGTCGAGAATCACGTTCGCGCTCTGTTCGAGGGCGTCCACCGCGATGTCGCTTCGCACGTCGGCGCCGAGACTCGTCACGTTCACGACCGACAGCAAGTGGAGCGCCGCGTCCTCGGCGTCCGCCACCGCGACGCCCCGGTCGAGGGCGGCGTCCGCGCCGTCGCTCCCGTCGGTCGCCACCAGCACCGACTCGAACGGGTAGTCTGCGTCGCCGGCGTCCGGGCGGAGCGTCAACACCGGGACGTCCGAGCGCCTGACGACGCGCTCCGTCGTCGACCCGAGCAGGAACCGCTCGAGGCCGCGCCGCCCGCGCGTCGGCATCACCACCACGTCCACGCCGGCGTCCGTCGCGTAGTCGCAGATGGCGCTGTGCGGGGCGCCCGCCCGCACTTCCGCAGTCGCGTCGATGCCGCGTTCGCGCGCTTGCTCGGCCGCGTCCGCCACCACGCGCTCGGCGTTCGACTCCAGCGTCTCGACGACCTCGGCCTGCTGTTCGACCGCGCTGCGGGAGGTGTCCGCGACGCTCAACAGGTGCAGGGTCGCGTCGTGGGCGACCGCCACGTCCAGGACGAAGTCGAGTGCGGCGTCCGCGCCGTCGCTCCCGTCGGTGGGGAACAGTATCGCGTCGAACATACCTAGGGAGTCGTGACAGCGCTACAAAACGATTCGCCCTGTCACGCGGTCAGCCAGCCGGCGAGGTCCGCGATTACGGACTCGGCGACGTTCCCCGGGCGGAAGTACTCGCTCGGGTTCGGCTGGCCCTCCCCCGGCATGAACAGGTGGTTCAGGTCGTCGTACAGCCGCGTGCGGTCGTTCGACAGGGCCTCCTGCCACGCCGGGAAGTCCTCGGTCGGACTCACCTGATAGTCGCGGCCGCCCTGCAGGGCGTACACCGCGGCGTCCAGTTCGGTCGCGGCCGCCACGGGGTCGTAGCCGGCGACGTCCCGCCAGAACGACGCGCTCCACGCGAACCCGCCCTGTTCGTAGTTCCCCGCCGC